>CAWKEQ010000026.1:0-26435 GCA_963848565.1 uncultured delta proteobacterium
GCCAGGCCTGGGCCCAGGGGCCCAATGCCGGCCTGCCGCCGGATTTGCAGGCCCTCATCGCTGAGTCCCTCAAGGCCAATCCCGAGATCAAGCAGAAGTCCCAATTAAAAGCCGCAGCCCAGGAAACCATCAGGCCCGCCGGGGCCCTGGACAATCCCCAGGCCGGCTTCAGCCTTCTGAACCTGCCCACCGACACCTGGAGCTTTGCCCAGGAGCCCATGACCCAGAAGGCCTTCAGCCTGTCCCAAAAAATTCCCTTCCCCGGCAAGCGCCGCCTCCGGTCCGAGGTGGCCGAAGAGCAGGCCCGCTCCGACGACCTGGTGTACCAGGATAAATTGAACGAAATTCGGGCCCTGGTGATCCAGCGGTACTGGAGCCTGGCCCTGACCTACAGCGGCTACGAGATCACCGAGCGCAATAAGCAGTTCTGGGACCAGGTGGTCCGGGTGGCGGAAACCCGCTACAGCGTGGGCCAGGCCCGGCAGCCGGATGTCCTCCAGGCCCAGGTGGAACTGGGGAATTACCTCAACCGCCTGCTGCAGTGGCGCCAGCGCCAGGAGTCGTTCGTGGCCGACCTCAACGCCCTGCGCTCCCAGCCGCCCCAGACCCCCATCCCCAGACCCCAGGCCCTCAAGGCCCGGCCCATGAATCTCAAGCTGGCCGACCTCCTGGCCCGGGCCAAGGACCGGCCCCAGTTAGAGGCCTTTAAGGCCCTCATCGACAAACAGGAAAAGGCGGTGAAGCTGGCCCACAAAGATTACTACCCCGACTTCAACATCGGACTGGCGTACGGCTTGAGAGAAAACCTGGACCCGCCTCAGAAGCGGAACCAGGCGGATTTTTTCACCACCAGCTTCATGGTGGACATCCCCCTCTGGCGGGCCTCTAAAATCGAGCCGAAGATCAGGGAGCAGATAGAGCGCAAGGGCGCGGCCCAGGACGCTTACCGCTCCTTTTACGACCGGCTGGGCGCGGCCATCAAGGACCGTTTCGTCAAGCTACAGCGTCTGGACCAGCAGATCACCCTCTATGACCGGGGCATCATCCCCCAGGCCCAACAGGCCGCGTCCGCCTCCCTGGCCGACTACTCCGTGGGCATGTTGGACTTTGCCCGCATGTACCAGAACCAGATCGCCGCTTTTAACGCCGAACTGGCCCTTCAGGAATTCCTCAAGGATTTTGAAGAAAACTGGGCCGAATTGGAGTGGCTGGTGGGCCAGGAATTGCCCCGGCCCCCCGGAGCTAAACCATGAGTGCTTCCTCCCGACGTGGGCTCTGGCGTTTTAGGGCTGATCGTCCTGGTGGGCATCCTGGCGGGATTATACTTTTCCGGCGTCGTGAGCCTGCCCTTCGGCCCGCCAAAGCCGCAAGCCCTCTGCTACGTCTCGCCCAAGAACCCCAATTTCATCAAGGCGGCCCCGGGCCAAGACCCTGAAGGCAACGCCCTGGTGCCGGTCTATGCCACCCCGCCCTCAGGCCCGCCTCCCGCCAAGGGCCCCGCAGTGGCCCCCGCCGCCAAGCCGGCAGACAAAACCCAATATTATCACTGCCCCATGCATCCGCAAATCGTCACCAAAGCTCCCGGCAAATGTCCCATTTGCAATATGGACCTGGTGCCGGTCCACCAGAATGGGCCCCAGGCCCCCGCGGCGACGGCCCCGGCAGCCCCAGCCCCGGCGGCGGCCAAAGAGCGCAAGATCAAGTACTGGGTAGCTCCCATGGACCCCAGCTATATCCGGGATAAGCCGGGAAAATCCCCCATGGGCATGGACCTGGTGCCGGTCTATGAGGAGGCGGCCCCGGCTCCCGCGGCCCAGGGCGAACGCAAGATCAAGTATTGGGTGTCGCCCATGGACCCCGGCTACGTTCGGGACAAACCCGGCAAGGCCCCCTGCGGCATGGACCTGGTCCCGGTTTATGAGGACACCGGAGGAGGACCGGCAGCCCCGGGCGCCATCTCAATCTCGCCCACCACGGTCCAGTCCATGGGGGTGCGCACCGCCAAGGTGGAAGTGCGCCCCCTGTCCCGGCTCACCCTGGCCGTGGGCCGGGTGGCCTTCGATGAACGCAACCTGTCGGTCATCACCACCAAGGTGGACGGCTGGGTGGAGCGCCTCTACGTCAACGCCACCGGCGACCCGGTGCGCAAAGGCCAGGCACTTTTGAGCATTTACAGTCCTGACCTGGTGACCGCCCAGGAAGAATACCTCCTGGCGGTGCGCAATCTCAAGGCCATGAAAACCAGCCCGGTGAAGGAGATGGCGGAGGGCGCCCAACGCCTGGCCCGGGCCTCTCGCCGGCGCCTTTCCTATTTCGATATCAGCGCCGGGCAGATCAACGAACTGGAGCGTACCGGACGTGTCAGGAAGCACCTGACCCTCTATTCCCCGGCCAACGGCATCGTCACCAAGCGCATGGCCACTCAGGGCATGTATACCCGGGCGGGCATGCCGCTTTTGGAAGTGGCCGATCTTTCCACCATCTGGGTGGACGCCGATATTTATCAGTATGAACTCCCCTGGATCAAGGTGGGGCAGCCGGTCACCATGACCCTGGACTACCTGCCCGGCGAGACCTTCCCGGGCAAGATCGATTATGTCTATCCCTACCTCAAGGAAGCCACCCGCACTGCCAAAGTCCGCCTCCGCTTCTCGAACCCCGGGCTCAAACTCAAGCCCGAGATGTTCGCCCAGGTGAAGATCGAGTCTCCGGTGGCCCACAATGCCGTGGTGGTGCCCGCCGACGCGGTGATCGACACCGGCCTCAAGCAGCACGTGTTCATCGCCCTGGGCCAGGGCCGTTTCGAGCCCCGGGAGGTCAAGCTGGGGGTGCTGGGCAATGACGGGGTGCGGGAGGTGCTCTCCGGACTCAAGGGCGGCGAAGACGTGGTGGTGTCGGCCCAATTCATGCTGGATTCCGAATCCCGCTTCCGGGAGGCGGTACAGCTGATGATGCCGGGCCAGGAGTCCGAAGGCAAGCAGAAGGGGCAAACGGCCCCGGCTCCCACATCGCCGGGAATGAAGATGGAAGGCCAGAAGGAGGCTCCCCCGGCCGCCATGCCCCCCGGGCACAAGCATTAAAGGTAACCTATGATTGCCCGGCTCATCGACTTCGTTGCCAAGAACCGCTTCCTGGTGGTGCTGGTTACCATCCTGGTCACCGCCGGCTCCCTGTATGCTACCTACAACCTGGCGGTGGACGCCATCCCCGACCTCTCCGACGTCCAGGTCATCATTTTAACCGACTATCCCGGCCAGGCCCCCCAGGTGGTGGAAGACCAGGTCACCTACCCCTTGACCACCGCCATGCTGGCTGTGCCCCAGGCCAAGGTGGTGCGCGGTTACTCCATGTTCGGGGAATCCCTGGTCTACATCATCTTTGAGGACGGCACCGACATCTACTGGGCCCGGACCCGGGTCCTGGAGTACCTTAACTTCGTCCGGGGCAAACTCCCCAAAGACGTCAACCCGGCCCTGGGACCCGACGCCACCGGGGTAGGCTGGGTCTTTGAGTATATGGTGCAAGACCCCACCGGCCAACATGACCTGGCCCAACTGCGCAGCATCCAGGACTGGTACCTGCGCTACCAGCTCCAGACCGTTTCCGGGGTCTCGGAAGTGGCCAGTGTGGGCGGCTTCGTCAAGCAGTACCAGGTGGTGGTGGACCCCAACACCCTCGCCTCCTACGGCATCCCCCTGGCCAAAGTCAAGAACGCCATCATGCGGTCCAACAACGACGTGGGCGGGCGGGTAATCGAGCGGGCCGAAACGGAATATATGGTCCGGGGACTGGGCTACATCAAGAGCATCCAGGACGTGCAAAATATCGTGGTGGGCGCCGACAAACAGGGCACCCCCGTCATGATCAAGGACGTCGGCATCGTCCGCCTGGGGCCGGAGCTGCGCCGGGGCCTGACCGAGGCCAACGGCCAGGGCGAAGTGGTGGGCGGCATCGTCATCGCCCGCTACGGCGCGAATGCCCGGTCGGTCATCGAGGGGGTCAAGGCGAAGTTAGACGAGCTCAAGTCCGGTCTGCCCCCGGGGGTGATCATCACCACGGCCTATGACCGTGCCAACCTGATCGACCGGGCCGTGGAAAATCTGACCCACAAGCTCATCGAAGAAATGGTGGTGGTGGCTCTGATCTGCATCATCTTCCTGCTGCACTTCCGCAGTTCCCTGGTGGCCATCGTCACCCTGCCCCTGGGGGTCCTGATCTCCCTGGCCATCATGTACGCCGCGGGCATCAGCGCCAACATCATGAGCCTGGGGGGCATCGCCCTGGCCATCGGGGTGATGGTGGACGCCGCGGTGATCATGATCGAAAACGCCCACAAGCACATCGAGCATGCCCCCCCGGACGCGCCCCGGGGCCCCCTGATCCTCGAGGCGGCCAAGGAAGTGGGCCCATCGCTGTTCTTCTCGCTCCTGGTGATCACCGTCTCCTTCCTGCCCATCTTCGCCCTGGGCGCCGAGAGCGGCCGTCTTTTCAAGCCCCTGGCCTACACCAAGACCTTTGCCATGGGCGCCGCGGCCCTGTTGGCCATCACCCTGGTACCCGTCATGATGATGGCCTTCCTCCGGGGTAAAGTCCCGGCGGAATCCAAAAACCCCATCAACCGGGTGGCCCAGGCCGTCTATCACCCCCTGCTGAAAGGGGTGCTGCGGTTCCCCATCCTGGCCATCGCCGTGGCGGTGGTCCTGGTGGTGGTCACGATCTACCCCTTCTCCCAGCTGGGCTCCGAATTCATGCCGCCCATCAACGAAGGCGACCTGTTGTACATGCCCACCACCATGCCGGGCATCTCGATTACCGAAGCGAAAAACATCCTCCAGCAGACGGACCGCATCATCCGTACCTTTCCGGAGGTGGAAAACGTCTTCGGCAAAGCCGGCCGGGCCGAAACCGCCACCGATCCGGCGCCGCTCAGCATGATCGAGACCACCATCCGCCTCAAGGACCCCAAGTATTGGCGGCCGGGCCTGACCATGGAAAACCTTATCCGGCAGATGGACGAGGCAGTGAAATTTCCGGGGCTCTCCAACTCCTGGGGCTATCCCATCAAGATCCGCATCGACATGCTGTCCACGGGGATTAAGACCCCCATCGGCCTGAAAATCACCGGTCCCGACCTCGAAGTCCTCAACCGCCTGGGGACCCAGGCCGAAGCCATCTTCAAGAGCATTCCCGAGACCGCCAGCGCCTTCGCCGAGCGCACCACCGGGGGCTATTACCTGGATTTCGACATTAAGCGGCCGGAGGCGGCCCGCTACGGCCTGACCGTGGGGGACGTCCAGGACGTCATCCTCACCGCCCTGGGGGGCGTGAACCTTACCTATACAGTGGAAGGCCTGGAGCGCTACCCGGTGAACCTGCGTTACTTCCAGGACTATCGGGAGAACCTGCCGGCCCTGCGCCGGGTGCTCATCCCCACCCCCACCGGGGCCCAGATCCCCATGGAACAGGTGGCCGATCTCAAGATGCACCAGGGCCCCCCCATGATCTTCAGTGAAAACGCCCGCCGGGCCACCCTGATCTTCGTGGACATCCGGAACATCGACGTGGGCTCCTATATCAAGAAGGCCCAGGCGGTCATCGCCGACAAGCTGAAAATGCCTCCGGGCTACAGCTATTTCTGGAGCGGCCAGTTCGAATACATGGAGACGGCCCGGAAGCGCCTGAGCATCATCATCCCCATCACCCTGGCCATCATCTTTTTCATCCTCTATATTAATACCCAATCCATCACCAAGGTCATGATCGTGCTCCTGGCGGTGCCCTTCTCCCTGGTGGGGGCCATCTGGCTACTTTACCTTTTGGGCTATCACATCAGCGTCGCCGTGGTGGTGGGGCTCATCGCCCTGGCGGGTCTGGACGCCGAAACCGGGGTGATCATGCTCCTCTACCTGGACATCGCCTATCACCGGGCCCAACAGGAGGGGCGGCTCCTCACCTACCGGGACACGGAAGATGCGGTCATGGAAGGAGCGGTGCAGCGCCTGCGGCCCAAGCTCATGACCGTGATGGCCATCCTGGTGGGCCTGGCGCCCCTGATGTACGGCAGCGGCACCGGCTCCGAAGCCATGAAGCGTATCGCCGCCCCCATGGTGGGCGGGGTGATCACTTCGTTTCTCCTGGAACTGTTTATCTACCCGTCGATCTACCTGCTGTGGAAGTGGCACTTCGAGGTGAAGAAACAGCAGTTCCCGTCCGCCTGAAATCAATCCTCCCGGGCGCGGCAAGTCCCTGGGCCTTGCCGCATCGACCTGCTATCGTTGGCGCCGGGAGTATGGTGATTTGGAGGCAGAGTAGGCTATAATGATCGGGGGCAGATTCTGTCTCCTCACTAAACCGGATAATCCACACATATTTCCCCTGCCCACCGGTCAGGTGGAAATTCACTTTTTGCAGGCCCGGATCATACCTGGCTTATGGACGAAAAAATGACCTCTCAAAAACGCCTGGACTTTATTGATCTGAAATCTCAGCAGCAGAAAATCTCCGACCGGCTCGCCCAAAACCTGCAACGCGTCCTGGCCCACGGCCAATACATCATGGGGCCCGAAGTCAACGAATTGGAGACCCGGCTGGCGGCCTATGTGGGCGTCAAGCACGCCATCTCCTGCTCTTCCGGCACCGATGCCCTGCTGATGCCCTTGATGGCTTACGGAGTCGGCCCCGGCGACGCCATTTTTACCACGCCTTTTACCTTTATCGCCACCGCCGAAGTGATCCAACTGCTGGGAGCCACCCCGGTGTTTGTGGATATTGATCCCCAAACCTTCAACCTCGATCCGGAGTCCCTGGCGGAGGCCGTCGGCAGCCTGGGGCAAAACCCCGGCACGGCCCATCTTAAACCCAAAGGGATCATTCCGGTGGACCTCTTCGGCCAACCCGCGGATTATGACCGCATCAACGCCATCGCCCGGGACCATGGCTTGTTTGTCCTGGAAGATGCGGCCCAATCCTTCGGAGGGACGTATAAGGGGAGACGAGCCGGGGCCCTGGCGGAGGTGGCCGCCACCTCCTTTTTCCCGGCCAAGCCTTTAGGGTGCTATGGCGACGGCGGGGCCATCTTTACCGATGACGACGGCCTGGCTGAAGTTTTGCGGTCCATCCGGGTTCATGGCCAGGGGAAGGATAAATATGAAAACGTCCGCATCGGTTTGAACGGCCGTCTGGATACCCTGCAGGCAGCGGTTCTTTTGGCCAAGCTGGAGATCTTCGACCAGGAGGTGGTGGACCGCCAGCGAGTGGCCCGGCAATACGGCGAGGCCCTGAAGGCCGCTGGTGACGGTGCCCTCGGTGGCCCCGGATTGCACCTCGGTCTGGGCCCAGTATTCGGTGCTGAGCGAGCATCGGGAGCCTATGCTGCAGAAATTGCAGGCGGCCCAAATCCCTGCCGCCATCTATTATCCCGTGCCCTTACACCTCCAGAGAGCTTTTGCGCCTTTAGGCCATAAGCCGGGAGATTTCCCGGTGAGCGAACACGCCTCCCGGCGCATCTTCAGCCTGCCCATGCATCCCTATTTAGGGCCAGCCGACCAGGAACGGATTGTCCAGGCCCTCTTGACCTGACCTTGGTCAGGGCCCGGCTCAATTCGGCTCCCTGTAGGGTACCGCGGGCCGGTCATCCGGCCCCATCCCAGCCGGAGAAGTTTTTACTTGTTCGGGGATAAATAAACCTGTAGAATTTTATCTTATGATTTTTGGGCATCTCGCCATCGCCGGCATCGCCAAACGGAAATTCTTGGCAGAGAATTTTATTTTTCTGTTTGCCGCCAGTTTCGGCCCCGATCTGATAGATAAGACCTTATATGTGGCCTTCAATGCTCCGGGCCGGGGGGTGGGGCATTCATTCTTAATATTTGCCCTGGTCACGGCTGCCGCCTGGCTTATATGCCGAATATTTAACCTCAATAAAAAGCTGGTTTATATCGGGGCAGTCCTCTGGCTATCTCATTTAACCGCTGATCTGGTTGACCTGGAGATATTTTTCTATCCATTTTTAGGACCTTTCCCGCCTCATCCTCATTACACCCTGATGGAAAGGCTGAGCAATTATTACTTCCTCCACGACAATCTCGGCCAGCTTTCGGCCGAAATGGTATTAATCGTTACCGCCATGCTTCTGTGGCTTCCCCAGTCGTTGTGGAGCCGGCTCCGGTCTCTCGCCCACCTGACCGGCCGGTTGTAGCGTTCAGTTCGCAGCCAGCCCCGCCCTCCCAGACCGAGCTCTGGCGGTCTTATATCAAGTTGAGACCTCTGCGCCAAACCATTTTGTCATCCTGAGCGGAGCGCAGGATCTCGTGTTTTCTCGTACTTAAGAGATTCTTCGGTCGCTCCGCTCCCTCAGACTGACCGGTTAGGTGACTTTAGCAGAGGTCTTACGTGGCCGTCCTAAAGGTAATTCTATTGTCTTTATGGTCGCACCATACGCCGGGGCGGTTCGCGAACCGCCCCGACAATTCGGATTATTTCTTGTTTGCCGGCAACTTGGTCTTAGGCCTTAGACAAAAATTCGCTAACGGCAACGATGATGCGATCCATCTCTTCAGTCCCCCAGCCCGGGGTGCAAGGGCAGGGTCAACAACTCTTCATAGAGCCTCTCGGTAACCGGCAGCGCCTCTTGACCCCCGCCGTAAAAAGACAGGAGATGATTCGGCTTATAGTGAATGCCGGTTTCAATGCCCCGGTCCTGCAAAAACTGCCGCAGCCCATCCCGCTTGCCGTTCAGCACCCTGATGGGAAAAATATGGGGCACAATCGGTCCCGGGTCGCCCGCTAAAAGTTGGAGATTGCCCATGCCGGCAAAAGCCTGGCGGTAGGTTTGGGCCAATGCGACGCGCCGGGGTTTGAATTCCCCTTCAAAGCGCCCCAGTTGCACCCGGCCCATGGCCGCAAACAGGTTGCTCAGATGGTACCGGTAGCCCTGATGTTGGACGTCGAACTCCCAACTCCGGGCCCCCTGGTAACGTTTTTCGGTGTCCCGTTGCACCCCCAACAGCCGGGCATCCTGAATTGCCTGGATCACCCCGGGGTCCCCGGTGACCACCGCCCCCCCTTCCCCGCTGGTGATATTCTTCAGCCCGTCAAAACTGAAACAGGCCAGGTCGCCGAAGGAGCCGATCATCCGCCCCTTATAGGTGCAGCCGAAGGCATGGGCCGCGTCTTCAATCACCCTTAGGCCATGCCGCCGGGCAAAGCCGTAGATGGCCTCCAGGTCCCCGGGGTTGCTGGCGTAATGGACCGGCATCACGGCCCGGGTCCGGGGCGTAATTCTCCGGGCGGCATCCTCCAGGTCTAGGGTGACCGTCTCCGGGTAGACTTCGCAGGCCACCGGTACCGCGCCCGCGGCGCTGATCGCCTGGAAGGTGGCCACAAAGGTTAGTGATTGCACCAGGACTTCATCCCCGGGGCTGGTGAGGGCAGCCACCGCCAGATGCAGGGCTGCGGTGCCGGAATTGAGGCAGATGACCTGGCGGTCCCGGCCGCCGAAATATTCCCCGAGCTCTTCTTCAAAAGCCCGCACCTCCCGGCCCATACCCAGGTAGCCGTCTTCCCGCATAACCCGGCCCATGGCCTCGAGTTCAGCCGCTCCCACCATCGACTTGGAGATCTTAATCATGAGGTTCAGTCCTGTTTATCAGCCAATTGTCTGCCCCTGTGGACTTCAGGCAAAAAGTTATTACGACGCTTTCTCTATAGTACAGGTTAGGGGCAGCGCTTTTCAACCATTCCCCCCAAGTTTCTCATATTCCCCTTCCCCAGCCTGATACTCAATCGCCAACCAGCGGCATTGTTCCGTAGGGGCGGACCTGCGTGTCCGCCCTTGGTGCGGGTACCCGCACCGGCGCACCCCGGCAATAAGGTATATTTTGCCGACGAATTGGCCTGAGCGGGTCACCGGGGACTGGCCTTCAGGGCCGGCGCATGATAAGAAAAAACATCCGGACAGAGCGGCTGCCCTCACCGGAAATAGCCCTCACCCCGCAGGCCCAACCATGGAAAAGCTCAGTTGTTTTAAAGCCTATGACGTCCGGGGCCGGGTCCCCGGAGAACTCAACGAGGACCTGGCCTACCGGATCGGCCGGGCTTATGCCGCGTTTCTGTCCCCGGCCCGGGTGGCGGTGGGGCGGGATATACGCTTCTCCAGCCTCCCCCTGGCCGAGGCCCTGTCCGCGGGCCTCAACGACGCCGGGGTCGAGGTCTGGGACCTGGGGCTCTGCGGCACGGAGCAGGTCTACTTCGCCACCTCTCACCTGGGACTGGACGGCGGCATCATGGTCACCGCCAGCCACAACCCCCCGGAATACAACGGCATGAAATTCATCCGGGAAGAGTCCCGGCCCCTGAGCGGCGACTCCGGTCTCAAAGAGATCGAACGGCTGGCCGCCGGCCGGGAATTTCCCCCGCCCCCGGACCGAAGGGGACCCGGAGAGCC
The DNA here is from genome assembly GCA_963848565.1 of uncultured delta proteobacterium. GTDB lineage: Bacteria > Desulfobacterota > Desulfobaccia > Desulfobaccales > 0-14-0-80-60-11 > 0-14-0-80-60-11. The sequence goes on from CAWKEQ010000026.1 coordinate 10,445, forward strand.
ACGGACACCCTTAATGCTTATATCGCCCACCTGTTAAGCTACGTCGACCCCTCCAGCCTCACGCCCCTCAAGGTGGTGGTGAATGCCGGCAACGGCTGCGCCGGGCCGGTGCTCGACGCCCTGGAGCCCCACCTGCCCTTCCGGTTCATCAAGATCTGCCATGAACCGGACCCGACTTTTCCCCAGGGGGTGCCCAACCCCCTGCTGCCGGAAAATCGCCGCATCACAGCCGAAGCAGTGCGGGACCATGGCGCCGACCTGGGCCTGGCCTGGGACGGCGACTTTGACCGATGCTTCTTCTTCGATGCCCAGGGAGCTTTTATCGAGGGGTACTACCTGGTGGGGCTGATCGCCCAGGCGCTGCTGGCCCACCATCCCGGCGCCGCCATCATTCACGACCCCCGGCTGACCTGGAACACCATTGACATGGTGCATCAGGCCGGCGGCCGCCCGGTGATGAGCAAAACCGGCCACGCCTTCATCAAGGAGCGCATGCGGGCCGAAGACGCCCTCTACGGCGGGGAGATGTCCGGCCACCACTACTTCCGGGATTTCGCCTACTGTGACAGCGGCATGATCCCCTGGCTGCTGGTCCTGGAGCAGATGTGCCGCGCCCATCAGCCCCTCGCGGCCCTGGTGGCGGCCCGCATGGCCCGCTACCCCTGCAGCGGCGAAATCAACCGCACGTTGCCCGACCCCGATGCGGCCCTGGCGCGCGTCGAAGCCCGCTATCAGGCCGACGCCATCGCGGCCGACCGCACCGACGGCCTCAGCCTGGAATTCCCCGCCTGGCGTTTCAACCTGCGCCCATCCAACACCGAACCGGTCCTCCGCCTCAATGTGGAAACCCGGCAAGACCCGGCCCTGCTTAAGGCAAAGACCGACGAACTCCTGGCCCTGATGAGCCGGTCCGGTGCGTGAGACGCGCCCCACATGACTTCCAGGTACGCACCGTTAACCCAGAGATGGTGACTATAGCGTTTGCCATAAATTCCTTCCGTTTGGAAGTTCTCAAATCCCCCTGAATCCCCCTTTTTCAAAGGGGGACTTTGACAGCAATTCCTTGCAGTTCCCCCCCTTTTTTAAAGGGGGGCAGGGGGGATTACAAGGCTTCCCGGAGCGGAAAAAACTTTTGGCAATTGCTATAATCTCTATGCTTACCATAGCCACCCCTCCTACCCAGCCGTAAATCAATCCCGCCTCGATTTGATGATAGTTGGTTGATGTCTTGGCCATTACCCATGAAATCCCGGGAAAAATATCCTGCCGCGCTGGATTATTTTCCAGGACGTTTTACCTTTAAGGTAATTTCTCGGAGAAGCGCCTTTCTTCAGAGGAACCATGAAACCATGGTCAAAAGGGGTGAAACGATGCGGCGGAAATTCTTAGCACTAGGATTAGGGTTGGCCCTGGCGCTGGTTTACGGCTGCGGCCAAAGCGCGCCAACCACGGCCAAATCAACGCTGGTCAATCCCCAGGGGCAAAAGGTGGGGGAAGCCACCTTAACCCAGACCCCCGAAGGGGTAAAGATTGTCATGCAGATCGAGAATCTGCCTCCCGGGGAGCATGCCTTCCATATCCACGCTAAAGGCGTTTGCGCCACTCCGGATTTTGCCAGCGCCGGCGGCCACTTCAATCCCTTCGCCAAGCAACATGGCCTGAAAAACCCGGCCGGACCTCACGCCGGCGACCTGCCCAATATTACGGTGGGGGCTGACGGCAAGGCCAAGGTCGAGACGGTGGCCAAGCTGGTCACCCTGAAAGAGGGGGAAAAGAATTCTTTGTTTCAGGCGGGGGGGACTTCCCTGGTGATCCACGCCGGGGCGGATGACTATGTAAGCGATCCCGCCGGCAACGCCGGGCCCCGCATCGCCTGCGGGGTGATCACCCGTTAGGGCTGGGTGAAAGAGGGATTAACCGGGATTATGCTCTAAGAAGCGCACCAGACGGCTGATGGCGTCATTATAGGGGGTTGGCACCCCCACGGCCTCACCGTAACGACAGATGGCGCCATTCAAGGCCTCGATCTCGGTGCGGCGCCCGGCTTGCAAATCCTGCCACATGGAGGGCCAGTGACCCGCGGTGGCCGGCACCAGGTTCTCCAGGAAAAATTTGATATAGCTCTCGGCGTCGGCATGGCCCAGAGGAACTCCCCGGGCCTTGGCCACCTGGTAGATTTCCTCAATGACCCGGCGCATGAGGCCCCGGGTCTGGGGATGATCTCCCAGGGCCCCATAGGGCACGCCCAGGATGGCCCCCAGCGGATTCAGGGCGCAGTTGTAAAGGACCTTGCCCCAGAGGTGGGTCAGGATGTCATCCACCTGACGGGTGGGGATGCCGGCTCGATTCAGATCCGCCACCACCTTGCTCAACCCTGGGTGGGGAGTGGCCGGAACCATGGCCCCCACCAGGACCGGTTCGGCGTACACCGTCACCCGGGCCAGGCCCGGACGGATGATTTGGGCCCCAAAGATCACCCGGGCCCCGACGGTGCGTTCCGGGCCGAACTCCCGGGCGATAATTTCCAGATTTCCCAAGCCGTTTTGCACCGAGACGATGAGACCTTGGGGGGCCAGTAAACCCTGGACCCGGCGGCAAGCCTCCTGGGTATGAAACGATTTGACGCAGAGGAGAATAACGTCGTAGCCGTCGCCACCCATTAATTGCGGGGCCACGGGCCCCACCTGAAACTCCCCCCAGATCCCCTCGATGGTCAGGCCCCGGGTGGTGATCTGGTCAAAGTGGGCCCCCCGGCCGATAAAGGCCACCGATTGGCCGCGGTGTTTAAGGAGTCCGCCGAAGACCGAGCCCAAAGCCCCGGCGCCCATGATGAGATAACGCATCAGAATGGTTGCCGTCTTTCCCTCTGTCGGGTTAAAGTTATTACTTGGAGCAGCTCACTGATTTCTGCTTTAACCTGAAGCCATGGTGATGGTGGGCACCGGGCGCTCGATGCCCTCGCCTTCCTGGTTCAACAGGAGAAACGACCCCTCCCGCACCACCACGAAAAAGAAATCCCCTCTATCCCCCCCTTGGGCAACGGGGGGCACTTTGAGGCACCGCTGCGAAAGTCCCCCTTTGAAAAAGGGGGATTTAGGGGGATTTTCCATCAGGTTATCGAGGCCCCATGAAACCCCTTTTCTGCTCCGGGTAATGAGGTAAAAACCAGGATACTCCCTCCAGGAATCCCCTATGAGCACTGTGCGCCAGGCCATGAAAGAACTTCTGGCGGAGCAACCCTACTCCAGCCTGGAGTTGTCGCAACTGCTGTCGCAGTCGGAAAAACAGGTGCTGGATCACCTGACCCACCTCGCCCGGGCCCCGGGACCCGGGAAGCGTTTTCAGATCAGCCCCGCGGTATGCAAAAACTGCGGCTTCGTGTTTCGCAAACGGGACCGCCTCACCCGCCCCAGCCGCTGCCCCCTGTGCCAGCACCAATCCATCAGCCGCCCGCGCTTTGCCTTGGTGGAGAGATAACTCCTTGGCGTTCTCGCCGCCTTGGCGCCGTTGCGTGAGAACTATACTCGTCGCCAAAAGTTTTTTCCGATAGCGGAATCATTCTAATCCCCCCAACCCCCCTTTAAAAAGGGGGATTCAGGGGGATTTGAGAACCTCCCAATGGAAAGAACTTTTGGCAAACGCTCTATCTCTCGCCAAGCCGCAAGGTCGCCAAGCTTATTCCACCGTCACGCTCTTGGCCAGGTTCCGGGGCTGGTCCACGTCGGTGCCCCTGAGGTCGGCGATATGGTAAGCCAGCAGTTGCAGCGGCGTTACCAGGACGATGGGCGACAGGTCCAGGGGGACCGAGGGCACGGTAATGACGCTTTCCACCCGCTCCCGCACCTGGAGGTTGTCAAGCTCGGTGAGGGCGATGAGCCGCCCGCCCCGGGCCGCCACCTCTTCGATGTTGCCCTGGACTTTTTCCAGCACCGGGCTCCGGGACGCCAGCACCAGCACCGGCATGTTCTCGTCGATCAGGGCGATGGGCCCGTGCTTCATCTCCCCCGCGGCATAACCTTCGGCGTGGATATAGGAAATCTCCTTGAGCTTCAGGGCCCCTTCCAGGGCGATGGGGTAATGGATGCCCCTTCCTAAGTAGAGAAAATTGTGGGCGTTCATGTAGCGGTGGCCGGTCTCCCGGATCTCCGCATCCAGGTCCAGGGTCTCCTGGACCCAGGTGGGCAGTTTGAGCAAATCCGCCAGCCGGCGCCGGGCCTCGTCCTGCTTGAGTCTGCCTAATTTCTGGGCCAGAAACAGGGCGATGAGATACAGGGCCACCAACTGGGTGGTAAAGGCCTTGGTGGAGGCCACCCCGATCTCGGGCCCGGCGTGGGTATAGAGCACCGCGTCGGCGTCCCGGGCGATGCTGGAGCCCACCGCGTTGACGATGGCCAGGGACTTGGCCCCCAACGCCTTGCCCGCCGTCAGCCCGGCCCGGGTATCGGCGGTCTCTCCGGATTGGGAGATGGGGATCAGGAGGGTATGGCGGTCCACCAGGGGGTCCCGGTAGCGGAACTCCGAGCCCAACTCCACCTCCACCGGGATGCGGCAGAGATGTTCGATCAGGGTTTTTCCCACCATGGCGGCGTGAAATGACGTGCCGCAGGCCACCAGGTAAATCTTGCGGATATCCCGGATCGCCTCGTCGGAGAGGGTGATCTCCTGGAGCATTACTTCTCCCAGGTCCGGGTCGATGCGGCCCCGGAACGTGTCAATCAGGGCCCGGGGCTGCTCGAAAATCTCCTTCTGCATGAAATGCTTGTAGCCCGCCTTCTCCGCCATGGCCGGGCTCCAGGTGATGGTGTGCTCCGGGCGCTCGATGCGCTCGCCTGCCTGGTTCAACAGGAGGAACGAGCCCTCCTGCAACACCACGAAATCGTGGTCTTCCAGAAAAATCACCCGGCGGGTGTAGGGCAGGATGGCGGGGATGTCCGAGGCCAGGAAATATTCGCCCTCACCCAGCCCCAGGATCAGGGGGCTTTCCTTCCGGGCCGCCACCAGCATGCGGGGCTCCCGGGCGTTGACGATGGCCAGGGCGTATGACCCCTTAATTTCCTGGATCGCCTGCTGCACCGCCACCAGATAAGGCGCGCCCTCCTCCAGGTGCTTGACGATGAGGTGGGAGACGATCTCCGTGTCCGTCTCGGAGGAAAAGCGGTGGCCAGCCTTGATCAGGGCTTCCTTGAGTTCCAGATAGTTTTCGATGATGCCGTTGTGCACCACCGCAATGTCGCCGACCCGGTGGGGATGGGCGTTGGTCTCGGAAGGCCGCCCGTGGGTGGCCCAGCGGGTGTGGCCGATGCCCACCTGGCCCTGCAGGGGGTCTTGTAGGAGCAGTTTTTCCAGTTCCTTCAGTTTGCCCAGGCTCCGGCGGATGGCCAGGCCGTGATCGCCGATCACCGCCATCCCGGCGGAGTCGTAGCCCCGGTATTCCAGCCGTTTCAGGCCATCCAGGATGATGGGCATGGCCTCCCGGGGCCCCATATATCCGATGATGCCACACATAGTTTGCCTCTTTTAGCTCTTAGCAGTTAGCCGTCAGCTTTCAGCCGTGTAGGGTGCGCACTGCGCACCTTGCTTCTGCCGCTCTCTCGAAATTCTCGTCTGCCCAAGCTCCACTTTTCTTCTCGTTCCCAAGCTCCAGCTTGGGAACGTATCTTTTCAGCCCAAGCTCTGCTTGGGCACTTTATGAAGAAATGAGAGAATATTCGTAACCGAATAAGCTACCCGCTACTCATCCTTCTTCTTGCCGACTGGCCCGCCTCTCCAGATTCACCTGCCGGGCCCGGGCAACGCCCAACTTCCCCGGCGGCACCTCCTTGGTGATGGTGGAACCGGCCCCGATATAGGCCCCGGCCCCCACGGTCACCGGCGCCACCAGCGCGGTGTTGCTGCCGATAAAGGCGCCCTCGCCGATCACGGTTGCGTGTTTCTTCTCGCCGTCGTAGTTGCAGGTGATGGTCCCGGCCCCGACGTTGGTCCCGGCCCCGACATCCGCATCCCCCAGGTAAGTAAGGTGGCCGGCCTTCACCCCTTCGTGCAGGACGGATTTCTTCACCTCCACGAAGTTGCCCACGTGCACCCTCGACCTCAGGTCGCTTAAGGGCCGGAGGTGCGCATAAGGGCCGATGTCCACCCCGGCCCCCACCCGGCTCTGGGTGATGACGCAACCCATCTTGACATAAACGTCGCTGGCCAGGATGGAATCGACAATCTTGACCGACGCCTCGATGACGCAGTTCTCCCCGATGACGGTGCGGCCTTGCAGATAAACGTTAGGATAAATGATGGTGTCCCGCCCGATGCTGACGAACGACTCGATATAGGTGGCCTCCGGGTCCATGAGGGTGACCCCCTGGTCCATATGCCGGGCGTTGATCCGGCGCTTGACGGTTTGGGTGGCCCCGGCCAGTTCGGCCCGGCTGTTGATCCCCAGAAGCGCCTCCCTGTCCGGGTCGATGGGGGCTTCCACCCCCCTGCCCTCCTCCCGGGCGATGTGGATCAGGTCGGTGAGATAGATTTCCCCGGTCACCGGGCTCTTGGGGATTTTCGCCAGGCCCTCAGCCAGAAACGCCGCCTCAAAACAATAGGCCCCGGTGTTGATCTCCCGGATGGCCAGGATATCGGGACGGTCCGCCGCATCTTTGGCCTGGACCACCGCCGCCACCCGGCCCGATGCCGTCCCGCACCACCCGGCCGTAATGGGCCCCGTCCGGCAACTCGATGGTCTGCATGGTGACCGCGGCCCCGGTCGCTCCGTGCAAATGCCGCAGCACCCCGATACTTTCCCCGGAAATCAACGGCGCGTCGCCGCACAGGACCATGACGGTCCCAGCCGAGGGGTCCACCGCGCCCATGGCCACCTGGACCGCGTGCCCCGTCCCTAACTGCGGCTCCTGGATGACAAAGCGCAGTTCGTAATCCTTCAGGGCCGCCTGCACCGCCTCGGCCTGGTGCCCCACCACCACCACGATATCGTTAACCCCAGCCTCCCGGAGGGTATCCAGCAGGTAAGCGATCATGGGCCGCCCCAGGATTTCGTGCAGCACCTTGGGCCGGCTCGACTTCATCCGGGTCCCCTGCCCCGCCGCCAGAATAACGGCGGTGAGGTTGTCACTTTCTGGTTTGTTCATCCCCTAACCTTTTGCATGTTTCATGCCCCGTAATTATGTAAAGCCGGCACCTATTGGTTTAATTTTTCTTTAACTTGTTGAAATACTTCCTGGTATAGCTGCTTCTGTTTGCGGAATGGCTCGATAAGTTCTTTATAAGGAGCCGTTGGATGAGGCAAGAAAAAAACTTTGAGGTCAAGATTAATCTCCCGTATTTTAATATTTTCCTCTTGACGTGTAAGCATCTCGGCAAAGACCCACTTCTTGTCGATAGCTTGTCCAAAATATTCTGTAGCTGGTGCTCCAAGAAGTATCATGATTGTGGGTTGAATTATCCTCAACTCTTTACTCCACCACTTTGCACAATTAATTAACTCCTTAGTTTCAGGAATTCTATCCCTTTTACCTTTGGCTCTCCCCGTCCAACACTGGAGTATATTTGTAGTGTAAGGACGAAAAATTGCCCCGCTATGAAGATTGACCGAGTAATTAATGAGAGCCAGTTGTTTGTCTAAAAAATTTCCTCCTTTAGTCAGGGTGCCATCTTCTCTGTTCCAATGCACACCTGACATTCTAACCCCAGTCTCTCCAGGGGCTTGAGCCATTAGGACAATTTTTGAGTTTAAAGTATTTCCCAGAACTCGTCGCCGGACCTTGCTGGCGACCACATCTGGGTGGCACTTTGTGCATTGAAAAATTTCCTGGTAAAGCTCCTCCAGCTGATCTGCCTTATCCATGATTTTCTCGTAGTAATATCACCCCACCACCGCATAGTCCACCGCCCGGGGATTATCCATGCGCTTGGAGGCGTCCAGAATCTCCATGCCTACGACATTCCCGTCTTTATTGTAGTCGATGATTACCCCGGGCTTGCCCTCATCGCATTCTTCGATGGGGGCGTTGCTGAAGAGAATGCGCAGCACGTCCACTTCGGGATCATAGGTTATCTTCATAAATCCCCATTGAGCCTTGATTGCCTTTAGTCTTCAGGCTGATAGGCTCGAATCCGCCCCCGCTGGACAATCCAAAGTCTTCCTTCTACGGTCTCTCTGGCCAAACCGCCAATTAGGGTGCGGATCGTATCAAGTAAGTCCTCATGGGAGGGCCTTGGCGGCAGCCGCAACACCGCAATTCCAAAGTAGTCGGCAGGTCTAAAAATGAGCGGGTTGCCAAAATCCATGTCAAGGGTAACCAGGACTCTCTGTTCAACGCGGCAAATCTTTATCAGGTCGGGGTCGGAGGCTCCACATAGGGCTTGTTCTGGCACTGTAGCCACATCGTGACCAGCTTGCCGGAAAAGTTCGGCCCCTCGACTGCCGAGATTCTCATCCAACTTCAATCTCACGCGTTAGCCTCGAATGGGATATCAACATACCGCTCCCTAGCCATCTCCGCACCATAGGCTAGGCACGCAAAGATATCCGCCTCCTCCAAGTCTGGATATTCTTTGAGGACCTCTTCAATGGTCATGCCGCTGGCCAGGAAATCCAAGATCAAAGAAACCCAGATGCGATGCCCCCTGATGCAGGGCTTGCCAAAACAGACATTTGGGCTAATGGCAATCCGAGATAATAACTCCTCTCTGGTCATAATGATTTTCCTCTTTACCCGTCAAAAAGTAAACACCGGGGCCTTTCTCACCCTGATAACCCTTTAGCCGTTAAAATACACCTATTTTCCAAAAATGAAAAGGCAAGCCCGGGAATCCAGGCTTGCCTTGAGTGATCAGGTTAAGTGAATGGTGGGTTAGCGGCCGGCCACCTTGGCGCGCATCAGGGAGCGGCGCATGGCGGCTTCGGCCCGGACCCAGTCGATGTCTGCGGCCTTGCCTTGGGCGATACGCTTCTCGGCCCGCTCCAGGGCCCGCTTGGCCCGTTCCACGTCGATCTCCCGGCCCTTCTCGGCCGACTCCGCCACGATGGTTACCTTCTCGCCGGTGACTTCGGCAAAGCCGCCGCTCACCGCCAGGTACTCGGTCTGGCCGCCCTTGCGATAATACATCTCGCCGATTTCCAGGGCGCTCAGGAAGGGAATGTGGCCCGGCAGGACGCCGAACTGGCCTTCCACCCCGGGACATACCACCACGTCGGCCTCGGTGGACAGGACCAGCCGGTCGGGAGTAACCACCTCCAACAGGAGTTGTTTTTCTGCCATAGGCTTAAGCCTCCCCTGCCCTTAGGCAGCCGCCAGCCGTTCGGCCTTGGCCACCGCTTCTTCGATACCGCCCACCATGTAGAAGGCCTGCTCCGGCAGATCGTCGTGTTTGCCTTCGATGATTTCCTTGAAGCCCCGCACGGTGTCCGGCACGGACACGAACTTGCCTTCCTGGCCGGTGAACTGGGCCGCGACGAAGAAGGGCTGGGACAGGAAACGCTGAATCTTCCGGGCCCGGGCCACGGTCAGCTTGTCTTCGTCCGACAGTTCGTCGATACCCAGAATGGCGATGATGTCCTGCAGGTCCTTATACTTCTGGAGGGTCTGCTGGACGTTCCGGGCCACGTAGTAGTGCTCTTCGCCCACGACTTGCGGGTCCAGGATCCGGGAGGTGGAGTCCAGGGGATCCACCGCCGGGTAGATGCCCAGCTCCGTCAAGGCCCGGGAAAGCACCACGGTGCCGTCCAAGTGAGCAAAGGTGGTGGCCGGGGCCGGGTCGGTCAAGTCATCGGCGGGCACGTAAATGCACTGTACCGAGGTGACCGAACCTTTCTTGGTGGAGGTGATGCGCTCCTGCAATTCACCAAGGTCGGTGCCCAGGGTGGGCTGGTAACCTACGGCGGAGGGCATGCGGCCCAGGAGAGCCGATACTTCGGAACCCGCCTGGGTGAAACGGAAGATGTTGTCGATGAAGAGCAACACATCCTGCCCTTCCACATCCCGGAAGTATTCCGCCGCCGTCAGGGCGGTCAAGGCTACCCGGGCCCGGGCCCCGGGGGGCTCGGTCATCTGTCCGTAAATCAACGCCGCCTTGGGCAGAACCCCGGAGTGTTTCATTTCCAGGTAGAGGTCGTTGCCCTCACGGGTGCGCTCACCCACGCCGGCGAACACCGAAATGCCGCCGTGGTGCATGGCGATGTTGTGGACCATTTCCATCATGACGACGGTCTTGCCGACACCGGCGCCGCCGAACATGCCCATCTTGCCGCCCCGGGGGAAGGGGACCAGCAGGTCGATAACCTTAACCCCGGTTTCCAGCACCTTTACCGTGGTGTCCTGCTCCACGAAGGCCGGCGCCAGACGGTGAATTGGCATATGGTGCTTGGCATTCACCGGACCCATACCGTCCACCGGGCGGCCCACGACGTTGAGCACCCGGCCCAGGGCCTCTTCGCCCACCGGCACCATGATGGGGTCACCGGTGTCTTTGACGGGCATGCCCCGGACCAGACCGTCGGTGGTGTCCATGGCGATGGTGCGGACCATGTTGTTCCCGAGATGCTGGGCGACTTCAACGACCAGGTTGTCTTCAATGTCGTCGATGGCCGGGTTGGTAATCCATAGGGCGTTTTTAATGGCCGGCAGTTTGCCTTCTTCGAATTCCACGTCCACTACCGGACCGATAACGCGGGCGACTCTTCCGATATTCATATGCTGTAAATCCTCCTCATACGGGCGGCTTAGCCTTTAAGGGCCTCAGCCCCGCCCACGATATCCATCAGTTCTCTGGTAATGGCCGCCTGCCGGGCCTTGTTCATGATGAGGCTCAAAGTGGTGATCATTTCTTTACAGTTAGCCTGGGCGTTGTCCATGGCGGTCATCCGGGCGGCGTATTCGCTGGCGGAATTTTCCAGGAAGCCATGGTAAACCAGCACGTTGATATACTTGGGCAGCAGGTACTCCAGGAACTGCTCCATAGGCGGCTCGAAGAGATACTCCGTGCTGCCTCCCACTTCCGCTTCCGTCTCGGAGGGCTGGATGGGCAGCAACTGCACCATTTTGCGGGCGCTGGATCGCCATATTGATGAAGCTGGAATGGATCAGGTGAACCTCTTGCACGTCTCCGTTCAAGAAGGCGTTCATCATCTCCCGGGCCACCGTCACCGCGTTGGAAAAGTCGAACTTATTCCACACATCCACGTATTGGGCCAGCATTTCCCGTTTCCGCCGCCGGAAGAAATCCCGGCCTTTCCGGCCCACGCAGATGAGCGAAACCTCGATCCCCTCAGCCTCTTTCTGCCGGATAAACCTCACCGCGGTGTTGATCAGGTTGACGTTGAAGCTGCCGCACAGACCGCGGTCAGCGGTCATCAACACCAGACCGACCCGTTGCACCGGGGCGACCGCTTGGAAGAAGGGGTGGATCTCCGGTTCTACCCGGCCGGCCATATTACCCAGCATCATGGCGAAGGCCCCGGCATAAGGCCGGAACCCCTCCATGCGCAACTGGGCGCCCCGCAGTTTCGCCGCCGAGACCATGTTCATGGCCTTGGTGATCTGCTGGGTCTTCTTAACCGCCCCGATTTTTCGTTTGATATCTTGTAGGGTCGCCATGCTTATACCCCGCTCTTATGACGCGCTCGACGACAGGCTGGAAGACAGAATCAAACTCTTCCAGGATAACCTTCATCTTGGCATCGATTTCCGTAGTGAACTCTCTCTGCTCCTTGATGGCGGCCAACTGGTCAGCGTATTTCGACTCCATGAAGCTGTAGAGCTGCTGTTCGTAAGACGCCAGAACGTCGATGGGATACTTGTCCAGGAAGCCCCGGGTGCCGGCATAGATGATGGACACCTGTTTCTCCAGGGGCAGCGGCTGATACTGGGGCTGCTTCAGGACTTCCACCAACCGGGCGCCCCGGTTGAGCTGCTGCTGGGTGGATTTGTCCAGCTCCGAGCCGAACTGGGCGAAAGCCGCCAGTTCCCGGTACTGGGCCATTTCCAGACGCAACATGCCGGCCACCTGCTTCATGGCCTTCACCTGGGCGGCACCACCGACCCGGGAGACGGACAGACCAACGTTGATGGCGGGCCGGATACCGGAGAAGAACAGGTTCGGTTCCAGGTACACCTGACCGTCGGTGATGGAAATAACGTTGGTGGGAATAAAGGCCGATACGTCACCCTGTTGGGTTTCAATGATGGGCAGGGCGGTAAGGGAGCCGCCTCCCAGGGCGTCGTTCAGCTTGGCGGCCCGCTCCAGCAACCGGGAGTGGTTGTAGAAGATGTCACCGGGATAAGCTTCACGTCCCGGCGGGCGGCGCAGCAGCAAGGACATCTGCCGGTAGGCCTGGGCCTGCTTGGTCAGATCGTCGTAAATGATCAGGGCGTGGCGTTTGCTGTCCCGGTAATACTCGCCCATGGCGCAGCCGGCAAAGGCGGCGACGTACTGCAAGGGCGCGGGCTCCGAAGCCGAGGCGTTGACGATGATGGTGTGCTTCAGGGCGCCGTGGCGTTCCAAAGCGTCCACCACCTGGGCCACGGTGGATTTCTTCTGACCAACGGCGACGTAGACACAGAGGATGCCGGAGTCCTTCTGGTTGATGATGGCATCGACGCAGAGGGCGGTTTTGCCGATCTGGCGGTCACCGATGATCAATTCCCGCTGGCCGCGGCCGACGGGGGTCATGGCGTCTACGGCCTTGTAGCCCGTGTACATGGGCTCATTTACCGGGGCGCGCTCGATGACGCCCGGGGCCTTGACTTCGATGCGCCGGAACTCCTTGGCATCGATGGGGCCTTTGCCGTCAATGGGGTTGCCCACGGGATCGATGACCCGCCCGAGGACTGCGTCCCCAACGGGCACCTGGGCGATACGGCCGGTGCGTTTGACGATGTCACCCTCTTTGATGTGCGTGTCTTCACCCAGGATGGCGACACCGACGTTGTCCTCTTCCAGGTTCAGGGCCAGACCAAAGATGCCCCCGGGGAATTCCAGGAGTTCCATGGCCATGCACTTCTCCACGCCATAGACCCGGGCGATGCCGTCACCCACGGACAGCACGGTCCCCGTTTCGGCGACCTCCACCTTTTTCTCATAGTCCCGGATCTGAGAGCGAATAATTTGGCTGATTTCTTCTGCTCTGATTTCCATTTATAAGACCTCGCCTTTTATTAAGGATTCTCTTAAGGTATTAATCTGGGTGCGCACGCTGCCGTCCAGCACCAGGTCCCCCACCTTGGCCACCAAACCGCCGATGATGGCGGGATCTTCCTCCACCTCCATGACCACGGTGCTGCCAGTCAACTTCTCCAAAGTCTTCCGGAGGCGATCCTGGGTGGCCTCGTCCAGCAAAATGGCCGTCTTAACCTTGGCCCGCTGAACATTTTCCACCTCGTCCAGCATTTCCTGGTAGGCTATGGCCACGCCGTCCACCGCGTTGAGGCGGTGTTTATCCAGGAGAAGTTGCAGGAGGTTGGAAACCATGGGAGGCAGTTGCAACAATTCGATCATGCGCAGGAGTAATTTGTTGCGATCCTCCCGGCCATGGATGGGGTTGAGCAGGGCATCCTTCAGCTCCGGTTCCCGCTCCAAAAGATGGGCGAAACCACTGAGCCCCTCCCCATACTCTTTGTAGTGAGCATCTTCCTTGCCCAGAGTCAGCAAGGCTTTCGCATAGCGTCGGGCAACGGTCATGTCAATCAATGGGTTTCCACCACCTTCTTCAAATATTCCTCCACCAGACCTTGCTGGTCGGCGTAGGTAGCTTTCTCGGTAATCATGTCCGTAGCCATCTGAGTGGCCAGGCCCACGACTTCCTCTTTCAGACCTTGGGCGGCTTTCTTGGTCTCCTGCTCAATGGTAAAGGCCGCCATCTCCTTGATCCGGGCTGCCACTATGTTGGCTTTATCCAGGATCTTGGCCTTTTCCATCTCGCCTTCGGCCACAAATTGCTGGATCACGCTCTGGCGCTCTTTGGCAACCGCGGCCAACCGCTCCTCCGCCGCCTTCACCGCGGCCTCGGCCGCCGCTTGCCTGGCTTCCGCCTCCTCCAGGGTCGTGGCTACATCCTGGGACCGCTGCGCAAAGAATTTTTTGGCCGGTTTGGCCACCAGCTTGATCAGGATGCCGGCGAATACCACAAAATTGACGGTGCGCCAGATGAGATCCTGAATCTTTGCCGGGGAAATCCCCCCATGGCCGCCGCCATGCGCCGCCTCCGAGGCTGCGGCTACGCCAGCCAGGAGCAGGCCGACCCCTAAACCCCAGAAGCCTGCCACAATCCTTAGCCGGCCAGTTCTGCGTTCGCCCTTCATGAGAGTTCCCTCCCCAGAATCTTGGTGGCCAGCAGTTGGGCAAAGCTCTGAGTCTGCGTCTGCAGGGACTTCCGGGCCTTGGCCATGTCAGCTTTGATTTTCTTTTCCACCGTGGCCCACTCCATCTCCACCTGGTGCTTCACTTCCTCCAGGAGAGTGGCTTCGGCCTGGGCTCCTTCCTGCTTCAAGGTCTCCCGAGCCCCAGCGCCGGCGCGCCGGGCCGCGGCCAGTTCTTCCTTAATCTCATCCTCCAGGCTCTGGCCCTGATCCGCCAACACGTTGATCTCAGCTTCTTGGGCCAGCAGTTTGGCCTGCCGATCCCTGAGAGCATTGCGGATGGGACGGAACAAAACCACGTTCAGGAGAAAGACCAGGAGCAGAAAATTGATAATCTGTGCGTACAAAGTCCAATCAATGTCAATCATTCCTGGCTGCCACCTCGTATTTTATTTACTAAAATCAAATACTTAACAACTTTGCGCCGGATATTGCCTGAGGTTAAGGCCATGTGTAACTTTTCACGAATGCCTTTTTAGCCTATTTTCCCCCCAGTGTCAAAATTTTTTTGCAAAAAAATGATCACCCCCCGTATAAGTACCGGCGCATGCGGATATTCAGGAGAAATCCCACTCCCAACAGCGTGGTGATCAGGGAGGAGCCGCCGTAACTGAACAGAGGCAGGGGAATCCCCACCACCGGCATGAAACCGGTGACCATGCAGAGGTTGATGAATACCTGCCAGAAGATCAGGGCCGTCACCCCTACGGCCAGCAGGTGGCCGAAGCGCTCCTTGCAGTCCCGGGCCACCGACAGCCCCCACAGGGCCAGGGCCATAAACAGCAGCAGCAATGCCGCGGACCCCACAAATCCCCACTCCTCGGCAAACACCGAAAAAACGAAATCGGTGTGCTGCTCCGGGAGAAAATAGAGCTGGCTCTGGGTCCCCTGCAAAAAACCCTTGCCCCAAAACTGCCCGGAGCCCACCGCGATCATGGACTGCAAGATGTGATACCCGGCCCCCAGGGGGTCTTTTTCCGGGTTGAGAAAGGTCAGGACCCGTTGCCGCTGGTAATCCTTGAGGAAATGCCAGATCACCGGGGACAGCAATACCATGGTCAGGCCGCAACCCAGCAGTGTCCGCCACTGCACCCCCACAAAGAGAATTATGCTGGCGGCCACCAGGGCCACCAGGATCCCCGACCCCAGGTCGGGCTGCTTGATGATCATCGCCACCGGGATCAGCACCAGGACCCCGGGGACGATCAGGTCCTTGAGACGCATGGCTTCCACCCGGGCCCGCCGGTTGAAGTAGGTGGACAGCGCCAGGATGATGGCGATCTTGGCCAGCTCCGCCGGTTGAAAGGCAAAGGGACCCAGGGGGAGCCAGCGCCGGGAGCCGGCCACCATCTTGCCCCCGAACATGACGGCCACCAGCAGGAGGATACTGATGATATAAATGGGGTAGCTCAACTTTTCCAGGTGCCGGTAATCATAGGTCAGGGTCACGAGCATCACACCCAGGCCCACGGCCAGCCAGTAGAGCTGCTTGACGTAGAGGGGCGTCCCCTCCCCCCGGTTGTAGCCGGCGCTGTAGAGATTGACGATGCCCGTGGCGCAGATGATCAGCACCAACCCCAGAAGCACCCAATCAAAATTTTGCACTAAGCGGCGATCGAACATGGGATAGT
>CAWKEQ010000027.1:0-84118 GCA_963848565.1 uncultured delta proteobacterium
GCGGGCGATATCGGCCTGGGTTAAAGAGCTATCAGCTATCAGCTTTCAGCAGTCAGCTTTTAGCTAAAAAACTGCATCAACGTTGCCTCTCAATGTGGGGCGGGCCTTGCCCGCCATCTTTGCTAAAATCTGTGGGGGCTCCGTGTCCCATTCTTGTATTGAATCCCCTCTCTATTTAGACCATATCAGTTATTTCTCAGAACAACCGATAAGTTCCCAATCTGACAAGCAATTGATAGTCATGGACGGCGGATTTTTATCGTCAATTATTTAATAAAAACCTTCCTCATCCTGAATTTATGCTAACATATCTCGGTGAAAGGAATCGGCTTCAAGAACAGAAACTTTGGGGGATTTTCCTCAAGCTGGGGTTCCCAAAACCATCTTTGGACTGCAATGGCCAAGGCTGCCGCATAATCTCAGTTGAGGTGCTGTCACAATGAAAAACTTACTAATCGTCCTGTTCCTGTTTCTGTCCACCATATCCACTGCTTTTGCCGCCGATCTCTCCAATCTGGCGCAGTGCGCTCCTTATGATTTTACGGTCCCTGGGGACTGCAATTGGGGAGTCGGCGATGGCTCCTTCTCTCGGGAATGGCTTGACAAGAATTATCATTACCGCATCAGGCAAAATGGCACCATCAAAGGCATCAGAGCCTATTTCGGTGATCTCAAGGGGGTCACGGAGTTCTACGTTAAAATTTGGCGATACAATGATACCACTGCCAAATATGACCTGATTGGAGTTAGTGAAAACTTGATCGATAAGATCTCATCAAACCAGATTAACGACGTTATCCTCGATTCCCCAATTGCTGAAGTGCAAGAGGGTGACTATTACGGAGGAAGAATAGTCGGCGACAACGGGGTACAGTTGGTTGCCAAACCGTTGCCGGTTGACCCTGCTTGGGGTCTTTACTACGAAACCGACAGTCCTTCGATCGTCTCTGGCTACAATTGGGAAGCATCTCCAAGTCGTAGCCGGTTGGGGTTGTCCGATAGAGTTTTTCATGGACCCTCCCTCATTGGTCTATATTGGGGATTCCTTGATCTATGAGAATGTTGCATTCACCATGCCGGCGTCGTTGTCTGGAGGTTACGGCTTAATCAGCACTACTATACCCTATAAAGTGGGACAGAACTTACAAAGGAAGCGTCCGGCATTGAAGCCGACGATCTACCAGAATATGGGGATCGGAGGTCAGATCACTTCTCAAATAGCCAGCCGTTTTGCAGTTGATGTTCTGGCTAAACATCCCCAGATCGCGGTAATAGAAGGCGGTACCAATGATCTGATTTCGGGAACCATCAGCAAGGACCAGTTTTTGGTCAATTGGAAGACCATGCTGGATGCCTGTGCCGCCAACGGCATCAAGGTGATGGTCCTGCTCATCTGGCCGGGCGACGCCACGGACATCTATGGCAACGCCTTGTTGACAAATGAGAAGATGGTGATGAGGGACGATTGGAATGCAGCCTTAACTGCTTTGTCCGAGACCTATCATAATAGCAGGGTGGTCAATGTAGATTCCTTCATTGGTCAATACCGGCCTGGTGGACCACCAGGCAATTTGTGGGACCTCATCCCGGCCTATACTTCAGATCATTTGCATTTGACCGAAGCTGGTTATGCTCAGGTGGCCCGGGCTTTGTCTATGGCATTAAGCCCAACCTGTCCAGCGATACCGCTATTGTTGTTAAATTGATCCTCGAGCAATGCCCTTTTTTCTTGGGTCAGCCCTTGCACTATCCCGGCTTCTTCAACCACCCGGCGCATCCTTTCGCTTTCCGCTTGGTCCCTGGCAGTTAAAACCTGGTCTATTTCAGTATAGGCAAGCCGCCGCTGCGCTGTGCGCAGCCCGTTTACCCAAAGGCGCATATCTTCCCTTTAAGGAGAAGGATTAAAAATAATCAATCGATCTATTTCTTACCCTGGCAGGTTAATATTTGAAATGCTTGCTATAGCTTTCTCCCGGTAGTTTACCCTCTGAGAAGATTCTACTGAATTCCACCCCCCTCCCGCTAGCAGCATCATATCCTCTGAGAAAGGTTTTGATATCATCATCATATCTGCAGAGGTTATGGCCATGGCGGGCACGGAGGCCCGCCCCACCGACTTGTCATAGAAGATGCAGGGTTGGGACTGCCCCCATTTACTTGCCTGGATTTGGGCTTGAAAAAACTAACGGGGCCGGATGGCCCCGCGGTTTATTGAGGGGAATGCTGAGCAGCTGTGGAAAACGGGGATTTCAGGGAGGCGGCCGCAGGCCGCCCTATTACTGGCAACTGGCAACTTTCTCCTAAAATTCTTCGTCGTCTTCCAGGATGGCCTTGTTGATGAATTTATAGAGGCTGCCGATCCACTCCAGTTCGTTTTCCAACTCGGAATTGGCGAAGATCCATTCGCCGTCCCGGTCCTTGGCGATGATGACGATTTCTTCGATGTCATCCAACTCCTGATAGAACTTCTCCACCACCTCCTTGACGGAACGTTGGGCCCTGGCAAAAGGAATGATGTTTTTGGTCATATGTCTGTGGCGGGCGGAGGCGCCCGTTACCCTCCCCTAGTGTATTCCCTTCCGTGGAAGGGTGGTTTTTCCCTCTGGTACAACCGCGGATAATTCGGTAACGCCTTATACCATTTGGCGATCAATGGACAATTTTTGTAGGGGGGGACCTGCGTGTCCCCCCAAGAGGGCGCACACACAGGTGCGCCCCTACCTAGACTTTGTTCCTTTTGGAGTGCAACTCGGTATTAATACTTCGTGGCGCGTACTTTTCCCTCACTCTGACCCTCTCCCCGGGGGCTTATCATTACCCATAAGTTTTTCTGCCTGGTGGCACACCCTTTCCAGGCTGTGCGAAAATTCCTCGCACAGGTTGAAAACCTGTGCCACCAAAAACTTGTTGAATCAACCACTTCCCCACTTGTGGGTAATGATAAGTCCCGGGGGAGAGGGGAGAAGACGGGTCAGATTTAATGGCCTGCCCTGAGAGCCTCCCGCAAATATCTCCTCCGGTCATTCTGAGGGCGCAAAACGACCGAAGCATCTCATAAGCGACCCCCAATATTCAAGATCCTGCTCGGCGCTCAGGATGAACCAGGGGCTTAGGGCAAGAACCTCATGATCAATCCGCTGGCGCCGTCAGGCCCGAGGGCCGATGCCTTTACCACACTCATGGAATCTGACGCACTTTAATTCTTCAATGAACGGCCTAAAAAATCAATGATAATCTTGTTTACCAGACCCGGCGCTTCCTCCTGGGGGGCATGGCCCACCTCGGGGAGGAGATGAAATTCCGCCTGGGGCAGGTGCGCGGCCAGCCAGTGGCCCTGGGCGGCGGGCAGGATGCGGTCTTGTTCTCCCCAGATGAGGGTCGTGGGCTGGGTGAGCCCCTGGAGCAGGGCGGCGATCTCGTCAAGGGGCGAATTTCAAGCTGCCGGCAGACCTGGCGCAGGGCCAGGCGGCGGCTGAGGTCGCGATAGGGCGGGGCGTAGCCGGCCACCGCCTCGGGGATCAGGCCTGCCGGGCGGCAATAGACCAGGCGCATGAACCAGGGGAGCAGCCAGGGCCCCAGGAGGGCGGCCACGGCGTATCCCAGGACCGGCAGGCGCAGGGGCCAAAAGGCATAGGGAATCCGGGTCAGGGCCGCGGCGGGGGCCAGGAGCGCCAGGGCCGAGACCCGGGCCGGGTGCTCCCGGGCCAGGACCAGGCTCAGGCCGCCCCCCAGGGAGTTGCCGCCCAGGGCGACGGTGTCGAGACCGTGCCAGTCCAGGAAGTCCACCACGCCCCGGACCAGGGCCTCGGCGCGGTAATCCCCGTCCAAAGGCGCCGGGGAGCGGCCGTGCCCCGGCAGGTCCGGGGTGATCACCCGGAAGTGCCGGGAGAGGGGGCCCCGGTTGGAGCGCCAGGAGAAGCTGGAGGCCCCCAGGCCGTGGAGCAGCACCAGGTCGGGCCCCTGGCCGGCGATCTCAACGTACCAGTCCCGGGGGTGGATCATCGGCTCTTTCCTTTCCCGGCGGTTGCCGGGAGATCTTTAACCGGGGGCCGGCGGGAGGCCGCCAGCCCCGGCGCCTTTAAGGCCTCCGGTCCGGGGGGCATGATGGCGCTTTCCGGCTGCAACCGCGCCCGGAGGGTGATGCCGGAGACGGTGGTCCAGGCTTCGCGCGGCACCAACTGCTTATCCAGGTAGGCAAAGACTTCGCCCCGGGAATCCGGGAAGATGGGGTTGTTGAGGGCGACCATGGCCTTGAGGCCGGACTCGGTTGTGGTTCCCAGGCGCACCTCCATGGCTTCGGGCCGGGGATAAGGAATGCCCGGGATGGTACCGGTTTCCCCGGCCCGGTTGGGCTTTAAAAGTCCCAGGCGGATATTGTAGAAGGCGGACAGGGGGTCATAGACCTGGCCGGCCAGGTCGGTCTGCCATTTTTTTGCCAGCCCTTTGCCCTGGTGCCACTCCCACACTTCCAGCCGGCCCCGGGAATAGTCGAACCGGTATTCCTTAAAACGGCGCTTCTGGCCCCGCCATGACTCTTCCCGGTAAACCAGCGGCAGGAGCCGGTGGTGGCGCCAGACCATCTCGGTCTCCAGGCGTTCCCGCTGGCCTCCCGACAGGAGCTTGAAAAGGCCTTGGGGTTCGCCGACAACCTCCGCGGCAAAGCGATCGGGCCCCAGGCGCTTTAGGGTGAGCTTGACCCGGGCCGCATCCTGCCAGACCAGGACCTCCAGCCGGTAGCGCAAGTCCTCCAGGAGGGCCGGGGCGGCCAGGGCTGGAGGCCCCGGCAGCCCAAGCTGAATCAGCAGCAGCAGGGCCAGGCAGGGAAAAACGCCGGCAAGGCGGGATCGGGTTCTCAAAAGCCGGGGCTCCTCAAGGTTGGGCTTTAGGGACGGGAGTCGCGGCGGGGGGCAGGGCCGGCAGCCCCTCTGGCCTGATCTCACCGGGGTTTACCAAGCGCCCGGCGAGCTTGCCGAACAGGGGCACCTGGGTCCAGGCCTGGCTGGGCACCAGCGCCGGGCTGAGAAAGAGAAAATATCGGTTTACCACTTTAGAGGTCGACCGGCGGTAATCCAGCATCACCTTGCGGCCCATGTCGTTGACCGGGCCGATGGCAAAGACCATCTCCCGGGGCTCTGGAGTGGGCAGGCCCCTGACCCGCAGGGTGGTGCCGCCGAGCAGCGGCCCGAATGCGCCCAGCCGGATATTGTAGAACAGGGTCAAGGGGTCATAAACCGGGCTGTTCAGGGGCACGTCCCATTTCTTGACCTTGTCGCCGCCTTCGGCCTGACGCCAGAGGACCAGGCGCCCGCGCTCATAGTCGAAGTGGTACTCTTTGACGACGCGCTTGCCCTTGCTGATAAAGGCTTCCCGGTAGAAAAGCGGCACCAGCCGCCCCTCCCGCTGGACCATCTCGGCCTGGTAGCGCTCGGGCAACCAGCGGCTGGTCAACTGCCACACCCCCTGGGCGGCCCCGTAAACCTCCGCCCGGTAACGCCCCGGTTCCAACTCCTTGAGCACCAGGTGAACCCGGCCCACGTCCGCACAGGGGCCCAGACTGATCCGGTACTCCAGGTCTTCCCGGACGACCGGCAAGGGTGCGGCCGCAACCTGAAGCGGCCCCGGGGCTACATGGAGAAACAGGACTACCAGCAGAAGTACGCGAATCAGCATCAGTCGTCTTCGCCTTGCGGTTCTTTAGGGGGCGGCGGCCCCCACACCCCGGTGGCAAAGCGGTCGGTCCACCACTGCTGGAGGTCTTCGGGGCCGGCGCTCGAAACCAGGTCGTAGCGATAGGCTTCGATGAATTGGACTATCAACTGGTAGGCAGCGTTAATCTGCTGCATCCGATCCTGATATTCCGCCTCGGCGCCGGCCGGGGCCAGGTCAGGGTGCCAGCGGCGGGCGGCCCGGCGATAAGCCGCCCCGATCTCCTTGCGCGTGGCCTTGAGACCAAGATTCAGAAGGGTGCGGGCTTCTTCCAGCGTCATGATTGCGTGTCGCAGTGCCTAAATTTTAGGCTATGATCCCAGCCACAGTATGCCGGTATAAAATTATGAAAGATGGATAGGGCGGGCTTTCTCCACCGTTTTCGGTCATCAATCGGTGCGTAGGACGCACCCTACTCTCTCAAAATAATACAAAGACCGGTGGCACAGGCTTTCCAGCCTGTGCCGAGGACAGCCGGGGCGGCTGTCCCACATATCCTGAGAAACTTACCGGAACAGGGCCGGGAAAAAGTCGCAAAAATCCTGGTGCCTTTTGCACCCAGGAAAGTGGCGGGGTGACACCCCCTACTGAGGTCATTATAGCCCTGATTCATCCGTGGGCCAACAACCGATTGCGCCGTGAGCGGCGCGAGCCGCGGCCCGGGAGGCTGGAGGCAAGATGGGCCGGGGCGTCGTTTCACCCCGTGGGCAGGCGGTTTCCTTGTCTTATCGGCAAAATCATGGTAACATAAAATAATTCACCTAGTTGCCTTTCGCCCGGAGGTGAGCTTGCGGCCCAGGTTGCCGCGGCTCCCTGGTTTCCCGGGAGCAGGGTTCACCGGCAAAAGGCTCGCCTCCCCCAACGGTTGCTTCGATCATTTCAGAAGTGGGGGAACATCATTCGGACCGGCCTTAGAATCTCCCCCCGGAGAGGCTGAGGCTCCGCAACCGCTACGCAGCGGGTGCGGGAAAGGGGAAAGTAACCATTCCATGGAGTCAAACAAGACCTTAGACATGCCCGCCAGTGAGCTGAACCAGACTCTGGAGCGGCTTACCGATGAGATCATGGCGAACCATCCGAACCAGGATGAACTGGTGCTGGTGGGGATCCGGACCGGCGGCGCCTTTCTGGCCCAGCGGCTGGCCGCCGCCATCACCCGGCGGAGTTCCCGGGCGGTGCGGGTGGGGGTGCTGGATATCACCCTCTACCGGGACGACTGGACCCAGCTCAGCCACAAGCCCCTGGTGGGCAAGACGGAACTGCCGGGGTCCATCGACGACCAGGAGGTGGTGCTGGTGGACGATGTGCTGTTCACCGGCCGCACCATCCGGGCGGCGCTGGACGCCCTCATCGATTACGGGCGGCCCCGGCGCATCGAATTGGCGGTGCTGGTGGACCGGGGCGGCCGGGAGCTGCCCATCCAGCCGGATTATGTCGGCCGGGCCATGGCGTTGCCCCAGGGCCAGAGAGTCAACGTCTATCTGACTGAGATGGGACGCCCCGACGAAGTGGCCATCGAATTGGGCCCTCCGGCCAGGTCCTGATGACGTCCCAGAAAAGGGCCAAGGCCCGAGGCGCCGCCGATCCGGCCCCCTTGGACCCGGAGGCCCGGGCCCGGCTGGAAAGCCAGGTGGCCGGGGTGGTGAAGGCTCTGGAAAGGGAAGTCGAGCCCGCCGCCCTGACGACCCTGGTTACTCCCGATGGGGAGGACCCGAACTGGGACGCCCACCTCATGGCGGCCTTGGGGGGCCTGAGCCATCCGGCCATCCCGCCTTTGCTGGCGTCGCTCTTCGGCGAGGCCCGGGACAAGGTCCGGCGCAAGGCCCTGAAGAAAACCCTGCACCGGCTCCAGACCCGGGGGGTGGCAGTCTCCGCCGATCTCCTGCCCCGGGAAGAGGTGAGCTTCGGGGCGCCCCGGCCCGGGGCCGCCAAGGTCTTCGTCTCCCCCATCTTCGGCGCCGGCGAAAGCTACGTCATCCTGGAGGCGCCCCCGGAGGTCCTGGGCGGCAATTTTCTGGTGGCCCGGGTCAGCGACCAGGAAGGCTTTAAGGAGTGCGTGCTCCTGTCCCTGAAGCGCCAGCAGCAGGCGGAGGTTTGGGACCGTTTCCGGGAGCAGGGTCTGGACGAGTGGTTTTCTCCGCCCCCGGCCTACGCGGTGGCCCTGTTGGAGGAGGCCTACGCGCGGCAGGCCACCGCCCCCGGCGCCGCCCAATATGGGGCTTTGCGGGAGAAAATTTTCCAACACTGGGGCCGGGCCGAGGCCGCCCCGGACCTGGAACGGGAGCTGCCGGCCCCCGCCCCGGGGGAGATGCCGCGCCTTTTGGAGCACTGCCGGGAGTTGGCCCTGGACCCGCTCTTCCATTCTTTTTTGCCGGGGCCGGAGGAAATTGCCCCCTGGCTGACGAAACTCCGGGAGGTGGAGAACAGCCCCCTGGTGTTGTCGGACCAGCAGAAGCAGATCCGCCTCGACGGGGTGCTGGAGGAAGCCACCCGGGCCCTCTACCCGATGGAGACCCGGGCCGACTGGGGCCGGCGCCTCCTGACCACGGCCTACTATCTCCATCTCACCGGCAGGGCGGAGGACGCCCGGGCTATCCGGGCGGCGGCGGCCGACCTGGCCGACCCGGACCGGAGCGCCCTGAGCGGGGAAAACCTTTTCCTGAAAAGCCTGGTGCAGTATACGGTGCGCCTGGCCTGGGAGATGCAGCAGCCCCGGGAGCCCGGTTCGCCATCCGGACTGGTGGCTCCACCCGGTGAGGGGGGACTCATCCGGAGGTGAGCATGATCCACACGTTGAGCGTGCGCACGACCAGCCGCGTCGAGATGGTCGACATAACCAGCCAGGTCCAGGAACTGGTGCAACACAGCGGGGTGGAGGAAGGCGTCTGCCACCTTTTCGAGGCGCACACCACCGCGGGCCTGACTATCAACGAAAACGCCGACCCCAGCGTCCAGGCCGACATTCTCATGGTCCTGAACCGGATTATCAGCGACCAGGAGGCCTATCGCCACCTGGAAGGCAATTCCCCGGCGCACATCAAGGCTTCCCTCATGGGGGCGCAGCTCACCGTGTTGGTGAGCAAGAGCCGCCTGCTTCTGGGCACCTGGCAGGGGATCTATCTCTGCGAGTTCGATGGGCCCCGGACCCGCAAGGTGCACCTCAAGATTATGGCAGGTTAAATGACGCGTACCCGGAAATTTTTCTGCGAGGTGAAACTGGACGGCCTCCCCCTGGAGGCCTACCGGAAAGGCCCGGCTGCCATTCGGGACCGGAACCTGCTCAAGGATTTCCTGGAATACCTCCATATCCGCCTGGGGCTGCTGGCTCCGTATGACGCCTCCTATCCCCTGATCGAGCCCCGGGAACTCCTGCCGTCCTTTGAAAAGAATTTCTCGGAATACAAGCATCTGCCGTGCTTCAGCATGGTAGCCTTCAACCGCCCCCTGTCGTATCAGGAGGAAATATTCCAGTTCGACCTCCTCCATCCCCCGGAAGAAGGAAACCGGCGGTCCGGCAAGGAAAATTTGGATAGGATCGTCCCCCACCTGGACCGGGATCTCCGGTCCGTCCTCAAGCAGCAATTAGGCGCCCGGGATATCACCGACCTGGCCCACTATGAAGAATTGCTGGGTTTTCTGGTGCACATGGACCGGGCGCACGTGGTGGCCCGGGATGAGGCGGGGGATTTTCGCCTCCTGGGGGTCTATGGCTCCTTTCCCTCGGACCTGGACACCGAACTCAAGGTGTTGGGGCGCAAGCTGGGGAAGTTCAAGAAGCTGGAGAGCGCCACCTACGAACGGGAAAGGGAATTTGTCTACCAGTTTCTCATGGAACTGTACGGGTTTCCCATCGCCTCGGAGCGCCGGACCTCGGGGGCGTTGTTCGCCCGCCGGTTGAGCCGCCTCAAGGAGCAGTACCTCATCAAGGTGCTGGGCGCTTCGGACCGGACCATCACCAGCCTCTGCGGGTTCGAGCAGAAGCGCTATCCCCTGGTGGAAAAGATCGCCCTGGTCTCGCTGTCGGCATCCATGGCGGAGGCGCACCCTCATCTCAAAGAGGGCGGCTTTTACCTGGACGCCAGGCGGCGGGTGGTGATCCTGAAGGTGACCTACCAGCAACACAAGTACAACCGGTACAATGTCCTGGAAGACCGGGCCATGTCCATCGTGCGCCAGGAGATCATCCACCCGTGCCACGGCGGCCGGGAAACGAACCTCAACATCCTGAAGGACACCAAACGCACCCTGAAAGAGCTTACCGACATCGTCCGGGGGGAGTACACCGGTTCCATCACCTACCAGCGGAGCGACCTCATCACCTCCACCAAGACCCACGAGGAGCGCCTCAAATTCCTGTCGGCCTGGCTAACCAAGAATCAGCGGCGGCTGGGGGCCTATGGCCAGGAGACCTTCGATGCCACCAAGAAGCTGCTGAACAGCTACCTGTCTCAGCGGGACTTACGGGAGGTGTTCGCCAAGCACCGGGAACTGCACCGGGAAGTGGTGCAGCGCCTGGCCTACCTGAGCCAGGTGCAGCAGCTCCAGCCCCTGGAGAAGCTGGCCCAGCCCGGAAAGCGCCAGCCGGGGCTGGGCCCCAGCCGCCGCCTGGCCCTGGCCGTGGCCTTCCTGGAGGAAAACCAGCACCAGTTGCCGTATTTCTATCCTGACCTGTTCCATAAATGCTGCCATCTCTTCGACCAGCTCCTGCACTATCCGTACTTCAAAAAATTGCTGGCCAAAGAGAGCCCCCCGGCCAGTTCCTTCCGGCGCCGGGTCTGGCAACTGCTGGTGCGGGGAGAGGAACTCCTGGAGGTTATGAAGAAAGAGCACTACTGGATCAAAGGGGAAGTACACCGGGGGAAGGCGTTCCCGGTGATCGGCTCCGGGCCCCGGCCGCCCTCCTCTCCCAAGCCGGCCTGATTCCTGCGGAGAAAGTTCAAGGTTCAAGGTTAAAGTTCAAGTTCAAATGCCTTAAGAGTCGGCTTATCAGGAGTTTTTCAGTAAGGAAAAAAAGGGTTGCCCTCAAGAGGCGGGCCTCAAGGCAGGAGCCTCTGCCCGGCGCGATAATTTTTGGGTGTTCTTGGGGGCAAAAATGGGGTTTCACCCTTGAACTAAGGCAAATCATGATTACTTTATGATTGAACCCGAGGACCGGAAAATCTGCCGCCGGCCCCCCATAAGCAATGCGACTGAAGGGGCGTGATGTGGGGGTTGCAGTCCCACCGGGTCGGAAGAGAGAGGAGCCACGTCGCCAGGCGTGGCTCCTTTTAAGTTTCCGGCAGGTTGATAAACCCGCCGAAGACCACGAACCAAAGGTCTGTGGCCGAAGCTTATAGCGTTTGCCAAAAGTCTTTTCCGATAGCGGCATCATGCTAAATCCCCCCCAACCCCCCTTGAGAAAAGGGGGGAACTATAAGGTATTGCTGCTAAAGTCACCATTTGAGAAAGGGGGATTTAGGGGGATTTGAGAATCTCCAAGTGGAAGAATTTATGGCAAACGCTATATCCAGGCAGGGAAGGGCCGGGGCAGAATTTTGCCGGCCGGCGTGAAAAGGCTTGCCAAATTAATTCGGATTAAGGTAATATATCATCCATGAAAAGTTCGCCTCAGCCCGCAACGCAGTCCGGCCGCCGAGTATCCGGCGGCGTCGTATTGTTGTGCGTCAGGGCCGGCCTGTTGGGTTTAGGGCTGGTGGGGCGAAGGAGGATGTTGCGGCCATAACCCGTAACCCCCACTACCGAAACTGCCAGGCAGGGCCTCTAACGGCCCTGTTTTTTTTTGGCGGTGGCGGCAGGGATGGATGGCCGGGGAGGCGATGCTTGGCGTAGATCTCCCCTGACTACCCGGGGGACGAAGACTGAGGCGAGGAGGCCTTTTCCCGGGAACGACCAGAGCACCAATGGCAAGCCCCATCGGGATTGCAGCCGAAGTTCTTATTTTCCCGATGATTGACAAAAACCTAACAGTATTCTAACATGTTAACTTTATAATCTCACCAAGGGCCAGGGGCGGAATAATGGAGAAACAGGACCTGGAACTCATAGAAGAGTTGATGGATCGGGACCCGGAGTTGAAACAGTATGTCGAAAAGCACCGGGAATATGAAAAGCAGTTAGAGACCTTTAATCGCCGGCCTTATCTGACCACCGCCGAGACCATCGAGCGGAAACGGTTGCAAAAATTGAAGCTGGCCGGCCGCGACCGGATTGAACTGATCCTGGCCCAGCATCGCCAGAAGGAAAACCTGCAATGAAAATGACCGGCGCTCAAATCCTCATGAAGTGCCTGGAGCGCGAGGGAGTCAGGCACATCTTCGGTTATCCCGGCGGGGTGGTCATCGATATCTATGACGAAATGGCCCGCACCCCCAGCATCAGGCATATCCTGGTGCGCCACGAACAGGCTGCGGTCCACGCCGCGGACGGCTATGCCCGGGCTTCTTCCCAGGTGGGAGTGGCCCTGGTCACTTCGGGCCCCGGCGCCACCAATACGGTGACGGGCATTGCTTCGGCCTACCTGGATTCCATTCCCATCGTGGTGTTTACCGGGCAGGTGCCCACCGCTCTGATCGGCAACGATGCCTTTCAGGAGGTGGACATCGTGGGCATCACCCGGCCCTGCACCAAGCATAATTATCTGGTCAAGGACGTCAAGGATCTGGCCCGGACGGTACACGAGGCCTTTTATATCGCCCGGTCCGGGCGGCCGGGCCCGGTGCTGGTGGACCTGCCCAAGGATGTGAGTCAGGGCAGCACGGTGCCCGATTTCCCCGAGGTCGTCAAGATCAAGAGCTACAATCCCACCTACCATGCCAATCCCCGGCAGGTGGCCCGGGCCCTGGACATGATTCTCCACGCCCAGAGGCCGGTGCTCTATACCGGGGGCGGCATCGTGCTGTCGGACAGTTCGGAGGACCTCTTCAAGTTCGCTACGAGCTTGCAGATTCCGGTGACCAGCACCCTCATGGGGCTGGGGGGATTTCCCGGCGACCACCCCCTGTGGATGGGGATGCTGGGTATGCACGGCACGTATTGCGCCAATTTGGCGGTGTCCCAGGCCGACGTTCTGATCGCGGTGGGGGCCCGGTTCGACGACCGGGTGACCGGCAAGCTGTCGGAGTTCGCACCCCACGCCAAGATCGTCCATATCGACATCGACCCCAGCTCCATCAGCAAGAACGTCAAGGTGGATATCCCCATCGTGGGCGATTGCAAGGATACCCTGGGCCAGCTCAACGAACTGTTGAAAGACAAACCCGTCCAGGATTGGGCGGAACTGCGCCGGCCCTGGCTGGACACGGTCAACGAGTGGAGCACGACCCATCCCCTGACCTACGTCTGGGACGATAAGGTCATCAAGCCCCAGTTTGTCGTTGAGAAGCTCTATGAACTCACCCAGGGTGAGGCCTACATCACCACCGAGGTGGGACAGAACCAGATGTGGGCGGCCCAGTTCTATAAGTTCAGGCACCCTCGGCGTCTGATGACCTCCGGGGGGCTGGGGGTCATGGGCTACGGTCTCCCCGCCGCCATGGGGGTGCAGATGGCCAAGCCGGATGCCGTGGTTATCGACATCGCCGGCGACGGCAGCATCCAGATGAATAGCCAGGAGCTGATGACGGTGGTGGAAAACCAGTTGCCGGTGAAGATCGCCATCCTCAACAACACCTATCTGGGCATGGTGCGCCAGTGGCAGCAATTGTTCTACGGACGGCGTTATAGCTCCACGCCCATGACGGCTCCCGATTTTGTCAAGCTGGCCGAGGCCTATGGCGCGGTGGGGCTGAGGGCCACCAAGCCCGAGGAAGTGGAGCCGGTGATCCGTGAGGCCCTGAAGACCTCCGGGCCGGTGATCATGGACTTCAAAGTGGAACCGGAAGAGTGCGTCATGCCCATGGTGCCTGCCGGCAAGGCCATGCACGAGATGTTGCTGGCTTGAGGAGGGGGAAGATGGATCCGAAGATGGAGCCGCGACATACGATTGCAATAACGGTGGATAACCTTCCGGGGGTGCTGTCCCGGGTGACCGGTCTGTTCAGCGGCCGGGGCTTTAATATCGAAAGCCTGTGCGTGGCCGAGACCATGGACCCGGCAGTTTCCCGGATCACCATCGTCTCCACCGGGGATGAGCAGATTACCGAGCAGATCATCAAGCAGCTCCACAAGCTCATCAACGTCATTACGGTGGTGGACCTGAGCGAAGTGGCCCACGTGGAACGGGATATGGTCCTGGTCAGGGTAAAGGCCGAGGACAAGTCCCGGGCCGAGGTCCTGCGCATTGCCGACATTTTTCGCTGCCGGGTGGTGGACGTCAGCCCCAGCACCTATACCCTGGAGATCACCGGCAACCACGAAAAAACCAATGCGGTCCTGGAACTCCTGAAGAATCACGGCATCCAGGAAGTCGTCCGGACCGGCACCCTGGCCATCCAGCGGAGCAAGAAGGAATAGAGTGTAGGGCGGGCACTGCCCGCCAGATAATGCCGGGTGCGCTTCGCGCCCCATTAGTTAATGAAGTTACCTGAGTTTTTCACGATAATCCTGGCGGGCCGGGCCCGCCCCATATAAGGGGAATTATTTTACCATGAAAATGTACTACGATGCGGATGCGGATCTAGGGGTTCTTAAGGGCAAGAGGGTGGCTATCATCGGGTTCGGCTCCCAGGGCCACGCCCAGGCCCTCAATCTGAGGGATTCCGGCGTGGACGTGGTGGTGTCCGAAGTGCCGGGCACCCCCAACTTTGAGCTGGCGGTGAAATTCGGCTTCAAGCCGGTCTCGGCCGCCGAAGCCGCGGCCGCGGCCCAGGTGGTCCAGATCCTGGCCCCGGACCACATCCAGGCAGCCATCTATGAACAGGACCTCAAGCCCCACATGCAGGCCGGCAAGACCTTGATGTTTTCCCACGGCTTCAACATTCATTACGGCCAGATTGTGCCCGACCCCAAGGTGGACGTGATCATGGTGGCCCCCAAGGGCCCCGGCCACCTGGTGCGGAGCGAGTACGAGAAAGGCGCCGGCGTCCCCTGCCTGGTGGCGGTGGAGCAGAACGCCTCGGGTAAAGCCCTGGCCACGGCCCTGGCCTACGCCAAGGGCATCGGCGCCACCCGGGCCGGGGTGCTGGAGACCACCTTCCGGGAAGAGACCGAAACCGACCTCTTCGGCGAACAGGCCGTGCTCTGCGGCGGGGTCTCCGAGTTGGTCAAGGCCGGCTTCGATACCCTGGTGGAGGCGGGTTACGCCCCGGAGATCGCCTATTTCGAATGCTTCCACGAACTCAAGCTGATCGTGGATCTGTTCTACCAGGGCGGCCTCGAATACATGCGCTATTCCGTGTCCGACACCGCGGAGTACGGCGATTACACCCGGGGACCCCGGATCATCACCGAGGAGACCCGGGACGAGATGCGCCAGATCCTCTATGAGGTGCAGACCGGGGAATTCGCCAAGGAGTGGATCCTGGAAAACCAGGCCCGGCGCCCGGTGTTCAACGCGCTGCGGCGCCAGGAGGCCGAACACCCCATCGAAGAGGTGGGCAAGAAGCTCCGGGCCATGATGGGGTGGCTGAAGAAATAGGGCCAAAAGGGGAAAAGGCGAAAAGGGAAAGAGGCTGTGTTCCTGGACGTTTGCGGTTTATTCGCCTTTTTCCCGGGACGATAGGCGCTGAAGGGATGCGAGGGGATATGTCGAAAATGGGAGAAAGCATGGAGGGGTATGCAGGTATCAACCTCTTCGCCTTTTCCCCTTTTCCCCTTTTTCCCCCGGCTTGCAGAAGTCTAGCGCTTAAGAAGGCCGACGGCACCTGATGGGACCCTCTTCCGGCGCCAGGCGCAGTTATTTCGCGGCTCAGGGGTATCCCTTAATTCTGGGCGGGGTGGTGCTGATCCTCCTGGGGGTGATGGGGGGCTGGCCCTGGCTCACGGTCCTGGGGGTCCTCAGCGGCGGCTTTTTCGCCTATTTTTTCCGGGACCCGGAGCGGGATATCCCCCCGGAGCCCGGGGTCATCGTCTCCCCGGCCGACGGCGTGGTGGTCCGGGTGGACGAGGTGGCCGAAAACGAGTTCCTCAAGGCCCCGGCCCGGTACGTGGCGATCTTTATGAATGTCTTTGACGTCCACGTCAACCGGTCCCCGGTGGCGGCGGTGGTCAGGGAAATGCGGCACCGGCCGGGGGAGTACAAAGCGGCGTCCCGGGATGACGCACCCAGCCGCAACGAACAGCAGGCCCTGCTCCTGGAAAATGAGGCGGGGCGGCGGGTCCTGGTGGTCCAGATCGCGGGGCTGCTGGCCCGGCGCATCATCCCGTTTGTCAAACCCGGGCATAACCTGGCCCGGGGGGAGCGGTTGGGTCTCATCTGTTTCGGCTCTCGGGTGGATCTTTACCTGCCGGGAGATAGCCAGATTGAGGTGAAGCCCGGTGACCGGGTGAAGGCCGGAAGCAGCATCATCGGGAGGTGGCATGAGTTTCCGCCGGAGACGTAAAAAGAAGGACAGGCGCCGCTTTCGGGGCGTCTACCTGCTGCCCAACCTGATCACTACCGGGAGTCTGTTCGGCGGATTCTACGCCATTGTGGCCGCCGTGGACGGCCGGTTCTACGCCGCGGCCTGGGCCCTGCTGGTTTCCTTGATCCTGGATGGTCTGGACGGCCGCATCGCCCGAATGACCAAGACCACCTCCGGCTTCGGGGTGCAATACGATTCTCTGGCGGATCTGGTGGCCTTTGGGGTGGCCCCGGGCATCCTGGCCTACCTCTGGGCCTTAAAAGATTTCAAGCAGTTCGGCTGGGCCGCGGCCTTTCTGTTCGTGGTCTGCGGGGCCCTGAGACTGGCCCGCTTCAACGTCCAGCAGGGTTCTTTCGACCCCGCGTTATTTCAACGGCCTGCCTATCCCGGCTGCCGCCATGATGGTGGCCACTACGGTGGCGTTTTACCATGAGATGGGCGAAATGGCTCCCCAGGGCTCCCGGTTCATCCTGGTGATGATGTACGTCCTGTCCTTCCTCATGGTAAGCAATATCAAATACATCAGCTTCAAAAAGGTGGAACTCTTCCGGCGCCACCCTTTCCATTCCCTGGTAGGTCTGGTCTTGGTTTTCGTGGTGGTGGCCACTGCTCCCAATATTGTGGGTTTTTTTCTCCTGGCGGCTTATGTGGCCTCGGGGCCCATAAGCACTATTATTTATAATCGCCGGGCCGCGTTGGCGCCTAAGGGAGAAAGCGACATCCCGCCCCCGAAGCTTACCAACTCCCAGGGTTTGGACCCGGGAGGCGGGGGCGAGGCCTGAAAGCCGGCCTGATTGACTGCACCTAGATTCCCTGTCCCCCATGTCGGTTTCCCAGGTTGCTTGCTCATGGCCATTTTCCATCTTCTCTATGGGTAATTTAGGTGCCGGCCCGGCAGGCGGGAGGGGGCCTCAGGCTCCCCCGGGAACGCATCGCTTTGGTAGCTGCGAAGCATGAGGTCTATTTTTTTTAGCATTATCGGGGTGCTCTGCGGTTTTCTGGTGGCCTTGGCCCTGGCCGAAGTGGCCGTGAGGCTCATCAGTCCCCAGGAGGTGGGGCCGGTGCGGTTCGCCTGCAACCCCGAACTGGGGGAGATTCCCGTGCCCGGCCAGCAGGGAGAGCGCCGCATCCCCGGGGTGTATTCCTTCCGGTACAGCAACAATTCCCTCGGGTGGCGCGGCCGCCGGGAATACCGGGAGGCGAAGCGGACCGATTACCGGGTGCTCGTGCTGGGCGATTCTTTTATGTACGGGACCGGCGTCAATGACGACCAGACCTTTGCCGCCCAGGTCGAGAAAGACTTGAGCGCCAGCCAGATGTCCGTGGAAGTGATGAACGCCGGCTGTCCCGGCAAAGGCACCGATTATGCGTTGAAGTGTTTCCAGACCGTGGGGCGTAAATTTCACCCCGACCTCACGGTTTTGGGCTTTTTTGCCAACGATTTTCAGGACAACGCCCGGGGTGAGTATTATAATATCGGCAAGCGGGGGGACCTCAGGGTCAAACCCCTGGACTGCCGCCGGGGCGGCATAAAAGCCGTGCTTGACCGTCTGCCCGCTTACAACTGGCTGCTTTCCTGGTCTCAGGCGGCCAATTTGATCAAGCAGGCGGGCGTTAAGGTGCTGGTTGACCGGGCCCGTAAGACTGACCCTGACGCCGCCCGGGGCTTGGTGGTGACCTATTCCCGGAGTGCCAGCGGCTATGCCACCGCAACTAATCGGGAAATGACCGCAATCTATCTCGGGCAACTGAACGCCGCAGTGAAACAGGCCGGCGGGGCGCTGATGATGTTTTATATTCCCCTTTCCCAGGAAGTGCTGGAGTATCGCCAGAACCGGACAATCTCCCCGGATGAGCGGGCGATTCAGCGTATCGCCGCGCAAAACGGCCTGACGCTGTGGTCCTTGACCCCCTTGTTGGCCCACTCGGGCCAATCTATCGATCGCTTATACTATTCAGAAGGTCATTGGACCGCCGCGGCGCATGCCATCGCGGCCCGCTACCTGAGCCGGCTCATCCAAAGCGGACTGGTGCGGGACCGCCAGCCGATTAAGACCAGCAGGGAATAACTTGCCTAACCGCAGGGGCGGTGAGCCCACTGTCCCTGCAAAAAATAAAAGGGTTTTCTCATGGCACACAAAGTTTTTATCTTCGATACGACCCTGAGGGACGGGGAACAGACTCCCGGCGCCAACCTCAACGTGGACGAAAAACTGCAGATAGCCCGGCACCTGGAACTCCTAAACGTGGATGTCATCGAAGCCGGTTTCCCCTTTTCTTCCCAGGGGGATTTCGAGGCGGTCCGGGCGGTGGCCCGGGAAATCCGGGGACCGCAGATCGCCGGCCTGGCCCGGGCTTTTCCGGCGGACATCGACGCCTGCTGGGAGGCCGTCAAGGAGGCCACCGATCCCCGGATCCACACCTTTATTTCCACCTCCGACATCCACCTGAAGCACCAGATGCGGAAGTCCCGGGAAGAGGTCCTGGAAATGGCGGTGGCCGCGGTGAAGTACGCCTGCCGCTACACCTCCAACGTGGAGTTTTCGGCTATGGACGCCTCCCGGAGCAATCTGGATTACGTGGTCCAGGTTTTTTCCGCGGTCATCGAGGCGGGGGCCACCACCCTGAATTTCCCGGATACGGTAGGCTACGCCATCCCCGAGGAGTTCGGGGCCAAGATCAAGTACCTGGTGGAGCACATCCCCAACCTCCACAAGGCCATTCTCTCGGTCCATTGCCACAACGACCTGGGGCTGGCCGTGGCCAACACCCTGGCCGCAGTCAGTAACGGGGTGCGTCAGGTGGAAGTGACCATCAACGGCCTGGGGGAACGGGCCGGCAACGCCTCCCTGGAGGAGGTGGTGATGGCTCTGGCCACCCGGAACGACCTGCTGGACTATTACACGGACATCGTTAGCCAGTACATCTATCCCACCAGCCGTCTGACCAGCAAACTGTCCGGGGTGCCGGTGCAGCCCAACAAGGCCATCGTCGGGGCCAACGCCTTTGCCCACGAGTCCGGGATTCACCAGGACGGGGTGCTCAAGGAAGCCAGCACCTTTGAGATCATGACCCCCACCACCGTGGGCATCAAGAAGAGCACCATGCCCCTGGGGAAACTCTCGGGCCGCCACGCCTTCAAGAACAAGCTCCGGGAGATGGGCTTCTACCTGAACGATGAAGAGCTGAACCGGGTCTTTACCCGCTTCAAGAGCCTGGCGGACCGCAAAAAGACCGTGTTTGACGAGGACCTGGTTAGCCTGGTGGAGACCGAGGTTATCTATAAGTCGGTGCCGGAACACTTCAAGCTGATGGAACTCGTGGTGCTTGCCGGGACCATGGCCCGGCCCTCGGCTAACGTCAAAATGGAGGCCGGCGGCCAACTGGTGGGGCCCTACTCGGTGTTCGGTGACGGCCCCATTGACGCCACCTACAAGGCCATCACCCACCTGGCCGGGTCCAAGTGCACCCTGCTCAAGTTTGTGGTGAGTTCCATCACCGGCGGCACTGATGCCCAGGGTGAGGTGGCGGTGCGCCTGGAAGAGGGCGGCCACGTGGTCACCGGCCAGGGCGTGGACCCGGACGTGGTCACCGCCAGCGCCCGGGCCTTTATCAACGGCCTCAACCGGCTCCACTTCCTGAAGGAGGGAGGGCCGGCCCAAAAGGGTCCCAAGCCGGAAGAAATATAAGCAGCAGTAGCCAGTAGTCAGTTGTCAGAAAAAGATAACCGGCTGCGGGCTCCTGGCTTTGCCCTCATAACAACATGAGACCTCTGTGGAAAGCCATCTTGTCATCCTGAGCGGAGCGAAGGATCTCGGATTTATGAGATTCTTCGGTCGCTCCGCTCCCTCAGGATGACAGGTTAGGGGACTTTCGCAGAGGTCTCAACATGGTTGCCAGTGGTCGGAGAAGGATTACTGGCCACTGGCAACTGACTACTGACTACTATCCTATGGAGTCAACAATGTCCAAACCGCAAACCATTACCCAAAAAATTCTCGCCGCGCACTGCGGCAAAGATTACGTTGAACCCGGTGAGCTGATCATGGCCCGGGTGGATATCGCCCTGGGCAACGACATCACCGCGCCCCTGGCCATCAAGGATTTTCACAAGGTGGGGGCCAAACATGTTTATGACCGGTCCCGCGTGGTCCTGGTCTGCGACCACTTCGCCCCCAACAAGGATATCGCTTCGGCCATCCATTGCCAGCAACTGCGCGATTTTGCCAAGGACCAAGACCTGACCCATTTTTACGACGGCGGGAACATGGGGGTTGAGCATGCCCTGCTCCCGGAACAGGGGATTGTAGGCCCCGGGGACGTGGTTATCGGCGCCGACAGCCACACCTGCACCTATGGGGCCCTGGGGGCCTTTGCCACCGGAGTGGGTTCCACCGACCTGGCCGCGGTCATGGTCATGGGTGAGAGCTGGTTCAAGGTGCCGGACAGTATCCGCCTGGTGTACCACGGCAAGCTGCCCCTCTGGGTGACCGGCAAGGACCTGATCCTCCACACCATCGGTGATATCGGGGTGGACGGGGCCCGGGCCCTGGCCATGGAGTTCACCGGAGAGGCCATCAAGTGGCTGCCCATGGCGGACCGGTTTTCCATGGCCAACATGGCCGTGGAAGCCGGGGCCAAAAACGGCATCATGGCCCCGGATGAAATCACCCTGGACTATGTCAAGGGCCGGACCCTGAGACCCTATACCCTGTACGACAGCGACCCGGGGGCGCCGTACCTGTTTGAGAAGACCTACGATGTCAGCGGCCTCGAGCCCCAGGTGGCCTGCCCGTCCTCCCCCGGCAACGTCGTGCCGGTATCCCGGGTGGGGGACGTAGCCATCGATCAGGCGGTGATCGGCTCCTGCACCAACGGCCGTATTGACGACCTGCGTCTGGCCGCCAAGGTTCTGAAAGGCCGCCGGGCGGCCAAAGGCGTGCGCCTCATCGTCATCCCCGCCACGCCCCTGGTGTGGCGCCAGGCCATGGACGAGGGCCTGACGGCTATCTTCATGGATGCCGGGGCGGTGATCAGCCCGCCGACCTGCGGACCCTGTCTGGGCGGGCACATGGGCATCCTGGCCCCGGGCGAGACGGCCATTGCCACCACCAACCGGAATTTTGTGGGGCGCATGGGCCATACGAAATCCAATGTTTACCTGTCCAGCCCGGCAGTGGCGGCGGCCTCCGCCGTGGCCGGGCGCATCGTGAGCCCCAAAGACTTGTAGGGTGGGGCCGGCAGTTTGGGGCGGGGACAGCACGGCGACCACCGAAAGATGACGTCAGAGAACGAATCCGGCCTAACATTTATCCAAGGAAAAGGTCTAATCATTAAAGGATGTTAAAAATCCTCGACTTTTTACTATAAATGTGTCATCTTCTGGATCAACCTAAGGTGGGGTGCCAGGAGCTCTGCGAGGGTACGGGCTTGAAAAACTGGAGAATACATCGGTGGGCGCCGTGGGTATTAGCAGCGATAGTGCTGGTATCGGGTTGCTCCGGGGTCTTGTTCGAGTCGAAGCAAGAAAGCGGCACGACGGAATCCCTGAAGCTGGACACCGGGGAAGACTGGGCCAGTTACGATACCCATCCGCGTTATCCCTATGACAAGAAAAGCAGCAATGATGAAATGAGCATTATGCTGAAGAGTATCAGAACTTTTTAACCGGGTTCGTCCCGGCGCCGGGCCCTGACCACCCGCTCCATGCCGCTGAAATCTTTGACGGTCTCTAGCCGATCATAGGCCCCGGTGGCTTCCACCAGGGCAGCCACCCGGGGTGCTTGCCGATCCCCCACTTCCAGCAATACCCAGCCTCCCCCCCTAACATACTGCTGCGCCTGCCGGATCAGAGGCCGGATCAGGTCCAACCCGTCTTCGCCCCCCAACAGGGCCCCGGGGGGTTCAAACGCCTTGATCTCCCTGGGGAGCTGTTCCCACTCCGCCCGGGGCACGTAAGGGAGATTGGCCACCAGCAGGGAAAAGGCCGCGCTGGGCTTGAGCCCGGCCAAAAGGTCCGACCGGAGGAAGTGGACGCGGTTTGCGACCCCATGCTGCCGGGCATTGGCCCGGGCCACGGCCAGGGCGCGGCCGGCGCGGTCCAGGCCCACCCAGGTCATCCGGGGCAACTCCTGCGCCAGGGCGATGACTACCGCGCCGCTGCCGACGCCAACCTCCAGGCCCAAAAGAGAGGGGGTTTTCGGTTTTCGGTTTTCGGTTTCCGGTTGGCTTTCTTCACGGCCCGTACCTTGGGGCGCAGTTTTGGGCTCGCCCGTGGGAGCGGGTTGCAACCCCTCCCCTCCATTTTCTTTCCCGAAATCTCTCGCCGCCTCCAGGGCCGCGGCCACCAGGGTCTCGGTTTCGGGGCGGGGGATCAGCACCGCCGGGGTCACCTGAATATCCAGGGACCAGAACTCCCGGTGGCCGGTGAGATAGGCCACCGGTTCGCCTTCCCGGCGCCTGACCATCAGGGCCTTGAAGCGGGCCAGTTCGTCGGCATTGAGGGGTTGATCGTAGCGCAGATAGAGGTCCAGGCGGCTGACGCCCAGGGTGTGGGCCAGGAGAATTTCGGCGGAGGCCCTGGGTTCCGGGACCCCTTTGGCGCCGAAATAGTCGGTGGTCCATCGGAGGATTGCCAGGATGGTCCAGGAGGCTTGGGGGCCGGACATTTACGCCTGGGCCAGAGTCTGGGTGCGATAGTAAGCGATCAAGGCATGGAGAAGTTCATCCATGTCGCCATCCAGGGTGGCTTCCATCTTAAGGCCATGGATTGAATGGCCGATTCGATGGTCGGTGATTCTGGATTGCGGAAAATTGTAGGTGCGGATGCGCTCACTCCGGTCCCCGGTGCCCACCTGGCTCTTGCGCTCCTGGGCGATCTGCTGCTGCTGTTCCTGCTGTTTCAGGTCGAACAGCCGGGACCGGAGCACCTTGAGGCCCTTGGCCTTGTTTTTATGCTGGGATTTTTCATCCTGGCAGGAGACCACCAGGCCCGTGGGCAAGTGGGTGATGCGCACCGCCGAATCCGTGGTGTTGACGCTCTGGCCTCCGGGGCCGGAGGACCGGAAGACATCGATGCGCAGTTCTTCGGGGTTGATCTGGACGTCCACCTCTTCGGCCTCAGGCAGGACGGCCACCGTCACCGCAGAGGTGTGAATCCGCCCCTGGGACTCCGTCGCCGGGACCCTCTGGACCCGGTGCACCCCGCTTTCGTATTTGAGCTGGCTGTAGACCTGGTCACCGGAGATGGAGGCGATAATTTCCTTGAGGCCGCCGATGCCGGTGGCGGAGTGGCTGAGGATTTCGAGCTTCCAGCCCTTGCGCTCGCACAGGCGGGTGTACATCCGGAAGAGGTCGGCGGCGAAGAGGCCGGCTTCCTCGCCCCCGGTGCCGGCCCGGATCTCCAGGATGACGTTCTTGTCATCGTTGGGGTCCTTGGGCAGCAACAGGAAGCGGAGTTCTTCCTCTAAGCGCTCGGCCTGCTCCTTGAGAACCTGGACCTCCTCCCGGGCATAAGCCTTCATCTCCTCGTCGGTCTCTTCTTTAAGCAGGGTCTGGTTTTCCGCCAGCTCTTTGTCCACCTGCTGATAGCGCCGGAAGATCTGGATCACCGGCGCCAGGTCGGCGTGTTCCTTGCGATATTTGTGGTACAGGTCCTGGTTCTTGATGACCTCGGGGTCGGTCAGGGCGTCTTCCAGTTCCTGGTAACGATTTTCCAGGGATTCCAAGCGGTCGGTAATCATAGGGATATATCTGGCCGCCAGGGCGTTCGGTCCCGGCCGGCGATTCTCGAATTAGGGGAATTTATCTCAACATTTAAAGCTATTATAGAGTAAAACCTGGGTCACGGCAAGGGCAGGCGGCGGTTAACCAGCCGGCCAACGGGCGGATTATCGGAGGGATACTGGCCCGGCCACAACTTTGCGGAACCAAAAGTTAGCCATAGGTAACAAGGTTGCGCCCCGCGGCTTGGCTCCGGTGCATCAGGCCTTCGGCCCGTTTAATCAAAGTTTCCGGGGTATCCGGCAGCCGGGCCAGGGTCACTCCCAGAGAAATGGTGACGTGGAGGGAGCAGTCCGGCAGGGCCACCCAGGCACTTTCCACCAGGACCCGCAGCCGCTCGGCGATGCTCATGATCTGGTCCTGGTCTTTCATCTTACTGATAACGCAGAGAAATTCTTCTCCTTCCGACCTGCCTATCAGGTCGAAGGAGCGGCAGTTTTTCAGGAGGGTCTGGGCCACCATTTTCAAAACCAGGTCGCCCGTCTGCTGGCCGAAGGTGTCGTTCATCTGCTTGAATCGGTCCACATCGACGAAAATCACTCCGAAAAACCAGCCCAGGCGCCGGAATTCGTTGAATTTACCGACGATAAAGTGTTCCAGATAGGTGCGGTTGGCGACCTTGGTCAGCGCATCCAGGTAGGCCAGGTCTTCCAGTTCCTTGAGGTGCTCCAAGGCCGCGACGGTAGCGGAATTGTCCCGGAAGATCTCCACCGCTCCGATAATGTTCTGCTGATTGTCGGTAATGGGGGCGACCCCGATGGCCACGGGCAACCGGTGACCATCCTTGTGGTGGAGAAAAACCGTGGCAGACCGGGGCTGGCCGTCAAGCAGGGTATAGGACAGGGGACAGGCCCCTTCGCAGAGGGAATTGCCGCGGTCGTCCACGTGGCGTAACAAGTTATCGGCGCAGCGCTGGCCCAGGACTTCCGCTTTGCTGAACCCGGTGATTCTCTCGGCGGCCTTATTCCACAGGGTAATCTGCCGGTCCCGGTCTACGAAATAGACCCCGTCATAGAGGTTGTCCAGCAGGGTGGCATAGAAACTTGGGCTGATATCATCCATGAGTCTCTCAGCCTTCCGCCAGGCGGCGGATGATTTCCGGGATGGTGGCGGTGGCCAGGTGGGGCATGGAGCCCCCCGCCAGGACCACCAGGAGGGGGACTCCCAGGTCGGCGGCGGCCGTCAGCATCAGATCGCAAATGGTAAAGTAGGCTGTCTCGGAGAGGCCCAGGGAGCCGTAGTCATCCCGGTGGGTGTCGAAGCCGTAATACCAGATGAGCAGGTCCGGCTTGAACGGCGGGATCAAGGGCAGGTTCCGGCGCACCAGGTCGACGTACTGGTCATCAGGATCTTCCCGCAAGTTCATCTGGTGGGCGTTGACATCCACCTTGGTGCCGTCGTCGCTGCTGAAATTGAGGCCGCAGAAACACAGGTGAAAGACCTCGGGGTCGTCCCGCACCAGTTGGCGGGTGCCGTCGCCGTGGTGGGCGTCGGTGTCCACGATGGCAAAGCGCCGCCAGGGGCTGATTTCCCGGGTGTGGGTCAGGGCGATGACCACGTCGTTGAAACAGCAGGCCCCCCAGAACTGGTGGTAGCCGGCGTGGTGGCCGCCGGCGCCGATGAAGCAGAAGGCCCGGTCGACTTCGCCTTTAGCCAAATCCGTCATGCCGGCCACCACGGAGCCCACGGACTCATACGCGGTGGAGCAGAAGCCGTCGGCGGCCACCAGGTCCAGCATCTCTGGGGCGTGGACCTTGAGGACGAGTTCCTCGGAGACCCGGGGGCTCTCGATCAGGCGCACGTTGGGCCGGGCCAGGAGCGGCGCTAAGGCCTCGGGAAAGTCCCGCAGCCGGTTGCCCACGGTCATGTAGCTCTTGCGGCTGAAGGAGGGATGGTAGTAGATGCCGATGGTTTTCATTTAAATTTAACAATAAAGTTAAAGTTTATTATCTAGTTCCTTTCTTTTTACAATTTTTTTCGATGCATGAAGCCATATATACAATCTTACCATCCTATGATTAAAAATATATTCTCCTGGAACGTCACCCGAACGGAGAACTTTTAGTTTCTTCATTCTTTGAAGAAAATTATTTAATTTTCGTTTTTCGGTGTCACTAAGTCCATCTGCCATTTCAGATTTTCTAAACATCAAAGAACTTGGGCTTCCCATTTTGGCAATCTTGTCAAGGATGGAATGATAATCCTCACTTCTTAAAGCCTTATATACCTGGTGATCGACATATTTTTTCCCAACATCATCCGCAGCATCTAATACTGCATCAAGAGCATCATTTACATCAATAATGCTATCTCTATCAATCCAATATGCTGCATCCCCAATCAAGTGCATTATTTTTGGAAACCCAGCGGATAAAAGCGTAAGTACCGGTAGTGCATCATGTTCAACAGTCATTTGCACCGATTCAAAAGCCCTTTTAAAGAACTCTTCCATCTCTTCGTCTGACATCGTCTCAATATTAATAATATCAAAATATCTTTCTATCGGTTGATGCTTTTGTATCATTTCTCGACGACGCTCTTCCACCCCGCACAACATTAATAGTAAGGGGAACGGTTTTTTTGAAAGAGCGTTTGTATCAACCAATCCTTTAATAAAATGAGAAAACTGTGGGTCCACGGTAATTCCATTAATCTCATCCAGAATTAAAAAAATACCCTTTACTCCTAAATCTTCAAGACGCTTTTTAGTTTCAGTAAGAAAACCTAACATGCCGAAAGGACTAGAAATATTTGGGGCATCATTTTTTAATGCTTCGGCATTCACTGTAAAGCCGAAAAGTTGCTGTTTGCCGATATATTTTGCAAGCCAATTTCGGATATGCTCAGATTTTTTTGGATCAAAAGCTCCCGATCGCAAGGTTGCCTCCAAAACAACTTTTGCAACGTCTACAATATCCTTTGCACCTCCAAGCGTGGCATAAATCCCGTGGAGCCCATAATCTTTTTCTGCCAATGACTGGGTGAATCCAGCGATTGAACTCTTACCAATGCCATATTCACCTTGAACATATATGCAAACAGGTTTCCCCTCAGCCACTTGTCGAACGCCGCGGTTTATTATCTTATCAATTTGAGCAGCCCGGCCTACAAATAGCTCAACGGGAACCGGTTGCCCCGGATAAAAAGGACTTTTCCCTTTGGTAAACTCTTCCATAATGACCTCTTAATTTAATTACTGACTATGTTGCCTATCCGGGATTTCGTGGCCTGGATAAACTCGGGGCCTTGGACTTGCCCAAAAGATGATAGGTTATTTCTTAACGGCCCTCACCCGCTCTTCCCATTCCGCGTATTTGGGGAAAAAGAAGTAGAAATACCCCAGGGAAATCGCCATAAAGATATAGAAATCCACCGTGTTGCCGGCCAGCAAAAAGAGGACCAGGCCCAGGATCGCCACCGTTTCGCACAGGGCCAAGGTGATGACGGCCGCCTGGCTCAGGTTGTCCGCCGACCGGGTTGGCAGGATTTTCTGTACGGCCTTGATGATCCCAAACTGGGCCGCGGCGAGGGCCAGAAAGACATACTTGATGAAGCCGGCGGTGCGGGGGTCAAGTTTGGCAAAGCCGGCGAAGGGGGCCCACTGCCACTTGATGAGCTCCACCACCCCGGCATAGACAAAGACCGCGGCGATCATGGCCAGGCCGATGAAGTTGACGGCCAGGTAGCGCGCCTTCAGGGTGGTGAGGGACCGGGCCAGGTCCTGCCTCCGGCTCATGTGGGGTACCTTTCTTTAAGCGTTGCGGCCTGCTATCTTTCCGGCGAGTTCAGCATGCTCTTGAGCATGCCGGCGATAAACTTGCTGTCCTCGGCATTCATCGAGGTCATGGCCTCTTCAAACCGGGCCACCCGCTCCCGGTCTTCGAGATAGTGGGCCACGGCATCGGCCAGCTTAATGGCGTCTTCCAACACGCCGTGGACTTCCACCAGTTCCTGGACCGAGCCGGTCCGGGACTCCCAGGCGGTGATGACGTCCATGAGCCGCCGGTACTCCTGGAGCCAGTCCTGGAAGTTATTTTCGCTTTTCACGTACCCTTCGGCGTCCCCCACCACCCACAGTTTGACCGTCTGTTTTTCATCTTCGGTCAGCGGCTGATTATTTTCCAGCTTGCCGATGACGGCCGCGACCGCGCCGGCGGTGGCCTGTTCTATGGCCTGGCGGACTTTGTCCTTGCTTTTGACCAATTCGGTGGCCACGAAACCGTAGGATTCAGAGGTGTTGTCGGCCTGGGCTTGCTTCATGGCCTGGGACATGCCGTTGAGGTATTCCATGTTCTCCTCCGGAGGGAAATCAGCTTGTGGTTAACGTAT
This sequence comes from uncultured delta proteobacterium, assembly GCA_963848565.1. Classification (GTDB taxonomy): domain Bacteria; phylum Desulfobacterota; class Desulfobaccia; order Desulfobaccales; family 0-14-0-80-60-11; genus 0-14-0-80-60-11. The sequence continues at coordinate 28,317 of CAWKEQ010000027.1, forward strand.
CATCCGGCCCGGGACCGGAGTGGCGATCTGGTTCACGGCGTCCCTGGGGAGGCCGGTCTTCAGCAGCACCGCGTGATGGCGGGGACTCCGAAGCGGTCGCCGGGGCGGGGTTTCTTGGCCTCGATAAACTCCGGGGCCTTGACCTTGCCCAGGTCCTTGGTGCGAAAGCGGGTGATAAAGAGGGCGGCCCCGGCGACGGCCACCTTGATGCCCTTGTCCGTGACTTCCAGGATCTCCCCGGGCTTGACGGTGTGGTCGTCCATGAGAAAGGAGGCGTTATAGAGCTTTACCTGCTCCCCCTTGAAGGTGGTGGTGGCGCCGGGTTGGGGATCGCAGCCCCGGATGAAGTTGAACACCTGGCGGGCCGGCTGGTTCCAGTTGAGGGCGGCCACCTTCTCGTCGCACGGGGGGTCGTAGGTGGCCAGGGAGTGGTCCTGGGGAATCCGGGGAGCCTTCCCCTGGGCCACGAGAGCCACCGCTTCCAGGCAGGCTTCCACCCCCAGGGCATAGAGCTTGTTGAAATACAGTTCCCCGGTGGTTTCGTTGGGGCCGATCTCCACCTTCTTCTGGAGAAGGATGTCCCCGGTGTCGATGCCTTCATCCACCCAGAAAATGGTCAGCCCGGTTTCCCGCTCGCCGTTGATCACGGCCCAGTTGATGGCCGAGGCGCCGCGGTATCTGGGAAGGATAGAGGGGTGATAGCAGATGGACCCGAGTTTGGGGACGGCCAGGACTTTGCCGGGCACAATGTCGGTGACGAAGGCCAGGACCGCCAGGTCGGGGTTGAGGGCCGCCATCTGGTCAAAGGCCTGGGGGTCCTTCATGCGGGGCGGCTGATAAACCGGGATGCTGGCCGCCAGGGCCGCGTCCTTGAGGGGGTCGAGTCTACTGCCCCGGTCCGGGGGGCAGAAGACGCCCACGACTTCCTGCCCCTGGTTGATTAATCCTTTCAGGACGTCCGCACCAAAGGCCGCCTGGCCGATCAAGGCGATGCGCATAAGGCCCTCCTTTTGGTTGGGAAACAGGCGGGGAAGGCTCGGAGCCAGGCTGGATTACTGCCGGCCCCGCACCCGCGCCCACCCGGTTATTGAAGCTGGCCGGGCGATGGCGGGAAAGCAAACAGCCCGGGCCAGATCGTCACCTCAGGGGTAAAGCGGTCTTTGGCGGAAGGGCAGGGGGGGCGCCCCTGCCTGCCTCCACCGGCGGACTTAATGATGGTGTTCGTCAGGTTTTTTTGCCGGCTCCAGGGTGGAGGCGTAAAAGGCGATGCCGCAGGCCGCCAGGATGGCGACCACGGCCACCGGGGCGCTATGCCCCCAAATGGCGACTCCCAGGCAGGCAAACACCAGGAGCATCAGGTAAGCCTGCTTTTTCCGATACGATTGATCCTGTTCAGCCATGTCTAACCTCCTAAAAATATGGCAAAAACTCAGCCGGTTGGTCAATTCCATGCAGTGAAGCGGGGCGCCGGGCGCACCCGGCATTAACTCCAGCCACTACGAGTCCTGCTGTTCCGCAAATTCAATGCCGCGGCTAATCCGTCGCAAGGCTTCCTCCCGGCCCAGGATATGGATGATTTCATAGAGGCCGGGACTGGCGGTCTTGCCCGTCAGGGCCACCCGCACCGGCTGGGCCAGATTGACCATCTTCTGCCCGGTGGCCTGGGCCAGGTCGGTGAACAATTGATTGATGGCTGCCTCCGTCGGTTCGGGCAGACTGGCCAGGCGGGCCGCAATCTCTTTCAGGACGGGACCGGCGGCCGGGGTGAGGAATTTCGCCGCGGCCTTCTCATCGTAGGGACGGGGGTCGAGGAAATAGAAGCGGGCGGCTGCCGCCATCTCCACCAGGGTTTTGCACCGGGCGCTCAGGGTGGGCACTACCCGGGCCAGATAAGCCTGATCCGGGTCGGTGATCCCCTGGGCGGCCAGAAAGGGGGTCAGCTCCCTGGCCAACTCCGCCGGCGGCATCTCTTTGAAATAGTGGCTGTTGAGCCACAAGAGCTTTTCCTCGTCAAAGACCCCCGGTGATTTGGTCACGTGTTTCAGATCAAAGAATTTAATCAGCTCTTCCCGGGAGAAGATCTCCTGGTCGCCATGGGACCAGCCCAGCCGGGCCAGGTAGTTGTTCAGGGCCTGGGACAGAAAGCCTTGCTCCCGGTAGGCCAAGGCGGGCAGGGCGCCGTGGCGCTTGGAGAGCTTGGCCCGGTCTTGGCCCAGCATCAGGGGCATGTGGGCGAACCGCGGCGGGGTGACTCCCAGGGCCTCATAGATGAGGAGCTGCCTGGGGGTGTTGGGGATGTGGTCTTCCCCCCGGATGACGTGGGTGACCGCCATGGTGATGTCATCCACCACCACCGCAAAATTATAGGTGGGAATGCCGTCGGCCCGCTGGAGCACCAAGTCGTCGAGTTCCTGGTTGTCGAAGGCGATGGGCCCTTTAATTTGGTCGTCCCAGTGGGTGACGCCGGTATGATGAGTCTTGAAGCGCACCGCGGTATCCGGCGCGGCCGGGAGGTTAAGCTCCCGGCAGTGGCCGTCATATTTGGGTTTCTCACCCCGGGCCATGGCGGCCTGCCGGGCCTTGGCATCCTGGGGCGGGCAGTTGCAGTAATAAGCTGCGCCGCTAGCCAAGAGGCGGTTGATGTAGTCCTGATAGATGGGCAGGCGTTCCATCTGGCGATAGGGGCCTTCATCCCAGTCCAGGCCCATCCAGGTCATGGCCTCCAGAATCCCGGTGACGAAACTTTCCTGGGAGCGCTCCTGGTCGGTGTCCTCGATCCGGAGGATGAAGGTCCCCTGATAATGCCGGGCGATGAGCCAATTGAACAGCGCCGTGTGGGCGCCGCCCAGGTGGAGGGCGCCGGTGGGGCTGGGGGAAAATCGGGTGCGCACTTCTGACATGTTACCTTCCTTTCAGACTAGGGGATTTTTTACCATAATTTTGCGGCCATGGCCAGGGAAATTCCCCGGCGGAAATATCTTGCGGAGGAGGCTGTAATGGTATTTTATTGAACATAAGTGATAAAAAAGACTATAAGTCATTGCAAAACCGATTTTAAGCGTCATGTTGCCCCAACCAGAGGAGCTTAGCCGGGAAAGAATCACCCCCTTTTTCTAAAGGGGGGCAGGGGGGATTAAATAAGCGCCTGATAATCCCTCTAAATCCCCCTTTAAACAAGGGGGACTTAAAACCTCTGGCCCTAACCTTTCCCCGGTTGAGGGAACAGATTTACTGCCTGAGACAGGTTTTGCCATAGGTTCTCATGTATTTTTGAAGCACAGGAAGAGGCACGATGCCAGTGAAAAACCAAAGAGAGCCGGTTCGTCAAAAGAGCGGCTGTAGCCGCGAGTCCGGGGCAGTTGTCACGGGACCGGCCGGGACCTGCGTCGGTTTGGCCTGCGGACATCAGGTTAACCACGAACCGGGAGTGCCCGGCTATGAAGTCAAGTGTCCCCGGTGCGGCGGCGCCAGGAGCCGGGGCAATGGTGAAGGATTCTATGAAATCCAGGCGTTGACCGGAGCCTGCCGCTCTTAGCCGCCATACGCCCGGCTGCAGGAGGGTTGGCGCGGCCCTCCGCCGACCCCTCCGGGCCATGGGCCATGCGGCTCCGCTGAAAGCCATTAACCACCGGTATCTGCGCCCTCCGGAGAAATCGAATTGCTACCACCGGCGAAAACTGCTAAAAAGTATGAGGTTGGGCTCAAACGGTTGCGCCGCCTCCAAAATTTCGCTCCGGAAGTGTCGATGCCTAAAAAACCACCGCCATCTGAGCCGAGGGATCATGATTGGTCTTTCTTTTTGATCCAGAATACCCCGGGCGCGGTAATCACTGCGGACCAGGAGGGGCGGGTCACTGAATGGAACCGGGCGGCGGAGAAATTGACCGGCTTTAGCCGCAGCGAGGCCATGGGCCGCCCGGCTGAGGAAGTCGTGCGCCTGCGGGGAGACGACGTCAGCACCTGGAAACAGGTGTTGCAGGGGCGAAGAGAGATCACGGAGGAAGTCCTCCTGTCCAACCGTTCGGGTCAGGAGGTGCCGGTGATGGTCAGTTCCTTCGCCCTCCGGGACGATGCCGGCACCCCCCAGGGCGGGGCCATCATCATTCGGGACCTGACCCCGGTAAAACGCCTGGAGACCGAGCGCCGCCACCTGATCAACATGTTCGCCCATGACTTGAAAACCCCGGTGGTGGGGATCGCCGGGCTGATCCGGCGCCTCATCCAGGGGAAGCTGGGTCCGGTGGCCACCCGGCAAATGGCTTATCTCCAGACCGTTGACCACGAGTTGGGCCGCCTGGAAACGCTCATAACCCGGTTTCTGGAATTCGCCCGCCTGGACCTGCGCATTATGACCCCGCAGCCCCAGGTCCTGAATGTACGGGAAGAGTGCCGGCAAGTCTTGGCCCTGCTGCAACCGCTGGCGGAGGCCAAAGAGATTAGTCTGAAAACCGATTTTCCCCCGGAGGTGCCCGGCCTTAAAGCCGATCCGCTCCTATTCCGGCGGGTTTTGCAAAACTTGTTGGAGAATGCCGTCAAGTTCAGCCCCGTTGGCGGTAAGGTGAGGCTGGAGGTCCGGGTGGAGGAGCCGGCCATCCAGTTCGCGGTTTACGACCAGGGGCCGGGGATCGCCGCATCTGATCTGGCCCATCTCTTCGAAATCTTCTACCGGGGGCAGCGAGAGGGGGATACCCAGGGCTTTGGACTGGGGCTGGCCACGGTCAAGCGGATCATCGACGCCCACGGCGGCCGCATCTGGGTGGACACGGCCCCCGGCCGCGGCGCCACCTTCTGGTTTACCTTTCCTCTGGAAGCGAAAGTTCCCGAAGAGCCGGCCCGAGCTTGACCGGTGTAGTTGCCCGGTGGCGTAGGGGGTAAGGCCGGAGCCTTTCTGAGTGAGTCGATGGAACCCAAAATCATCATCAACATCATCCTGATTTTGCTGGTGGCGTGGCTGCTGGGTGATCTGTTTCAGCGCCTGCGCCTGCCCCGGTTGTTGGGGGAGCTGGTGGCGGGCCTGATTTTGGGGCCGCCTCTCCTGGGGTGGGTCCAGCCCCGGGAAGCCTTAACGGTATTGTCGGACCTGGGCATCTTCTTCCTGATGTTTTATTCCGGCATGGAGATGGACCCCCGGGAACTTCTGGAACACTTCTGGATTTGCCTGGCGGTGGCGGTGGGGGGCTTTGTCCTGCCCTTTGCAGCGGGATACGGGGTGGCGGTGCTCTTCGGCGCCACCACTTTTCAGGCCCTCTTCATGGCCATGGGATTGTCGGTAACGGCCCTGGCGGTACAGGCCCGGGTGCTCCAGGACATGGAGATTCAACACTCCAAGGTGGGCCATATCATCATCGGGGCCGCCATCGTCGACGACATTCTGGCCCTCATCGCGTTTTCGGTGCTCACCGGCCTGGCCAAGACCGGGCAGGTGGACCCCGTCGATATCGGCATTTTGCTTCTCGAGGTGGGGGCTTTCTTCGGCGGCACCATCCTGGCGGGCCAGTTTGTGCTGCCCCACCTGACCCGGCGCCTCAAAGACCGGGAAGCCAAGGGGTTTACCTTCGCCCTGCTGGCGGCGCTGATCATGGGTTACCTGGCCGAGGCGGTGGGCCTGCATCTTATTATCGGGGCTTTTCTCGCCGGTCAGTTTGTGCGCAAAGAAGTTATCGAGCCCGACCTGTACCAGCGGTTGCACGACCGATTCTTCAACATCATCTACGGCTTTTTGGGCCCGATCTTCTTTGTCAGCCTGTCGTTTTTCGTGGACCTGGCCTTGCCGCGCCAGGACTGGGGCTTCCTGGTGGCCGTGGTGGCGGTGGCGGTGGTTGGGAAGGTGGTGGGCTGCGGCCTGCCGGTGCTGCTTTTCTGGCGGGATTGGCGGGAAGCGCTGGTCATCGGGCTGGGCATGAACGGCCGGGGCGCGGTGGAACTCATCGTGGCCAAATCAGTCTTGCTTCTGAGCATCCCGCTTTTGGCCCAGGGAGTGATACAACACCCTTTGCTGACCGATTCTCAATTCACCATCCTCGTCCTCATGGCCTTTATCACTACGCTCATCGCGCCGGTATCGCTGCGTCTGGCAGTGCCGCGGGTCTGCGCCGACACCGACCGGGATTTTTGTCATCTCTGGCGCAACCACTGAGAAGGCGTTGTCTGGGGCCGCTCCCGGGCCCACGTGCGAACGGCCCGGCTCAATGAAAGGTAAAGGCTTGTTCGGAAAAAAGCTTCAAACACGCCTGGACCACGGCGGGATCGTAGCGCACGCCCTGGTGCTGGGAGATTTCCATCATCGCCTGGTCTATTCCCAGGGCCGGGCGATAAGGACGGTGGGAAACGATGGCTTCCACTACGTCCGCCACGGCTAAGATTCTGGCCTCCATGATAATATCGTCGCCTAAAAGTCCGTGAGGATAACCCGAGCCATCGAGGCGCTCATGGTGTTGCAACACCGCCAGGGCTACCGGCCAGGGAAAATCTATCTCCTTTAAGATGTCGTATCCGGCCTGGGGATGAATTTTTATCAGGTTGAATTCGTAGTGGCTTAATCGGCTCGGTTTGCTGAGAATCTCCCCGGGTATGGCGATCTTCCCCAGATCATGGAGAAATCCCATGACCCGTATCCCCTCGACATAATGGGGTGATTCCCCCAACTCCCGGGCCAGGGCGCAGGCGAGTTTGACGACCCGCCTCTGGTGTCCGGCCGTATACGGGTCTTTGGATTCCAAGGTGTTGGCCAGGGCCTTGACCGTCCCCTTCAAGGCCTTCTGCAAATTCTTGAGACTTTCCTCTACGCTATGCTGGGCTTCGACGCGGTAGGTAATATCCCGGATATATTTGATAACCCCTTTCATTTTCCCCGTGCTTTTACTTCGCCAGGGGTAAGCATGCACATCGACCCAACCCACGACCTGGCCATCGGCGCCTTTCAAGGGGATGGATTCGGAATGCGGTTCGCCGGTGAGCATGGTCTGAAGGGCGGGACATGCCTGACAGGGCTTGGACCTGCAATGATAGGCCTTATGGCACTTTTCCCCCACCAGGGGGAGGGCATGTTTGTACCACTCCTCAATGGTGGAGTTGACCTGCACAATATTAAAGCTTAAGTCGATGACGCTAATCCCATCAAGAATACTGGAAAAAACGCTGGACAGAAACCTCTCTCCCTCTTGCAGGGCTTCTTCGGTTTGTTTCCGCAAGGTGATATCGAAGAATATGCCGCTCACATATTGAACCATTCCGTTTCTATCGCAAACTATCTGGCTTCGTTCTTGAATCCAGATAAGATTACCTTGCCGGTTTCTGATGCGATATTCTCTCACGTATGACTTGTCGGTTTTTAGCCCATGGATAAATGCTTGTTTGACTGCTTCAATATCTTCTTCAAAAACTAATTCCGTCCATGTCCGCCGCTTCGATTCGAAATCATTTCTTGAATATCCGGTCATCCCTTCAATTTTTTCATCAAAGAAATCAACCGATCCGTCGAGATATCCTTTAAATACCACCGCCGGGATATTGTCTAAGAGCAACTTGAAATCCTGGTCACTTTCCAAGAGCACTTCTATGGTCGGTTGGCAATCGAGGTTTTTCCGCAAGGAGATCCGGCATTGGCTCGGAGGCTTCCTGTTCATATCGAGACGGGTATCTCAGATTTTGGAAGCGATGATAGAGCCAGCCAATTCTATTTTTCACCTGGTGTCCTCCACGGTCATTCGATTCCCCCGCCCCTCAGAGCAGTAGCGTTCCTGAACCAACCGGAAATTCAGGCGCGACATATTAAAAATAAAAGAGAACCATTCGCTTTAATATAAGGTATTCCCTGATAGCGGGGTGGGAAACTCCTGATTATTCATGCGAATATTTGGGGACAGGCCCGATAGGCGCGTCTGGGAGAAAACCGCCGGCGAGATCATCCACGGCAACGGCTCATTTCGGCCATGAACCCTGGTTGGGGAGATTATGCCGGGCAGAGACGGCCCGCCAGCGCCTGGATGGCTGCCATGTAGGCCGCGAAGCCTTGCAGGAGGATGTCGTTGTGGTTGGCGTGGGGGATCTTGAGCAGGGTCTTGTCGGCGGCGGCCGCGGCATCATACAGGGCCTGGCCGTCGCTCAGGGGAATGATGTGGTCGTGCTCGGCGTGGATGATCAGGGTGGGCCCGGGGTAGGCCCGGATCTTGTCGATGTTGCGGAAACCGGCTGTTTCCTTGAACCCGATGGCGGCCAGGTTGACGCCCAGGAGCTGTAACAAGGGCCCGGCATAGGCAAAGCCGCTCTCCACGATGAGAGCCGCCACCTGATCCGGGTAGGTTGCGGCCAATTCCAGGGCCGAGGCGCTCCCCAGGGACCGGCCCATGACCACCAGGGGGCCTTGGTAGCCCATCTCCGTGAGCCACTGCCGGGTGAAGCGAAAGATTTCGTGGCAGTCCCGCATCATGGCGCTCACCGTGGGCTCGCCGGTGGAGCGGCCATAGCCCCGGTAATCCACCGGGAAAAAGTTGACGCCCTGGCGCTGGTAGAAAGGGGCCAGTTCGTCATAATCAGCCACGATCTCACCGTTGCCGTGGAAAAAGAGGATGGTGGGCGCGGCGGCCGCGGCCGGATGAAACCGGGCCCCCACCGCCACGTGGCCGGCCACCGGGATGAGAAGGTCCAGGGCATTAGTTGGGGGGCCGGCTGAGCTTAACTCGGGACGGGGGTGAAACAACCGCAGCAGCACCTCAGGCACATCCAGGGGGGAATAATCAACGGCGTTCAGGTCAGTCATGGCTGCGGCTCTCCTTCCCGGGGCAATATTGCGCTTATACCTTCCACTATATGGCCAAACCCCTTTAGGGTAAATGGGAAAGTGGACCCAGGCGGTTGAAAAGACCGCCCCGTCCGGAAGCAGACTCGGCCCGGCCCGGGACCTGGTATTGCCGCCGGGTAGGTCAAAAACTCCTTGGCGTTGCCGCCGGCAATCGGGTAGAATGCCTCCCACCTGATCCCGCCTCAACCGGAGGGGCGCCCCCGGGCGGCCGATGGCTCGGTTACCGGGGAGGAGAATACTGACACCTTATGAACCGGAGACAACTATAATCTGGCGGTGAGAGGGGAGGGGGGCCGGGTGGCAATCACGCCAGGTCTCGATTCCAGGAGGGGAAGGACATCATGCTGAGAAAAACCGTTATCTTAGGGATATTGATCGCCGGGGCCGTGATGCTGGGAACGGCCATGCCGCTGCCGGCCCGGGACAAGATGTTCACCTATGACTATTCATTCAAACCCGGTTCGGAGCCGGATGGGTTCAAGGGCCTCAAGTGGCAGACGAACATCGCTACCCTGGACCCGCTACACACTATGGAACCCATCGAGATACTCGGGCCGTTTGTTTACTATAAAAAAAATAAAGAAGACCTGCATCTGGTGACGGTCAAACTCGACGATATCATCTATGAGTTCTGGAATGGCAAGTTTTCCGGGGTCATAATCAGAGTAAAGGGCAACAACCAGTTCCAAGTCCTGAAAGATTATGTCTTTGCCCGTTTCGGCCCGGGCCAACGTTCAGAAACCCTGGCCCGGATGGATGTCCAGGATTTTTACTATAACGGCATTAAAACGAGGATGTCTCTGAAATTCAGCGATATTGACCGCATCGGCGAACTCAGCCTGTATTCCATCGCCCTGCTCAGCAAACAACAGAAACTCGACACGTTGTATCTGCGAGACAAAGCCAGAGAGGCAATCGACGCCTACGAAAAAGCCCGGGGCAAGTAGGGCAAAAGGGGGGCCGCTGGCCGGATTAATCCGGCCAGGGTTCAGTGGGGGCGAATGCGGCTGCTGACGCAGGCCCGGCAGGTTCCCGAGCGGAAGCGGGTGGCGTCGGACAGGGAGAACACGCCCACGATGTGCCGGGGAGATTCCCGGTACACAAAGAGGCGGGAGATGTCGGCAAAGATCATCCGGCGCAGGGCGTTGACCAGGACGTCGTTGCCGTCACAGGCCTGCACCTCTCCGGTCATTACGGTGCCGGCCGGGGCCTCGGCGGGGATGCGATGCAGGTAGGCGACGATGAGGTCGGTCTTGGAGATCACCCCCGCCGGGGCGCCATCCTCCCCGGTGATCAGGAGGGCGCCGAATTTATGGGCCGCCAGTCCTTCCATCACCTGGAGCAGGCTGTCGTCGATTCCCAGGGCAAAGACCCCCGGGGTCATCACTTCCCGTAGGTGCACCCGGTCGGCCGGGAGGGGCTCCGCATCCCCTGTCTTCCGGCGCAGGTTCTTGTCGCACCGGTGGCAATAGCGGTAGAGCAAACCCACGATGTCCGGGTAGGCCAGGACGCCCACGGCCCGGGGGGCGGCCCCCTCCTGGACATAGAGCCGGTGGATTTTGTAGGTCCGCATGCGGTCCAGGGCCGCGTCCAGGGTTTCGTCCAGGTGGCAAAACAGGGGCGGGCCCACCATGATTGAGGCCGCCGGGGTCTCAAGGGGGAGCCCGGCATAATAGGCCCCCATGAGATCGGTTTTGGTGACCACCCCCACCGCTTCCTGGTGGGAATCGGTAATCAGGATGGCGTTCACCTTGTACTTGATGGCATAGCGGATGGCCTCCTCCAGGGTGGCCTCGGCGGCAAGGTTGATGATTAACCGCCGCATGGCCGCCTTGACCGTCAAATCCTGCATGACGTTCTGGCGGCTACTGACCCGCATGGCATTCCCTCCTGGCGTCGGCTTCAGGTTAAAGATCTGTCCAGGAGATGCCGGAAGACCCGGGACAGATACACCATACCCACCATTTTCCCCTCTTCCAGGACCGGCAGCCGGCGGACGTGCTTTTTGATCATAATGTCGATGATCCGCAGCAGGTGCATGTCCGGGGTGATGGTAATGAGGTCGGTGGTCATGATGTCCGAAACCAGCATGGACCCGGCCCGGGCCAAGGCTGCGTCGAGGATGCCCGAGATGTCCACGTCCTCGATTTCGCCCCAGATGTGAATATGCTTGGGCCGGATGAGCAGCAGGATATCGTACATGGAAAGCATGCCCAGCAATTTACCCGCCGCATCAGTGACCACCATGCCGAAGACGATCTGTTGATGCGCCTCCCCGGCTTTCTGGAAGACCCGGAAGGCCTCCCCGATGGTCATCCCGGGTGACAGGGTAGAGTAGCCGGTATCCATTACCTCACGCGCGGTTGCATCCATAAGAATTCCTAAATTCGCCGAGGATGGGAACCTGATCGACGGGCCGGGGCGGCTGGAGGACTATCCCCGTCGCCAACATCCCCGGACGCCGGTGAGCCATCTTAGCACAAAAAAGGGATTTTTCTACCAGGGCGGCTGGGTTGTCCCGCCGGATGAGGCTCTGGGATAGCTGCCTTGATTGAGTGGTAATTACCGTGACCGGTCTGGCCAACTGGAGAGGGTCCCGGTTCAAGTCTTGAGCCCTACAGATTATCCTTGCATGCGGCCCCTATTAGTGACAAGGTGCGAAAAAGGCCTGTAGTCAGATTCAGCGTGTTCCGGTGGCGACCCCTGGTGTTCTCCAAGCCCCCGGGGAGAAAATTGCGGTACACAGGCTTTCCGGTTGTGCCGGCGCGTGCTTGCGCCCGCGGCTGCCTGGCGCTTCCCGTATGAGCGATGACCACGAGAAAAATTCACCTCTTGCTGTTCGTTCTCCTCTCCGGGCTCGGCCTCGCCTGCCAACCGGACCCGTCGAAGGCCCGCCTGGAACGGGTCCTCACCACCTCCTGGCAGAGCTACTGCCGGCACTTCATCAAGAGCGACGGCCAGGTCATCATCCCGGAGGAAGGCGGCGGCGCCATCTCCGAGGCCCAGGCCTACGCCCTGCTCCGGGCCGTGTGGGCCAATGACGCCGCAGTATTCAACCGGGTCTATGCCTGGACTTACAAAAATCTTTCCCGGGTCCATAAGCAGGGGGACAGCCTGCTGGCCTGGCGCTGGGGCCGGCTCCCGGACGGCTCCTGGGGGGTGCTGGATGCAAACAGCGCCACCGACGGTGATCTGGATTACGCCTTGGCCCTGGTTCTGGCGGACCGCTTGGGGTGGCGGGCTCCAGCGGGCCTTCCGGGCTACCGGGAGGAGACCCGCCGGGTCCAGGCGGATATCCTGGCCAAGGAAGTGGTGGCCCTGCCCGGGGGCGAGGTGCTCCTCACTCCGGGCAACTGGCATGAGCCGCAGCCGCCCTACCTGCTGAACCCTTCATACTTTTCCCCGGCGGCGTATCGTTTGTTCGCCCGGGCCGGTCCGGGGCAGTGGCGGCCCTCGGGGACAATCCCTTCCCAGGAAGGCCTCCCATCTGCCTCTGCCTTGAGGGGGGAGGGGAGGGGGAAGGCAAACCCGGAGGCCGTCTGGGGCCGCCTGCACCAATCGACCTATACCGTGCTCCAGCAACTCAACCGGGGCTTCGGGGGCCAGGCCGGGGTGGGCTTGTTTCCCGACTGGTGCCGGGTGGACGCGGCCGGGGTCCTGGCGCCGGCGCCGGGCAAAGACACCCGTTTCGGCTGGGAGGCGGTGCGGCTCCCCTATCGGGTGGCCCTGGACGCGATCTGGTTCAAGGAACCCCGGGCGGCCCAGCTTCTTTCCAGCAAATTCCTGCCGTTTTTCAAATCCCGATGGCAGGCCCAGGGCCGGCTGGTGGCGGTCTATACCCGTGACGGCGCCCCGGCGGTTGACTATGAAAGCCCGGTGCTCTATGCCGGGGTCCTGGCCGGGGCCCTGGCCGCCGGGGACCGGGATTTCGCCCGCCAGATGGCGCTTAAAATCCTCTCCTTTTACCATGAAGACGGCGACCGGGCCTACTTCGAGGCCCCGGACCACTACTACGCCAACAACTGGGCCTGGCTGGGCCTGGCGCTGTATGCCGGGTGGGTCCACCCTTCTGACTGACTGCGCCCAGCTTCCTTCGCAGCTTGGAAAAATATCAGTGGCACAGGTTTTCAACCTGTGGAGCAGGATGGCGCCTTACCAGCGCCGTTGAGGGTGAGTAAAACGCACCCTACTGAACAGTTGTCCATCTGCCGGTCATTCTGAGGGAGCGGCGTACTAAGAATCTCATAGAGCGTTTGCCAAGAGTTACCTTCCTCTGATCCCCCTCTCCTCCCAACGGGGGGAGAGGGCCAGGGTGATCGACTGTCCTTAAAGTCAAGAGGTTAAAGGCGTCATGGGACGCCAGGTTGTTTGGTTTTTCACCATAGCATTTAACATGATTAAGAGTTTGCGCATACAGGCTCACCGGGGCCATTTGCCGGTTTTGCCCGATCTGACCGGCCAAACGCATCAAAGAGGGCTTTGATTAGCGGGTTATAACGCACTGCGGACAGGGTAGTCATAGAGGGCTTGGCGTACCTTGTGGCGACCACCTCGGATCATGCGGCGACCTCAGCAAAAATTCTTCTCACCGTATATACCCTATAGCGGTTAAATAGTTATAGGGCGGCCTGTGGCCGCCATAACTGGCTGGCAGAATTTAATCTTTTGAAGCATGGTGGCACAGCCTGCCAGCCTGTGCCGCGGTAGGTGCGTTTCACGCGCCCGTTATGGTGCGTGAGACGCACCCTCCATTTACTGCCGGTTTTTGCCGGACTCTGCCCCCGGTTGCCGCCGGAAAATTATTTCCTCCGGCAACCGGGGGGATATGATATAATTTTTAAATAACTTTTATGGATCGAGAGCTGCCCCACATCTATACGGTGAGCGCCCTGACCCGGGAGGTCCGGGACCGCCTGGAGACCTATTTCTCCCTGGTCTGGGTGAGCGGCGAGGTTTCCAATCTCAGGCAGCCCCTGAGCGGCCACTACTACTTCACCCTCAAGGACGCCGGGGCCCAACTGAAGGCCGTGCTTTTCAAGGGCAGTCACCAGCACATGCGTTTGAAGCCCCAGGAGGGCAGCCAGTTCCTCTGCCGGGGGCGCCTGACGGTCTATGAACCCCGGGGCGAATACCAACTGATCGTGGATTATTTAGAGCCCCTGGGGCAGGGGGCCCTGGCCCAGGCCTTCGAGGTCCTGAAGGCCCGCCTTAAGGATGAGGGGCTGTTTGCCCCGGAGTTGAAGAAACCCTTGCCGTTTCTGCCCCGCAAAATTGCCCTGGTCACTTCGCCCACCGGGGCGGCGGTCCGGGATTTCCTGCGTCTGTTGCGGCAGCGCTTCCCCAACGTGGAGGTGCTGATTTACCCGGTAAAGGTCCAGGGGGCCGAGGCCGCCGGGGAAATCACCCGGGCCCTCGACGACCTGGCCGGCTACCCCGGGGTTGAGGCCATCGTCCTGGCCCGGGGGGGCGGCTCGCTGGAAGATTTGTGGCCCTTTAACGAAGAAGTGGTGGCCCGGGCCATCCACCGCTGTCCCATTCCGGTGGTCTCGGCGGTAGGCCACGAAGTGGATTTCACCATCGCCGATTTTGTGGCGGATAAGCGGGCTGCCACCCCCAGCGCCGCGGTGGAGCTGGTGGTGCCGGATTGGGGCGAACTGAAGCGCCGCCTGGGGCGCCTGGGCGCCACCCTGGCCGGAGCCCAGGCCCGGCGCCGGGACCTGGCCCGCCAGCACCTCTTTTTGATGGCCCGGCGGCTGCCGGATATGCGCCGCTCCCTGGTGGATCTGCGCCTCAGGCTGGATGAGCGGGCCGAGGCGCTGGTGCGGCGGTTCCAGCGAGTCGTGACCCATCAGGACCAGGCGCTCAGGCTGGCCACCTCCCGCCTCTTCCTCCAGAGTCCCCGCCGGTCGTTGACCGGGGCCCGGCAACGGCTGGCCCAGGCGGCCCAGATGCTGGGCCAAAGCTGGTTCCGGCGCCAGACCGGACAGCGCCGGCACCTGGAATATACGCAGAACCGGCTGGAGCAGATCAATCCCCTGGCGATTCTGGCCCGGGGCTACGCCGTGGCCACCCTGCTCCCCGGGGAAACGGTGATTCGCGACGCTACCGAGGTTTCGGCCGGTGCGGCCGTCCGGGTCCGGGTGGCCCAGGGCCGGATGGACTGCGAAGTGAAGAAAGTGAGCAGTGAGCAGTGAGCAGTTTTTTGTTGATGCGTTTATACGGACCACTGATCACGGACAACGGGAAACTAACCTATGGCCAAAGCGAAGCAGCCGGAACCGAGTTTTGAGGCGGGGCTGAAGCGTCTCGAGGAAGTGTTGGATGCTCTGGAGCACGGCGACCTGTCTCTGGAGGAGGCCATGCGCGCCTTCGAGGAAGGGGTGCAGTTGGTGCGGATCTGCCATAAGAAGCTGGACGAAGTGGAAAAGCGGGTGGAACTCCTGCTCAAGGATGACGCCGGGCGGTTCTTTACCCGGCCATTTTCTGAGGAGGAAGGGGAAGGCTGAAAAAACCGTTTTGGGTTTTTGGTTAGAACCTCTGTGCCGAAACGGAAAACGGAAAACGGAAAACCAAAAACGATAATATGAGCGATAACTTCGATCTCAAGGCCTATCTGGAGGAACGGCGGGGGCTGGTCAACCAGGCCCTAAAAGCCTATCTGCCCCAGGTTCGGGGGCCGGCCTTCCGGTTGACCAAGGCTATGCACTACAGCCTGTTCGTGGGGGGCAAAAGGCTGCGCCCCATTTTGTGCCTGGCTGCGGCGGCCGCGGTGGGGGGCGATGCGGCGCCGCCCTGCCCGTGGCCTGCGCCCTGGAGATGATCCACACCTATTCCCTGATCCATGACGACCTGCCGGCCATGGACGACGATGATCTGCGCCGGGGTCAGCCCACCTGCCACAAGCAGTTTGACGAAGCCACCGCCATCCTGGCCGGGGACGGGCTGCTCACCGAGGCCTTCCACATCATGGGCGCGGCGGCAGACCGGTTTGAAGGCCGGGAAGGGGTCTTGCTCGAGGTGATGCGGCTGGTGGCGGCTGCGGCCGGCACTCAGGGCATGGTGGGGGGCCAGATGCTGGACCTGCTGGCGGAAGGACGCCAGGTCACGCTGAAGGAACTGGAGACCATCCATCGCCACAAGACCGGGGCCTTGCTCACCGCGGCGGTGCGGGCCGGGGCTTTGGTGGGGGGCGGCAGCCGGGCCGAAGTGACCTCCCTCACCGGCTATGGTGAAAAATTTGGGCTAACGTTTCAGATAACCGATGATCTATTAGATGTGGAAGGGAGCGCGGCGGAGATGGGCAAAGCGCCCGGTATGGACGAAAAGCGGCGGAAAGCCACGTATCCCGCGGTGCTGGGGCTGGAGTCCACCCGGGAGTGGGCCCGACACCTGGTGGCTGAGGCCATCGCCGGGCTGGAACCCTTCCAGGAACGGGCCGAACCCTTGCGGGAACTGGCCCGCTATCTCCTGGTGCGGCGCGCTTAGCCGGCGCCGGCCGCCCGGGTAGCGTTTTATGAGTTTAACTGCTTGAATTCGGTGGTTTTGGGTATTAGATTAAGCATAACCCACCGCTGAGAGGTTAGGTGCGCATGGATAATCGCCAGAGCAACCGGCCGGACGTTACGGTCCGCTGTTTGCTGGATAGTATCAACAATCCCCAGGAATTGAAAAAGCTGCCGCCGGAATTCCTGCCGCAGTTGGCTAAGGAAATCCGGGAGAAGATCATTTCCACCGTGGCCAAAACGGGGGGGCATTTGGCCCCCAGCCTGGGGGTGGTGGAGCTCGCCATCGCCCTCCACTATGTTTTTGATTGCCCCCGGGACAAGATCGTCTGGGATGTGGGGCATCAGGCCTATGCCCACAAATTGCTTACCGGGCGTCAGGACCGGTTTAATACCCTACGGCAGCACGGCGGCATCAGCGGTTTCCCCAAGCGCGGTGAGAGTTGCTACGACGCCTTTGACACCGGTCACAGTTCCACTTCCATTTCCGCGGCCCTGGGGATCGCCAGCGCCCGCTGTCTGAAGCGGGAGCGGCACCGGGCCATCGCGGTGATCGGCGACGGCGCCATGACCGCCGGGATCGCCTTTGAAGGCCTGAACAACGCCGGCGATCTCAACAAGGACCTCATCGTGGTCCTGAACGACAATGGCATGTCCATTGCCCCCAACGTGGGGGCCATGTCCTCGTTCTTGAGCCGCCAACTTACCCGGCCCACCATGGTTTTCCTCAAAAAGCGGGTGGAGAACCTGCTGCGCTCCCTGCCGGCCATCGGCGAAGACCTGGTGACCTGGGCCAAGCGGAGCGAAGAGTCCTTCAAGGCCTTTTTTACCCCCGGCATGCTCTTCGAGGCCCTCAAATTCACCTACCTGGGGCCGGTGAACGGGCACCGGCTGGACCACCTGATCGAGACCTTCAACAATGTCAAAAACTTGAAAGGCCCCATCCTGGTGCACGTGCTGACCACCAAGGGCAAAGGCTATGAACCGGCTGAGACCGACCCCACCGGATTTCACGGCCTGGGCAAGTTTGACCCCTTTACCGGCGAGACCAAAAAGAGCGTCAGCGAGGTTCCGACCTACACCCAGGTCTTTGGCGACACCCTGGTGCGCCTGGCCCGGCAGGACCCCAAGATTGTGGCCATAACCGCAGCCATGCCCGACGGCACCGGCCTGGTGGATTTCCGCCAGGAGTTCCCCACCCGCTTCTTCGACGTGGGCATCTGCGAACAGCACGCCGTGACGTTCGCCGGGGGCCTGGCCGTGGAAGGTATGAGGCCCGTCACCACCATCTACTCCACCTTTATGCAGCGGGCCTATGACCAGATTCTCCACGATGTTTGTATCCAGAAACTGCCGGTGGTCTTTGCCCTGGACCGGGCCGGGGTCGTGGGGGAAGACGGCGAGACCCACCAGGGCCTCTTCGACCTGTCGTACCTGCGCCACCTGCCCAATCTGGTCCTGATGGCCCCCAAGGACGAAAATGAATTGCGGGACATGCTCTTCACCGCGGTGGAGCACCCGGGTCCCGTGGCCCTGCGCTATCCCCGGGGGCGGGGCGTGGGCGTGGCCTTTTCCTCGACCTTGAGCAAGGTGCCCATCGGCAAGGCCGAAGTGCTCCGGGAGGGGCAGGACCTGCTCATCCTGGCCCTGGGCGCCTCCGTCTACCCGTCCCTGGAAGCCGCCGAGGAGTTGGAGAAGCAAGGCTTCAGCGCTACTGTGGTCAACGTCCGGTTTGTCAAACCTCTGGACGAACCCCTGCTCCTGAGCCTGGCGGCCCAACACGGCCGCGTCCTGACGGTGGAAGAAAACGTCCTGGCCGGCGGCTTCGGCAGCGCCGTGTTGGAACTTCTGGCCGATAATGACCTCTTCGGGCTTACCGTGAAGCGCCTGGGAATCCCCGACATCTTCATGGAACACGGCACCCAGGATATTCTCCGGAAGAAATACGACCTGGATGCCGCCGGCATCCTGAAACACGCCCTGGCCGTTCTGTCTCACCCGGCCCAGCCCAAGAAGGTGGTCTGGGGGACGTTTAACTAAAATAGGTTTTCAGTTTCCGGGGCAAGACCAGAAAGGCAGGGATCGCGGTCCCTGCCTTTTTCTCTGCCGGCAGGAGGTCCCAGGCGCCGGGAACAATGAGCCTGACCCCTAGGATGAAATCAATGCACTGAGGCGAATATCATATCTTAACGAGCGACGATAAATCATCCTCTCAATCTTCCCAAGCCCCAAAAACTCCTCAATCTTAAGTTGCCGGTTTGGATGGGACCATCATCAGAGCAACGTCCTTCATTCCCGTGGCAGTTGCTGAATCTGGCAAAGGTTGGGGTAATCAGCGAACCTCAGGGGTTTCCCCTCCAGGCGCTCCTGACCATACCCCGATTCATATTTTTAGCGCTGCCCGGAGGCCTCCCGGCCCGGGTGCACACGATTCTTGCCGAAGTCCAGGCAAGCGCATGATCTTGCTTATCCTCTTGATTTTTTGGAAAATAATACTAATCTAAGATTTATACTCAGATCCGAAATCCCGGAAGTTTGGGTGGTACAGGATGGCGATTACTCAAAACCCCGTGCAAAATACCTGGAGAATCCCCTGGCACCTGGTAATTATCTTTTCATTCCTGGCGGCGGGGATTTTGGGTCTTGGCTATTATTTCTATGCCTATCAGGTGACCATACTGCAAAGTGCCAAAGGGGAGGAATTGAGTTCCATTGCGGAGTTGAAAGTCAAACAGATCTTTTCCTGGCGTCAGCAGCGCCTGAACGATGCCCAGTTGATTTTCGAGGACCGCAGCTTTGCGCAGGAAGTTCAAAATTGGTTTGCGGGCAAGGGTTCGCCCGAGCTGGAACATGACGTTCGTCAGCGCTTGGACGAGTTGTATCGAGGCTCGTACGTTGAAGCGGTGCTCTTCGATTTACAAGGAGACGAACGCCTATCAATGTCTAAAGTAAAACCGGACCATACGCCCGTGATCCAGACGATTGCGCTTAAAGCGATGCGTAGCGGGAAAATTATTTTGACTGATCTTTATTTTTTGCATCAATCTGAAGAAATTAATATGAGCCTGGCTATTCCCATTCAGGTGGAGTTAAACAACCAAAAAATAGTTGTCGGCGCCGTGGTATATCAAATCGACCCCTACTACTTCCTCTATCCCATACTGCACTCCTGGCCCACTTCCAGTAAAACCGCTGAACTGGTGATGGTCAGGCGGGACACAAAAGATCATGAAATAACCTATCTGAATGAACTGCGCCACCGCAGGGGTGCACCCTTGAGGATGCGGAAATCATTAGATGAGACTCAGATGCCCAGCGTCAAAGCGGCCTTGGGAGGGGAGGGTATTGTCCGGGGGGTCGATTATCGTAACACGCCGGTATTGGCTGCCAATCGCATCATCCCCGGTTCCCCCTGGTATCTCACGGCCAAAATTGATATCGCCGAAGTAAATGCTCCCCTGCGCCGATGGTCGTACCTCATTCCAATCCTGACC
The DNA here is from genome assembly GCA_963848565.1 of uncultured delta proteobacterium. GTDB lineage: Bacteria > Desulfobacterota > Desulfobaccia > Desulfobaccales > 0-14-0-80-60-11 > 0-14-0-80-60-11. The sequence continues at coordinate 48,113 of CAWKEQ010000027.1, forward strand.
ATGACTATGATGGCCGCCGCCGGATTGGGCGCGGCTCTCCTCTGGCGCAACCGGGACGTCCAATTCTATCGGCAGCAATACCAATTGGAATCAGAACGCCTCTCCCTGTCCCAACGATATGAATATTTGACGAAATATGCCTATGACATCATTTTGCTCACGGATAAGGCTTGGCAAATTATCGAAGCCAATGACCGGGCCGTGGATGCATACGGCTATAGCCGGTATGAACTCTTTAACCTGCATCTGTGGGATTTATTCTCGGATCATTACTTCATGACTGAGCCCGAGAAGATGGAACAGGAAGCGATAGATGGCTGCCGGTTTGAGGCCGCCAATTGCCGCAAGGATGGTTCGACTTTTCCGGCGGAAATCAGCTCTTCCCGCATCGAGATGGGGGACAGCAGCATCTATCAGTATATTATTCGCGATGTGAGCGACAGGAAATTTAAAGAAAAAGCCTTGCGGGATTCAGAACGACAACTCCGATTTTTGTCGTCTCAACTGCTGATTGTTCAAGAACAGGAGCGCCGCAGGATATCGAAAGAAATACATGATGAAGTGGGACAGGCCCTGATGATCCTGAAATTTCAAATTAGCTCCATTGAAACCAGATTGTCGAAAACTCAAAAGGTCCTCAGAAAGGACTGTCTAGGCCTGCTCGATTATCTCGATAACACGATAGAAAATGTGCGGCGTTTGTCCTGGGCTCTCAGTCCCTCAGCCTTAGAGCAATTCGGGCTCGCCACCGCCATCAGGAATCTTCTGGAAAATTTCAGCAAACACTATACTATTCAATGGGAACCGAGTCAGATAGAAAGCATTGATAATCTCTTTCCACCCGTGTCTCAGATTAATATTTACCGGATCTTTCAAGAATCCCTGACCAATATCAGCAGGCACTCCCAAGCTACTGATATACTGATCGACATTGAAAAGCAGGATGGATATGTCACCTGCGTTATCAAGGATAACGGCAGTGGCTTTGAGCCCCAGGCGTTGCTGGACAGCGAGACCGGGCCCAAAGGCATTGGCTTGGCGACCATGTATCAACGCACCCGGATAGCAGGGGGGCGTCTGGAAATAGAAAGCAGTCCCGGGGCTGGTACGCAACTCACCCTTACTGTTCCTATTAAAAAAGGGGAGCAATGAATGAAAGCTTATCGAATTCTCCTTGCCGAAGATCACATCTTATTTAGAGAACTTATCAAAAAAAGTCTGGAAGTAATCCCCGACATAAAAGTTGTAGGAGAGGTGGGCGATGGCCTGCAAATTTTAGAATCCACCAAAATCTTAAAACCCCACATGATCATCCTTGATATTGGCATGCCCGGTCTTTCAGGAATTGATGCGGCAAAAATTATTAAACAGGAATATCCGAAAATAAAGATTCTGCTGTTGACAATGTATAAATCTAAAGATCATTTAAAACAAGCATTGTATGCTAAAGTTGATGGATATCTTCTTAAGGAAAATGCCTTTAAAGATTTAATTACCGCTATAGATATGATTAGAAAAGGAGATAAGTATATCTCAAATATTATGATGCAAAAATTAGCTGAATATATCCGTAAAGAAACCTGGGAAATGCCTTCGGTATTGGGAGGTTTTTCAGGTGCTGAATTAGATGGCAAGGAAGATCAAAAAGACGTAACATTATCGCCGAGAGAATCAGAAATTCTTATGCATTATGCGCAAGGAGTAGCTATTAAAGATATTGCCAAACTGTTGTCTATCAAATATCAGACAGTTAGGAGTTATATGAATACGATCAAAATGAAATTACACATCAATAATAATATCGACCTCATAAAATATGCTATAAAAAACAATTACATATCTATTTCATCATAGTAGATATAAATGCACAAGATTGAGGCTGTTTTCCCCAAACAGTACTGTTGATTCTCCAGGTTGTCCAAAGGCAAACTTCGGATTAGGTATTGGCCGTTTTACCAACCGATGAAATAGAGTGATATGTGGGTAATCTAAAAGTTGGCCTGAAGGCATGGCACCGGGGCAGAGTGGGCAATACCCAAGCCGGATGATTGTTTCTCAAGCTGTGGGGCAGGTTCGGCGCCGGTCTCTGCTCAATTTTGCCTGAGCCCACCGGGGAGAGGACGGGGCTTTTTTGAAACCTTCCCGGACCGGCCGGTTATCGGGGCTGTGCCACCCTGCTTTCGGCTACCACCACCCGGTTGCGGCCTTGGGCCTTGGCCCGGTACATGGCGTCGTCGGCCGCCCGGAGCACGTCCCGGCCGTTAGCGCCGTGCTCCGGAAACATGGCCACCCCCAGAGACAACGTGACGCTTTCCAGTAACTGGCCCCGATGCATTATCGGGAGCTTGGTGAATTTCCGCCTGATGTCCTCGGCTCGCTGGCGGACGATCTCCAGAGAAGTTTCCGCCAGGATCAGGACAAATTCTTCTCCCCCATAGCGGCAGGCCACGTCTTCCCGGCGCACCTGCTTAGCCAGGAATTCTCCCAGGGCGCGCAGCAGGTTGTCCCCGGCTTCGTGGCCATGGGTGTCATTGAAATGCTTGAAGTAGTCCAGGTCCAGCATGATGAGGCCTATGGAGGCCCCCTTGCGCCGGCCCCGGTAAATTTCCCGCTCCAGGGTTTCCTCCAGGTAGCGCCGGTTAAACAGGCCGGTGAGAACGTCGTGGACCACCTGGTGAGCCAACTTTTCCCTGAGCCGGATATTGGCCAGGGCCAGGGAGATGTGATCGCTAACGGTCACCGCCAGGGTCTCCAGCGGTTCAACCCGCTCGGGAGCGAAATCAATGGGGTTCTGGATATGCAGCATACCCAAGGTCTCACCCTGGGCCAGCAAGGGCAGACATAAATAGGGTTCCGGGTGAGGGCGGGACAGGTGGCGGCACAACCTCTCCCGGCTGGAGTTGCGGCCCACGTTGAAGCGGCCGCGCCGGAGGGACCAGCAATCAGTGGGAGGGAAGACCAGTTCTCCAACCAGGGCATCCCCCCAGGTCGAAACCGCCTTCAAGAGATTAGTGGCGGGGTCCAGGATGAACAAGGCCCCGGACCGGGCCGGAAATAAACATTGGGCCTGCTGCGCAATCAGAGGATAGGCTTCGTCCAGGGAGAGGCAGGATTGCAGTTGGTCGGCCATGGAGTTGATTATGGAGAGCTCAGCGTTGCGCTTCTCGGCTGCCGCCACCAGACTCTGGAGCCGGGCATTAACTCGATCCATTTTAGCCAGGGACTTTCTGGTTCCCGTCAGGTCCCGGGCCACGCACACGCTCCCCGTGCTTTCCCCGGCCTCATCCCGGAATAAGCGGATGGACAGGCTGAAGGGGGCGATGGCGCCGTCTTTTTTCCGCATGTCGATTTCATAGCCCCGGACAAAACCATCCTGGCGCAATTGGCTTAACATCTTTTCCAGGACGTGCTTATCGGGGTATAAATCAAAGGTCGTCAGGCCGGTGAGGCCCTCAGCGCTATAACCATAGACCTCTGCCGCGGCTTGATTCCATCTGGTGAAACGGCCGTGTTGGTCCACGATGGCGATGGGGTCCACCGAGGAGGCGATAATATTTTCCAGAAAGGCGATCGTGGTGTGGATTTCCGCCTCGGCCTGCTTGCGGGCCGTGATGTCGCGGAAACTCCAGACCCGCCCGACAATCTCGCCCTCCAAGCGGTGAGGTTGGGAATACCGCTCAAAAATGCGCCCGTCCTTAAAATCCAGCAGGTCATAGCTTTCTGCCTCCGGCTGGGCGTGCAATTCCTGGACTTTGGCGAGGAAGACCTCCGGGGATTGCAACTGGTCCAAGGCACGGGAGAGGGCTTGGCGGTCATCGCCGGTGCTCAGAATTGAGGCGGGGAGGCGCCACATACTCACGAACTTGCTATTATACCGGACGATCTTCCCTTGGCGATCCACCACCAGGATGCCGTCAGCCGTGGATTCCAAGGTGCTGTGGAGCAGGGCCAGCGACTTTTGCAAATCCTGCTCCGCTTGCCGGCGAGCGGTGATGTCGCTGACGGCGGTGCGGCAGTGGGCCGGACCGCTATTCTGCGTCTGGACGGCAATGCTCTCAAGCACTGCTTGGCGCGCCACCCCCTCTGAGGTGACTAACTCCAAGGAGCAGGATTGATTGGCCCGGGTGGCAAAAACCTGGTCCAGGTGAGCCGTGAACCCGGGCCGGAAAGCCGGGGCGACATGAGCAACGAACCGGGTGTGCAGGAGGGCGTCCGGTTCCAGCCCCAATAACCGGGCGCCGGTAAGGTTCGCCTCCAGAATGAGCCCCTGGGGGTCGAAGCTGAAGTAGCCGATGGGGGCGAAGTCATAGAGGTCGGCATATTTGGCGAGGGTTGCCGCGGTTTCTCTTAGAGATTGGCGCAGTTCATGGTTCTGCGTTTCCAACTCCATCTGGCGCACATGCAGATCGCGCCCCAACTTCTGGATATCGGCCGGGGGTGGGGCGGCCGGGGCCGAGCCGCTTTGGGGCCGGGATTTTTCGGCGCAGGCCCGCAGAACCCCAGCGGGTTTACTGCCTGGCTGCTTCCGGGTCACGCAGTGTCTCCCTAAAGGGCGCCGGGTTGGTGAAACGGCGCTCGGGTTGGCGTAGAGCCATATACTCAGGAGGCGGCAGCCCCCCCAAGCCAAAGTTAATTTTATTCATCGGTATCGGGAGATTTTTTGTTTAATGAAAAATATTTTTAAGGCTGGGGAGTTGGTCACTGAACCTCTGCGGACGATAAATGTTTCAGCCCCGAGGACAAAAAAATAGATCGGTGGTAAGATAGAGTCCTTGGTGTTCCGGGGCTGGGTCGCTTTGCTTGGTGGGACGGATAAACCCCGGGGTTAAAGGCTGAAAAGCAATCCCGCGGTTAAGAAAGAACCGGCTCCGGGTTAGCTTTCCGAGCCATTGCCACAACTTGGCTCCGGGTGCGGGGATTGAGTCCCGGGGGTCGGGACGGCCCATAAATGCCCGGTCAGTCTGAGTCGGGTCAGGAACCTGCGCCAGGCTGTTGCCAGGCTCCCCCCTAAGTTAGCCGCCCCACAGAAATTTCTTGACAAACACAGGTATTTATGAGAAACAGTTGAGCGGACTTTGGGTCAATCAAAGGGCTCCTACACCAGAGATTGAGGAATCTAACGGCAACCCCCTTGAATTTTAATCGCATGTAACATAATTGAGTATTCGACGGCATCTGGGAAGGCGTCTGTGGACGCTTGAGATGCCTTTTTTATTGAGGTAGGCATGATTAACGTTACCCTGGATCAAGGTTCCACCGCCACCCTGGAGGCGGGCGCGACGGTAGCCCAGGCCCTTGCGGCTCTGGACCTGGCCGGCCGCCGGCACGTCGTGGCGGCCCGGATCAATGGGGACCTGGCGGACCTGTCCCGGGTGCTTGACGCCGATTGCACCATCACTCCCATTCGCCTGGACAGCCCCGAGGGTCTGGAGATCATGCGCCACTCCGCCGCCCACCTCATGGCCGAGGCGGTGCGCAACCTCTTTCCCGGGGTCAAAGTGGCCATCGGCCCGGCCATCGAAGCAGGATTCTATTACGACTTCGACGTGCCCGAGCCTTTTACCCCTGAGGACCTGGCCAAAATTGAAGCCCAGATGGCCGAGTTGATCGCGCAAAATCAGCCCTTCCGGCGGGACGACATGAGCCGGGAGCAGGCGATCCACTATTTTCAGGGCCAGGGCGAGGCCTACAAGGTGGAACTCCTGGAGGAGATCCCCCAGGACCAGGTGAGCCTCTATCAGCAGGGAAGTTTCATCGATCTCTGCCGGGGGCCCCACATCCCCTCCACCGGGTATATCAAGGCCTTCAAGCTCACCGCCACCTCCGGGGCTTACTGGCGGGGGGACGAGCACCGGCCCATGCTCCAGCGCATCTACGGCACCGCCTTTGCCACCCGGAAGGAACTGGCGCACCACCTGGAACTCCTGGAGGAAGCCAAGCGCCGGGACCACCGCCGTTTGGGCCGGGAGTTGGGGCTGTTCAGCATTGAAGAGGAAGCGGGGCCGGGGATGGTGATCTACCACCCCAAAGGCGCCCTGCTCCGGAGCCTCATCGAGACTTTCGAGCGCCGGGAGCATCTCAAACGGGGCTACCAGATGGTCATGGGCCCCCAGATGCTCAAGGCCGACCTGTGGAAACGTTCCGGCCACTGGGACAATTACCGGGACAACATGTATTTCACCGAAGTGGAAGGCCAGATGTACGGCGTCAAGCCCATGAACTGCCTGGCCCACATGCTGATTTACAAATCCCACACCCGGAGCTACCGGGATCTGCCCCTGCGCTACTTCGAACTGGGCACCGTGTTGCGCCACGAGCGCTCCGGGGTGTTGCACGGCCTCACCCGGGTGCGCCAGTTCACCCAGGACGATGCCCATATCCTGTGCATGCCGGAGCAGGTGGAAAGCGAAATCCTCGGGGTGCTTAAATTTGTGGCTGAGGTCATGGCGATTTTCGGGTTCGACTACGAAGTGGAGATGTCCACCCGGCCGAAGAAATCCATCGGCACCGATGCCGAGTGGGAACTGGCCGACAACGCTCTCGTCGGGGCCCTCAAGACCTGGGGGCTGCCTTACGACATCTGCGCCGGGGAAGGGGCCTTCTATGGGCCCAAGATCGACATCAAACTCAAGGACGCCCTGCAGCGCCGCTGGCAATGCGCCACCATCCAGTGCGATTTCACGTTGCCGGAGCGCTTCGATCTGGCTTACATCGGCCCGGATGGGGAACGCCACCGCCCGGTGATGCTGCACCGGGTGATCCTGGGCTCCCTGGAGCGCTTCATGGGAGTCCTGATCGAGCACTTCGCCGGGGCTTTCCCGGTCTGGCTGGCCCCGGTCCAGGCGATCCTCCTGCCCATCACCGACCGGGTGCATGCCTACGCCCAGGAGGTAGCCCAGGCCTTGTTGGATGCGGATATCAGGGTGGAAGTGGATACCCGGCAGGAAACCTTGCGCTACAAGATCAGAGAGGCCCAGGGACAGAAAATTCCTTATATGGTGATTATGGGGGACCAGGAGGCGGCGGACCGCACCCTGGCGCCCCGCCTGCGGGACGGCACGGAAATGAAGGGCATCACCCTGGAGGCTTTTATCCAGCGCCTCCGGGAGGAATCCCGGACTCCGTCCCCCGCCAACGCTTCATAATTTCAGGAGGTGACGGCCATTTCGAAGCAGCAAAGAGTGAGAATTAATGAGCAGGTCAGGGTTCCGGAGGTGCGACTCATCAGCGCCGACGGGGCACAGGTCGGCGTTATGCCCATCAAAGAGGCGTTAGCCATGGCAGCCGAGGCCCACCTGGACCTGGTGGAGGTTGCCCCCCAGGCCGCCCCGCCGGTTTGCCGCATCATGGATTACGGCAAATTCAAGTATGAGCAGAGCAAGAAACTCCAAGAAGCCCGGCGCAAGGCCACTACGATCCAGGTGAAGGAAATCAAGGTCCGGCCCAAGATCGAAGAGCACGACATGAACTTCAAATTGAAGAATACCCGGCGCTTTTTGGGAGAGGGCGACAAGGTCAAGATTTCGGTGATTTTTCGAGGCCGGGAGATCGCCCACACCGACCGCGGCTTTCGCCTGCTGACCCAGATGGCCGAAGCCCTGGCGGACGTGGGCACCGTGGAGTCGAATCCCAAGCTGGAAGGCCGGAATCTCTCCATGATCGTTACCCCCAAGTAGTCCTGAGCCAGTTCCGTTGTCGTTGCGGATCCACTGTCCAAGTGGTCTGGGGAAAGGATTTTTTTGCCGACATATTGTTAAAATGTGATGAATAGAGTATAAAATATAAGTTTAGCGGTTAGCGGCATCTCAGCTCAAGGAATCGGATAATCCACCCGGCCGCCTGTCTGGCGGCCGGCAGTGTTAGCACCACGTGAGGTTAACCATGCCCAAGATGAAAACCCATCGGGGGGCAGCCAAACGCTTCAAGGCCACCGGCAAAGGCCGGCTGAAGCACAAGCAGCCCTACACCAGCCACATTCTGACCAGCAAGACCGCCAAGCGCAAGCGGCAACTGCGGCAGGGGGCCTATGTGTCCCTCGCCGAGACCAAATGCCTCAGGGTCCTGCTGCCTTATCTTTGAGATTAGGAGTACGTTATGCCACGCGTCAAGAAAAGCGTAGCCTCAAGGGCACGCCGGAAAAAATGGCTAGGAATGGCCAAGGGGTTCCGCAGCGGCCGGCGCCGGCTCTACCGGTCGGCTCGGGAGGCCGTGGAACGCGCTTTGACCTTTGCCTACCGGGACCGCAAGGTACGGAAGCGGGAATTCCGCGCCCTGTGGATCGTTCGCATTAACGCCGCCCTTCGGCCCCTGGGCATGTCCTACAGCAAATTCATCGGCGGGCTGAAAAAGGCCGAGATCGACCTGGACCGCAAGGTCCTGGCCGACATGGCGATCTTCGACCCCGAGGGCTTCGCCAAGGTGGCCGACCTCTCTCGCCAGTCGCTGTAAAGGGAGTTTCCGGTTTTTGGTTGGTGGCGCGGGCGTCTCGCCGGCGCGGCCTTTGGGCCCAGGATGAGCCCGTCGTCATGCTAAGCGAAGCGAAGTATCTCTATTCTTCACTTCGCTTTGCTTCGTTAGAATGACAGGAAGACCCGAGAGGATACCACCCGGGATGAGCATAGACCAGGTCAAAAGCCTCGAGAGCAGCGCCCTGCAAAACATCCGGGAGGCCCGGACCCCTGAGGAACTGGAACTGCTGCGGGTCAAATATTTGGGCCGCAAAGGGGATTTGACCGGGATCCTGCGGAGTCTCGGGAAATTAGACCCAGAGGTGCGGCGGCAGGTCGGCCAGGAAGCCAACCGGGCCAAAGAGGCCCTGGAGGCAGCCCTGGATGAAGCCCTGGGCGCCCTGAAGGCCGCGGCCCGCCGGGCGGCGTCCCCCACCGTGGACGTCACCCTGCCGGGGCGGCGCCTCCCCCGGGGCCGGCTCCACCCGTTGAACCAAACCATGGCCGAGGTCTGCGACATCTTCCTCCACCTGGGCTTTGAGGCGGTGGAAGGCCCCGAGGTGGAACTGGACTGGTATAACTTCGAGGCCCTCAACCTGCCACCGGACCACCCGGCCCGGGACATGCAGGATACCTTTTACTTCAACGACCAGGTGCTGCTCCGGACCCACACCTCCCCCATGCAGATCCGCACCATGGAAGCCCGCCAGCCCCCGGTGCGCATCATCGCCCCGGGCAAGGTCTATCGCCGGGACTCGGACATCACCCACTCCCCCATGTTTCACCAGGTGGAAGGCCTGCTGGTGGATAAGGGGGTGACCTTTGCCGACCTCAAGGGGGTCCTCACCGCCTTCGTGCACCAGATGTTCGGCCCGGAGGTAGGGGTGCGCTTCCGGCCCAGCTATTTCCCCTTCACCGAACCCAGCGCCGAAGTGGACATCGAATGCGTCATGTGCGGCGGCCACGGCTGCCGGGTCTGCCAGGCAACCGGCTGGCTCGAGGTCCTGGGCTCCGGCATGGTCCATCCCGCGGTCTTCGAGGCCGTGGGCTACGACCCGGAAACCTACACCGGCTTCGCCTTCGGCCTGGGCATCGAACGCATCGCCATGCTGAAGTACGGCGTCGACGATATCCGCCTCTTCTTCGAAAACGACCTCAGATTCCTGCGACAATTCTAAGCTTGCCCGTGGCCGGCGGGCGCGCCTTTCTCCCCCGGGGTGTCTCAGAATCATTGACAATTCCCGGAGGGTGGGTCAATTCCGCTCATCCCTGGGCGAACGCTCTAGAGCGATTGCCAAAAGTTCTTTCCGATCCTTGAAATCCACAAATCCCCCCTAACCCCCCTTTAAAAAAGGGGGGAACTGCAAGGAATTGCTGTTAAAGTCCCCCTTTGAAAAAGGGGAATTTTGGGGGCTTTAAGAATCTCCAAGGGGAAAGAATTTATGGCAAACGCTCGAAATCAGTTTTTAAGAACCGGTCAGATGTTTGGTTAGCCGGAAACTAGAATGATATCACGCTCCTGGGGATTTGCCTGGCGGCAGGGTGGGCGATGCCCACCCGGGTTGATTTTTAACCAAAATTTGGCGCCGCCTGAGAGGTAAGTGACAGGTTCGGTTTACAGCAGCTTGTCCTTCACCAGGTATTCCATGGACCGCTGGGCGTAGGTGGTCATGGTACTGACCATCCAGGTGAGGTGGGACTGGATGTCGGCGAACATGTTGGCATCCGCCATGCCGATGAGCCCGGTCATCACCGTCCGTACCCGGATCATTTCGGGGTCGCCGATTTGCGCCTGAACCAGGTTAATCTCCTGCTCCAGGCCCTTGAGAAATTCCACGAAGAGCCGGCCGGCGCCTTCCCGTTCCAGCCCCTCCATATGGGTTACCGTGTTGAGCAGGCGGGATGCGAGCAGGAGTTCCGCTTTCACCCGGTCGGCAAAGTGGAAGGTCAGGATCGCCTCTCGCCGGTTGGCCGGGAAATTTTCAGCCATATCGTCACCTCCTGTAAGGATGCCGTTTACCTTACCATATCTCACCTCGGCCCACAACCTGCGGCCTTGGCGGGCCCTGGGAGGCGGCCTTGGCGGCGCCTCGCCGCCAGGGCTGATCCGTTAGCGGTTGCGCGTCAAACCTTGAGCATTGAACGGGCGAAAAGATGAGGGGGGTGTCAGCCAACGAAGCCACCTCTCACCCCAACGCTCTCCCTCCGCAGGGGAGAGGGGGTTTTTCCTGCCTAGCGCTCTCAGACTGCGCCGCCTCCGGTTAAAGTCTCGAGGCACCATTTTTCGTTTTTATTCTGCCACCGCTCACGCAAAATCTCTGCCGGACCCTCCTCCCCCAACCCCCCTTGAGAAAAGGGGGGAACGATTAAGAATTGCTGCTAAAGTTCACCTTTGAAAAAGGGGGATTTAGGGGATTTAAGCATCTCCAAGTGGAAAGAATTTATGGCAAACGCGATAAATGGGACCATTTGTATAATTCATGGTGAACGCAAAAGGTCAGGATGCCGCGCCCAGGCCGGCCAAAGGGCCTGCCGCAGAGATCTCGGCTGGTATTACGGAGCCGATTTCCTGAGGGTTTTCTCGGACTGGGGGGCGAAGTCGGGGGTGGAAGGAATGTTTTGCTTCTTCATCTTTTCCAGCAGGGTGGTGCGGTTGAGGTGGAGGAGTTTTGCCGCCCGGCTTTTCACCCAGTTGCTCTGGTGCAGGGCCCTGAGGATCAGGTCCTGTTCGAAGGCCTGGACCACTTCGGTAAACAGGATGCCGTGCTCGGAAAATTGCCCTGCCTCCAGGTGAGGTGCGAGGATGAGGCGCTGAAACCTATCGGGCAGGTCGGATACTTCAATGACCTCGCCTTCGGTGAGTATGACCAGACGTTCTATGAGGTTTTCCAGTTCCCGGACGTTCCCGGGCCAGGGGTGCTGCCGGAGGAGGTTCATGGCCGGTGGGCTGACCCGCTTGAGGGGCTTTTTCTTGGTCCGGCTGAAGAGCTGCAGGAAGTGTTGGACCAGCAGCGGGATGTCGGCGACCCGCTCCCGGAGCGGCGGCACGTGGATGGGGATGACGTTGAGGCGGTAGAAGAGGTCTTCCCGGAACCGGTTCTGGCGTACCAGCTCTTCCAGGTCCCGGTTGGTGGCGGCGATTACCCGGATATCCACCCGCAGGGTCTTGATGCCGCCGATTCTTTCGAAGGAGTGGTCCTGCAAAACCCGGAGGATCTTCACCTGGAGACCGGGGCTCATCTCGGAGATTTCGTCCAAAAAGATGGTGCCGCGGTTGGCCAGTTCAAAGCGGCCGATGCGGGTGCGCACCGCGTGGGTAAAGGCGCCCCGTTCATGCCCGAAGAGCTCGCTTTCCAGCAATTCTTCGGGAATAGCGGCGCAGTTGACCGGAATTAGGGGGCCTTCCCGCCGGACGCTGTTATAATGAATGGCATGGGCGATGAGCTCCTTGCCGGTCCCGGATTCGCCCAGGATCAGGACGTTGCTGTCAGTGTCCGCCACCTTGCGGATCAGGTCGAAGACCCGGGTGATTTCGTCGCTGGTCCCGACCATGTTGGCGAAGCCGTACCGGCGATGGAGCTGTCGCTTGAGGTGCAGATTTTCCCATTTCAGGCGGCGATGTTCCAGGGCCCGGGCCACCACCAGACGGAGTTCGGTGGGGTCCACGGGTTTGGTAAAGTAATCATAGGCCCCCTGGTGCATGGCGGATACCGCGCTGGCGATGGTGCCGTAGCCCGTGATGATGATGCAGGGGCACGCCGGCACCTCCCGTTGCAGATATTTCAGCAGTTCCATGCCGTCCAGGCCGGGTAGGGCCAGGTCACTCAACACCAGGTCAAAGGCCTGTTCCTTCAAGGAACGCAGGCCGCTCTCCCCATCGGCGGCGGTCGTAACCTCGTAGCCTTCTGCCTCCAGGATTTCTTTGAGGCTTTGGAGCAAAGCCGGATCGTCATCCACCACCAGGATGGAAGCGTTATCCCGTTTCATGAACAATCTCCCTCGAATATTTAAGGAATACCGCAAAGTGTCGATAATGTCAATATAATGACAGGGTGCAACCTCCCGATTGATAAGGCCCCCGGGAAAAAGGTTGACTTCGAAAAATTAATATTGTTATGCTTTGATAACTTTAGAGCGAGGAGAACTGGTGCTTGCGACTTTAGCTGTAGTTTTGTGGGCTTATGGGATGTACGCCCTGTTTTCCTATATTTTTCATCGCAAGGGCGGTCAAGTCCGCAGTCAAGTCCGCAACCGGAGCCCCTGGCGCAAGCTCGGCCGGCTTATCCTGGTGGGCGGGGTCACCGCCGGGGTGGGGCTGATTTTCTGGTGCTGCCTCTACCCCGATAAGCAAGATCAGCGGCTGAAGCTCGCCGGTTTCCTGGGGACCGTGTATGCCGAGGGGTGGCCGGACCGGGTGGATCGTCCCAAAGATCCGCCGGTCAAAAGCCCGAACCCGGGGACATCGGAACAGCCGGCTTATGCCCTGCTGCATCCGGAGACCCCGGCTAGTCAGGTAGAGACGGAAAAGAAGCTGCCCCGCCCCAGACCGAGCCGGGTGGTCTCCAAGGGGTCATCGGCAGCCCCCCGGGATAAGGCCGGCAAAAGCGCCAAGGCCGCCAAAGCCCCGGCCGCGCCGTCCAAAAAGGAAAAAATAGCCGCCAAGAGCCGCGCCAAGAAAAAGAACCGGTCTTCTGCCCCGGCGGGCAGGCGGGCCGATGCCGGTTAGGACCCCGGGGGCCGCGGCCCGGCTCCAAAGTGACCCACATCCGCTGTGATCCGCCACGAACCCAGACACCTGAAAACTTTTGCCGCTACGGCCTGGAAGCGGGGCCTACGGCTGCTGCCGTACCTCCTGCCCGCGGGGTAACCGTTGCCCCAGGAGCCAGCCAGCCAAACCGGAACCATCGCCCGGGCCGCGGGGACGGTCAGCGTTGCGGTCCTTGCCAGCCGGATTCTGGGGCTGGTGCGCGAACAAGTCTTTGCCGGACTTTTTGGCGCGGGCTATGCTTTTGATGCCTTCGTCGTTGCCTTCCGGGTTCCCAACCTGCTGCGTGACCTGTTTGCCGAAGGGGCCCTGAGTTCCGCTTTCGTCACCGTTTTCACCGATTACGACCAGCGTCTGGGGCCGGAGAAGACGTGGCAACTGGCCAATAATGTGGTCTTTTGCTTCACTCTGCTCCTGAGCCTGCTGGTCATGGCGGGCATGTGGTTTTCGCCGGATATTGTGGGGGTCATGGCCCCGGATTTCGGCACGGTCCCGGGGAAGCTGGAACTCACCATCCTGATGACCAGGATCATGTTTCCCTTCCTTATCCTGGTATCCCTGGCGGCCCTGGTCATGGGTGTCCTCAACAGCAAGGGGAAGTTTTTTGTTCCCTCGCTGGCCTCCAGTTTTTTCAACCTGGGCGCCGTCGTCGCCGGCGTGGGTCTGAGCCTGGTGGCCCCCCGGTTCGGGGTGGCGCCCATCGTCGGCATGGCCTGGGGCACCCTGGTGGGGGGCTTGCTGCAAGTGGCGGTCCAGTTGCCGCTGTTGTGGCGGGTGGGGTTCAAGCTGAGCTTCGCCCTTAATCTCAGGGAGCCGGGACTCCTGCGGATCATCAAGTTGATGCTGCCCGCGGTGGTGGGCCTTTCCGCCACGCAAATCAATATCTTCATCAACACCTTCTATGCCTCGAGTTGCCCCCAGGGCAGCGTTTCCTGGCTCAGTTACGCCTACCGGCTGTTCCATCTGCCCATGGGGCTGTTTGGCGTGGCCCTGATGGTGGCCACCTTGCCGGTGGTCTCCCGCCACGCGGCCAACAAGGACCTGACCGCCCTCCGGGAAGCCCTGCGATCTTCCCTGTCCCTGGCCATCCTGGTTACCCTGCCGGCGGCCTGCGGCTTGATCTTCCTGGCCCATCCCATCATCGGGCTCATCTATCAGCATGGCCTGTTCACGGCCCTGGATACCCAACAGACGGCCGCGGCCCTGGAGCTCTACGCCCTGGGGCTGGTGGCCTTTGCCGGGGTCAAGATCATCGTGCCGGTTTATTATGCCCTGGATGACACCCGGATCCCGGTGCTGGGCTCCTTTGTGACGGTGGCCGCCAACCTCTTCATTATCCACCTCACCCTGGCCACCCTGCAGCACCGGGCCATCGCCCTCTCCACCTCTTTGAGCCTGATCCTGAACTTTTTCTTCCTGGCGGCGGTGCTCTACCGCAAGCTGTCGGGTTTTAAGGTGCGTCCTCTCTTCCTGACGTTGGTCAAAGTGGCCGGGGCCAGTGTGATAATGGGGCTGGCCGTTGGCTGGCTTCACCCCCGGGCCATCGCCTGGTTGGGGTCCGGCTTGGGGGGGCAGGCCCTGGGCCTGGTCGTGGTGATCGGCATCGGCATGGGTCTCTATGTGGCCATGGTATCGCAATTACAAATTCCGGAATTCCAGGAGTTGATGCGGCATGTGCGCAGCAAACTCTCCCGTTGAGGCCGGTCTCCCGGCGCCAACCAGCGGCGAGGCCCGGTGGACGCCGGTGGCGAACCGGTTTCTCAACGATCTCGGGTTCTCCGGGACCATGCCGCGACCTTAAGTGAGGAGGTTCTCCATGGAGCCAGCCGAGCGCATCGGCCCCATCTTGAAGCTGCTGGACGAGTATTACCCCGAGGCCCACTGCACCCTGGATTTCCGCAACCCCCTGGAATTGCTGGTGGCCACGGTGCTCTCGGCCCAGTGCACCGACGTTCGGGTCAACCAGGTGACCCCGGCTTTATTCAAGGAGTATCCCAGCGCGGCCCATTACGCCAGGGCCGACCTTACGAACCTGGAGCAGGCCATCTACACCACCGGCTTCTACCGTCAGAAGGCCAAGAGCCTCAAGGCCCTCTGCCGCGGTTCTGGTCGAAAAATTCGGCGGCCAGGTGCCGGCCTCACTGGATGACCTGGTCAAACTGCCGGGGATCGGCCGCAAGACGGCCAACGTCATTCTGGGCAACGCCTTCGATACCCCGGGTCTCGTAGTGGACACCCACATGAGCCGGGTGGCCCAGCGCCTGGGGCTCACCCGTCAAAAGGACCCGGTAAAGATTGAATTCGACCTGATGCCTTTGGTGCCCCGGGAGCGCTGGGTAAAATTTTCGCATCAGATGATCGCGCATGGGCGCCGGACCTGCTCGGCCAAAAAACCCGATTGCCCCCACTGCCCTTTACGGCCCTTTTGCGATTACGGGACCCGGGTTTGAAGCCAGGCGGCTTGACACGCCGGCTGATTCATGGCATAAGACGAAAAACAGGGGGAGGTCTGAAACCATGCAGAGGCAACGACGGCTCAAACTGGCGGCGGTCCTGGTGGCCATGACAATGGCGGCGGGTTGCGCCGCGACCTTGCTCATGGGTCTGGGCGGCCTGACGGCCCTGGGGACGTATAAGTGGGTGGAAGGCACCATGGAAAAGGACTATCCCCGGCCCATGCAGGAAACCTATAACGCCGCCATGGAAGCCGCAAAACAGCTGAACATCAAGATCACCGGGGATCAATACGGCCCCTCGGAGTCCCGGATCAATGGGTTGACCCAGGACGGCACCGCGGTCAAGGTTGAACTGGTCTCCCGGCCCAACGAGATCACCACCGTCAAGATCCGCTTCGGCATGATGGGCAACGCCGACTGGTCGGCCTATTACCACCGCCAGATCATGAGAATCTTGCGCATTCCGGACCAGCCGTAAAGGCGGGGGCCAACCACCAAGCCGCAGGGGAGGGGAGGGGGCCTGAACCCGGCCGCCCTCCGGCCCCTTTCCAGTTCAGCCGGGCCGGAAGCTAAAACTTCCGGCCTGGTCTTTGAGAGTTTTTCCGAGTTTATCCCGAGATTATCAAGGCCGGAGCAGGGACGTGAGGTATCATGTTCCGATTGGCTGGCGCCTCGCCGGATTCCCGTCCATCTCCAGGCCGCGGTGGCGCCCCGGGGGGTCGCCCCCGGGGCGCGAGCGCGGCCGGTTGGTAATTCTCCCCGCACCTGCCCGGGAGAGCAGCCTTTATACCGGGTTGCGCTCAAAAGGCAATTATTTGCCGACCCAGGCTTGACCGTGAAACTTCAAATCCCCCCAAGTCCCTCTTTAAAAAGGGGGACTGTAAGGAAGCCGCAGTCTTTCTCCCCTTTTCTAAAGGGGGGGGAAGGGGATTTTTCTCCCCGGGATTGACCAACCCCAGGGTCATGAACCTTTCGTCTGCGTCAGCCCAGGCGAGTCGCCTGTGTCGCCAATTGATTGCGATTCGGTATTACATGGCCTTGGGGGATTCGGCGGGCTTGGGTTGCTCCTTGGGAGCCGGTGCCGAGCGCTTCCGGGGCACATATTGCGGCCGGTTTGCGGGTACGGGCTGCAGGTAGCGCATGTAAGCCCAGCCGACCCGATCACGACTCACATCCCCCACCCGGCCCCAGCCAGAACTGATCTCCAGGATTTGCACTTCATCATTGAAATGCAGGGTGCCCACCTGACGTGCCGCGGTGGTGGGACCTTCCCGGAGGGCCAGGCTGGAAACGTTGACAAAATAAAGCGGGGGGCCTGACGGCGGCGGCGGCGGAGTCTCCACCATCGGCGGGGGCATCGGCGGCGGGCCCGGTTCCACACAGCCCATGAACAGCGTCAGGGCCA
This sequence comes from uncultured delta proteobacterium, assembly GCA_963848565.1. Classification (GTDB taxonomy): domain Bacteria; phylum Desulfobacterota; class Desulfobaccia; order Desulfobaccales; family 0-14-0-80-60-11; genus 0-14-0-80-60-11. Next base: position 65,186 of record CAWKEQ010000027.1, read on the forward strand.
TCACACAGAGTGCCAGACCGGTAAGGGTGCGTCTCAGGGTCATAAAAATCTCCTTATTCAAGATTATGCAGCAGGCTGGCCTGCTCCGGTGTCAACGCCTCGGGTGGGACTTCCGGGCTCGGGGCAAATTGCCTCAACCATGCTGATCGCGAACCCGCTTTTTCCCCGCGGGTATGATAGCACACAATTTTTCAGAAAATCATCCCCTAAAAATTATTTAAGGGTCGTCCTGGCGCTCCCGGTTCTAGAATGGTAATAGCCGATGATATCTCGTTTGGAGATCATGGCGATGATCTCGTCCGGGGCCTCTTTCCTGACGACCGGCAATTCGTCCACGTTTAACAGAATCATCTTATCCAGGGCCAGTTGCAGTGAATCCACCCTGAAAACCCTGACCACATTCGGAGTGGCCACATCTTTGGCAACAATCAAATGGCGGACGCTCTCCTCGAACATAACTTCCCGGACATCGTTAATGGAGAGAATCCCCGTCGCCTTGCCATCCTCATTAATTACCGGGAAATAAACTTGCTGGGAATTCGCCATAACCTCGAGGAGTTGGTCGAGAGGCATTCTCTCCCCGACGACCACAACCGGCTGTGGTTTTACCACGTCCGCCACACGCATATCCTCCAGCAGGCCCCGGGCGAACTCGGTCACATGGGCCGGAGAGGCGATACGCTTCACCACTTGCTTTTTATACAGGCTGACCTTGCCCAGTATCATATAGGAAATAGTGGAGACCATCATCAGAGGGACGAGTAACGTATAGCTGGCGCACATTTCACAGGCCATGATGATGGAAGCTACCGGGACCTTGGCGACCCCGGCAAAGAAGCCGCCGATACCCACCAGGACAAAAGAACTGGGATTGATAACCCAGCCCGGTGCCAGTTGATGACCCAGAAAGCCGAAGGCGCCCCCCAGCATGGCCCCGATGAATATGGAAGGACCGAAGACCCCGCCGCTCCCCCCGGAACTGATGGTGCAGCTGGTGGCCACTATCTTCGCCAGGGACAGGAGCAGCATGGTGCCCCAGAATATTTTCCCTTCCATGCCCGCCTGCATCCAACCATAACCACCGTCCATCACCTGGGGAAACACCAGGGCAATGAGTCCTAACAGGAAGCCACCGAGGGCCGGCAGCAAGGCCCGGGGCAGCTTGAGGCGGCGGAACTGCTCCCGGGCGCCGTAAAACGTCTTGACCCACAGGTATCCCACCCCGGCACAGACGATGCCAAAGATGGCGTAGGGCAAGAGTTCCACCGGCGCAAAATCCACCGGCCCCGGAAAGAACAGGGCGCTGCGGCCGAAGTACTGGTCGAAGATGGAAGAGGCCACAATGGAGGAGACAATGCAGGGGAGGATGGCTTCGAATTCGAACTCCGTCTCCCGGTAGAGGACCTCCGGGGCAAAGAGAGCCGCGCCCAGGGGCGCATGGAATATGGCTCCCAGGCCTCCGGCCGCCCCGGCCAGGACCAGGATGCGGCGATCTCGGGACCTGAGTTTCAATAACGTGGCCATAATCGAACCAAACCCGGAGCCTATCTGGGAAATAGGACCCTCTTTCCCCGCCGAGCCGCCACTGCCAATTACTATGGCAGAAGCGATAATTTTGATAAAAGGCACGCGCTTACGGATGAACCCGCCCCGCTCGTGAAAGGACTCGATCATGGCATCGGTGCCTTCGCCCTGAGCCTCCGGTGCGGTGAAATACACCAGCAGGCCCGAAACCAGCCCGCCCAACGTCGGAATGACCAGAAACCACCAGGAGTGGATGGAAGACAGAACCGCCACCGTCTCCACCCCCATATCCTGGATGGGTTCTATAAACCCGGTGGGGAGCTGCAGGAAATGATACAGGGTGTATCTCAAAAGTTCCTCAAAGGAAATGGCCCCGAGGCCCGAGACCATCCCCACGGCAATGCTCATCAGCGGCCAACGGATATGGCTCGACCAGCCATAGCGCTCCGGATCAAACCGATCCTTGATATTTCGGAAGAAACTGCCAGTCATCAATATGCCCCTAACACCTTAATATTTAAAAATAAAAAAGGATATTACCCCGTAATGCAAGCCAGTCGCCCCAAGGCTGAGGTCTTGGATGCCCCGATTTTATTGTAAAACAAACCTCATGAGCGGCGAAAGGTCAGGCGCCTTTTTCCGTGGAATCCCGGCGCTGGGATAAGTGGACCTTGAGCAATCTTTGTTTATAAGTTGTTAATAAATCTTCCTGTTTCAAGATGCCCACCACTTTTTTATTTTCGGGCGGCAAGACTACCGGCAAATAGCTGAGGTTTCTTTCTTCCAAAAGGTCCGAGGCAGTCTCCAAATTATCCTCCGGGGTGATGGTGACCGCCTCCTTGGTCTTAAGGTCCGCGGCTGTTATGACCCTGGAGTCGCCTCGGGCAAATCGCAAATCCTGCTGCAAATCGCCAATCGTTAAGACTCCGTTCAGTTCCCCCTGATGATCCAACACGATGAAGAAGGGGGAGGTGCTCGCCTCAGATTTCTCTAAAATTTCAGCCAGGGTGGTCTCGTCATGGATCGTCTCGACTTGGGAGCTCATGCATTCCCCCACCTTCAATGACCGGAGAATATTAGCGTCCAGTCCCCGGACCAGGTGGATACCCCGGCGCAACAATTTGGTTTGATAAATGGAGTGGCCATACAAGGATTTCACTGTCATTATGCAGGTCGCACAACTGATCAACAACGGAATAATGGTGCGATAATCATGAGTCAGCTCGAAGACGAGCAGGATGGCGGTCATGGGGCCTAAGGTGACGCCGCTGACCACGGTCCCCATACCCACCAGGGCATAATCTATCGGATTTAAGGCGAGGTGCGGCAAGATTGCATTGCCCGACAAGGCCAGGCTGGTCCCCAACATGGCCCCCAAAAAGAGGGACGGCCCAAAGACGCCGCCGCTCATGGAGCCCAGGCAGATGGCGGTGGCCAGTAATTTTGCCACCAGGATCAGCGCTGCGAAGTCAAGGGTCAGTTTACCGGTGAGAGCCAGGTTGATGGAGTCATAACCCACCCCGAAGACGTGGGGACACCAGAGCCCGATCAAGCCCAGGCCCAAACCGCCTAACCCGGGTTTGCACCACTCCGGCAGGGGCAGTCTCCGGAACATCGTGTCGGAGGCGAAGACGCTGCGCATGAACAAAATCGCCAGGAGACCCCCCATTAAGCCCAAGATCAGATACAACCCGAGTTCTCCGGGATTGGGAAATTGGAAACCGGGGGTGATGAATATGGGGAAGCCCGTCCAAATCTGGTGTGTGGTGATGACCGCGATGATTGACGCCAGGGCGATGGGGCCGAGATAGGCGATCTGGATATCGCCCAGGATGATCTCGACGGCAAACATGGTCCCGGCGAACGGGGTATTAAAGGTTGCCGCAATGCCGCCGGCGGCGCCGCAGGCCAGGGCCACTCTGACTTTTTGGGGACTGAGCTTAAAGAAGCGTCCCAGGGACGACCCGAGGGCGGCGCCGATGGTCGCCACCGGTCCTTCCCGGCCTACCGAACCTCCCGTGGCCAGGGTAAGGGCGGTGCAGAGCACTTTGAGAATAGTGGCCTTGGGCCGCAGGTAACTATCCTCCAAGGCCGCGGCTTCGATCACCTCGGAGACCCCGGGCCCGCGCAGTTCGGGCACCAGAAAGGCAATCACCGGACCCAGGGCCAGGCCGCCCAGCGTCGGCACCAAGAGCTTTAACCACCAGGGGGCCAACATTACCTGGGCCAGGAAATTTTCCCCTCCCGGCCAAAAGGCCCATTGACCTAAAGCTATTAAAGCCAGGAAACCCAAGGCGCCGACCCCGGACAGGGCCCCGACCGTGATGGCGAACAGGAGCAGCAAGGCTTCAAGGGTATGTGGCCTGAGCTTCATATCTTTCAGGGGCTAGAAGACAAACGGCAACAGGTGAGAGCCCATCGCCTCAACGTTTGCATCTGATGTGGCGGTGACCAGGCAGCCTGGCTGGTCCGGCCTTTCCTTCCGGCTTCAGGAGAAGCTGGATTATCCGTTAATCGAGCCGCAGAATAGCTTTACGCCCTGATCCATTCCCAGGCTTCCGGGAGCTGCTCGCCGGCAAAGACTTTGGTATCCCCTTGCATCAGGGGCGCAAAGAGCTTCATGGCCAGTTTAACCCATTGGGGCCCGCCCACGATGGCCATCTTCTCAAAGTCATCTTTGTGGGGCAGGAAGAATTTGGCATCGTCCCACATGGCCCCCACCTCCATACCCGTAAACCCCTCATCCAGGACGCAGAGCAGGCGAATTTTACCGTGCTGCTTGATCAGGGCTTCCAGAGTGGGAATCAAGACTCCTGGTAGTCCCCATCCGTGAGCTTACCGACAGGCTTCACGCCGATAATTTTGCCGCCACTTTCGGGCATGATCTGAATCATGGCTTTCCTCCTTTATTTAAAATAACGGTTTTTATCATTTCTGCAAGGCATTGATAAACCAGGGCAAGGCTTTCCGGACTGAAAAGGATGAGGGTTGGCAGCATAAGGCTTGAAAATTATCAATCGATAATGTATAAATATAAATCAATTAACAATTATTATCAAGGGGTGGCCGGGATGTTCCGCTTAACCAGCCTGATTTCTTTAACATACCAGGAATTTGGCCAGATGTTGGACACTTCTGGCGAACAGCTCTACAGGAAAATCATGCTGGCCCTGGGGGTGGAAACCGACAAGGAACTCGCCCATAAGCTGGGCATATCCGAACAGGCGGTTAATAATGCCAAACGGCATGGCAAAATTCCTGACCGCTGGTTGATGTTCGCGGTGTGTCATTCCGGTGTCGCCTTGCCCCTGTTCTTGTCCCTCACCGACCGGGAGTTGGGCCGGGTCTTCGCCGATCAAAGCCGCTACGCCTTCAAATTGGTGCCGATTATTAGATCCTTGCAGGATCTGAGCGATGAAAATTACGTGGAGCACGCGATCTCTTATCTGGCCCAGCAAAAATATGAGCTCCAAAAGGCCAGCGCAGAAAAAGATGAACTGGTGGCCCTGGTGATGGCCGAACATGCCCTGGAGCCGACCATCAAGCCGGGAGATACCGTCATTATCAGCCTGACCCAGCGGCAATTCGCCCAGGGCGGCATTTTCGTGGTCAATCTCGACGGCACCCTGCTCTTGTGCCGGTTGAACAAACTGCCGGGTAGATTTCGCATCGCCTTTGATAATCCCCACGTCAAAGATTTTGAGACGGAGGAAGTGGATATTCGCGGCCGGGTCTTGTGGGTTTCCCAGGCGGTTTAGAGATCAGCAGCTTTTTTAGCCGGCTGGCTGACTGCCTCAATTTCCCTGGTGAGTGTGGTGAAAATGCGTTCATTATCAGCCTCAATTTTGAGCAAGGAGGGAGACATGCCTTATCGGAAGAAAGTTGCGGAACTGATGATTCCCTTGGAGGATTATCCTCATATTCCCTACTGGTTCACCCTGCGTCAGGCCATGGCCATCGTCCGGGAGGCGGCCATCAAGTTCGAACGCACCTTCGAGCCCCGGTCGATGTTGGTATTCGATGAAAAATACCATCTCCTGGGGATCTTGACCCTGCGGGATATCCTCCGGGGTCTGGCCCCCAAATTTGTCCAAGGGGCTGTCGGCAAATTACCAGCCGACTTTGACCTGGATTCTGCCGTCTCAGACCTGGAGGCGGACCTTTCCGGCCCGAGGGTGAAGGAGGCCGCGGAGACCGCAGTGAGCGAGGTTATGAGTCCCATCGAGGTTACGGTGGACACCGGCGACTCCCTGGCCAAGGCCCTCTTTTTGATGATCAAGGAGGACTTGGGCCGAATGCCGGTCATGGAGGAACAAAGGGTCGTGGGCATAGTCCGGCTGAGCGACCTGTTCCAGGAGATCTCCGACTTCGTGCTCAGCGAGTGAGGTTATTCTTAGGTCCCAAGCAGGGTTAGACAAACCCAATCTCCAGGGGAGTTACTGGTTCCCCTGCGGTAAGGAATATCGTTTATGCGAAATATGATGAAATTAACCACCCTCGTTCTGCTCGGCGTATTCCTCTGCGTCACCCTGGCGGCCGCCGCGGTTTCGGCCGCGGTGGAAAAGCCCGGTGACCGCCTCACGGTGGCCGGGGCCGTCAAGAATCTCCAGGGCCGCGGGGTTAAGGAAGTGGTGGTGGAAGTTCTGGTCAATGGCCAACATCTCAAGACTGCGGGCCCGGAGGAGGAAATCGCCACCGGGAAGTCGGGGAGTTTTTTAGGGGAATTCGTGCTGCCCGCCGGCACCCTGCCCGGCGCCAAGGTGGAGGTCCAGGCCGCCAAACCCTCCTGGCGAGAGATCGGCCCCACCGGGATCAAAGTCATCGAAGCAGGCAACGATGCCCAGGGCAACAAGGTCTATCAAGCGACCCAGAGCCTGACCATGTACCGCACCATCACCCCGGGTTTCTGGATCGCCACGATTATTTTGTTCGTGGTCTACGTGATCATCGCCGCGGAGTGGATGCACCGGGCCCTGGCGGCCTTTCTCGGCGCCACCCTGGTCATGTTCATCAGCTATACCCTGGGAACCTTCGATAAAAAGTATTTCATTCTCTCCTTCGAAGACGCCATGCGGGCCATCGACCTGAACGTCATCTTTCTCCTCATGGGCATGATGATCATCGTCGGGGTCCTGAAAAAGACCGGCCTGTTCCAATGGCTGGCCTACAAATCCTATGCCCTGGCCCGGGGGAATATTTTCGTCCTGGCGGGCATCCTCATGGTGGTGACCGCCGTCGCCTCCGCCTTCCTGGACAACGTCACCACCATGCTGCTCATGATTCCGGTGACCATCGAGATTGCCGTCACCTTGAAAATCAACCCCATCACCTTTCTGATTCCCGAGGTCTTCGCCTCCAATGTCGGGGGCACCACCACCCTGATCGGCGATCCCCCCAATATCCTCATCGGCTCTTTTGCCAAGCTCACCTTTGTCCAGTTTGTGGAGCCATTTGGCGATTATCTGCCTCATTTGCCTGGTGGTGGCAGTGGTCTATTATATTTACTGGTACAAGAAGGATTATCTTAAGGCCGAAGTCAAAGACGTGGACCGCACCATCGCCTATTTGCGGGAGGAATACCAGATCACCAATGTCAAGCTCACCGTCATGAGCCTGGGGATGCTGGGCTTCACCATCCTCCTGTTCGTGTTTCATGGCGTGCTCCACATGGAACCGTCCATCGCCGCCCTGACCGGGGCCATGGTTCTGCTGGCCATCTCCGGGGTGGACATTGTGGAGATGCTGGAACACGAAGTGGAATGGCCCACGCTGGTTTTTTTCATGGCCCTGTTCATCGTCATCGCCGGGGCGGAAGAGACCGGCTTGATCCAGATGATTGCCGAGTGGGTCAGGGACGCCTCCCGGGGCAACCTGACGGTGGCCGTGATCATGGTCCTGTGGGTGGCGGCCATCGCTTCGGCGTTCATCGACAATATTCCCTTCACCGCCACCATGCTGCCCATCGTGGCCTTTCTCAACCAGAGCATGAACGTGCCCAATGACGTCCTGTGGTGGTCCCTGGCGTTGGGGGCCTGCCTGGGGGGCAACGGCACCATGATCGGCGCTTCCGCCAACGTGGTCACCGTGGGCATGATGGAGAAGGCCGGCTACCACGTCTCCTTTCTCCATTACATGAAGGTCTGCTTTGTGCCCATGCTGATTACCGTTGTCCTGGCCATGTTCTACCTGCTGGGGTTTGAGATGCCGAAATAAGTGGTTTTCCCAGCCCACCTGTGCCAGGGTTAAGATGAAAAGAGGTGCAGCTGTCTGTCGTTAGATCACCGGGCCGCGCTTCAGACCCTTAGGGAGGTTCTTTTGGAGAAGACTGAGAAGTTTGACCCCGACCTGCCGGCTAAGGACCCTTTCTGGTTTCGGGAGTGTTTTTTGATGCCCATGCCCCTGGGCCGGAAGGCCATCAACCTCAGGGAACTCCTGCAAATCATCCGGGAAGCGGACGAGTCGGTGCTGTACTACCATCTCTTGCAATCCCGCCTGGCCGTCACCCAGCCGGTGGTGGAGTATCCCAACGATTTTGCCTTTTGGGCCGCCACCGCCCTGCAAGACAGCAAGCTGGCCGAGAAACTCAGCTCCTTTGATCCCTTTGATTATGACCACATGGAGCAAGTCCGGGAGGCGATGGTGGACATCCTGGAAGAGTATCTGTGGAATTTGCCCAGTATCCCCTGGGCCCGCGCCGGGTTTGAATTTCATTTCTGCGAAGCCTCCATGGTAGTCATTCGCTCCGAGATCCCGGCCAACACCCTGAAGGAATTTTGCCAGGGCCTGGGGAAGGTGGGGCTGGACTCCGTTTATTACCATTTTTTTGAGGCCCGCCGCCGCCTGGGCATGGTCCACATGGATGATTTTTCCTACTGGATGGAAGCCAATTTCGGCCTGCCGGAGTTGGTGGAGGCGATTCGGGACATCGACGGTTACTTCTATACGCTGAAAGAAATTCGGGACACCCTTTTGGCCTTGATCCACCAGCATTTGGGAGAACTCTGTGGTCACACTGGATGATTATACCGCGATTGTCGGTGCGGAAGTGGTCGGCCAGCTCTACCGCCTGGCGGAGCGCCTGGGGCCCCGCCGCTTCGTCCATATCAATTCCACCCGCACCGGCGGGGGAGTGGCGGAGATCCTCTCCCGGGCCGTGCCGTTGTTGAACCAGTTGGGGTTGGAGACCGTCTGGGAGGTAGTCCAGGGCGACCCGGATTTTTTCGAAGTGACCAAATCCTTTCATAATGCCTTGCAGGGACAAGACGTCCGGATCAGCAAGTCCTTGTTGAACCACTACGAGGAGATCAATCGGGAGAATGCCCGGAAGTTTACCTGGGAGGCGGACTTCGTCCTGGTGCACGACCCCCAGCCGGCCTGGCTCATTAATGAAATGCGGTCCCAGGCCAAGCACTGGATATGGCGCTGCCATATCGACGCCTCCCGGCCCAATCTCAAGGTCTGGAAATACCTGCGGGAGATCGTCAGTAAATATGACGCCTCCATCTTTTCCATGGCGCAATTTGCCCAAAATCTGCCTCACGATCAATATCTCATCCGGCCCTCCATCGACCCTTTAAGTGAAAAGAACCGGGAACTGACCCCGGAGGAAATCCAGAAGGTCCTGGACCGTCTGCACATTGAGCAAGACAAGCCCATGATTCTGCAAGTCTCCCGGTTCGATTCTTTTAAAGACCCGGTGGGGGTAATTCAGGCCTTCCGCATGGTGCGCAAACATACCCCCTGTAAACTGGTGTTGGCCGGAGGCGAGGCCACCGACGACCCGGAAGGGCCCCAGACCCTGGCGGAGGTCATGGAAGCGGCCGAGGGGGAGCCGGACATTCAGGTGCTTTTGTTGCCCGCGGACGCCCATCACGACATCAACGCTTTGCAGCGCGCCGCGGATATTATCCTCCAAAAATCCACCCGGGAAGGGTTCGGCCTGACGGTCACCGAGGCCATGTGGAAAGGCAAGCCGGTCATCGGCAGCGACGTGGGGGGCATCGTCTTGCAGCTCCGGGATTATAGCACCGGCTTCCTGGTCAATTCCCCGGAGGGCTGCGCCTTCCGCATCCGCTATTTGCTCCACCGGCCGGAGATGGGCAAACGCATGGGTAAACTGGCCCAGGAATTCGTGCGGCAACACTTCCTCATCACCCGTAATATCCGGGATTATCTGACGCTCCTGTCGCTGCTGGAAAATCCCGGCAGCCGCGTCATTGAGCTCTGATGGTCTTATGCAGCCCATCCTTGCCAAGCAGAAAGCCGTGGAGCCCTCAGCCAATTTGGGAGCTACTTACCTGGGGGATAATCGTTGCCGTTTCCTGGTGTGGGCGCCCCTGGCCGAGCAGGTGGAGGTTCGTCTGGTCTCCCCCAGAGAGGAGCTGGCGCCCCTGGAGAGAGGGGATAGGGGTTACTTCTCCGGGGTGGTTGCCGGCGTGGACGCCGGGCTGCCGCTATTTTTACCGGTTGCATGGACAGCAGGACTTCCCGGACCCGGCCTCCCGGTTTCAGCCCGAGGGGGTCCACGGGCCGTCCCAGGTGGTGGAGCCGCATTTTCCCTGGGACGACGGCCAGTGGTCCGGCCTACCCCTGGGAGATTACGTTATTTATGAGCTGCACGTGGGGACTTTTACCCCGGAAGGGACCTTTGACGCGGTTATTCCCTACCTGGATGAGCTGAAGGATCTGGGCCTTACGGCCCTGGAACTGATGCCCGTGGCCCAGTTTCCCGGGGGGCGCAACTGGGGCTATGATGGGGTCTTTCCCTTTGCGGCGCAGAACTCCTACGGCGGACCTGAAGGTCTGAAAAGATTGGTCAACGCCTGCCATCAACGGGGCCTGGCAGTGGTCCTGGACGTGGTGTACAATCACCTGGGCCCGGAAGGCAACTACCTGGCGGCTTACGGCCCGTATTTCACCCGGCGCTATCGCACTCCCTGGGGGGAGGCCCTCAACTTCGACGGCCCGGACAGCGATGAGGTGCGGCGCTTCTTCATCGAAAACGCCCTCACCTGGGCTTCGGAATTTCATATTGACGCCTTGCGCCTGGACGCCCTGCATGCCATTGTCGATCAGTCGCCGCAGCCATTCGTGGCCGAACTGGCTGAAAAGGTAGACCAGGCCCGGGACCGCTGGCAGCGGAAAATCTATCTGATGGCGGAGAGCGACCTCAATGACGTGCGCCTGATCCGCAGTCCCGAACTGGGGGGGTACGGTCTGGATGCCCATTGGAATGATGATTTCCACCATGCGTTGCATGTTTTGCTGACCGGGGAGCAGACCGGCTATTATGCGGATTTCGGACGGCTGGAGCAGCTTGCCAAGGCCTGGCGTCAAGGTTTTATTTATTCCGGGGAATATTCTCCGTATCGGCGCCGCCGCCACGGCTCCGGTTCCCGGGATGTGGCCGCGGAGCGCTGGGTGGTCTTTTCCCAGAACCACGACCAGATAGGCAATCGCCTGGGAGGAGAACGTCTCAGTCAACTGGTTTCCTTCGAGGCCCTCAAGCTGGCGGCTGGCGCGGTAATCTTGTCACCTTTTCTCCCCCTGCTGTTCATGGGGGAGGAATATGGGGAAGAGGCGCCTTTCTGGTATTTTGTCAGCCACTCGGACCCGGGGCTCATTGAGGCCGTGCGGCAGGGGCGGAAGGAAGAGTTTGCCGCCTTCGATTGGCCGGGCGAACCTCCCGACCCCATGGCTGAGGCAACTTTTGTCCGGGCCAGGCTTGACCACCAGCTTCGCCGGGCCGGCAAGCACAAAGTTCTCTGGGAATTTTACCGGGAAGTGCTCCGGCTCCGCCGGGAATTGAATCTCTTGACCGGCCTGGGCCGGCGGCATCGGGAAGTGAAAGCCTATGAGGCAGAAAGGGTGTTGTGGATGCGAATGAGTGACGCGGGAGGCGAAGCGGTTCTTTTGTTCTCTTTTGGGGAGGAAGCCTTGGAGTTTTCTCTCACCTGGCCCCAGGGCCGGTGGCACCAGCGGCTGGATGCCGCCCAGAGGCGCTGGCAGGGCCCCGGCAGTGACGCACCCAGGGTGATCGAAGGCGGGAGCGCTTTTTCCCTCACGCTTGCCCCCCAGTCCCTGCTGGTTTATCTCCGTCAGGATGCGTCTTGATGGAAAGATATATTTGCATTCACGGCCATTTTTACCAACCTCCCCGGGAAAATCCCTGGCTGGAAGATATCGAACTCCAGGATTCGGCGTATCCCTATCACGACTGGAACGAAAAGATCGCGGCCGAATGTTACGCCCCCAACACCGTATCCCGAATCCTGGACGGCGAGGGGCGTATTGTCGGGCTTACCAATAACTATGCCAGGATGAGTTCCAACTTCGGCCCCACCCTGTTGGCCTGGCTGTCCAGCAAAGCCCCCGAGATTTATGCGGCCATCCTGGCGGCGGACCGGGAGAGCCGGGAAAGATTCTCCGGGCACGGCTCCGCCCTGGCCCAGGCTTACAACCACATGATTATGCCCCTGGCCTGCCGCCGGGACAAGTACACCCAGGTCCTCTGGGGAATCCGGGATTTTGAGCACCGTTTCGGGCGGCTACCGGAGGGCATGTGGCTGCCGGAGACCGCGGTGGACCTGGAGACCCTGGATATCATGGCCGAATTGGGGATACGCTTTACTATTCTGGCGCCCCGTCAGGCCCACAAAGTCCGGAAGATTTTCCGGGGACACTGGCGGGACGTGAGCGGCGGCCGGATCGACCCTACTACGGCTTATCTTCTAAAATTGCCGTCAGGCCGGACCATCAACCTATTTTTTTATGACGGCCCCATCTCCCAGGCCATTGCTTTTGAGGACTTGCTGGAACGGGGCGAAAACCTGGCCAATCGTTTGGTCAACGCTTTCTCGGATGGACGCCCCTGGCCCCAGTTGGTGCATATCGCCACCGATGGGGAAACCTACGGGCACCATCGGCTCCACGGCGATATGGCCCTGGCCTATGCCATGGATTATCTGGAGGACCACAACCTGGCCCGCCTGACCAATTATGGCGAGTATCTGGAAAAGCACCCCCCGATCTTCGAAGTGAGGATTTTTGAGAATTCTTCCTGGAGCTGTGTCCATGGGGTGGAGCGGTGGCGGCAGGATTGCGGTTGCAACAGCGGCATGCGCGCCGGTTGGAGCCAGGCCTGGCGCAAACCCCTGCGGAAGGCCCTGGACTGGCTGCGGGACACGTTGGCGCCCCATTATGAGGAAAGAGCCGCGCTGTTTCTGAAAGACCCCTGGGCGGCGAGAAATGATTACCTTGCCATTATCCTCGATCGCCGGGAGGATGTCTTAGAGGAGTTTCTGCAGCAACACGCCTGGCGGGAGCTCAGTCCCAACGAGAAGAGCCTGGTCCTGAAACTCCTGGAGATGCAGCGTCATGCCATGCTGATGTACACCAGTTGCGGCTGGTTCTTCGACGAACTTTCGGGTCTGGAAACCGTGCAGATCCTCCAGTATGCCGGCCGCGTCGTCCAATTGGCCCGGGATGTCCTGGGAGAAGACTATGAAGCCCGATTCCTCGAACGGCTGGAGCCTGCCAAAAGCAATATCCCGGAACATGGGGACGGCCGCCAGATTTTCGAGAAGTTCGTCAAACCCGCCATGGTGGACTTGCTCACCGTGGGAGCCCATTACGCCATCAGTTCCCTCTTCGAAGATTATCAGGTCCAGGACCGCATTTTCTGCTACACCGTTGACCGGGAAGACTACCGGCTGGCGGAGGCGGGCAAGGCCAAACTGGCGGTGGGACGGATACAGGTGACCTCTGATATTACCTGGAATGCCGCGGTCATGAGTTTCGCGGTGCTGCATTTAGGCGACCACAACCTCTGTGGCGGGGTGCGGGAGTTCCAGGGGGATGAGGCTTACGCCGCCATGGCCGCGGAGGTCGGCGAGGCCTTTTCCTGGACCGATTACCCTGAGGCCATCCGCCGCATCGATCAACACTTCGGAGACTCCACGTACTCCGTGCGGTCCCTCTTCCGGGATGAACAGCGCAAGGTCCTGGACCAGATTATGGAAATGACCCTGGAAGAGGTCTGGTCGGCGTATGGCCGGATCTATTCCCATAATGTGCCTTTGATGCGCTTCCATAGGGAACTGGGGGTGCCTTTGCCCCGGCCCCTTCTGGCCACGGCTGAGATTGTCCTCAACCGCTACCTGCTCGAGGCCTTCCGGGCGCCGGAATTAGACCTACAGCTGATCCGCGGCCTCCTGGAAGAAGCGCGTCTGTTAGAGGTCGGGCTCGATGGGGCAGGATTGGAATATGCCTTGAGGAAAGCCATCGAACGCCTGGCCGAGAGGGTCCGGCAACACCCCCTCGATGTGGAATACTTGCAGCATTTGGAGGACGCGGTAAATTTGGAAACGGAATTACCCTTTGCCGTACTCCTCTGGAAAGTGCAGAATATCTATTACGAGATGCTGACCTCCGTCTATCCCCAGCAGCGCCAGCAGTCGGACCAGGGACCTGGGGAGGCCCGTTCCTGGGTGGAACATTTCGCGGCGTTGGGCCAAAGGCTGTCGCTCCGCGTTGACTGAACAAGGAGATCTCCGGGTGGAACGAACCATGACCGGCTTTAGAGTGCCCGCCGCCACGTATCGTCTGCAATTCCACCACGCCTTCCGCTTCATCACCGCCCAGGCCCTGGTGCCGTATTTGCAAGACCTCGGCATCTCCGACCTTTACGCCTCCCCCTTCTTCAAGGCCCGCCGGCGCAGCCTCCATGGCTATTCCGTGACCAATCCCCTGGAAATCAATCCGGAGTTGGGGTCCCGGATCTCTCTGAGGGCTTTGATAAAAGTCCTGAAATCCAAGGATATGGGCCTTCTGCTGGACATTGTCCCCAACCACATGGCCCTGAGCCATCACAACCCCTGGTGGCTGGATGTCCTCGAGAATGGCCAGGGATCGCCTTTTGCCGTCTTCTTTGACATTGATTGGTATCCTTTTAACCGGGTGTTGGAAGGCCGCGTCATCCAACCCGTGCTCGGCTCGCCTTACGGACAGGCTCTGGAAAACCGGGAAATCAGGCTGGTCCTGGAGGAGGAGGGCTTTTTTGTTTATTACTATGAGCATAAATTTCCCCTGGACCCCAAGACGTACGAGCTCGTTTTAAGACACCGGCTGGACGGATCTGGTCCGGAAATTAGGGGAGGGGAATTCCGCGGTTATGAGTCTCCTGGGGCTCATCACCCTGGTGGAGCATCTCCCGCCCCGCTCCCTGAGCAGTAAGAGAAAGATCCTGGAACGCCACCGGCAAAAAGAAATTTTGAAAAATAATCTCTGGCTCCTCTACCAGGCAAATCCCCTCATTAAGAAATTTCTCGATGAAAATATCACCATGTTTAACGGCCGCGCCGGAGACCCGGAGAGCTTCAACCTGCTGGACCGCCTCCTCAGTTTGCAGCCTTATCGGCTTGCCTATTGGCGGGTCTCCCTGGATATGATCAATTATCGGCGCTTTTTCAGCGTCAACGATTTGATCGGCCTCCGGGTGGAAGACCCCCGGGTGTTTGAGGCCAGTCACAGTCTGTTGTTCAATCTGATCCGGGAAGGGAAGGTCTCCGGAGTCAGAGTCGATCACATTGACGGATTATATGACCCCCTGGGATATCTGCAGCGGCTGCAAAGCCGGTTGGCCCCCGGCGAAAAGGCCCCGGCGGACCAGGAAAGTCTCTATGTGGTGGTGGAAAAGATCCTCGCCGCGGACGAACCCTTGCCGCCGGAATGGCCGGTGGCGGGCACCACGGGCTATGATTTTCTCAATACCCTCAACGGGCTGTTTGTCGATGCTGACGGATTCCAGGAGGTGCAGCAGGTCTATAACCGCTTTGTTAAACCGGACCTGACCCGGGCCGAGCTGGTGTATCAGAAGAAAAAGCTGGTTATGGAAACCCTGTTCCAGGGCGAGATGGAAAGCCTGGGATATATTCTGAGCCTGCTGGCGGAACAGGATCGCCAGGCCCGGGATGTCCCCAGAAAAGAGCTGCAGAAAATCATCAGCGAAGTCATCGCCCGCCTGCCGGTTTACCGCACCTATATCCGCAGCTTTGAGGTCTGCCCCCAGGACCGGGCCTGTCTTGAGAAAGTCATTGCCGAAGTGAGAACCCAGCACCCCTCTTTCGATCCCACCGCCCTAAACTTTGTGCAGCGGGTGCTTTTGCTGGATGCTCCTCCCAACCTGTCGGAGGAGCAACGGGAAGATTGGCTCCGGTTCGTCATGCGCTGGCAGCAGTTCACCGTGCCCGTCATGGCCAAGGGCCTGGAGGATACGGCCCTTTACGTCTACAATCCCCTCATCTCCCTCAATGAAGTGGGGACCGACTTCCTGGTGGTGGCCCCGGAGGATTTCCACCGGTTTAACCAGGGGCGCCGGGAACATTGGCCGTATGCCCTGAACGCCACCACCACCCACGACACCAAGCGGAGTGAAGATGTGCGGCTGCGCATCAGCGTTCTCTCGGAAATGCCCGGGGAGTGGGAGGCCTGCCTGCAGCGCTGGGGCGCCTGGAACGCGGCCAAGAAGCGCTCTGTCCACGGCCTGGCCGTACCGGATGCCAACGAGGAATATTTCCTCTACCAGACCCTGCTGGGGGCCTGGCCGCTCTTTGAGGGGGAGGTGCCGGCTTTTAAAGAGCGGCTCAAGGCCTATGTGATCAAGGCGGCCCGGGAAGCCAAGGTGCATACCCGGTGGATTGATCCTGATATCGAACATGAGACCGCCCTGCTGGCCTTTGTGGATGCCATCCTGGAGGACAGCACGGCTAACCCTTTTGTCAAGGATCTCTGGGAATTTCAATCGCGCCTCTCCTCCTCCGGGGCGCTGCACTCATTGTCCCAAGTGCTTCTTAAAATTGCCTCACCCGGAGTGCCGGACGTCTACCAAGGAACGGAGCTGTGGGACTTCAGCCTGGTGGACCCGGACAATCGCCGGCCGGTGGATTTTTACCAGCGCGCCCGGCTTTTCAATGATGTGAAAATGAAAGAATCACGGGGAAGCGGGCCGCTGATCCATGATCTGCTCGCCAACTGGGAGAATGGCGGCCTCAAGCTCTATATTACCTATAAGGCCCTTAACTTCAGGAAGGCGCATCTGGATCTTTTTTTACAGGGGGACTATATTCCCCTGGAGACCAGGGGCCCAAACCGGGAGAAGGTGGTCGCTTTTGCCCGGCGGCACGAAAATTCCTGGGTGGTGGTGGTGGTTGCCAGGCTTTTCAGCGCCATGCTGGCGGACGGAAATCTGGCCGTCGACCCAGAGGTGTGGCGAGAAAACTTCGTGGTTTTGCCTCAGGGGGCGCCGGGGGAATGGTTGAACATTTTTACCCATGAGCCCTTAACATCCCTTCAAGCACAGCGAACCAGGTCATTGCCGCTGGATCACCTCTTGCGGAATTTGCCGGTAGCTCTCCTCTTCGGGGCCGCAGTCTGAAATGCCCCCCTAATCCTGAATCAGGCTTATGCCGGCAAGTTATCACGTGTAGGCGCGGACCCATCTCACCGTCCTCAGGTTGGCCTCGCCCGCCGGCGCGACCCCGGAGAACGCACTTTTTTTTCTTCATTGAGCCCAAACTGCTATAAATAACCGCAGGAGTAGAAGTTTGCCGCAGCCCTGGAGGGGCATGGCTTTGTCCGTCCCCCCAATACTATTAGCGAAACCTGAGGTAAATTGACGGGACACAGACTCACCGAGTTGCGGTCATACAGGTAATTTTGATTTTTGTAGGGGCGCACCTGCGTGTGCGCCCTGAGGCCAGGGCGGACACATAGGTCCGCCCCTATAGGATAGAGGTGTTTATTACTTCTATGAGCGCAACCTGGTATTAAGGGACCTGAATAGAGGTCTCAAGTTGATAGCGATATAATCCTGAGAATATGCCAGGCTTCCCGGAGAGTCTTTGGCACGGCGTGGTCCAGCGACAAGGATGAGAGAAACTGGCGTATCTCCCTCGGTTGGGGAAATATTCAAGGCCTTTCTGCATTTGGGGGTTACCGCCTATGGCGGTCTTGCCATGGTGGAGCCGGTCCGGCAGCGGATCGTCACGGAAAAGGGCTGGCTCAACCAGAAAGAGTTTCTGGACGGGTTGGCCCTGTGCCAGATGGTGCCCGGGGCTACGGTAGTGCAGTTGGCCACCTATGTGGGCTACCGTCTGGGGAGAACCCCCGGGGCTTTGGCGGCAGCCGCGGGTTTTATTCTCCCGGCCTTTGTCTTGATGCTGGGCCTGTCAGCGCTTTATTTCGCTTATGGGAATATTGCCTGGGTCAAATCGGTCTCCCGGGGTCTGGGCGTGGTGGTCATTGCCCTGCTGCTGCAGGCCGCGTGGCACCTGGGCCGGAATGTTAGCAGGCACCGGCTTGACGTGGGCATTGCCCTGCTGGCCCTGTTGGCTCTGTGGCTTCGGGTGAATTATATCCTGGTCTTTGTGGTGGCAGGCCTGCTGAGGATGATCCTCAGCCTGAAGCTGCTGGCGGATCAGGTTTCTCCCCGGGAGCCGGGGCCTGCCCAAGGGCTGCCCGCAAGGACGATCCTCACCCATCTGGCTCTCACCTTACTGGGGCTGGCAGTGCTGGTAGGGGGATTATGGCTCCTGGACCCCAAGCTGGGCCTGATGGTTTCCACCTTCTTCAAGATTGCTCTGGTCGCTTTCGGCGGCGGCTATGCCATGATCCCCATCCTGCAGTGGGACCTGGTGGACCATCTGGGATGGCTCACTCTCCAGCAGTTCCTGGACGGCATCCTCCTGGGGTTCCTCACCCCTGGACCCATAGTCATCACCGCCACTTTTGTGGGGTACTGGGTGAAGGGGTTGCTGGGGGCAATCGTCGCCACTCTGGCGATTTTTTTGCCTCCCATCCTGATCATTATCTTCCTGACGCCGTTCTACCAGCAGATTAAAGAAGCGAAGTTGATGCGCCCGGTGATCCAGGGCATCCTGGCCGCCCTGGTGGGGATGCTGGTGCTGGTGACGCTCCAGATGGGAGCGGTTACCCTTACCGATTTTAAATCCCTGGCCCTCATGGTTGCGGCGAGTTTAGCCCTGATCGTCTTCAAGGTTAACCTTCTCTGGATCATTAGTGCGGCAGCCGGACTTTCCTTCTTACTGTTTTGAAAAGTGCAACATGCAAGCTTAAGGTCTTTCCTGGAGCGGCTGTTAAGAAGTCTATTGATGGAGATGCGGCCATTAAAACTGTTTCGGAAGGCAGAATAATTTGTGGCAAATCCGCCGGCCCCCTGCCCCCTGGTAATATAGCCACAAATGGGGCATTTTTTCCCATTTCTTATAAATAGCTGTAATAGCGAGAAAGATTCCGAAGAGTCGTTTTCCCTCTGCCCCAAAACCCCCCGTGGACTCCTTTGAGCGTTTGCACTATCTTTCCCAAAGATCAGGCCAGGCGCAATGTTTCCTC
>CAWKEQ010000028.1:0-53372 GCA_963848565.1 uncultured delta proteobacterium
TCAGCCCCGGTGGCCGATGAGCCAGTGCCGGAGATGCCCCTGGGCGTCCAGGCGCAGTTCCAGGACGAAGGGGATGCCCCGGCCGGGGATGGAAAACCGCAGATCCCGCCACTCCAGAAGCTGTTCGCCCCCCTGGGACCCGGCCCGGCAGAGGAGGGGAAACCGGGCGAACTCCAGGTAGCTGCTCAGGATAGCCTCAGCCTCGGGCGAATAGGCCGCGGCGGCCGCCGGGGCCGGGGTCCAGGTCTGGATGGCCAGGTGGCCGGGGGCCTGGTAAGGGCTGGCCGGGGCCGGGCAATCCTGGCCCCGGGTGACGGGGACCGCCGCCGCCTGTCCCCCTTCGGGCCGGCGCCCCAGCGCGGCCGCCCAGGGGAGTTGCACAAAGGCCTGGCGGATTTCGGCCGGGCCGGCGGCGAGCAGTTGCCAGCGGCGGCAGGAAAAGGGTTGGGGCAGGGCGGCCACGGTCTGCACCCCGGGGTTGACCTCCTGAAAAACCCGGCGGGCCAGGTCCAGGGCCTGGTGGTGGTAGGAGGCGCAGACCAGCAGGTAGACCGCGGCCGCGGCCAGAACCCCGGCCCCGGCCCGGGGGCCCCAGAGGGGAAAGGCCAGGGCGGCTATGACCCCGGCCAGCAGCAGGGCGGTAAAATAGGGGTCGATGATAAAAATCCAGTCCAGGGAAAAACGCCGCCGGGAAAAGGGGCTGAGCAGTTGGGTGCCGTAGGAGGTGGCCAGGTCCAGGAGCAGGTGCGACAACAGGACCACGATCCCCAAGATGAGCAGGGGCCTGAACCAGCGGGGGCCGCCCAGAAACCGGCCCAGGAGCGCCCCGGCCAGGGCGAAAAGGGGCACGGCCACCAGGGAGTGGGTAAACCCCCGATGATAGCGGATAAAGGCCAGGCGGTCCCAATAGATGAAAAAATAATCCACGTCCGGCAGCACCGCGAAGATGGCCCCGGCCAATGCGGCCCACCACCGGGACGGCGCCGGCAGCAGTTGGGAACAGATCACCCCGGTGGCCAGGTGGGTCAGTGGATCCATGGCCACCTCCCGGCCTGGGTGCCGTAGTGGGGGAACTGGCGCAAGAGGTCGTCCCGGAGGGCCACGGCGCTGGGGTAGCGCTCCTCAAGCTTTTTCTTGAGACATTTGAGGATAATGGCCTCCAGGGCCGGGGGAATCTCCGGGTTCTCCTCCCGGGGAGGGGCCGGCTCCTGCTCCAGGATCTGGTCGATGAGGAGCTTTTCCACTTCGCTGTAAAACGGCAACTCCCCGGTGTAGAGGAGATACATGAGCACGCCGATGGCCCAGATGTCGCTGCGGCGCTCGCTCTGGCCCATGATCTGCTCCGGCGCCATGAAGGGGCGGGACCCCACCATGGTGGCGCTGATCTCCTTTTCCCCCAGCATCTTGGCCGCCCCGAAATCCAGCAGCTTCAGATTGCCGTTGGGCTGGATGATGATGTTGTTGGGCTTGATGTCCCGGTGCATGATGCGGTTCTTATGGGCATGGGCCACCACCTCGATGAGCTGCAGGATGAGGCGCTCCACCAGGGGCCGGGGCAACTCCTGATCCAGCATGTCCCCCAGGGTCTTGCCCTCCACATATTCCTGGATGATGACCAGTTTACCGTCATCTTCCAACGTGTCAATCAGGTGCGCCACCCCGGGGTGGGGGTCGAGCTTCTGGCAGATGGCCGCCTCCTTGCGAAACTTGGCGTTGGCGGCCTTGAGGAAGGGGATTTTGGCCACGTAGCGCCGCTCCGGGCCCAGGGCCTCGGTGTCCGCGATCAGCCAGACCTCGCCGAAATTCCCCTGGCCCAGCTTTTTGACTTTTTCATAGCGGCCCCCTAAGAGGGGCGTCATCTGGAGCAGGGCCAGGTAATCCCGGGCGCTGGGGAGAAGGTGGTCCACCAGTCCCTGGAGGGCCCGCTTGAGGGGGGAAGGGGAACCCACCGGCTGCACCTGGAAGCTGACGACCTTGTCCGGGCTATCCTTCAGGGCCAGGTCGTTGATCAGCACCGTCACCGGCTGGCCCTCCCGGTTCACCAGGTGCAGCTTCATGTGCTTGGTTTCCCCGGGATGGGCGAGAATCTGCCGGAAGCGCTCCCGATCTTCGGCGGCATAGAGGAGTTGCTCCAGGGGCACGGGCACCGGGGTCGCCCTCTTGCCCGGATAGCTCAGGAGGCGCCGCAAGGCGGGGTTGAGATTGCACACCGTGCCATAGCGGTCGCAGAAAAAGAGGGGGTGGCCGGTCTCCTGGAAGATCCGGGAGAACTCCTCGTGGGAGGCCAAGAGGAGGCGCCGGTCATGTTGGAGGCGGAGGACCACGGCCACCCGGGCCAGGACCTCCCGGGGCTCGAAGGGGGGCAGGAGAAATTCGTCGGCCCCCACCTCCAGGACCCAGGCCGCGGCCGTGTCGGAGAACTCCGCCAGGGCCACGATGATGGGCAGGTCCCAGGTGGTATCGTCACCCTTGAGGCGGCGAATAAACGGCTGCAGTACGCCGGCCTCTTCCAGGAGCACCAGGAGGTCCGGGGACAGGGACTGGAGTTCGGCGGCCAGCTGGTCCCACCGGCACCCCCCCACCGCGTAGGGGGCCCCGGCCAGGATATCGGCCAAGCGCTGGCGGGGCTCGGCTTCAGGGCCGACGATGAGAACGTAAGGGTCCGGCAAGAAAAAGTTTCCTTATGGCCTGCGCCCGGATTGGGAATTTTGCTCTGCGCCACTGCGGCCGGGCGGGGGCTCACCTCCCTGACCAGATTCTCTCCCGGCCTCCCCCGGCCGGGGCGGCCTCAAGTGGGGCCCCCGAGCCCAGGCCTGGATTAACCGTAATGATAGAAGAATGGGGCGATTTTCCCGGCCTGATCTCAGCCCGGCGCCGGCAAAAAATAGGGCCAGGCGCCAACCCGGCGCGGCGCCATCCCCAGGCTCCGTCTCCTGAAAGACATTGTCCATGGATTTAAAGGATTTGGCAAGGGCGATTTTGTATTGACAAAACCGGGAGGCCGGGATAAACAAAACATCTGGGAGGCGGGGTAGCTCAGCCGGTAGAGCAGCGGACTGAAAATCCGCGTGTCCCCAGTTCGATTCTGGGCCCCGCCACCACTGATTTCAATGACTTATGGGTAGCTAGCGCTACCCATTTTTATTTGCGGGAGCGCCATGGGAGCACTTTTCTGGTTCGTTGCTAGGATTACCCGTGGCCGGATATCGCTCTTGCTGTGAGTAAAGTTGCCGGGAGGCCTCCCGGCCAGCGTGGAGATTAATAATGAGACCTCTGCGAAAGTCTCACGTATAGCGTTTGCCAGAAATATTTTCCCATGGCGGCATCATGCTCATCCCCCTAGCCCCCCGTTAGCCCGCTTTATCCATGAACTTTCCGCAATATGATATAACCTGCTAAAATATAACAGTAAATTAAATAGCCCTGAAAAGCAGAGTGTTTTTTGCACAGGCTGGAAAGCCTGTGCCACCAGTTGACTGCGAAATGGTATGAGCATTTTTAAAAACTCTGCCTTTGGCGTCAAATCGGTATGAGAAGGTGAACGATGCTGAGTTGCAGGAACCGGCCGTCCGACGGATCGGCGGCGGACTACTGGCGGACTCGGTGGGCGTGAGGCCTGCGGGCCTGCTGGAGGGATGGCATGGAACAAGCCGGCCAGCGACGTGGCGCTGAGCAGCGCCTCGGGGGCGTAACCGTTCGGCCCTCCTGATAGCGCCGGAGGGGAAATTCGGTTATGGGCTCATCTACGAGGTGGCGACAGAAAGCAAGTTTGGATTTTCAGGTCAGCGAGTCCAGCAGCTTGCGGGGTGCACAAAATCCGTCCGGGGCTTGCCCTTGAAACAAATTAGTGCAGGACGGCCAGATCACCGGTGAGAACTTCCAATTCCTCTCCCACTTTGGCGCCTAATTCTTTCCAGGCCGCCTCGGTGACAACCACGGTGACGCTGTCATCACCGCTGATGTCCACCTTAACCCTGGTCATTGACCTGCCTTTTTTGATCTCCACCACCGTGCCTCTTAAGATATTCCCGGTACTCAACTTCATGGATTTCCTCCAGCGGCGTTGATTTACTTGCCGAACGGGCATTTCTGGGGAAAGGTGCACACCTTGCAGTTCAGACAGAAAGAGCCGTTGGCCATCCGCGCCAGATCATGCCTGGTGATGGTCAAACCCGCCAGCAGCCGCGGCAACAGCAGGTCGAAACTGGTAGTCTTGAAATAGAGGGCGCAGGCCGGCACCCCCATGACCTGGACCGGGCCGATCCGGGCCAGCAAGGTCATGGCCCCCGGCAGAATGGGGGCACCGTAGAGCAGGTCTTCAGCCCCGGCGTCCTCCAGCCCCTGCCGGGTAACGTCATCGGGGTCCACGGAGAGTCCCGCGGTGGTCACCAGGAGATCGATGCCGCAGTCCAGGAGTTCCTTCACCCCGTCGCCGATGGCCCGGCGATCATCCGGGACGATCAGGTATTTCAGCACTTGGCCGCCGAATTGCTCGACTTTGGTGCTGATAATGTGGACGAATTTATCCTCCACCAGGCCCATGAAGACCTCGGTGCCGGTCACCAGGATGCCGACGCGGGGTTGGCGCAAGGGTAAGACTTGAAACACGGGCCCATCGCTAAGAATAGCCATGGCCTTGTGAAAGTCGGCCTGGGGCAGGAACAGGGGAATGGCCCGGGTGGCCCCCAGCATCCGGCCCTCGTTCAGCAAGGAATAGCTCTGCCGGCAGGCGCACATGACTCCGGGCGCCAGATTGAAGGTCTCCAGGAGAGGTTCGTTGATTAACAGCAGCCCATCTCGGGCGGCCAAAAGATTGATCTTGCCCTCCCGGGGTGGTTCGACAAAGGTTACCCCGTCGCCGGCCAGAGCCCGGGCAAAGGCCAGGGCGGCGTCATTTTCATGCACCCAGTCGGGGGAGACCGGATTTTCCTCCATCACATAGAGGTGCCGCCGCCCCATCTGGTGCAAGCGGCAGAGGTCCCCGACGCCAATCACCTGGCCCTTATCAAAGGCCGGGCCTTTACTGGCTCCCGGATCGACAAAGGTCATATCATGCAAAGCCCGGCGACCCACCGCCTGCTCCACCGGCAAGGCTTGCAGAAAAGGGGCCTGACGCTCTGATGCATCTCCCCGAACTTCGGTCAGATAAAGGGGCTCGCCCTGGCAGGCGCGGCAGATGCCGCCATCCATGGACGGATAGGCTTCCTTGCACAGCGGACAGATGGCGATCCGGCCTCGGTTGCGCTTGCCGAGAAACTGGGGGCGGACCTTGATGCGCTCCCATCCCAGAATCTTCGGGCCGGCATTCTTTATTTCTTCCAGAAGCTGCTCGAGGTCCTGCTCCTTTTTAGGGCTGAGTTTGAGGTACCAGGCATTAATTTCCGGCCAGTCGGCTACCTTCGGCGGGTCCAGAAATACCCGCACGCCTTCTCCCTGGTATTTATCGTAGAGGGCCAGGGCGAAGCGGCCTACGTTGACCACCTTGAGCCAGCCGTTGCCGATGGTGCAGGGAGTGAGAAGCTGGATGGCGTCCGGCAGGCAACTCCTGGTTTCGGAGATGGCGTCGAATAGCAGGTCTTCCGGCAACTGTTGACGGGCCACCTGGACCATGATCCCGCCCAGGACTACCCCGGGCGCCACATTGCCATGGAAGGACTTGATTAGTTGCAGAAACTCATCAAAGGAATGGGAACGGATATGCATTGCGTCAGCGCTCTTAAGGGGATGCCCCCACCCAGGAAGAGGATATGGGTGGGGGCAGTCGGAGTTTATCGGGAGCCTAGGTTTTGTCGATCCGCACCGCACAGGCCTTATATTCCGCGGTCTGTGACACCGGATCAAACACCGGATTGGTGAGCCAGTTAGCGCAGGCTTCCCGGAAATGAAAGGCCATCCAGACCATGCCCTCGGGCACTTCCGGGGTGACCTTGGCCTTGACTTTGACTTCTCCACGTCGAGACGTGACTTTGATGGTTTCGCCGTGCTTGATCCCTAATCTCTCGGCGTCAAGAGCAGAGATGTCGGCGGTTTCCTCGCCCAGGATGGCGTTCAGTCCCAGGCAGCGCCCCGTCTGGGTCCGGCTGTGGTATTGATAGAGCCGCCGGCCGGTGCTGAGCACCAGGGGATATTCCTCGTCCGGCACTTCCGCCGGCGGGGTCCAATCCACTACCGCGAAGCGACCCTGGCCGCAGGTAAAGCACCCGTCCTTGTGCAGGGTACAGGTGCCCGGATGATCGCAATCGGGCACCGGCCATTGCAGTCCATCGCCTTCAATGCGGGAGTACTTGACCCCCGCCAGGGCAGGCGCCAGATGGGAGATCTCGTTATCCCAGATTTCCTGGCCGCTGTTGGAGGCCCAGTCGTGCCCCATCCGCTTGGCCAGCTCTTTGAATATCCACCAGTTGGGTTTGGCCTGTCCCGGCGCCCGGGAGACCGTGCGCACCCGGTTGACCCGGCGCTCGCTGTTGGTGAAAGTGCCGTCGTCCTCGCTCCAGGCCGCGGCCGGGAGGATGACGTCAGCGAAGCGGGTGGTCTCGGTGGGGAAGATATCGTGGCAGACCATGAACTCCGCCGATTCCAGGCAATGCTCCACGTGCCGGATGTCCGGTTCGGTGTTGGCCAGGTTTTCCCCGAAGACATAGAAGAACTTGACCTTGCCGTCCACCAGGCCGTCCATCATCTGCGGCATCATCAGGCCGTTCTTTTCCGGCAGCTTCACGCCCCAGGCAGCCTCGAACTTGGTCCGGGCCACCGGGTCTTCCACTTTTTGATAACCGGGAAAGACATTGGGCAGCGCCCCCATGTCGCAGGCCCCCTGGACGTTGTTCTGGCCCCGCAGCGGGTTGACCCCGCCGCATTCGAAGCCGACGTTCCCCAGGACCATCTGCAGGTTGGCGCAACTCATAACGTTATTGACTCCGCAAGTGTGCTCGGTGATCCCCAGGGTATAAATCAGCATCACGGGGCTGATGGCGGCCAGGCGGCGGGCCACTTTGATTAACATCGCCTCGCTGATCCCGACAATGGGGGCCACCCGCTCCGGCGGATACTCCATGACCTTGGCCTTCAACTCCTCGAACCCGGTGCAGCAGGATTCCACATACTTCTGGTCATAGATATTTTCGGTGATGAGTACGTGCATCAACCCATTGAGGAAGGCCACGTCGGAGCCTACTTTAATGGGCACGTGAATATCGGCGAACTCGGCCAGCTTGGTGCGGCGCGGGTCCGCCACGATGAGCTGGGCCCCGTTGCGCACGGCGTTTTTCAGAAACGTCGAGGCCACCGGATGAGCCTCAGTCATATTTGAGCCGATCACAAAAAACATTTTGGCCTTCGCAAAATCGGCGAAGGAATTGGTCATCGCTCCAGAACCGAAGGAAGCCGCCAGCCCGGCGACTGTAGGAGCGTGTCAGGTACGGGCGCAGTGATCGATGTTGTTCGTCCCGATCACGGCGCGGAAAAGTTTTTGCATCTGGTAAGAATCTTCGTTGATACTGCGGGCGCAACTGACCCCGGCAATGGCGTCGGCCCCGTGCTGGGCGATGGTCTCCTTGAGCTTGTGGGCCACCAGGTCCAGGGCCTCGTCCCAGGAGGCCTCACGAAACTCGCCGTTGGTCTTGATCAAGGGCGTCGTCAGCCGTTCCGGGGAGTAGATGAAGTCATAACCGAAGCGGCCTTTGACGCAGAGGCGGCCCTGATTGGGAGCGCCGTCTTCCACCCCGGTTACTTTGACGATTTTGCCGTCCTTGACGTGCAGCCACAACTGGCAGCCTACGCCGCAGTAAGGGCAGGTGGTGCGAACCTTAGTGGTCTCCCATGACCTGGCCTTGCCGATGGCTTTCAGTTCCAGCAGGGCCCCCACCGGGCAGGACTGCACGCATTCACCGCAAAAGACGCAGTCCGAATCGCTATAGGTATGGCCCCCGCGGGTCACAATTTCATTGTGCGCTCCCCGGTAGCCGATGCTGATGGCCTGGTTGACCTGCTTTTCATTGCAGGCCCGCACACAGCGGCCGCACATAATGCATTTGGAAAAATCCCGGCGGATCAGATGCTTATTGTCTTCGAGTTCATAGACCGCTGTCCGGCGGGTTGGCGAAACTGGGGGTCGGCACTTGATAACGGTACGCCAGGGCCTGCAATTCACAAACCCCATTGGCTTCGCAGACCAGACAGTTATGGTTGCCGGACCCCAGCAACAGTTCGAGCACCATCTGGCGGGCGGCGTCTATTCTGTGCGACTCGGTTTTGATCGTCATCCCGGGTGCCGCCGGGGTGGCGCAGGCCGGTAACAGGGTCCGGGCTCCTTCCACCTCCACCATACACATGCGGCATGATCCGGTAGCCGTAGTGTCTTTGAGGTAGCACAGGGTGGGAATGGTGTCGATTCCTGCCGCCCGGGCCACTTCCAAGATGGTTTGCCCGGGTTGGAATTCTACAGCCATCCCATTAATGTTTAAGGTGGGTTTGCTCATAGGCTTTCTTCCCTCCATTTCGCATGAGGTGGGTGATGTGCGAAAATTCTTCTTGAGGTGGTGCCAGGGGAGGAGAGGAGAACCTCTCGTAGCGCTATTCTTTTGGTAAGATAGCGTTCCCCAAAATAAAAACTGAATTTATTAAGCCTCCTGGTCGTTGAGCCATGCCTGGAATTTGCCGGCCAGTTCCCAAAATTGGGCGATGGCTGCCTCTCCGGCGGGGGTGAGCCAGGCCTTACCGCCGTTCCGGCCTCCGAAGCTCCGGGCCACCAGCTCTTCTCCAGCCAGGCGGTTCATGTTGGCCACCAGGGTCCAGGCATGGCTGTAAGCCATCTCCATGGAGCGGGCGGCCGCGGCGATGGAGCCGACTTCCCGGACGCGTTCCAGCAGCACCACCCGTCCCCAACTCAAAAAGATCTCCCCTTCCTTCTCTATCCAGAGGCGACCTTTGACCTGGCTCCCTTGAAATTCCGGGCTTTCCGCCAAAGCGGTCCCGCGACCGTGATTGGGTCTCTTACCTTTCATGACGATATTTCTGACGATATCTCTAAAGAAGAATAGCCAAGTAACCTTAAAAAAACAACCATTTTTTTCAACCTCATTTGATTAACGCCACCAACCTGAAGGGGCTGTCAGCTGGTATCGCTCCCGGACAATCTTGCCACAGTGCTGCAAATCATCGGGGTTTTCCGTGCCACCACGGCCATGGCCTGTCGGCGGCATCCCGGCCATCGCCCACCTCTTGGCACGGGAGGAATTCATCGGGACCTCCTGCCCAGAAAGTCAGGCCCCTTTAGGGTATCACCCCTCAGGAAATCGAGGGGTGCAGCGTGCCATGTACCAGGCCCGGGAATTCGGACTGCTCCGCCGGGCTCATCCGGCGGGGCCTGTGGTTCGGGTGGATTATTATCCGCGCTCCGGTCTGCGATTTATACCCTGTTCGTCTTGCAGGGGCGGGTTTTAAACTCGTCCCTACGTGTGTATCAGGGGGATATCTCATTGGTTGGTTTCATTTCAGACCGAACTCGGTATTACAAGAGGAAATTAACCGCGATAAACAGCACCAACCCGGCAAGATAGAAGGTTGGATAACCCCAGAGGAGGTAGAAGTCGATTTTTTGGGCCAATTCGGTTTTGCCCTTGTCCTCCAGTCGTTTGAGGGCGACATTAAAGACCACCGTCAGGGCGGTGACCGCGAAAGCCACCATCAGGATGGTGTCGAGAAAGGTCAGGTAGCCCAGCCGGGGCAGATCGGAGCCGATGGTGAAGTTAAAGGCGATGAACACCAGCATATTGGCCCCGGAAATATCGACCCGCTTGGAATAGTCTTTGAGAAAGAAGGCAACCCAGGCTACGGTAATAATCAGGCAGAGGGGGATGAAGATGCGGAAGATGTAGTAGATCAGGTGACGCTGAGCCAGAAACTGGAAGGAATACCGGGAGTAGGTGGAACCATCCGGCACGGCCGTGCTGCCCACCGCCACACTGTGCTCGGTGATATACCATTCCTCTTCGCCTAATTGCTTACCCAACCCGGTATATTTCGGCAAAAAGGTAAAGACATAGTCCTCTTCAGGGTCGACGCATTCCATATGGATAAAGAACTTCTGCTTGTCCACCGGGAATTTCCGGAAGTTAAAATCAGGGGCCTGGAAAGTGGCGGAAAAACGCTCGTAATATTGCACCAGCCCCGAGGAGAAAACCCAGAAGACCTCCCCCTGGGACCAACGCTTCCCTTGTTGGTTGAAAAAGACGAAACGAGGCCATCTCAGGCCTTTTTGAACCACCAATTTCTCGAATTCAAGGGGGGTGTAAGACTTGTAACTGCACTGGCAACTGTCAGGGTTGAAGGCGAAGGCCGGATCGTTCCATTCCAGGACGAGGTCTCCCACGGCGCCGTAATTCTCGCCTCTCTGGTTTACTTCGCTGATCTGGTCCACGTGGATGCCGGCCCGGACCTTGATGGGTTCCCGGATAAGAGGCCGGCCCACGGGCTCACCTTTGCCTTGGAGGACTTCCGGGGCGCCGAGCCCCAGCAGCAAACGATACGAGCCGGAGGTGGGCCGTTTGCCCTCCGGGTTGCTGCTGATCGCCACCGAGTAATTCCGGGACTTCTGGGTGAAGGTGTAGTGGAGCTGGGCCACATCTTGCGTTTCCGATAAATTGTCCGCCCGGATGATCTTGTCCCCATAATTCTTCAAGACCAGCGCCGGCTTGAGGTTGCCGCTCGTGGTCTGGACCCGGACGTAGAGGGTGGCGCCGGGGTCAATATTTCTCAGCCGGAAATACGTGGAACTATGTTGGGGCGTCAAGACCCCTTTCACTTCCTGGATGCGGATAGGAGATGCGGAGGCTTGATTCAGCCTGGCGATCACCTGGCCGGTGGGGGTTGCCTGGCCGGAGAGCACCCGGGGCGAGTTTAGGCCCACCAGGAGGCGGAAGTCCCCGAAGGTCAGGCCCAGGACCTGGCGACCCGAAGGCTGGCTGGCCCCGGCCACCATAAGCTGGTAATTGCCGTTGGCCGGGACCTCGAATTCCAGGACGGCATCGGACCCCTGGCCGCCGTCGTCGTTCCAGGCCAGGAAAGAGGAGTCCAGCAAACCCCGGAAAGCTTTAAAATGATTTTCCGGAGACTTCTGCAGGATCGTTTTCAGGCGCGTATCAAAAGACTTCAGGTCGAGTTTGGCGTCGGCAACGGCGACTAACGGATCCAGGTTGCCCGAGAGCCGGGCCAGGTAAACCGAGAGCGTGTCATCCTTCTTCAGGTTGGGGAGGTCGTAAATCGTCCGCTCACCGGGGTCCAGGAAGCCGGTAAGGGTCTGAACCCGGGGCGGGCTTTGGGCCAGCCCGGGCGCCGCACCGAGCGCCAGCCAGATACACAGACCGAATACCAGGCTGGCGGAGAGGAGGCCGATCCGGAGCCGGCAGGATGATGCGGTGGCGTCAGTCCCCATCTCGGGTTAACCTCCCGGCTGCTTCAAAAAGTTCCAGGGGCCAAGGTCAACGCGCCAGGTTCGCTACCCGGCGCAGTCCTGTCGCCGGGCCCAGGGAGGTCAGCGCTGTAGGTGCGGGTCCATCCCCGGGTCAAGCTTCATCTGGCCCGAATCTCCCGGCGCAAATCCCGGCTGCCACTCGTTGGAAACGGCTTCATGAATCAGGATAACGGGCAAGCCGGTTAAAGGTGATCGGATAAAAACCCAGGAATGATGGAAGGTCCCGATGATTCGCTCGCTGCGGGGGGCCGGGGCCTGCCAATGCGAGGCCTCCCAGATCATCACATCCGTCGCCTCGGCGCCATCCTCGGTCGGGGTGACGCTAATGGATTCGAAGATGTGCCTCTCATCGAAGAACTGCCGCTTGATTTCCTTATGGCCCTCCAACCCGGAGATCCCACGCCAGACCTGGCCCCGGAAACGGATCTCAAAGCCCTCTTCTGCCACCAACGGCAGGAAATCAGCTATGGGCGCATGTTCATCCCACAGGCGTCCCCAGGTAATGATGACCTGGCGAACTTCCGCTTCACTCAGGGGTTTCGTACTCATCGCTTGTCCCTCGCCAGCCGGGTGTCCCTGCCAAGATTCGCCTCGAGAGTTGTTACCGATAGTATGCAGCCGCCTCGGCCCGGTCCCACAATGCTCTTGGTCGCCTCTGGGCTTGAGGCCAATCCCCAAAGTCTCCGTTTTCGGACCGGAATTCTTATAATGACTGCATAATAGCACAAGATCTGTTGAAAAAAAGTGATTTTGCTTCAGTTTTATCAACAGAGCAATCCTCGTTAAAAACGCGGCTGCCTTCCGGTCGGCCGCGTCACCCTCCGGCAGGGGCTTATTGGCCGCCAACTTGATCGAGCCGCTTCTCCACCGCTCTGCCAAGCCGCTGAATCCCTATCTCCAGGGTGTCCTTATGAACAGGGGAAAAGTTGAGCCCATGGTGCGGGTCTATAACCGGCCGGGGCAGGCCATGGCCAGGGGCCTCGAAGCAGACCTGCCCGTCACGGTGAAACCTGCAAAAGACCAGTCAGACGGCAAGGTTTTGCCTTCCGGAAAAAACAACTGCCTCACCGTCTCCACCTGGAACCCGGGCACAGAAAAAAGTGACAACCGGCAGGGGGGCACTTAATCCAAAGAGAGGAAGAGCAGAAAAATCAACAGGGCCACCTCGTCGGATAGATAGGTGGATATCGCTCTCCGCTTACGGGTAGTGCAGAGGTGCTTATCGCTCTCAGTTTTTACGGGTATCTGGGGACTATCCATTTCATCCCATAACTCTATATATGGGCGGTTAAATTTCATCGGCCTCCTCACCTCCGGGAAACCCCATGATTTAGTATATAGTAAGTTAATATATATAATATAACTTCTACACATTGTATTGTCAATACACTATATTAAATAGATAGTTACCGCCCGGGAGGTTATTAATCCTCGCGGGTGTCGCTTTGGCTTTCCCAGCGCCATCCCAGCGTCATCCTACGCCGGTTGAACCCTGGGCCCGGGTCGAGGTGGCGCCCTGGATGAGGAAAGAACCCGAGGAACCGGCGGGCTGGAGGGAAACCGGGCAGGCCTTGGCGGGTGAAGGGGGGCGACCCGGAAGGAAGGAAAGGGAGCCGCTACCGGATCATCAGCGCCGCGCCCCCGGTTAAAAAATTATCCTTGCCGAAAAATTATTGATCCGGTTAAAATTAGGTGGTAAGTGACACGGGAGCACATCCTGGCACTCAGCGCAAATTGCCAATGGCCATCATGCGGGTTTCAAGACTTCACGCCTCGGAAAATTTTCCTGGAAAGCCGCCTGTCCCCAGTTCGATTCCGGGCCCCGCCACCACTGATTTCAAGCACTTATAGGCTGCCGGACGCAGCCTTTTCCTTTGATTAACGACTAAAAAAGGAGAATCATCATGAAATATGAGCATGTCCCTGACCACATTCTGGAAATGTATGAAAAAACCAGGTCCCAATATTTTCCTCATTTGGCTAATGCAAAAATTCTTTTTCTGATTAATAAAAAGAAAATGGTTAGTAAAGGCAATATAGCCCTGGGCAAGATAGTAAAACCTAATGATCTGGTAAAGTTTTTATCAAAGGATGAAGCTCCGGAAAACGGGTATGATTATATTATGCTTTTAGATAACAAATTGATTGCTCATTGTGATGATACTGATATTAAAAGGGTATTGAGGCATGAATTGAGGCATACATTCTTTGATTCAGATAGTTTGAGTAATCCCTACAAGTTAGTTGATCATGACTTTAGTGATTTTTATGATGAAGTCGAATTAAATAAAGATGATCCAACCTGGGCCAAGAGGGTAGCTCAAACCGTGTCTCTCATGTATGACCAGGAAAAAGACGAGAAATAACCGGTAATGCTTCCCTGAAGTCGAGATATTTTTGAGTCTCACCCAGTTTGGCCTCAGGCCCCGTTTTTGAGGTCATCAAAAGCAGGCATATTCCCCCGGGGCTCGCGGAAACGGGCTGCAGGCCGGCAGCCGCGCCTTGAGATCAACTTCAATCCCGGGGGTCCCACCTCCCCAAGCCTTCCAGCCGACCGGCGTAGCTGCACTAGGGACTCAGGTACCTGCGAGGATTGGCGCCAGCCCGGCCAAGTATTTTTCTAAGATAATTTTGATGCTTTCCAAAAGCACCCTGGTAACCCCAGGGGCGCGCCCTTAAAATCGCCAAAAATATTCTCCGTCCCACCGGCTGGCAACCTGCCTGCCCCGTCCATACACCTCACCCCCGAACCTGCGGCCCATTAGCCGATAACGCTCTAAAAACTGTAACTGCGACCTCGAAATCGGATTATATCGGATACCCGTCTGCGGGTGTCAGGGCCGATGCCGCCGAGGGCGGCGGCGCTCCCGGTGCGTGATGTGCGGACGAGCCCCAGGCCCATGAGCCGCGATCTCGAAAACTGGTTGGCAGGGGATTTCCTCGTCCACATGAACAATTCTTAAAGTTTTGGATGGGGGTGCCGATACATAGCTTAGATAATTCCACGCCACCGACAAAGGCAAACTCTACCGAAAGGGGAGGGCGCAAAGTCTCCGACCTACAGCCTTCGGGCTAAGGAAGCGGGATTGCCGAAGTGGCAATGGTGAGATTGCCTCCATGGCACACACCATGTGCAGGGACCCGGACCGGTGGAAAGCGTGGATTCACCCCCTGGGACAGGAGGTGGGGATCAAAATCATCAATAGTATCGGTATGGGTAACGATTATGGGAGTGCAATTCTTAACCATCAAACTTAAGGAGAAGTAAAATGAAAACTTACCTGCGGAAAATCATGATGTTCATCAAAGATGAGGAAGGCGCCGCGGCCATCGAATATGCCCTGTTATTGGTGATGGTTGCTTTGGCGATCATTGGAGTGGCGGCTACCCTTGGCCCTAAAATCGCCTCAATCTTCACGGCCGTCGATACGGCGATGGTGGTCCCTACTTAATAATCTGTCCCTGGTTTTCAGGGCGGGGCCGAACCCTCAAGGCTTCGGCCCCGGCTTTACCGCTAACAGCGGTCTTGTCAGTCGGGGGGAGTGCAACCAGGTCCCGCTAAACCGGGGCTGGACAGAATAGCTCCTGGATCCCAACTCGGTAGGAAAAAGGGGAATGGGCGACTAGCGCTTTGAGCCATTCTGGTGGCTAAAACTTCCTGGGGTCATGGGCCCCACGGCCTCGGACCACGTTTTTTCCTTGAGGTACACCTGAAACCGGCCAGTCCAACTTCCCCGACCGGGAGGTTGATACGGATTTAAAACCTTCCACCTCTATGTTTGGTATGGAGTGATCACACGATGCCCCGTTTACCCGGCTGGGCCTGGCTGCTTTTGGCCATCGGTTTCGCCACTCTGGCCACCTATATGGCCCTGGGATATCTAAAACGGCAAGCTGCCGTTCAATCTCCCAAGGAAAAATCCACTACCGTCGTGGTGGCTAAGAGTTGCGGTGGCCCCGACCAGCCTCTTAAGTGCCGAGCTGCTCAAAACAGAAATTTGGCACCAGGAGAAGTCTCCCCAAGGCTCTTTTAGCAACCTGTCACAGGTGGTGGGGCGGGTAACGGCGACCTCGATTGTGCCTGGCGACCTCATCACGGCAAACAAACTGGCGCCCAAGGGGGCCGTTCCGGGAATCACCGCCCTGCTGAGCCCCAACCAGCGGGCCATGACCGTGAAGGTGGACGAAGCCTCCGGGGTGGCCGGTTTCCTGACTCCCGGAAACCGGGTGGACGTGGTGGTGGTTGTGGATAAGGGGGCATACAACAAAGACCCCATCGCCAAGCTCCTCTTTCAGAACCTCAAAATTTTGGGCACTGGTCAAAAGCTGGAAAATCGTCCGGGAGACAAACCGCAAATTGTACCCACGGTGACGCTTGAAGTAACCCCGGCACAAGGTGAACGTCTGGCCCTGGCCGCTCAGGAAGGACGAATTTCTTTGGTGGTTCGGGGCCAGGGAGACCAACGACTGGTGGAAACCCTGGGAGCGGGGACCCGTATGTTATTTGGGCAACCGAGGCAGGCCATTCCTGAGGCTCCCCTCCCTGTGGCCAGGGTTTCTCCGCCGGCCAGGACGGTGGAAATGATCCGAGGATTGGAACGGGCGCCGGTAAATTCCTGGTAGCAAGAAACTAACCCGCTCGAGTTAAGGATCGTCAACCGTGATGTCCACCCAATTCAGCATCTATGGCAATTCCCTGGAAAACCAGGAATACCTGCGAACAATCATCGAAACCTCCGGAGCGGGAAAGTTAGTGGAAAGCAACGATCTGGCCCATCTGCCTGCCCGGTCGGAGAATGGCATCGATGTGATCTTTTTGGAATATCAGGAAAACAATCCTGAACTGGACCACTGGATCGAGAAAATTGCCGCCAATCCCAGAAGTCCCGCCATCTTCCTGTACTTTAGGGAAATCTCCACCAACAACTTATGGAAGGCGATTCGCCTGGGGGCTAAGGAATGCTTTACCTTTCCTATCCAGGCAGAAGATTTTCAACACGCGGTAAAGCGCATCCTGGCCCGTACTGAAGTCAGGAAAGGTCCGGCAAAACCCACCCAAATCATCTCTTTCCTCGGGTGTAAGGGAGGGGTAGGGACTACCTTCCTGGCCGCCAATCTTGCCACCCTCCTGGCCCAAGAGAGCCGCGGCAAGGTGCTGTTAGTGGACTTGGATCTGGGATTTGGCCAACTCAACTATTTTTTTGATGTTCACCCGGAACACACCTTGGCGGAGGTGATCGAAAATATCGACCGCTTGGATAATACTTATTTACAAAGTATCTTCTGCCCCATCGGTGATAATTGCTACCTGCTTGCGGCTCCGGCCCGTTTGGAAGAAGCCGAGGCCATTAACGCCGGCCATCTAGAGAAAATTATCAGCTATATCAAAGAAAACCTGGGGTTCCGCTGGATACTGATCGACTGTTGCCATCAGCTTGATGAGATAACCATGAAGGCCCTGGAGTTCTCCGAATCCCTGGTGCTGGTGACCGCCCAATCCATCCCGGCCCTTTCCAACGCCAAGAAAATGCTGGATATCCTTGCCGTCCTGGAATTGAGGGAACTCGAAATTGAGGTCTGGGTAAATTCCTGGGACCGCCAACATGAATTGGTCTTAGCTGATGTGGAAAACTTTTTAGGGAACAAGATTGCGGGCACGATAACCTGTGACTACAAACAGGCAAGTTTTAGCATCAATGAAGGAAAACTCCTGGTGCAAGCCTCTCCCCGGCATCCTATAGCTTTGGACCTGAAATCAATGGCCGGAAAAATTAGCCCCAAGGATACGCCGGAGGAGACCAACGGCTCCGGGTGGAAATGGCTTCAACGCCTCTGGAGTAAGAAAAAGCCATGAGCCTCCTGGACCGCATCCGCCAACGGCAATCAGAAGGGCAAACGGCCCAGCCCCCCGTCCATGGCCAAGGCCCGAAGAAGGAGTGGGAGCGTCAGAAGAAAGACGATGTTTTTAATGAATTAAAGGCGAAGATACACGTGAAGCTCCTGAGTTTGCTGGACCTCACTCGCCTGACGGTAGCCTCAGAGGGTGCGATCCAGGAGGACTTGCGCCGGGGGGTCGAGATGATCCTGGCGGAAGAGAAGATATCGCTCCCCTCCCCTGAGAAGGAGAGACTCTGCCGAGAAATCAGAAATGAGCTCTTAGGGTACGGGCCTCTGGAACCCCTCCTGGCGGATGCCAGCATCAACGATATTCTGGTGAACGGCTACAGCAAGGTGTTCGTGGAACGTCACGGCAAGCTGGAACCATCGATCATCCGATTTACCGACAACGCCCATTTGCTCAAAATCATTGAAAAGATCGCTTCCGGGGTGGGACGGCGCATCGATGAATCTTCTCCCATGGTGGATGCCCGACTGCCGGACGGCTCCCGAGTCAACGCCATTATTCCCCCCCTGGCCCTGGATGGACCGGCCCTCTCCATCCGTAAATTTGCCCGGGACCCCATAAAAGTGGAGGATTTAATCAGTTTCGGAGCTATCACCGAAGACATGGCCGAGGTCCTGCACGGTATGGTTCAGGCCCGTCTTAACATCCTGATCTCCGGCGGCACCGGCACCGGGAAAACCACTTTCCTCAATGTTTTGTCGAGTTTTATCCCTAATGACGAACGCATCCTCACCATTGAGGATTCCGCCGAACTCCAGTTACAGCAGGACCATGTGGTTCGGCTGGAAACTCGCCCCGCCAACCTGGAGGGTCAAGGAGAGGTTACTCAGCGTGATTTGGTGAAGAATGCCTTGCGTATGCGGCCCGATCGCATCATTTTGGGGGAGGTGAGAAGCAGTGAGGCCCTGGACATGCTCCAGGCGATGAATACCGGCCACGACGGTTCCCTGGCCACCATTCATGCCAACTCCGCCCGGGATGCCCTCACCCGCCTGGAAACCATGGTTTCCATGGCCGGCCTCAATATCCCCGAACGGGCCATCCGGCACCAGGTAACCTCTGCCATCAATGTCGTGCTGCAATTGGCCCGGTTGAGTGACGGCAGCCGCAAGATGATGAACCTCTTTGAGATCGTCGGCATGGAAGGCGAAACCGTCACCATGCAGGAGATTTTTGCTTACAATCTGATGGGGCTCACCGAAGACAAGAAGGTGCTGGGCCGCTTTATGGCCACCGGTATCCGCCCCAAGTTTATGAAACGCCTGGAAGCCATGGGCCTCAAGTTGCCCAGCAGTCTCTTCCAAGAATAGGGGAAGTCCTTGAAAGGGGAGGATGCTCCTTAACCCCTTCTCAATAACCTGGCCTCAATCCCAGCTCCGGGACAGATGTCCGCCAGGGAGGCATTGATGGTTAATGAATTGTTCGGCTCGATAAACGTTTCTTTCTTGATTCTGATTTTTTTGATTTTCCTTAGCTTTCTTTTCCTCATCAGGGGCATCCTCTTATACCTGGCTAATCCGGAGCGGGCTCACCAGCAACGGCTAAAGAAGAGGCTCAAGGCGATAGAGGGTCTGGAGGTGTCTCTCAACGTTAACAGCCTCCTCAAGAAGGCCAGCCTGGAAAAATCATTTTTCGACCAGGTAATGCTTAAATTCAGCCTTTTTAGCCGGATTCAGAGGATGATGTTTCAGGCGAACCTGAAATGGAAAATGACCACTTTTCTGATCGTCACCGGGCTGTCCGGGCTGGTGGTGGCGGGGATGGGACTGGCGAAATGGGGTGTCTGGGGGGGCCTGGCCGGCGGCGCCCTGGGTTTGGTCATCCCCTACAAGATTTTGGCCCGGAGAAAGAAGCGGCGCTTAAAGAAGTTTGAGAAGCAACTGCCGGATGCCCTTGACCTGCTGGCCCGGGGACTCAGGGCCGGCCATGCCTTTCCGACGGGATTGCAGCAGGTGGCCAAAGAGATGCCCGATCCCTTGGGGACGGAGTTTTTCGAAACCTTCAGGGAATTTAACCATGGTTTGGACCTGAATACCGCTTTGCTCAATCTCTGTGATCGCGTCGACCTGCGCGATTTGGCCTTCTTTACTACGGCAGTCTTGATTCAGCGGGAAACCGGAGGCAATCTCACGGAGATTTTGGAGAAGATCTCGATCCTTATCCGGGAACGATTCAAGTTGACCGAACAGGTCAAAGCCCTCACCGCGGAAGGCCGGCTGTCCGGGATTATCCTCCTCATCCTGCCACCATTGCTGTCCGGCATGCTGATGTTGTTCAACCCGAAATACGAATCACAACTGTTCCTGCATCCGACGGGTCGGATCTTGTGTGCGGTGGCCCTGGGATTTCAGTTGGTGGGGATGATTTGGATTCACAAGATTGTGAACATCAAGGTGTAATATGGAAATTGTTCAAGTGATTTTCTTCGGGGTCTTGATCGGCGGCATGATCACCTTCCTGGGCGTCTTCCTCCGCCAGCGCCATTCATCGGTACGGCGGCGGCTTAAGGCCACTCCACGGGTTGATGCCGATTTATTGCGGCCCCAAAGGAAAGACCAACCTGCCTTCATCAGCGCCGGTCTGGCCGAAAAGCTCGAAAAGAGATTCGATCTGAGAAGAGACGGCGCCAGGACCAAAAAACTCCAGGCCAGGCTCATCAGCGCCGGAATCTACACGGAACGGGCCGTGCCGCTTTTTCTCGGGATTAAACTGGGTGGACTGCTGGTCCTGCCGATACTGGTCTTATTCATCCTGTGGGGAAACACCAACCAGCGCGGCCTGCTGATGGGGATTCCCATCGCCCTGTGCTCTTTGGGCTTTATCCTCCCGGATCTTATCCTGAACCGCCTGATAAGTTCCCGTCAGCAAAAAATTAGGGAGGCAATTCCCGATGCCCTGGATCTGCTGGTGGTCTGTGTCGAAGCCGGCCAGGGTTTGGACGCCGCCATCAAGCGGGTGTCGGATGATTTGCAGGAAAGCAGTCCCATCATCTCCCAGGAATTAATCCTGGTGAACCTGGAGACCATGGCCGGACTGGAGCGGCAGCAGGCTTTGAGGAACCTGGGGGAACGGACCGGGGTGGACGAGTTGATTTCCCTGTGCAATGTCCTCATTCAGAGCGATCGCTTCGGGACCAGTATCGCCTCGGCCCTCAAAACCCAATCGGATTATATGCGCACCGCCCGGCGTTTGAGACTGGAGGGCATGGCCGCCAAGACCCCGGTCAAACTGGTTTTCCCGATGTTGCTCTTCATTTTTCCGGCCATTGTCGTCGTTATCTTGGGGCCGGCGTTGATTCAGGTCATGGGGATGTTCAACAAGGGCAGGTAAACCAGGAAACCAGCAGGACCGGATAGGGGGAGGGTTCAGGTGCAGCCATGACCTCCCCCTCACTTTTTCGGGTTACATCTTTAACTCATCCCGGGTGTTGGCCACCGCGGTGGCGGACTTCTGCAGCATAGCCTCTTCTTCCTTGCTCAGCTTCAAGGTCAGAATCTTTTCTATCCCCCCGGCTCCCAAGATCACCGGGACGCCGAAGTAGAGGTCGTTCAGGCCATACTCTCCGGCCAGATAGGCCGACACCGGCACCAGGCGTTTCTGGTCCTTAAGGATGGACTCGGCCATCTGCACTGCCGCTGCCGCCGGGGCATAATACGCCGAACCGGTCTTGAGCAGCGCCACGATTTCCCCGCCGCCTTTGCGGGTGCGGTCCACCAGGGCGGTGATGCGCTCCGGGGACAACAGATCGGTGAGAGGCACCCCCGAGATGTTGGTGGCGCTGGCCACGGGCACCATGTCGTCGCCATGGCCTCCCAGGACCATGGCCTGGATCTCCTCCACCGCCACGCCCAATTCCATGGCGATGAAGCAGCGGAAGCGCGCCGTGTCCAGGATGCCCGCCATGCCCATGACCCGCTCCCGGGGCAGGCCGCTCACCTTTTTGGCCACGTAGCACATGGCGTCCAGGGGGTTGGCGACCACGATCAGGAAGGCGTCGGGCGATTTAGCCATGATTTCCTTGGTCACCGTACCCACGATGTTCTTGTTGGTATTGATCAAATCTTCCCGGCTCATCCCCGGTTTCCGGGGGATGCCGGCAGTGATGATCACGACCTGGGACTCTTTGGTGGCGGCATAGTCATTCGCCCCCACGACCTCGGCGTTAAAGCCGAAGATCGGACGCGCCTGCATCAGGTCCAGGGCTTTGCCCTGGGGCATACCTTCCAGCACATCCACCAGCACCACATCACCCAACTCCCGGGCCGCAGCCCAATGAGCACATGTAGCCCCCACGTTGCCCGCTCCTACAACGGTAATCTTCGGGCGACCCATAACCTACCTCCTCATGAGATGTTATTGGGGGGAAAGGACATGGGCAGTCCCAGCCTCCCCGGCAATACTATTTGTCAACCGTTTTTTATTAACCCGTTTACGTTCATCCTGCAACGAAAATCTCTTGGACCGGCGTTGACAGCAATGGGCTCCGCGCCTATAATCCCTTACTGGATAACGCCTATGGGAATTTTTATCTGCCTGCGGGCCTCCCGGCTCCCCTTCCTCACCGGCTCTCTCTTGCCGGTGGCCGCGGCCACGGCCCTGGCCTATTTGACCGACCACGCCTGGAACTGGCTCTTTTTCGGGCTCACGGCCCTGGGAGTGGCATCCCTGCAAGTGGGAGCCAACCTGATCAACGATTACTACGACTCCTTTGGCAGCGATCCCTTGAACCGCAATTTCACCCCGTTTAGCGGCGGCAGCCGGGTGATCCAGGATGGGCGGATGAGCCCGGGGCAGGTCAAGACCCTGGCCTGCCTGATGTTCGCCCTGGGTGTGGGATGCGGCCTGGTGCTGGTCTTTCAGGGACGTCCCTGGGTGGCCGTCATCGGCCTGCTGGGTTTGGGCGCCGCCTGGTTCTATTCCGCCTCGCCGGTCCAGGTCATGAGTCTCGGCCTGGGGGAGTCCATGATCTTCCTGGCCTTCGGGCCGCTCCTGACCTTAGGGGCCTATTACGTCCAGACGGGGAAATTCAGCCTGGCGGGCGCCGCGGTCAGCCTGCCCCTGGCCTTTATCATCACCGCCATCATCTGGATCAACGAATTTCCCGATATGGAGGCGGACCTGGCCGCGGCCAAGCATCATCTGGTGGCCCGCCTGGGCCTGAAAAGCTCCCGCTGGGTCTACGCCGCCTTGATGATCGCCCCTTTTGTCAGCCTGTTTGTCCTCATGGAAATTTTCCATTTGCCCGATCTCATTATGGCGGCCCTCTTGCCCCTGCCCCTGGCGGTGCGGGCCGTGCGCCTGGCCTTCCGCACCCCGCCCACCGATCCGGAGTTTGTCCCCATCCAGGCCCTCACCATCCAGACCCACTTCTTCACGGGCCTGACCCTCACCCTGGCTTTGCTGTATGCGGCTTGGTGGCGATAAAAGCAGCTATCAGCTATCAGCGGTCAGCTTTCAGCCAAGACCTTCGATTGGCGCTCTGTAGGGTGCGTTACGCACTTTAAGAGGTTGCGGACTCAAAAAATGGTGCGTAGAACCGCAGCCTACGATTGCAGAAAGATAGGGCGTGCCGTGCACACCGAATCTTGATGGCACATGAGGTCTCCCCTATGTTTACTTTGGCGACCAAGGATTCGAAAAATGAACTAAATGATTGCTCCACTTCATGTGGTATTGCCGGCGAAGCATCAAGTGAGAATCGACTTTGGTGAAGGCGTCATTCTCAGAAAAATATGATCACGTAATTGCACGTTATTATCGAGATTTTGTCGCCAAGACGATACCGGCAAACTCCCACCTTCACCATGGAAAGCAGTTATGGTGGCTTAGTATTGATATACAAGCCGAGATTATATCTCCACTAGTATTTCAAAATGCCGAATTGGTTTGATAGACTAAATACAGTCTGGTGGTTTGCCGCCTTGATGAGGTTTAAGGCAAGCAACTTTGCAACTATTCCTGTAATTGCAAGCAAACCATTTGCGAGATTTCGTCATCGAAAGATGAGCCCCATTTTTAGCCGATTGAAATGAAACTATCACTTATTCCCGTTGAGAATCCCAGCAGAACCGTCAATGATTCAGAATCTGCTGTGGATTCGCAATCACTGGCTTTCAGGTGGTAGGTTAATGAACAATAACGATGATTTCAATTTGGCCTTTCAGGCCATTGATGATTGTATTTGGAGTCATTCATCATCATCTCGCTCTGGTTTCACTATGTGGAGCACTTGAACGTCTATTCTCCCATTTCATTACGAACTCAGTTTCAGAGTTTCTGCCGCTATTGCAATCATTACTTAGAATGGCGGGAGAAGGACGGCTCGCTTGTTATCGTCGTGTAAAGAAATTGTATGATCTCGCTCGAAGGCTGCTCATGGTTCTCAGCTAAAAGGAGATAAGTCGATTGCTTGAGACCTATGCCTTGCTCAAGCTTGCCTTAGTGAAGATGATAGAAGAAAATCATGTGCCTTCCCGAGAAGAGTTGGAGTTCTTGCTGTTTGGTGCGGGGTAATAAAGGGTTGGTTGGCCGTGCCTACCCTATATTTCTTAGCTTAAAGCTGATCGCTGACCGCTGAAAGTTATTTTCTGACAAGATTAAGGAGAAACATGAAGAATAACATAACCTCACCGGTCTTAATCGAAGTGACCCGGGGCCCCCGGGTGGAGAGTTGTCATCGGGGCCACCTCGCGGTGGTGGATGCCGCCGGTAACCTGCGTCACAGCCTGGGCGACCCCGAGGCCTGGGTCTGCATGCGCTCCCTGGCCAAGCCCTTTCAGGCCCTGGCTGTTCTCAACACCGGCGCGGCAACGGCCTTCGGGTTCGGGGCGGCGGAGTTGGCCCTGTTTTCCGGGTCTTTGAGCGGCCAGGACTTCCAGGTGGAACTGGCCACCCAAATCCTGGCGCGGCTGGGGCTGACGCCGGACGCCCTCCAGTGCGGCGTGCATCCGCCCCTGCACCGGCCCACGGCCCAGGCCCTGGTGAAAGCGGGCTTGAAACCTACGGCCCTGCACAACACCTGCACCGGCAAACACGCCGCCATGCTGGCCCTGTGCGTCCACCACGGCTGGCCCGTGGCGGACTACCTGAATCCGTCCCACCCGGCCCAGGAGCTGATTCTGGGTACCGTGGCCCGGATGGTGGGGTTTCCCAAGGGGCAAATCCAGGTGGCCATCGACGGCTGCGGCGCCCCGGTCTTTTACGTGCCTCTGAAAAACATCGCCCTGGGATATGCCCGCCTGGCCGGGGCCAAGCCGGATTCCCCGGCGGGCCTGCTCATGGCTGCCATCCTGGCCCATCCCAAGCACATCGCCGGGGACGGCCGTCTCGAGACCACGGCCATGGAGGCCTTGCCGGGCCAAATCTTTGCCAAGTCCGGGGCCGAGGGGGGCTATGGCCTCAGCCTGATGGCCGGCGGCCTGGGGGTGGCCTTTAAGATCGACGACGGCAGCCAGCGGGCCCTCAACCCCACCGTGGTGGCCATCCTGGAGCAGCTGGGGGTGCTCACCCCCCCAGCCGCAGAAGCCCTGGCCGCCTTCCGGGAGCCGCCCATCCTCAACCACCGCCAGGAAGAGGTGGGCCGGATCAGGCCGGCCTTTACGCTTACCCCTTAACCCCAAGTTGGCCCCCAAAAGGTAATTTTCCTTATGGAGGGTGCGTCCTATGCCCCCAGAATGGCGCGTGGGACGCGCCCTACGGGTTTTGGGGCCGGGGAAGCCATCCTCTTCTCCTCATAAAACTCCTTGAATCTCTCCCGAATCATGCTATATTTCAACGATATGGGTAGCCATGGATCATCTATCATTCGGGTTGGCATATCATGAAAGTGTTGTGGGCCCCGTGGCGCATGGAATATATCCTGGGAGAGGATAAGCCCCCGGGCTGCATCTTCTGCCCCGAAACCGGGGAAAACCTGGCGGAGCGGCTGGTGTTGTTCAGCGGCAGCCATACCCGCATCATGATGAACAAGTATCCCTATATCAACGGCCATCTGTTGGTTTCCCCTATCCGCCACCTTCCCGGGTTGGACGCTCTGACCCCGGCGGAGACCCTGGACCTGATGAGCAAGGTGCGGGAGTCTCTGGACATCTTGAAGCGGGTCATGCACCCCGACGGCTTCAACGTGGGCCTTAACCTGGGGCTGGTAGCCGGGGCCGGGGTGGAAAGCCACCTGCATTTTCATATCGTCCCCCGGTGGGCCGGAGACACCAAT
This sequence comes from uncultured delta proteobacterium, assembly GCA_963848565.1. Classification (GTDB taxonomy): domain Bacteria; phylum Desulfobacterota; class Desulfobaccia; order Desulfobaccales; family 0-14-0-80-60-11; genus 0-14-0-80-60-11. The sequence goes on from CAWKEQ010000028.1 coordinate 25,588, forward strand.
TTTATCCCGGTCTTTGCCGAAGTTCGGGTGATTCCGGAACATTTCCGTCAGACTTACGAACGCCTGGCGCCCCACTTCCAGGCCCTGCCAGATGAGGATCAGACATGCGTTTCGTTAAAGTAATCTTCTCTACCGTTATCGTCCTCCTGGGTATCATCTTTATCATCGAAAACCTGGAAGTGCTGAAGCATTCGGTACGCCTCAAGCTGGAACTCTACTTCGCCACCTTCCAGACCCCCGAGGTCTATCTCTGGGTTCTCGTCTTGTTCTCCTTTTTTCTCGGGGTCATCACCACCGCTTTATACGGTGTCTACGACAATTATCAGCAGCGCCAGACCATCCGCCAGCTCCGGCACAATCTGGACATCCTGGCCAAGGAACTGAAACAGGCCAGCGCCACGGCTCAGGCCTCGGTGGCCTCCGAACCCCAGATTGCCCCCGAGTCGGAGTAATCCGGGGGCGCCTCAGTTTTCCGGGAGGGTGACGGACCCTTTAGGTGTCTTTCGCCCTCCGCTTGAATTGCCCCAAGCGCCATGACCGCCCCCCCATCTGACAAAATCACCCCCATGTTGCGGCAGTACCTGGACCTGAAGGAACGGTACGCCGATGCCCTGGTGCTTTTCCAGATGGGCGATTTCTACGAGACCTTCTTCGGCGACGCCGAGACGGCCGCCAATGCCCTGAATATCACCCTTACCTCCCGCTCCCGCCAGGGGGACGACCGCATTCCCATGGCCGGTTTTCCCATCCATGCGGCCGCCAGCTACATTCCCCGCCTGTTGGAGCAGGGGTTCAAGGTGGTGGTGTGCGACCAGACGGAGGACCCGGCCCAGGCCAAAGGCCTGGTGCGCCGGGAAGTGACCCGCATCCTCACCCGGGGCACCGTGGTGGACCCCGCCGCCCTGGATGCCCGCACCGACAACTACCTGGCGGCGGTGAGTTTTAAGGGGCCCAGGTGGGGCCTGGCGTTTCTGGAGTTGTCCACGGGAGAGTTCCGCCTCACCGAAGGCGAGGGTCATGATGCCCTGGCCGATGAACTGTGGCGGCTAAAACCCGCCGAACTGGTGGTCCCGGATAACCTGGACCCGGATTTCCTGGCCCCGGCCCTGGTTCCCTTCGATACCCCTCCCACCCGGCGGCTGGTGTCGTCCTATGCCTTCGATCCCGAGGCGGCCCGGCGGGAAGTGGGTGGCGCCCTGGGCACCCTCTTCCTGGATGGCTTTGGGGTGGACGCCTACCAACTGGGGGTGGCCGCGGCCGGGGCTATCCTCCGGTATCTGAAGGATTCTCACACCCCTGACCTCCCCCACCTGGACCGCCTGCTGGCCTACCGCCGGGACGACTTTCTGGGCCTGGATGAGGCCACCTTGCGGCACCTGGAGATCTTTGAGACCTGGCGCAGCCGCTCACGCCAGGGGTCCTTGCTGGAAACCCTGGATCATACCATCACCCCCATGGGGGCCCGGCGCCTGAGCCAATGGCTGCGTTATCCCTTGCAGGATCAGGCCCAGATCGACGCCCGTCTGGACGCGGTGGAGTTTTTCAAGGACAACAGCCTCCTGCGTCAGCGTTGGCGCCAGACCCTGAAAGGACTGGGGGACCTGGAACGCCTCACCGCCCGGGTGGCTCTGGAGCAGGCCACGCCCCGGGAGGTGGGGGCCGTGAAAGAGGCCCTGGCCCGGGTGCCCCTGCTCCAGGCTCTGCTGCCGGCGGAGCTCCCGGCCCTGGTGGCCCAGGTGGCGGCTGACCTGGACGGGCTGCCGGCGCTACAAGACCTGATCGGCCGGGCCCTGGTGGAGGACCCTCCGGCCAACCTGGCGTCTGGCGGCATTATCCGGGAGGGGTACGACCCCGAATTGGACGAACTCATTGCCCTGAACCGGGAGGGGAAAGACTGGATCGCCCGCCTGGAGGCCACCGAGCGGGCCAGGACCGGCATCAATTCGCTCAAGGTGCGCTACAACAAGGTCTTTGGTTATTACCTGGAGGTGTCCCGGGCCAACCTGCATCTGGTGCCCCCCGACTATACCCGCAAGCAGACCCTGGTGAACGCCGAGCGCTTCATCACCGGGGACTTGAAGGAGTATGAGTCCCGGGTCCTGGGGGCGGAAGAGGCGCGCCTCAAACTTGAAACGGCGCTGTTTCATGACCTGCGCCGGCAGGTGCGTCAGGAGACCTCCCGCCTCAAACAGGTGGCCCGGGCCCTGGGGATCCTGGACGTTGCCGCTGGCCTGGCCGAATTGGCCGCCCTCTATCGGTATAACCGGCCCCGGGTGGTGGCCGAACCCACGCTCCTGATCAGGCAGGGCAGGCACCCGGTTATCGAGCGGGTCCTGGCCTCCGGCAGCTTTGTGCCCAACGATATCGCCCTGGACGCCGACTCCCAGGTGCTCATCGTCACCGGCCCCAACATGAGCGGCAAGTCCACCATCCTGCGCCAGGTGGCGCTGATCACGCTCCTGGCCCACCTGGGCAGTTTTGTGCCTGCCGCCGAGGCGGTGATCGGGCTCACCGACCGCATCTTCACCCGGGTGGGGGCGGTGGATGACATCGGCCGGGGCCAGAGCACGTTTCTGGTGGAGATGCACGAAACCGCCCGCATCCTCCACCAGGCCACTCCCCGGAGCCTGGTGATCTTAGACGAGATCGGCCGGGGCACCTCCACCTTCGACGGTCTGGCCCTGGCCTGGGCCGTGGCGGAACACCTCCACGACCTCCAAGGCGCCGGGGTCAAGACCCTGTTTGCCACCCACTACCAGGAGCTTACCGAACTCAGCCGCCTGAAGCACCGGGTGCAGAACTTCCAGGTGCTGGTGGCGGAATCGGCGGGCGATATCGTCTTCCTCCACCAACTGGCTCCTGGCGCCGCCTCCCAGAGTTACGGCATCCAGGTGGCCAAACTGGCTGGCGTCCCCCGGGAAGTCATCGCCCGGGCCCAGGAAGTCCTGGAAAACCTGGAATCCGGCAGCCTGGACCCCACGGGCTTGCCCCGCCTGGCCCGTTCCCGCCGCCGCCCAACCCGGGAAACCCCCCAACCCACCCTCTTCGACCCGCCCCCGGAAGAACCGCAATAAGAAATCGATGCTGAGAAAAAGCGGCGGCCAGGTTCGCACTTACAGATAAAAGGCAAATTGGGGGGTAGGTGATCAGAGGGTTGGAATTTTGGCTTGAACTGTCCATAGAGAGGAGATAGCGATTATATTAACGACAAATGAGTAGTGCGCTCCTACCAATGGGGAGAAGGGCAAGAGTGAGCAAAATAAGGAACACTATGGGTTTCCGCTCGTTAACGGTGATGCACTTCCCTTTTGCTAGCGTGTTGCAAATAAGGGCAGTAATCTGTAATTCCTTGTTAACTTAACTTGTAGATTTTCGAATGAGATTACCCTATAATAGGCTCACGGTGAGCTCTTTTTGCCATCCATAACGGGAAGGCCCCTTGAATAGATCTGGATGATATCCGGTTTAGCCCATGAACAAGCAGGTTACGGTGTGAAAAGGCTTCTGACCCCCCTCCTTATTCTTCTCGGTTTATTATTAGGAATGAGCCTTGCCGGCGCCCAAACGGCGGAAGATCTCCATAAGAGCGGTCTGGACCATTTCGGGAAGGCGTTCTACCAAGCCGCGCCCCGGAACGAGCCTGGGAAAGCCGGGGCAGAATACCGCCTGGCTGAAGAAGCTTTTCAGGAAGCCATTCGGAGCAAACCGGACTGGGTGGAACCCCGCCTTCACCTGGGCCGCACCTATTTCGTTCAGAAGAAGTACCGGTTGGCGGCTGAAGTTTACCGAAAGGCTTTGGCGCTGGCGCCGCAGCGGAAAGAAATCTACGTGAAACTGGCCTCAGCCCTGGAGATGGCCGGGGATTATGAGGGCGCCGTCAAGGTATTGCAAGAGTTGCGGGCTCAGGAAGTAGACCCTCGATCCATAGGTGTTCTGGACGATTTCATCCAACGCCTGACCCAGCGCGCCGCAGAACGTCTCCCAAAAGATCAGAGCGGCGGCAACCAGCCATGATGATCAGCAGATTTTTCCTTCTCCTGGTGATTACCTTTTGGGTTTCGTTGTTCCCTTCCCTGTCACTTGCCGGTCAAAAGGCCTACTACCATCCGAACGCCAACCGTCTCTTCTGGTTCATGATCGTGTCGGACAGCCACATCGGCGCCAACAGCACCTGTTCCCAAAATCTCACCTGGGCCGTGACCCAAGCGCGACAGGTGATCGCCCCGCAATTTATCGTCAATACCGGCGACCTGACGGATTCCACCAATGGCGGTCTCATACCCATGGGGCCTTACCAAGACGAGTGGAATACCTACAAACAGATCCTGGATAACGCCGGCCTCGACGCTTCAACTTATTACGACATTCCCGGCAATCATGACGCCTATAACGATGCGACTTTGTCCTATTATCGGGGGAATTCCATGCAGGGCAGGGCGACAGGCACGACCCAGCCTTCCTGGGTAAAGCAATTCCCCTACGGGCGTTATCACTTCATGGGTGTCTGCACGCCGGGAAATGATGGGGCGTCTTTCAGCTTCTTGGCATCGGACAATTACGGGGATCATGCCGGGCTGGATGAAACTGAACTGGCATTCATCCAAGGGGAATTCGGCAAGTATCCGGATGCGCAGCTCACCCTGGTTTTTGGCCACCACCCCTTTGAGGCGGACTACTACTCCTCGTCGGATACGGGCCTGACCTACGGCCTGCCGGACTTCTTGAACCTGATCGATACCTACCTGGTTTCCCTGTACGGATTCGGGCACACCCACAATTATCGCGAGAACTTTTATTATCTGGACCCCACGAAGGGCCTCTATTATATGAATGTGGCGTCTTTGGGAAAATCGAGTCAAAACCAGTATGCGGTGATGGCCGTCGATGGCAACGGCTTATCCATGGTGCCGGCTCAAAAGGACGTCTGGCCGGTGGTGATGATCACGGCTCCTGTGGACCAGTGCCTGGGAGCCTGCGCCAATCCGTTTCCCTATGAAGTGCCTCAGGGCCCCGCCAACCCCATTCGGGCCCTCATTTTCGACCCGAATCCGGTGACTCAGGTCCAGTTTCGCATCGACGGAAGCGCCGACTGGCAAGACATGCAGCGGGTTAACGGGACCCCGATCTGGGAAGGTTTCTGGAATGCATCCACCGCCTCGCCGGGTTCTCACGCCATCGAGGTCCGGGCCCAGGGCTCTACGCTGGTATCGGACCAGATCCAGACCTCAGTCAACCCTGACCTTCCTCTCAATAGGGCCTTCCCCTGGCTCTACCTCCTGTTGTCGGATGATTGACTTCTTTACCGCCATGACCTGCCCTTTCCCTGGATAAAGGCCGGCGGTTACCTGACAACCCCTTGACCTAAGCAGCAGAGCCCCATGGCAACCTTGGTTAATCTCTTATGGGGCTAATTAATTCGTGATATGAGAGAGTTACAGATATGAGTTCCCGGTGGGGTATTGCCGGGACTCCTCACGTCACCGTCGCCAGGCCAGAAATCGGCCGAACAATCCCTTGACGAAGGGCGTCAATCGGGTGCGGTTGTACAGGTCTCCGGTCTGGCGGATGGCTTCGGCCTGGGTGGGATAGGGGTGGATGACTCCCGCCAGGGCGCCCAGGCCGATCTTCCCCACCATGGCCAGGGTGATTTCGCTGATCATCTCCCCGGCGTGCCGGGCCACGATGGTGGCCCCCAGGATGCGATCGGTGCCCTGCTGGACGTGGATTTTCACCATGCCCTCGGCTTCGCCGTCGACGATGGCCCGGTCCACCTCACTTAACGGTTTGATAAAGGTCTGAATCGGCAGGCCTTGTTTTTCCGCCTCGGCTTCATTTATGCCCACGTGGGCCACTTCGGGATCGGTATAGGTGCACCAGGGAATCGTGAGGGCGCTCACCTTTTTGCGCCCCAGAAACAGGGCGTTCTGGATGACAATCCGGGCGGTGGCGTCGGCCATGTGGGTGAACTTGTATTTCAGGCAGACGTCGCCGGCGGCGTAAATGCGGCGATTGGTGGTTTGGAGCCGATCATTGACCACCACCCCTTCCCGGGGATCATACCGGACTCCGGCCTCCTCCAGGCCCAAATTCTCCACGTTGGGGGCCCGGCCGGCCCCGGCCAGGATCTCGTCAACCTCGATTTCCCCCGGCTGCCCGGCGCTTTCGTAGCGGACCAGCTTGCCGCCTTCGGTCTTGAGCACCTGAAGCGGTTTCGCCGCCAGGACCAGGTGAATACCTTCCCTGACAAAAACCTGCTGCACCAGGCGGGCGGCGTCGGCGTCCTCCCGGTTCATGAGGTGGTCGTATTTGTGGAGCAGGGTGACCTGGCAGCCGAGGCGCTGCAAGGCCTGGGCGAACTCGCAGCCCAGGGGCCCGCCCCCCATGATCAGCAGGCGACGGGGCCGTTGGGTCAGAGAAAAAACTGTTTCGTTGGTGAGATAACCGGCCTCGGCCAACCCCGGAACGGGCGGGTCCACCGCCCGGGCCCCCGTGGCGATGACCGCCTTGCTGAAGTTAAGAGTCAGGCCGGCTACCTCCACGGTCCGGGGGCCGGAAAACCGGGCCTCACCCAGAAAGATGTCCACCCCCAGGTCCCGAAAGCGCCGGGCCGCATCGTGGCCGCTGATGGCGGCCCTGAGAAGCCGCATGCGCTCCATGACCGCGGCAAAGTCCACTTCGGTCTCGGGCGGCGCCTTGAGGCCGAAGCGGGCCGCATCCCGGAAGTCCGCCACCACCCGGGACGAGCGGATGATGGCCTTGGAGGGCACGCAGCCGTAGTTCAGGCAGTCGCCCCCCAGCAGGTGGCGCTCCACCAAGGCCACTTTGGCCCCCAGCCCCGCAGCCCCGGCCGCACTCACCAGCCCCGCGGTGCCGCCGCCGATCACCACCAGATTGTAGCGCGGGGCGGGGACGGGATTCACCCAATCCGGCGGGTGGACGTTGGCCAGCAAGGCCTCGTTGTATTGATCCCGGGGGGTAACTGCCGGCGCACCGCTCATGAACGAATCGTGATCCATAATTATGAGACCTGCCGTGCCTTGAAGGCCGGTTATGTTAGGTCCCCCTCTTATAACGGGGGATTCAGGGTGATAATTATTGGGTTATTTATGCCCCCCTGACTCAAATGCCCTCGTACTGATGAGACCTCACGCCAGGGGTTCCTGCGGCCCGGTTTCCTGGGCCTGCTCTTTGGCCTGAAGGCGGAGCTTCGCAAGGCGCACCAGGATGGTCAAAATGATTAACGCCGCCCCAAAGGCCAGGACCAGGGTCCAGGGAATTTTTCCCTGGGCCACGCCTTGCAACACCGCGTCGGCTCCCACCACGTAGAGGACGGTGCCCGGGATGATGCAGAGCCAGGTCCAGAAGAGATAGGTCCAGAAAGGTACCCGGGTCAGACCGAAACCGTAGTTGAGGAGGTTAAAGGGAAAAATCGGCACCAAGCGGGTCAGGGCGACAATAATGGCGCCGTGCGCTTCGGTGAGTTGATCGAGCCGGCGGAATTTTTCATTGTGCCCTAGCCAGTTGACCACGGCCTTCCGGGCGAAATAGCGGCCCACGAGAAACGCCAGGCCGGCCCCGAGGGTAGCCCCGATATTAATCAGGATGACCCCCCAGACCGAGCCGAAGAGGGCGGCCGCAGCCACCGAGATGGGCGCCGCCGGGATAGCCGCCACTATCGCCACCACGTAAATCAGAACAAACACCAGGGCCCCCAGGGAGCCCAGGCTCTTGATCCAGTCCCGCAAGTCCCCCAGCTTGTCGGCGAGGCCCAGGAACCTCGCCACCACCAGGATGGCGATGATCAGGGCCAGCAGGACCACCGGCCGCAACCACTGGCGGCCCGGGGCGCCCTGGCCTCCGGGCTGGTCCGGGGATCCGGATTCAGGGGCGGGGTCGGTCTTTACGGTCGAGGCGTCCATCTAGGGTAGCTCCTTGAGGTCTGAAACGGTGAACCCGCGGAATGAGATCAGCGCTGAACCTGGGCCCTGACCCCGCAGGGGTTCGGGAGGTCTTCTCAAGAGTAATCATGGGAGGGGAAATATCAAGTGGGGCGAGTCACTAGGGCTCGGAACCCGGACGGAAACGGGCCAAGACTATACTTCAACTGCGGATCGAGACACTTGCCGGGCCAGCATGGGGGCAAGGCGGGACGAACCCTTAACCACACGCTGAGAGTATTAACCGGGGGACTGCTCCGGACGGGCTGAGGCCGGCCTGCCTCTTATTGCCAGCCGATAACCTCGTAGCCTTTCTCTTTGAGGCATTGGTCCACAAACCGCCGTTGCACCGGGTCCAGGTTCCGGGAACCGAAGATGCCCCGGATAAGGCCACCGGTGCCGCCCCCGGCCGCGCCCATCGCCGCACCCGTCCCAGCCTGGCCGGCCGCCGCGCCCACGGCCGCGCCCAACGCGGCTCCGGCTGCGGCTCCCACGGTGGTGGACCCCGCGACTTTGCCTCCTCTATCGGAGGTATATCCTGCCGCGGCGGCTTTTTGGAGGCAGTCATCGATATCCCGCTGGGCGGCGGCGGCGCCCACCTCCTGGAGCCGGGCATTGGGATAGAGCACGGGGCGTTGGGCAGCACAAGCCAGGCTTGAGGCCACGACACCGCCCACCAGCAAGACCCGCAACAGGTCTCTGATCATAAGCAACTCCTCAATAGCCTGTCCCCCAGATCTGGTCAGGAAATCCAGCGCTGAATTGTTCTTGAGGTTTGACCACCCCGGGGGTGGTGCGCCTTTCACTGGATTTGACCCGTGGTCCGGGAAAAAGTTAACGGGCCCGATTAATTCGCCGAAATTTTGGCAGAGGCAACGGCGGCATGACGGGGGGAGGGAAGGAGTTGGGGATGGCCCGGGGGTTGGGGCAGCCGACGGCTCAGCTGCAGCCTCACGCCGCAGCCCAGGGCTTGGAAACCGACCGCCAGGGGCAGGCTTCTCGATCCGGAACCCGCTCAGACCATGCGGATTGCCAGCCGCTGACAGTGGGGGGCGCAGTAACCGCACAGGATGCAGCGCTCATGATCGACGGTTGCCTTGCCGTCCACGACTGACAGGGCTCCGTTTTCACAGTGCTCCACGCATTCCCCGCAGCCCTCGCAGGCCAGGGCCACAATACTCAGACGCTTGGAGGACAGCGCCGTGTCCCGGGCCAGGTCTTCGGGAATGGGCCGGCCTGCGGCGAAGCGCAGATTCCATTCGACTTCCCGGGGAGTTACCATGCCCACCACCACGGCATCGATCTCGGGGGTATCGAAAATGAAACGCAGGGCCGCCTCCCGGTCAGGCACAAAATTGCCCCCGGCCAGGGATTTTATGGCGTACACAAACTTGCCGGGCTCATGCGCCTCCCAGATAGCCGCCAGCATCTCCTTCACCCCGCTGTCGATGATCCCCATGCCTTGCAGGTTGATGAGGGGATGGATCACGTCCATCACGGGATGTCGCGCCGCGTCCAGCACCCCCGCCACCGTATGGGTACTCATGCCCACCATACGGACCAGGCCTTTGGCCCGGGCGGCCAGGAGGGCCTCCAGGGTGGGGCCCCACTCGTCTTCGAGGAAACGCTGGCGGGCTCAGTGGCACAGCATGATGTTGATGGTGTCCCGGCCCAGTTCTCTTAAGGCGGTTTCCACATGGCGTATCGCCAGGGCCCGATCAGTCCTGGCGTGGGTCTTGGCGGCCAGGGTTACGGGACCCCGCCAGCCCTTGAGCCCCCAGGCAATGTGCTCGTAGGTGCCATAGAGGGTAGCGGTGTCGATGAAGGTGATACCGCCTTACACCGCGGTGCGGACCACCCTGGCGCCATCCTCCACGGACAGGGTTCGCTGCAGGGGACCCATGGGCAGGGCGCCCAGGCCCAATCGCGTCACCGTGCGGTCTTATCGGGGTACGAAGCGCGTCTCCGGCATCGGGGCGATTCTCCTGTTTAGGATATCTTAAATAATATTACAAGCAGGGTAAGGAGGAAAATGAGGTCGGCACCGGGGGCTCTGGTTGGCACCCTGGATTGGGCCTGGCTGGTCCAGGGTTAGCCTGGATGGTTGGGTTCCCCGTAAGGCTTTGACCACCTGTCAAGAAAATGGACATGGCATTCACTTTCCTAAACATGAGAGTAAGCAACTGGATTTACTTATCTCTCGTAAATTCAGTTAGATAGAGAAATGGTATTAAACTTGCAATCCTATCGGTAATGGATTATTCTCGAAATTGGGAGGCCATATGTCAAGTCAATCCATAGAAATCATGCATACCTTGATGACCAACCAGCTTTTCATTTTTGCCATGGCCATCGTATTTTTTTTCCTGGCGATCACCCTGGGTGGTCCCAGCAAGAGCGAGGCCGTGTTGGTTGAATTCTGGATTTAGCTGATTCAGGCCATTTCCCGGGCCGCACTAACCGCCAGCGGTTGTAAAGACCGATGCCGGGTTGCTCCCCCTGGCGGTCAAGCACTTTTTCCCCAGAATTCCGGAAACCCGGTCCAGGCGTAATTACACCTGCCGGAACAATCCCTTTTCTCCCGTCTCCCGTCGTCGAAAGATCCGGCGGGGACTCCAGTGCCCGCCGCCAGTCGCCACACCGTAAAAATACACCTGAAAATTGCAGCACGTTGCCGAATCTTCCAAAGATTCCCGCCCCGCCGCGCCGCCATACCTTCCCCAGGTGGGGGATTTTTTTCACTTATTGACTTAGGTCATAGGGCTGACAATCTTAAAGGGTACAATATAGTCAATTGAACGAGGCAAAATTGGTTAACCCGGGACATCCGGGTTACCTTCCTCACCAAAGGCAACCAAGGAAGCGAGCTCATGGGAAATAGACAGGTTATTCGGATAGATCGGGATAAGTGTGACGGCTGCGGGATGTGCGTGCCGTCGTGCGCCGAAGGGGCCATTCAAATCGTCGACGGCAAGGCGCAGCTGCTGGCAGACCGGTTTTGCGACGGGCTGGGCGCCTGTCTGGGGGAGTGTCCCCAGGGAGCTTTGACCATTGAAGATCGGGAGGCGGAAGAGTTTGTAGGTCCGGCCCCCGGGGCTCCGCACCCGGAAGCGCCGGCCCCGCCCCCGGCGCCGCCGGGGGATTTTGTCTGCCCGGGGAGCCGCATGCAGCAATTTCAGCCGGCCGCGGCGCCGACTCCGGGAGCCTCGGCATTGGGCCACTGGCCCATCAAGCTGCGTCTGGTGACGCCTAAGGCCCCCTTCCTCAAAGGCGCCAGCCTTTTGGTCGCGGCCGACTGTGCGCCTTTTGCCGCCGGGGATTTTCATTCCCGCTTTTTGGAAGGCAAAGCCCTGGTGTGCGGCTGCCCCAAATTCGACGATGTTCCGGAGCACGTGGCCAAACTCACTGCCATCTTGCGGGAGAACGATATCAAGGAGATCGGCATTGTCAATATGGAAGTGCCGTGCTGTTTCGGACTGGTACAAATCGTCCGCCAGGCCCTGGAGGCCTCGGGCAAGAACCTGCCGGTGAACATCTGCACCCTGGGGACTGCCGGACAGGTCCTCCAACAGCAGCAAATCAAGAGAAAATGAGGTTGCTATGGAACAGATGAAATGCCCCGGACAGGATACCCGCTTTTGGAAGCCCGATGATATTTTTTCGGCGGAATGCCCCAAATGCGGCGCGGAAATCGAGTTCTTCAAGGACGACGCCCGGCGGCGCTGCGCCTGGTGCGGGCATATGTTCTACAATCCCAAGATCGAGCTGGGTTGCGCTGAATGGTGCCAATACGCCGAGAAATGCGTGCCGGATCTGGTGAGGGCCAAGAAAGCGGCCCAGAATTTTAAAGAGCTGCTCTCAGAGATGGTTAAGTCCCATCTCGAAGGAGACCCGGCGGCCTGGGACCGGACGGCCAAGGGCGTTACCTACGCCCAGGACCTGCTCAAGGCCGAAGGGGGCGACCCCAAGGTGGTCCTGGCAACGGTGCTGCTCCACCGGGTGGGGCCGGTTCAGGCCCGGGAGTTTTTGGGGGAACTGGAAACGGAGCCGGAGATCGTCGAGGCGGTGGCCGAGTTGCTGGCCGGCCAGGGCGCGGCGCGAGACCTGAACCAACAAATCTTCCAGGATGTCCTGGCCCTGCTGGAGGACCCAGGCGGACCCACCCGAAAGTTCGCCACCCGCACAGCCCAGCAGTTGGCTACGTCCCAGTCCCGGTAGATTCAGTCTATCTGGCTATCTGGTCAGTTCGGCCGGCCTTTGGATATTTTCACGAGGCCGGTCTTCTGTGGTGAGATAATCTCTCCCTCCTTAAAGACCATCAATGCCCCTGAGGGCCGCATAACTCCAAAGTTCAGACTAACTCCCCTGGTGGTAGAGGCTTATTGATTTTATAGAGTAGCCCGCTAAAAATACCGGTGATTATCAGGAGAGCATAGAAATAGATACCCGCTGAAGTGAACCAAATGATCGGTTGGTTCATTCTCAAGTCTTCTGCCCAAATGAGTTGAGTCGGAATAGTGGTTAAAGCCCAAGAAAATACTAAAAGCATCTTATATATGATGCCGAAATGATATTTTTTCATAATCCGCCAGGCTACTATCATAGGTAAAATCAGAATGGAAAAATAATAAATCCATCCATAGGGTGATATTAAGAGCATTTGTACGAGTGCGAGCGAAAAAACTAGATCAAAAAGATCCGATTCTGATCTACAGGAATGTGGCCGAGCCAACAAAATCATCGAGCTAATGAGAGCGATTGATAAAATAAAAGACAGAGAGTGTGCCAACCAGGGTAGATTAACAAAGGGAATATTTAACGACCCACCAAAAAGCCGAGTAAAAAAACCCATGAAAGAAGCATTCCAGCTTCCACCATACCATGGCATATTTTGTAATAAGGAAAAAAAGTTCTCAAAAGTTTGTATGGAAAAAATAGCAATACTTAGAACATTACAGGCTATAAAAGTACCAAGCATGCAAAGTATTAAACGCCACCTCCGATAGAATATAAATATAATGAAAAAAATCCCAAAAAATAATTTTAAGGCAACAGCTAAACCTAAAATTATGCCTGCGGTATAATCTCTACCAAGCTTAGCATTGTTCCAGGCAATAGCTACTAATAATAATAATATAAATGAAAATTGGCCTAGACGAAAATTAATCAACGTAGGGAAATAAAGCAAAAAAATTATCCATATATTCATCAAATACGTTAAATTCATATGGCTGTTTTCTATATGCCAATAAAATAAGGCAATTGCGGCAAGGCCGCAGCAGAGTGAAAATAAAGACCATACCATGAAGGCGGTTTGAAAATCAAGTAAGCCGAATAACGATATAAATAGAGTATGGAATGGAGAATTTAAGTTTGGATGCTGGTTATAAATGTTAGGTAAATTATTTGTTGAATTTATCTTTTCTTTAAATTTATTCGCTAGTGGGAATAAGCTTGTAGATATTTTCTCCGCTCCAGAAAAATTTAGCTGAACTGTAAAATTTAAAAAAATCTGTGCTTTGAGGGGAACGACTTATGGGATTAATCATCAATAAATAAAAGCTGATAATTATGCCAAAGATTAAAGCTTTAATTATCAAACCATATCTTTCACTGATGTTAAACAAAAGTGACTCCTCACAGTAATACTGTGAAACAAAACAAACGGTTTAAACGGCGCGGCTCATCGATGTAATATGCATCACGTTGCGACAGATTGCCGATAATTTGGGCAACCTTTACCATAACTATGAATGAGCCTGGATCACCATTTAATGTGAATCTGAATAATTTTGCAATAATTATTGGGTAATTTCAATAATTTTTGGAATAATTAGGTGGCTGTTCCACGGAGCGATAGGCATATCTCTTCCAGATAACAACGTTAGGGTGAAATTTCCCCTCGTTTCCCAGAAAGGTTGTAATTTTTAAGGCGCGGACTTGATGAGCCAGCGAGAGCTCCGAAAATCCAAATCTCTGCCAGGTATTGAGGCAGTACAAAAAATCCTCATCTGGCACCAGGGGGCGCTGGGGGACCTGCTCCTGGCGGGGCCGGCCCTGGCGGCCCTCAGCCGGCATTATGCCGGGGCCCGGATTACCGCCCTGGGGCACCCGGAGCGCTGGGGCCTGTATTCCCGGAGTCTACCCCTGGACGCGGTCTGGGACAGCGGCGAGGCCCGCTGGGCCTGCCTGTTCAGTGACGGTGACCTGCCCCCGCCGCTAGAGGCGCTGCTGGCCCGGTTCCAACTGGCCCTGGTCTTTAGCCCTCGCCCCCAAACCAGCCTGCAGGCCCGCCTGCACCAGGCGGGCATCCCTGCGGTCCACTGGCTCCCCTCTTTCCCGGAGACGGGCGTCGAGGCGGTGTCGGCCCTCCAGGCCCGCCAGCTCGCCGGCCTCGGCCTTCACTATGCCCCCGGCCCCTTCAAACTGGAGGTGGAGCTTTCTCCGGATGAAGAGCTGCCGGAACTTCCCGGACCCGGCCCCTGGCTGGCAGTGGCCCCGGGAAGCGGCCAGCCTCGCAAGAATTGGCCCCTGGCCCACTATTATGAAGTCAGCCGGGCCCTGGGCTGGGAGTATGGCCTCAAGGTGGTCTGGCTGGCCGGCCCCGGGGAAGAGGACATGCTGCCGTATCTCGAGGCCTTGGCTCAGGCCCAGGGCCAGCTTCTCCTGGCGCATCGCCCCCTGGCCCGGGTGGCCCGGGTCTTGTCCCGCTGTCGCCTGTATATCGGCAACGACAGCGGCCTGACCCACCTGGCCGCGGCGGTGGGGGAGCCTGAGGTTTTGGCCCTGTTCGGCCCCACCGATCCCCGGGTCTGGGCCCCACTGGGGCCGCGGGTGCGGACCCTGACCGGGCCGTGTCCCCAGGCGCCCTGCGCGGTGGGCCGCACGATCACCTGTCCGGAGCCGGGCTGTCTCAATGATCTTTCCCCGGAGACGGTCCTGGCCGCGGCGGCGCAGGTGCTTTCGGCCCCAGGCGATCAGGGGGAAGGAGGGGCTTGAGGTTGTTACCCCGCCGCCGGTTTTTTTACCTCGTTCCCGGGCGGTTAAAATTTTTGGCCGGGTAGTTTTTGCAGGCCGCCATTGAGGTTGCCGCCTGAGGCATGGGAGAACCCCCAGGTCTTGCCCACCAGATTCGTACAAAAAATTGAACCGATTTCACTGACGCCATTTCTGTGGATCTTCCCAAAGGCTGACTATCATTGACTCAGGGGTCTTTCCGGGCGATTGGCACCATTGATGCATATATCTAAAGGCAGGTTACCCCCGAAAATACCCTAAACCAATTTCTCCTTTCTCCAAATGGCCGGGCCCCCCTCCCGGCCATTATTTTTTTTAGCGCCTGGTCAGGTCAGCGCCGGCCAGCATCCTGAGATTCTCCCAAACGGGCCAGTCCTAGCCCTCCTCGGTTTCGCCCTTCAGGCCTTTAGCTGCGCAGCCGTCGCCGGCCGGTTCAGCTCCGCCGGGCGAAGTATTGCTCCACGAGTTTTAACTCCGATGCCTGGGCCGGCAGTGCCCCCCGGAGGGAACTCAAGCGGCCCGCAGCCTCCCGGCCCCGTTCGGCCAGGGACGCATCTGCCGCCAGGAGGCGGGCGGTTTCCCAGGCGGCCTGCCAATCATTGCAGATCAGGAGCAGGTCGGCCCCCGCCGCCAGGGCCTCTTTGGCCCCTTGGGGTGCCGGCAGGTTGGTGCTGATGCCTCCCATTTCCAGGTCATCCGTGATGATCACTCCGCCAAATTCCAGGCGACGCCGCAGCCAAACTTGTAAGGCCACCGGGGATAGAGTGGCCGGGCGCTCCTCCCACTCCGGCACCGCCAGGTGGGCGGTCATAACCATGGGCACCCCCGCGCCCACCGCCTCCCGGAAGGGGAGCAGGTCCACTTGCCGCTGGGGGTCCCCGGATTGGGCCAGGGGCAGGACCTGGTGGGAATCCGCCAGGGTATCCCCCAGCCCCGGAAAATGTTTAGCCACCGGGATGATCCCGCCGGCCAGATAGCCCCTGATAGCGGCCACGGCGTAGTTCGCCGCGGTCTCCGGGTCCGAACTGTAAGAGCGGTCCCACTGGGGGCAGGCCGGGGACCGGGCCACGTCCAGGACCGGGGCCAGGTTGACGTTGAGGCCCACCAGGGCCAGTTCCCGGGCCACCTGCCGGGCCAGACGTTCCACCTCAGCCGGAGTGCTGCTAGCGCCCAGGTCCCGGGCCGCCGGGATGAGGGTGAAGGGCGACTTCAAGCGCTGGACCCGGCCCCCTTCCTGGTCCACCGCCAGGAGCAGGGGCCGCCCGGTGGCCGCCAGGGCCTCCCGCTGCAGGTCCCGGGTCAACTCCCAGACTTGCTCCGGGTTTTCGATATTGCGGGCAAAGAGGATGACACCCCCCACCCTGAGGTCACGCACCAGCTCCCGGGCCACCCGATCCACTCGGGGACCGGGAATCCCCACCATGAGGAGTTGCCCCCAAAAAGCGGGGTGATCAATCTTCGCCTGATTATCCATGCCCACGGTTAACCTCCGGTTGCCTGCTTCGGGTTCGAAAAGTTCAAGGTTGAGACCTCTGCGAAAGTCCCCTCACCTGTCATTCTGAGGGAGCAGGGCGACCGAAGAATCTCACAGCTACGGGAAAATACGAGATCCTTCGCTCCGCTCAGGATGACAAAATGGTTTTGCGCAGAGGTCTCAGGTTCAAAGTTCAAAGTCAAGAGCCGGGACCGGCCTAGACTTTTCATGCTGTGCGGATGAGCCTAAGGCCCTGGCATGGCTGCCAGAAAATGACGTCCAGCTTGCCTCAATCCCTAAGGAGATCACCCGTTCATGGCCAGGATTTCGGCAAGGTGATAAAATTTCAGGTCCCGGCCCGGGGCGACGCCGAGGCCCTGCAAGTGCTGGAGGCAGCTGTAATCCAGGGACACCAGCCCTTCGGCGCCGGTGGCGGTTACTGCGGCCAGGTAGGCTGCGCCGATATCCCGGGAGAGCCCGGGGTGCTGCAGGCTGAAGGTCCCCCCGAAGCCGCAGCAGGAGTAATAGGGGGAAATCGTGAGCACTTTCAGCCCCTGCACCCGGGACAAGACCTCCCGGGCGCCGGCCAGGACCCCCAGTTGCCTGGCCTTGCACGACTGGTGCAGGACCAGGGAACCCTCAAATCTCGGGGTCCAGGGGAGCGGGCCCCAGCCAGCCAGCCACTCGCCCAACTCCATGACCCGGGAGGCCAGGGCCGCGACGGCGCGGCGCTCCCCCGGGCCTTCGGCCAGTTGGGGGTAGCACTGCCGCACCATATAGGTGCAGGAGGCGCTGGGGCAGAGGATGGTCTCGTCTCCGGCAAAGACCCGGAGAAAGTGACGCATGAGACGCCGGGCCGTGGCCGCATCTCCCACCGTCCAGGCAAACTGGCCGCAGCAGGTCTGGTCCTCGGGGTATTCCCAGGCAACGTCAAGACGATCCAGGAGGCCGGTCACGGCCCTGGCCACTTGGGGGGCAAGCTGATCCAGAAAGCAAGGGATAAAGAGTTTGATACCGGTTCCCCTTTCAAATGCGACCAAGGAAATATTGAGATTGCCGATTCTTGCTCTGCTTTATTACTGCAACCCGCAAACAAAAAACTGCCTGAGACTTACGCCATCCCCTTCTGTCGCTCTTTTATCACAAATCCCGGGGGTGGGGGAAGGGGTGGCGCTCAGGCCCAGCCGGAAGAGTAACGGGTTCAAGATTCAAGGTTCAAAGTTGGAGGTAGGCCCATGATGGATTTTTCATCATGTATGGGGAGCCTGAAGGGCCATGCATGACTGATCAGAAATTGGCGGAGGGACGGGGCGGTCCCCTTGAGGGCGATCGTTTCGCTTGACAGTCATGGGCTGGTTTTTATAGAATAAAATCAAAAATTTACGAAATAATAACTCGTTTACTTGTGAAAGGAAATTCTCTTCCCATGCCCGAGGCCCCGGCGCACATTCTGGTAATCGATGATGATAAGGCCATGCGGGACGCCTGTTTTCAGATCCTCTCCCGGCAGGGGTACCGGGTGGAACTGGCGGCCAGCGCCAAGCAGGGCCTCACTCTGCTGGAGCGCCTCTCCTTTGACACCATCCTCCTGGACCTGGTCATGCCTGACATGGACGGTTTGGAGGCCCTGAAAAAAATCAGGGCCCTGGACCCGGACGTCGAGGTCATCATCATCACCGGCTACGGCACCATCCAGTCCGCGGTGGAATCCATCAAGGCCGGGGCTTTCCATTTCCTCTCCAAGCCCTTTGTCCCGGACGACCTGAGAAACCTGGTGAGCCGGGCCCTGGGAAAGCGGCGGCTGGACCTGGAAAACCTGTACCTGCGCCAGGAACTGAAGACCAAAGACGAACGCAATGTGCTGGTCTATGAGAGCGAATCCATGATCCGGATCATGGACATGATTGCCCGGGTGGCACCCACCGACTCAACCGTGCTGATCACCGGCGAATCCGGCACCGGCAAGGGAATGGTGGCCCATAAGATTCACCAGTTGAGTCAGCGGTCCCGGCGGCCTTTCATCACGGTGGATTGCGGCACTTTGGTCGAGACCCTGTTCGAGAGCGAGCTCTTCGGGCACGTCAAGGGCTCGTTTACCGGGGCCGACGCCAACAAAATCGGCAAATTTGAGCTGGCCCAGAACGGCACCCTGTTCTTTGACGAAATCAGCAACATCGGCCTGGAGGTCCAGGCCAAGCTGCTCCGGGCAGTGGAAGAAAGGAAGATCTCCAAGGTGGGCAGCCACCGGGTGATCACCGTGGACGTGCGCATCATCGCCGCCACCAATACCGACCTCACCAAGGCCATCAAGGACGGCGCCTTTCGGGAAGACCTGTTTTACCGCCTCAACGTGGTTTTGATCCAAATACCGCCGTTGCGGGAGCGCAAAAGCGACATTCCCCTGCTGGTCCAGCACTTCCTGGAAAAGTACAATGCCCGCCTGCGGAAAGACATTCACGGTATCTCCCCGGATGCCATGGACCTGCTGGTGCGCCATGACTGGCCCGGCAATGTCCGGGAGTTGGAAAACACCATGGAGCGCCTCCTGGTCCTGAGTCCCGGCCCTTATCTGGAGCCCGCGGATATGGTTTTTGCCGGCACCATCCTGACCCCGGCCACCGAAGTCGCGGCCGGGACTTCTCTCAAGGACCTGGAACGGGACCACATCACCCAGACCTTGCAGCGCTTCGACGGCCACAAGAGCGAAACCGCCCGGGCCTTAGGGATAGACCGCAAGACCCTCCGGGAAAAGTTGAAGCGGTATAATATTGAATGAGGTTATGTAGCAAAGCACAGCTTTGCGCCTTCCGTGCGTGCCCAAGTGCAACTTGGGCACGAGGGGCGAGGTTGCATCTTTCTCGTTCCCAAGTTGCACTTGGGAACGCCATTATGGCCCAAGCCTGGATTAGGCGAATTAATTACTCATGGCGCCTCCTGGTTATCATATAGATTCCGGCAGCAAAGCAAAGCCTTGCAAATCAGTGGGTTCCCAAACGCAGATTTGAAAACCAGAATAATAAAATGCAATGCCTTTTCTGTAAAAATGATTCGAGTGATTCACGCAGCATAGAGCACATCATCCCAGAATCACTCGGTAATCTGACGAGTATACTTCCTCCGGGAGTGGTGTGCGATAAATGCAATAATTATTTTTCGAGAAAAGTAGAAAAACCATTTATGGAGTTGGCAGCAATAATGCAACTTCGGTTTCACCAGGAGATTACGAGCAAACGTGGAAAGGTTCCGCCAATACAGGCAATTTTGGCCCCGAATTTTCCTGTGATTGTGCATCGTGACCCAAAATCACAGTTTAAAGCGTCGGTGCAGGTTGAATCTGAAGCTTTTAAACACATCTTGGAGTTCAAGAAGGGGTTACTAATTTTACCTTCCGGGTGCAAAGTCCCATCAAACTTGATAGTATCTCGCTTTTTGGCAAAAGTCGCCCTTGAAGTTATGGCTGATAGACTTAGTGCCTATCCTGAGGGGTTAATATACCTGATAAATGATATCCAATTAGATCCTATACGAAACCATGCTCGTCGAGGTGAGATTACGAATTGGTCTATCAATATCCGCCGGATTTACGATGCGGGTCAGAAATGGATTGATGAAAGAGGTACCGAAAGTCAAATGGTTTACGAATTTGACATTTTGTGGACTCCTTGGAATGAATTGTTTTTAGTTCTTGCGCTGTTCGGCCTTGAATATGTAATTAACTATGGTGGCCCAGCAATTGATGGATATAAACATTGGCTGTCTGAAAATAGGCATATTAGTCCTCTTAACTTGGGTAAGAACGTAGGTAATTTTCCAATAAAGGCCGGCAATTGACCTGTTACTAGTCCCTCGTTCCCAAGTTGTACTTGGGAACGCCATATTGCTCAAAGCTCTGCTTTGAGACCTTATCATCATGATGCGCAGCCGTTTTCCGATCAGCGAATTAAATTCCCCCTCATTTCATTAAAATGAGTCATTGCCCCCTCCCTCTCTGGCAATTGCTTCGCGCCGACCTATACTGAACCTCAGATCAATGCGAGACCTCCATGAAAGTCTTTTGGAGACTCGTCCTCGCCTTGGCGAATTTTTATTTACTCCCAGGCCAGGACGCCTATGTTACATTTTGATTGAAATGTTTTTGGTGGCACAGGCTTTCCAGCCTGTCCGGACGTAGGCTAAACGGCCATGGCCACTGGTTCGGCCACCCCGGTGGATGAAAATGTACTGGCATTGGTCAAACGCGCCGAACCCGTAGGGTGCGTCTTACGCACCAAAAGATGGCGCGTGAGACGCGCCCTACGTTGGGCTGCGTGGGATATTCGTCTGTTAATCTATCATCATAGGCTGTTGCAGGACTTTTTCCCGGTAAAGCCTGCGGCTACCCTATCTTACAAGTGGCTCTTTTGGCTACAAACATCAAGCTCAGCCATCGGTATAAAATTATGGCAAACCTGACAACTCACGCCTGGCCCGAATTATGTGCCCGCTCTGGCGCCTTTCAGGTGAAATCCACCGGCATCAGACCGTATTCCGGCGGGATACGTTCTTCTGTGAGCGGCACATCAACGGTTTTAAGCGGTACAGTTGCGGTACCAAGGTGGCAAACTTGCGGCCGCAACCGGCACTTCTGCGCAAAAAGCTGAATAATACCGAAATGTTAGCGATCAGTATCCGGGCGGTTGCCGCCTCAACCAGTAGCAACCGGCACGTTACAAATGCACTAACTGAACTTAAACAACCTAAAACCGGGTTTAAATGAGCAATGGTGCATATTGGGTGCGCCTAATTATCTTGTAATTACCATAAGATGAAGCTATTTTCCCGGGTTATGACTGACTGAATCAAATTAATTTTAAATAACTGATTGATATTGTTGCAAGAACTATCTTAACTTGTCACCGGGCGCCGCCAAGGGACAAAATAATGGCATTGACCAGGTTCTCCCCAGCGCCCCCCTTGAATTGAGGTTTTGAAAAGGCTGCTAATTTGAATAAGTTCAGCCCGACGCGACTCCACGCCCTCGTCCTGGTCTTCGGGGCTGGGGCCATGATCTCCCAGGTGCTGATCCTTCGGGAGCTGCTGGTCCTGGCCCAGGGGCAGGAGCTGAAGCTGGCGTTGGGGTTGTGGGGCTGGCTCCTGTGGGTGGGGTTGGGCAGCCTGGCGGGGGGGCGCCTGCGTGGGTCCCCGGGGCCGGGGCGTTTGGGCGGGTTGCTGGCGCTCCTGGGGCTGCTGTTGCCCGCCACCATCCTGGCGAGCCGGGCCCTGCCCACCCTGGCGAGCCTCCCCCTGGGCCAATCCCTGCCGCTGTCCACCACCTTCCTGCTCTTTTTGCTCCTGCTGGCCCCTACCGGACTGGTTTCCGGCTATTTTTTCCCCAACGCGGTCCAGGTCCTGTCTGACGCGGCTCCCCAGAGGGCTGTGGGGCGGGCCTATTATCTCGAGACCCTGGGCGCCGCCCTGGGGGTGGCGCTGCTGCAATTCTTTTTGGTGGGGCGCTATGCCAACCTGAGCCTGGGGCTGGCTGTAGGTTTCGCCCTGGCCCTGGCGCCCTGGCTCCTGGCCGTGCCCCGGTCCTGGGCGTCTCGGGCCGCGCTCGCCCTGAATCTCCTGGTGTTGGCCGCGGCCCTCCTGTCCGCCCCCCGGTTGGAGCCGCTCAGCCGCACCTGGGAGTGGCCCGGGCGGCAGGTGATCGCCACCGTGGACAGTCCCTATGCCCTGTTGTCGGCCAGCCGGGAAGCGGAGCAGATCAGCTTTTTTGCCAATGACCTCTGGCTGTTCACCTATCCCGACCCCCTGACCGCCGAACACCAGGTCCAGTTGGGCCTCCTGGAACACCCCGAGCCCCGGCGGGTGCTGCTGTTGGGAGGCGGCGTGGCCGGCCTGGGGGCGGAGATTCTCAAGACCCGCACCGTGGCGCAGCTCACTTACGTGGAACTGGACCCCTATCTGGTGCGGCTGGCCCAGGGGCTGCTGCCGGCCGTGGCCGATCTGTCCCGGGACCCCCGGGTCCACCTCATCTACCAGGATGCCCGCCGGTTCATCGAGACCACCCCCGAGCGCTACGACGTCATTCTCATGGCCCTGCCGGAACCCAAGAGCGCCCAGTTGAACCGCTTCTATACCCGGGAATTCTATCGGCTCGTGGCCCGGAAGCTCCGGCCCGGAGGGGTTTTCAGCTTTGCCCTGCCCGGGGCCGAGACCAGTCTCTCGCCGCTTAGGGCGGCGTACCTGGCCATGGCTTACCACACCCTGGGCCAGGTCTTTGCCGAGGTGGTAGCCTTTCCGGGGGGCCAGGTGCGGTTCTTCGCCTCCACCGGACCTGGTGTTTTGGTCTCGGACCCGGAGGTCCTGGTGCGGCGGCTGGAGATGCGGCAGCTCTCCCTACAGTACGTCCGGGAATATTATCTCTTACAAGACCTCTCCCCCTGGCGCCGGCAGTATCTTAACCAGGTCCTGCGCCAACCGGCTCCTTCAATCAACACCGATTTGAATCCTCGGTGCTACTTCTTTGACCTGGCGCTGAGCACCGTCCAGGAAGGGCTGGGCGTCAAGGAGGCGCTCCTGGCTGTGCAGAAGCTGCCGCCGGCGGTTCCCTGGGCGGCCCTGATCCTGGCCACCGCGCTGACCGGGGTTGCCATCCGCCGCCGCCCCGGAGCCCGCTCCCTTTACCAGGTAGTGGTGATGGGGATCGGGACCATGGCCCTGGAAATCCTGGTGCTGGTCCTGTACCAAATCCGGCTGGGTTCTCTCTACCAGCAGTTGGGGATGCTCATCGCGGCCTTCATGGCCGGGATGGCGGCCGGGAGCGCCGCGGGCTGCCGTTGGACCGGCCGGGCCCGGGGCGGGCCGCGCCTCCTGGCGGGGCTGCAGGGGGGGCTGGCGGTCCTGGCCGCAGCCCTGGCCCTCTGGCTGCATGGGGGTATCACCGTAGGGGCGCCCGGATCGGAATTCTGGACCCGGGCGGGATACGTCCTGGTGTTGGCGGTTGCGGGCTTCGGCGGCGGCGGGATCTTCGCCGCCAGCGCCGCTCTCTGGCATGAGACCGTACCTGCGGCCCGGGGCCAGGGCGGCAGGCTTTATGCGGCTGACCTGTTGGGGGCTACCCTGGGGACACTGGGGGTTAGCCTGCTGGTGCTGCCGGTGTGGGGCATCTTGCCAGCCCTCTGGTTGGTGGCCTTTCTTCATGCCGGGGCCGGGGTGACGGCACTCTTAGCCCCGGGTTCCAGATAACTACCGGCGCCGCCCGGCTGGTCCGAACCCGCAGCCCCAGCAAGATTTCAACAAGGGGATAGGAGGGGGCCGGGGAGGATGGGTTTTTTCATAAGGGCAGGGCTCGCTGATGGAAAAAAGGACCGATGATTGTGCCGGTGTGGCCCCCCATGTCCGCTCCGGCTTTATCCTAACCGGGTTTATACGAAAAAAAATATAATCGGCTTATCTTTTTAGGTACTTTTACCGATTGTACTTATAGAAAGAATGACTATAATTTAAGCTAAGATTGGCAAATTTTTTCTCCCCGCACCTCACCAGGCGTTTCCCCGGATCACAACCCCAGGCGCCGGGACGGTAACTTATCATGCATTGACGGCCATCCGGAGGCTCCTCAGCCTGTTTCGGAGGAGGACAAGATGGGCATGATCGCCTTTTATGCAGGATTATTCGTTGGCATTCTTTTCGGTTTCTTATTTTCATCTCTGTGGGCTTTTTCCCTGACGAGGCGTAAGGGCGGGGGACTGCCCGACCAAACCGAGGGATTATCCCAAGCAGATCTCTTGGAGCCCTGACGCGGAGAAGGCGCCCTCCCCAGGTCCCAACGCGTTACAGGCTGGGGCTAGGGGATGGCGGTCTCCGGAGCCCGGCCTATCTCCCTTCTGATGAGACCCTTCCATCAACCTGTCGGTTCTTCCCCTGTGACAGCCTGCAATAAAAAGAGTGGTTAGTTATTTCCCCAGGGAAAAACAGGTTTTTTCTCCCTGAGAAATAGGGTTCCCGGAATTTGATTTTTTGGCCCGGTGTATTATAAAAGCACCATGGGCAGGCACGTAGTGCCGGAGTAGAAAAGCCTGCCGGGAGGGATACGCATGGGAACCCTGATTTTTGGGGCGGGGACTTTCTTGGGCTTATGCTTGGGAATAGCGCTTATTTCCTTGTTGAATTCGGCGCATAAGGTGGACAAATTCTAAGATATCATAGATGGGACGGGATCATAGCCTCTCCTTGTGACCGGGTGCCGGTGTCGGAAACCCCGATCCGGTCCCCCAGGGGTTAAGTGGGCCCCCGAGGTGGATCACAGCCGGGAGATTGCGCCATAATCAACCCGGATTTTCATCCAGCCCCGCTTTCCGGGGCGCCTTCAGGTAACCGATTGGGGCAAATAATCTTGTCCCGCCTGTCTTCCGGCTATATGGACGGCAGCGAAGATGTCTTCCAGCCTGGTCTGTTGGGGATCAAACCGGACGGTAAAAAGGTCTTCCTGGGCGTCATAGGTTACTGAGGCGATGCCCCGAAGGGCGGTGATGGCGGCGCACACGGCGTCAGGGCAGCCGCTTCACACAAACCCACCCTGTTGCACCATGCCCGCCACCCGGAATTTTACGCTTAGGCTCTCCATGGGGAGTCCTCCCTCTGGCCCGGCCAGCCAGGTTTCTGCCTGCACCCCGCCCAACCGGCCTTTCTTATTAGGATAATTCAGTTTACCTTTTTTTCCCCTCAACGCCTATCGCCAGCGACCGGTCGCCCTTAGGGGACCCCGGGGCCGAGGCATCCGGGCACCGGGCCGTCCTTGCTAAAAGGCAGAAAGTGACTAACTTAGAAGCCAAGCGGAGAGGCCGGGCGCCAGGCCGGGAAGGTGGAGTCTGGCCACGCTGAATGATTTATAGCGTTTGCCAAAAGTATTTTCCGATGGCGGCATCATGCCAAATACCCCCTAACCCCCCTTGATAAAAGGGTGGAACTATGAGGAATTGCTGCTAAAGTCCCCCTTTGAAAAAGGGGGATTTAAGAATCTCCAAGTGGAAAGAATTTATGGCAAACGCTAGATGCTGACCGGCCCCGGGATCTGCATAAAAATGCAGCGGGATTGGCGGCCTCTGGGCCCCATCGGGGAGGCGTTCACGCAGACCGCCCCGAGGCCTGGCCAGGCCCGCGGGAAGGGCGCCCGGGTGGGCCGGGAGCGCCCTTTGATTCGAGCCTGCATTTTTTTCTTTACCTCGGGCGGGTTTTTCTTTATTATTTTAGCTAAATTAGCTTACAGGCGATCGAGCTGCCAGCCCCGGTAAGGGCTCCGGCGCACGCCACCAAGGAGTCGAGCGGGATGAACAAGTCGCAACTCATCGAAGCTCTGGCCAAAGCCGAGAATATCACCTTGAAGAAGGCGGAAATGGTGGTCAACGCCGTTTTTGAGAACATGGCGGATGCCCTGGTGCAAAAGGAACGCATCGAAATTCGTGGTTTTGGCAGTTTCAAGGTGAAATTTTACAATGGCTACAAAGGCCGCAACCCCAAAACCGGGGATCTCATCAAAGTAGATGGCAAGAAATTGCCCTTCTTCAAGGTCGGCAAAGAACTGCGGGAACGCGTCGACCGCTGAGCCGTTTTTAAGACCTGGTCGTGCTAGATGGGGAGCTAGCGGTGCCCTGTAACCCGAAAACCGCTTATGCGGGATTGAAGTCCCTCTTTGAGAATTGCAGCGCTGCCGTTGACTGCTGACCAGGGCGGCGGATTGGACCCTGCGCAACAGACGCTTGTGAACCCCGTCAGGTCCGGAAGGAAGCAGCGGTAAACAAGGCGGTCTGTGTCGCGGCGGATTCTAATCCATCAACCCTCTGGCCACGGTCCCCGGTTGTGGCGGATTCGAAGGATGGTGCACGGCCAGGCTGTTTTTCTGTGGTATTCCCGGGCATTCTTTTCAAAAACTCCTCAATTTTTGACTTCTTGTCGTCAGCCGGGGTTACCTTTCCCAAAGAGGCCGCTCCCCGGGCTTGTGGCTGGAAAACCCTGGCAGACATAAGGGAGTCGCACCTTCTGGTTACCTAACTCGACCCCACCTACCCTCCGGAGGTTAGATGGCCCTTGTTTCGATAATCCTGGCTCATCCCCGACACGGCAGCTTTAACCATGCCATCGCCACCACCGCAGTGCATACCTTGGAAACCCAAGGACATGAAGTCCGGTTTCATGACCTCTACCAGGAAAACTTCGACCCCGTTCTGGCCGCACCGGAACTCGAACGGGAACCTTTCCTCCACCCGTTTTTGGAACAACAGTGCCAGGAGATCGCCGAGGCCCGGGGCATTGTCATCGTCCACCCCAACTGGTGGGGCCAGCCGCCGGCCATCCTGAAAGGCTGGGTGGACCGGGTGCTCCGGCCGGAGGTGGCCTACCGGTTCCGGGAGGGGGATGCCGGCGACGGTGTCCCGGTGGGGCTGCTTAAGGCCAAGGCCGTGGTGGTGTTCACCACCTCCAATACCCCGGTAGAGCGGGAACTGGCTGCCTTCGGCGACCCTCTGGAAACCCTCTGGAAAAACTGCATCTTTGGGTTGTGCGGTGTCCCGCTTTTTTTTCGCAAGAATTTCGCCGTGATGGTGACCAGCACGCCTGACCAGCGGCAGGCCTGGCTCAAGGAGGTGCAGGAAACGCTGTACATCTTCACCCCGTCCTGATCATAACGCGCTCCTGCGGGTCAGGGGGGGTACGCACAAGCTGGAAAAGGCTCTCAGCGGCTGGGGCCACCAATCTCGCCGGCTTTGGGGCCGATAGTGTCAGGCTTCAGACATTGTCTGGCGGAATAAGTTGCCGGACTCTAGCAAAGCTGTTTTTAAGTCCTCCTTTTCTCAAGGGGGCAAAAGACACGCTTTTTCAGGTTCATGTTAATTGTGAAACATGCCAATAGTATCTTGTCCCAAGATTATCTTAGCGAGGCTGAAGGTTTTTTCTCCCTCCGCCTTGATGGGGGAGGACTGGGGCGGGGGTAAAATTGGTAGGCATTGCGTCGATCTATCCCCCTCCCCCCAGCCCCCTTCCACCAGGGAGGGGGAGTTTTAAAGCCAAAATATCGTCAAGGCAGACGTGGGACATGACGCTTGCCGCGGCCCGGGTTCATGGGTCATCGGCAGCTACTCACGACTGCCGCCGCGGGCAAGCAGGATAGGGAGATAACATGCACCAAGACGACCGGTATGTGCGCTGGTTTGAGACCTTGCGCCATACCGATGTGCCCCTGGTGGGCGGCAAGAACGCCTCCCTGGGGGAAATGGTCCACGCCCTCAAGGATCGAGGCATTTCGGTGCCCCACGGGTTTGCCACCACCGCCGCCGCCTACTGGGAATTTCTCAAGGTCAATGACCTGGGCGGCAAGATCG
>CAWKEQ010000029.1:0-45211 GCA_963848565.1 uncultured delta proteobacterium
ACAGAGGATGGGGCCCTTCATCTTTTTCACCAGGCTTTGGACCGCCAGGTGTTCCAGGATGCGTTCCTTGGGCTTCTCCAAGCCATAGTGGTCTTCTTCGAGGATGCGTTCGGCCTCTTCCAGGTTGAGCTTATCCTTGGTCTTGTCCTGCCAGGGCAGGGAGAGGAGCCAGTCGATGTAGTTCCGGGAGACCGTGGCCTCCGCCGACATGGGGCTCATGAGCTTCAGTTTCTTGAGCTCGTGCTTCACCTTGCCGGTGGCCTCGGTGCTCATCTTCTTCCGGCGGATGCGACGCTCGAGTTCCTGGATTTCGCCCTTGAGGTCCTCTTTTTCCCCCATCTCCTTCTGGATGGCCCGCATCTGCTCGTTGAGATAGTATTCCCGCTGGGTCTTTTCCATCTGTTTTTTGACCCGGTTCTTGATGCGGGACTCGATCTGGAGGATTTCATTTTCCCGGTTCACATAGCCCACGACCTGTTCCAGGCGGCGGGAAGCATCCAGGTTTTCCAGGAGGCCCTGCTTTTCATCCGCCTTGATGGACAGATGGCCGGCGATGGTGTCGGCCAGGCGCCCCGGGTCATCCACCCCCACCAGGCTCTGCAGGGCTTCCTGGGGGACCTTTTTGTTCAGCTTGGCATAAGTCTCGAACCCGGCGATGGCGGTGCGGCGCAGGGCCTCGGTCTCGGGAGTGATATCCCAGGACTCCAGCAGTTCCTCGGCTTCCACCTGGAAGAACTGGGAAATGGGCAGAAACTGGCGGGCGATGGCCCGGCCCTTGCCTTCCACCAGGACCTTGACGGTGCCGTCGGGCAGCCGCAAGAGCTGCAGGATGGCCGCCAGGGTTCCCAACCGGTGAATCTCGCCCTCCCGGGGTTCATCCTTGCGCGGGTCCTTCTGGGTGCACAACAGGATATATTTTTCCTGGCCCATGGCATATTCCAGGGCATGGATGGAGCGTTCCCGGCCGATAAACAGCGGCACCACCATGTGGGGGAAGATGACGATATCCCGCAGGGGCAGCATGGGCACGGTGAGCAGGGTGCACTTGTCATTCTCTCCGGCGCCGCGGGTTTTGGGTAATCGGAAGATCATTGTTGCACCGCCATCCCGGGCTTATCCCAGGGAACGTCCTCGGCGGTCCGGTAGGTGAAAATCGGCGCCGCATGTTTGCTGATGAAATCCTCGTTGATCAAGCATTCCTCCACGTCTTTGAGGGAAGGCAGCTCATACATGAGGTCCAACATGGCCCGCTCCAGGATGGCTCTCAGCCCCCGGGCGCCGGATTTGCGGTTCAGGGCCTCTTTGGCCACCGCCTCCAGGGCGCCGTCGGTGAATTTCAAGGCGACCCGGTCCAGTTCCAGGAGTTTCTGATACTGCTTCACCAGGGCGTTCTTGGGCTCCTTGAGGATGCGCATCAGGGCGTCTTCATTGAGCTCATCCAGGGTGGCGAGCACCGGCAGGCGACCCACGAACTCGGGGATAAGACCGAACTTCAACAGATCCTGGGGCTGCACCTGGACCAACGTTTCTCCCAGGGGACGCTGGCTCCGGCTCTGGATGTCGGCCCCGAAGCCCATGGACTTGCGGCCGATGCGGGCCCCGATGATGTCCTCCAGGCCGTTGAAGGCGCCGCCGCAGATGAACAGGATGTTGGTGGTGTCCACCTTGATGAACTCCTGCTGGGGATGCTTGCGGCCGCCTTTGGGAGGCACCGACGCCATGGTGCCCTCGATGATCTTGAGCAGGGCCTGCTGCACCCCTTCCCCGGAGACGTCCCGGGTGATGGAGGGGCTGTCGGTCTTCCGGGCGATCTTGTCCACTTCGTCAATATAGACGATGCCCCGGGAAGCCTTCTCCACGTCGTAGTCCGCGGACTGGAGGAGGTTGAGGATGATGTTCTCCACGTCCTCGCCCACGTAGCCGGCCTCGGTCAGGGTGGTGGCGTCGGCGATGGTGAAGGGCACGTTCAGGATCCGGGCCAGGGTCTGGGCCAGCAGGGTCTTGCCGGAACCGGTGGGGCCCACCAGCAGGATGTTGCTCTTCTGGAGTTCCACCCCGTCCAGGTCCACCCCGGCATTGATGCGCTTATAGTGATTATAGACCGCCACCGACAGGATCTTTTTGGCGCGTTCCTGGCCGATGACGTACTCGTCGATCTGTTTCTTGATGGCCGCCGGCTCGGGAATCGACAACCGGGAGTGTTTGGCTTCGTCCTTCTCGTACTCTTCGGCGATGATGTCGTTGCACAGTTCGATGCACTCATCACAGATGTAAACGCCGGGGCCGGCGATGAGCTTCTTCACTTCGCCCTGGCTTTTGCCACAAAAAGAACACAACAGGTCGGCACTCTTGTCGGTACCGCGCTTACTCATATAGGTTTTCCTCCACAAACCCCGAAAGAGAAGCGATTCGAGGGTTTGGCTGGTTTGCTCTGCTGCCGCCGCGTCTGCCTTGCCTGATTACATCGGCATGGGGCGGCTTTTGCTTCAGCGTTTATCAAACGCTTACTCCTGATGATGCCGGGCCGGGAAGAGAATCCCCGGTTCCCGGTGGGTGATGACATCGTCAACCAGGCCGTATTCCTTGGCCTGCAGGCCGGACATATAAAAATCCCGCTCGGTATCCTGATGGATGCGTTCAATGGATTGGCCCGTGTGACTGGCCATAATCCCGTTCAATTCCTCCCGCATCCGCAAAATTTCCTGCGCCTGGATACCCACGTCGGTGGCCTGGCCCTGAAAGCCGCCCAGGGGTTGGTGGATCAAGATCCGGGCGTGGGGCAGGGCAAACCGCTTGCCCTTGGCGCCGGCGGTCAACAGCAGCGCCGCCATGGACGCCCCCTGGCCCATGCACAGGGTGGCCACCGGGCTCTTGATGTACTGCATGGTGTCGTATATCGCCATCCCCGAGGTCACCAGACCGCCGGGAGAGTTTATGTAAAAGTTGATTTCCTTGTCGGGATCCTCTGCCTCCAAAAACAGCAGTTGGGCGATCACCAGGTTGGCGACATCATCGTTGATGGCCGTCCCTAAAAAGATGATCCGGTCCCTCAGAAGCCGGGAATAGATATCGTAAGCCCGCTCTCCCCGGCTGCTCTGCTCCACCACCATGGGAATTAACTGCATGCTACTCCTTTTCAAGTTCTTCCGCCTCTGCGGCCCCCTCGGCAGGGGCCGGGTTGGTGACCGTGCTGATCTCGGCTTTGTCCAGCAACAGTTTCATGGTCTTGTCATCGAGGAGCGTCCGCCGGAGGGTCCCCAGCAGCTCGTGTTCCTCGTAAAACTTCCTGATCTCGGCCACCTCCCGGCGGTTGTTGACCGCGATCCGGGCCAGGGCGGCATCGACTTCGGCTTCGTCCACCACCAGGTTTTCCTGGTCGGCGATGCGGGCCAGGACCAGCCTGACCTTCACCCGGCGCTCGGCCATGGGTTTCATGACCTCCAGCATCTTGGCGGTATCCATGCCGTCCGGGCTAAAGCCTTGCTGCCTGAACCGGTCCATTTGGTCCCGCAGCATGTTCTCTTGTTCCTGGGCGATCAGGGAGGGCGGCGCCTCAAATTGATGACGGGCCAGCAACCGGTCCGCCACCTGGTTTTCCAGGTAGGCCTGGCGCTCCCTTTCCTTTCCTTTAATAATATCCTCTCGCACTGCGCTGCGCAAGTCAGCCAGGGTCTGAAAGTTGCCGCCCAGGTTCTGGGCGAAGGTGTCGTCGAGGTCGGCCACCACTTTCTCTTTCACTTCCTGGACCTTCACCGCAAAGTCGATCATCTTGCCGGCGATGAGGGGATTGGCGAAATCCTTGGGCAGGTCCACGGCGAAACGGGCTTCCGCCCCGGCCTTGAGCCCCAGGAGGTTGGTTTCGAACTCGGCGTTGAACTTACCGCTCCCCACCTCCATATACGTGCCTTCCGACTTGGCGCCCTCCGCCGGCTGCCCGGCGAAGAAGCCCTGGTAGTCCAGGACCACGAAGTCCCCCGCCTTGACGCCCCGATCTTCCACCGGGGGTTTCAAGAGGGCGTTGCCCTGGCGGATCTCCTCCATGCGGTCGTCCACCTCGGCGTCAGTCACTTCTACTGCCGGCGCCTCCAACTTCAGGACCAGGTAGTCCTCGGCCTCGAACTCCGGGGCGACCTCGATCTCGACGCTGTAGCAGAAATCCTCCCCGGCCACCACCGGGGGCACAGGTTCCGGCCAACTCAGGTTGATGGCATCCAGGCCCTTGTCCTTCAACGCCTCTCCCAGAGACTGGCGCACCAGGGTTTCGGACACCTCATGGTCGATGTCTTTGTGGTAATACATCTCAAGGACGGACCGGGGCACCTTGCCCGGCCGGAAGCCTTTGACTTTGGCTTTCTTCCCCAATTCCCGGTAGGCCCGGTCCACTTCCTTGGTCACCTCGGTGGAGGGGACCTCGATCTTTAATTTCCGTTTGACTTCGCTGAGATTCTCCATCTCCACCTTCAAGGCGCTTTCAGTCATCTTCTTGGCTCACAATCTTCCGTTAATTTAAATTCTTTATTTATATGGTTTCAGGCGGGGCTGCTCCCAGCCTGGCGCTTCCCCGTACCGGTGTGCGAGAGGGGGGACTCGAACCCCCACGGTTTACCCGCTGGACCCTAAACCCAGTGCGTCTGCCAAATTCCGCCACTCTCGCAACGTTGGCGATTCATCTAATAAATTTATTAACTTTCACCGCTTAAGTCAACTGTCTCCGGCCCGGTTTCGTCCCCCGCCGTTGTTTCTTGCCCGGAATCATGGTATCAATGAACGATTCCGGTTCGGCTCGCCCGGCCTGGGGACAAGGACCTAACCGTGGCGGGGCGGGTTTTAAACCTGCTCCGCCATAAGGACGGAGAGCCAGCAATAGGGGGCGTTTTCCCTACCCTGAAGCGGCGCTTCAGAGGCGCCCGACCGGGAAAGATTATCACCCCATAAAATTCAGCAAATTCTCGGCATCGCATTGCGTGACGTTTTTTCTTAAACATTATATCGTTAAAATGAGCAGATTCCCCAAACTACCAGCCAAGGCGGCACCGGCGACACGCATGACGCTATTTTTTCACATTTTCACATTTTTCGCATTTTCCGTAAAGGGAGGATGAACCGAACATGGAGGTCCAGGACAAGGACGAACTGAAACAACTGTGGGACCGTCTGGCCGTCAACTCCCAAAATGGTCTGGGACCAGGTGGATGAGGCCGAACGGGCCGCTATTTTCGCCTATGGCGATCATTATAAGACTTTTTTGGACCGGGCCAAGACGGAACGGGAGGCGGTGACCGAGATCGAACGCCAGGCCAAGGCCCTGGGCTTTGTGGACCTGGCCGGCAAGGAGATCGGCCCCCGGGGCTATTATACTTACCGGGGCAAGAACATCGTCCTGGTGGTCCAGGGCCGCCGGCCCCTGAGCGAGGGTCTCCGTATCGTTGCCTCCCATATCGACTCTCCCCGCCTGGACCTGAAACAGTACCCCCTCTATGAAGACACGGACCTGGCTTTCTTGAAGACCCACTACTACGGCGGCATCAAGAAATACCAGTGGCTGGCCCGGCCCCTGGCCATCCACGGGGTGGTTCTCAAGGCCGACGGCACCCGGGTGCAGCTCACCGTCGGCGAAGACCCCCAAGACCCGGTCTTTTCCGTACTGGACCTCCTGCCCCACCTGGCCCGCAAGTTGCAAATGGACAAGAAGGTGGATGAGGCCTTCCTGGGGGAAAAGCTCAATGTCCTGGTGGGGTCCCTCCCCCTGGGAGACGCCGACACCAAGGAACGGGTCAAGCTCCACCTGCTGAAATACTTGGAAGACCAGTACGGCATCGGCGAGGAGGACCTGATCAGCGCCGAACTCGAGGTGGTCCCGGCCGGGCCCGCCCGGGACCTGGGCTGGGACCGCAGCCTGGTGGGAGGCTATGGCCATGATGACCGGTGCTGCGCCTACGCCACTCTCGCTGCCCTCCTGGACGCTCCGGAACCGGAGTACACCTGCCTGGGCCTGTTCTATGACAAAGAGGAGATCGGCAGCGAAGGCAACACCTCGGCCCGGAGCTTCCTCCTGAACGAGATCGTCGAGATCCTCCTGGAACGCCGGGGCGAAAGCCTCCAGGCCCGGCGCCGGGTGCTCATGGCCAGCAAGGCCCTGTCGGCCGACGTCACCGGGGCCCTGGACCCGGATTTTCCCGAGGTCCACGAAAAGCGGAACGCCGCCAGGCTGGGGTACGGCGTCTGCTTCCACAAGTACGGCGGCAGCGGCGGCAAGTATTCACAGCGACGCCAATGCGAGTACGTGGCCTGGATCCGAAGACTTCCGGGACCCGGGGTGGTCTGGCAGGCCGGGATGGGCAAGGTGGACGAAGGGCGGCGGCACTCGCCAAGTCCTGGGAACCGGCGCCGGGTGCTCATGACCAGCAAGGCCCTGTCCGCCGACGTCACCGGGGCCCTGGACCCGGATTTTCCTGAGGTCCACGAAAAGCGCAACGCCGCCAAGTTGGGGTACGGAGTCTGCTTCCACAAGTACGGCGGCAGCGGCGGCAAGTATTCCACCAGCGACGCCAATGCCGAGTACGTGGCCTGGATCCGTAAGATCTTCCGGGACCACGGGGTCGTCTGGCAGGCCGGGGAACTGGGCAAGGTGGACGAAGGCGGCGGCGGCACCCTCGCCAAGTACCTGGCGGTCTACGGCATGGAGATCATCGACTGCGGCACGCCCTTGCTCTCCATGCACTCGCCCTTCGAAGTGGCCTCCAAGGCCGATCTGTATATGACCTTCAAGGCCTTCAAGGCTTTTTTCCAGGCGGGGTAAGCCTGACCGGATTCCAGTGGGGCGGGCCTCTGCGCCCGCCGCTTTTCGTGGCACAGGTTTTCAACCTGTGCACTCGCACCGGTAGGATACCGGTGCCACCAAAAACTTTTCAGGACCGTCCCTCATGGGCCAAAGGCCCATGAGGGACGGTCCATGGGAACACCCGAGACGATAAAAAATTACGGAGGCGGGCCCGAAGGCCCGCCCCACCGGTCTTTTCATACTTTACGGGTGGGACACAGGCCCATGAGGAACCGTCCCCGGCTGAGCCCCCGGCTCCGGGTTGGCAACCCGGCGCAAACATGGTACAATTAAAGAACTGCAGTTTCAAACTGCTTCGGACTGCTTCGGAAACCACAACATGGGCAAATTCTTTTCCCGCTTTAAGAAAGATCCGGTAGACGCCTCGGTCTCCTCCCTGGGGAATATGGCCAATTTTTATAGTCTGCTGATCTTTCTCATTGCCATTCCCTTTGTCCTGATCATAGCCCTGGTGTGGGTCACCGGCATCCTGGGCTTCAACGCCTACATCTTCGCCGGGTTCGCCGGTCTGCTGGCCTATATCGTCTGGCGCCTCTATCGCCGCTGGGGGGTCATCAAGGCCAAGATGGCGGCCCAGACCGGCGACTTCCAGGACCTGATGCGGGAGGCCACCCAGAGCGGCAAGGACGTGGAAATCTCCCTGATGAACGGGATTTTCACCCTGCGCTACACCGGGGCCCACAGCCTGACCCAGGCCAGCCTCCCCGGCGGGCGGGCCCCAACCCCTGGCCCTGGCCGGGCCTCTCAACCTTGAGGACGAGGCCGTTGCCCCCCAGGCCTGGCTGCCGCCGGAACGCCTCCGGGAGGAACTGGCGGAGTTCATCAAGCTCCGGGACGAAGGCGTCATCAGCCCCGAGGAGTTCGACCGCATCAAAGCCAGCCTGCTGCAGCGCATTTCCGCCTGAAAACCCGGCGCCCGCCCGCCCACCCCGGGTCCCCTGGCTGATTTTCCTCTCTCTGTTCTTAAAGCCCTAAAGATCGACGCCTCCTTCCCCTCGCCTTTCCTACACCGCGCTTCCTCGGCTCAACCAATAACAAGGATTGACATTTTATGTTATCAGAGGCATATTAGTAATGGGAGCTAAACGCCATGAACATTTCACTTACGCCACAGCTTGAAGAATTGGTCAAAAGGAAGGTGGACAGTGGGCTTTATGTTTCGGCGAGCGAAGTTATGCGGGAAGCCCTGCGCCTTCTCGAAGAACGCGACCGTCTCAATGCCATGCGCCTTGAAGAGTTGAGGGCGGAAATTAAGAAGGGCTTGGATAGCGGGGCGGCAACACCCTTGGATATTGGAGTTATTAAAGCCCGGGGCCGTAAACGGCTGGCGGCCCAGGCGATCGGCGAGGCCCTGCAAAAAATCCCTCAGCCTCACGATGGCGCGAGGACGAGCAATGATCCGAATATGGAGCCTTTAATACCTCAAAGCTGAGGTTCGGCGGGCGGCGTGGCAGGGGCCCGGGTCGCGTCCTGCCATTCTTTCAGAACCGCTAGGCCGTCCGGGTCGTGATCGAGAAGAACCAAGGCGCTGCTGATCGCCCGGCTCGGCAGCAGGTCGCCGCTTTCGTATTTCTGGAAGGCCCGCGGCCCGCCGCCAATCAGCAGCCCGGCAGCCTCCTGAGAAAGACGAAGTTTCTGGCGGATGCGCCGGATATTCTCCGGCGTCAGCAACCCTGCGCCCAACGCTTTCAGCCGATTCAACCTGCGGTCGGATACCTGCATGTCCTTGCCGGTGTGCACGCTCTCCTCACACTCGCCGCAATACCAGCCGGGCATCTCAAAAGTGATCGACTCGGCTTTATAAGTCAACGTCATGGGGCGCACCCCGCGGTGCATCGGCACACCCGTTTTCGGACAGACGGGATTAGCCTTCATGGTCTTTCTCCTTGAACGAGAGCATCAAAAACTCAGTTAAAACATCCGCGGTAAACTTGACATACAACACCCCAACCGCTGAGGGTACGTGATAAACGTCCTGCCAAAGCCGGTGATCGGCATAGGCCGTCATGGACTTGTAAAAGTGCTCCCGTTGCATGGTCTGGATCGTGGCCACGATCTCGGCGCGCCCAAATCCCAGAGCGGCAGCACTCCTGAGCGCCGTGCCGGTAACGGCCAGCCTTTCCACGCGGCTAAACGCTGCCTTAAATGCCGCCAGATCGTAGGTAGGTTGGCGTTTCTCGGTCATATTTTACACCTTTATGGTGTATTGTCAAGTGGGTTTTGGGGGGAGATACAGCAAAAATATGGTGCGCAGTGCGCACCGGAACTCTTGGCTGACTGCTGAAGGCTGACCGCTCCTTCAAACCTCCGGGGTGGCCGCTTCGGGGCGGATCTCTTCGGTGCCCAGGGCGAAGGTCGGGCCGGCGGTGAGGGCGCCGCCTTCCCAGAAATCCCGGCGGTAGCGGTAGTAGAGGTGGAGGCGCACCAACCCCCGGGTCAGGCGGCGCAGGGCGTCGTCCCCCAGGTGGTCGAGGCAGGATTGCAGCAGGGCCAGGAAGGCCCCGGGCAGGTAGAAGCCCTCTTTCCCCAGGCTCCCTTGAAAGTCCAGGCGAAAGCCGCCGGCGGCGAACTCGTAGAACTCGGCCTGGTAAGACCTGGTGGCGGGCTGGCCGGGCTCGGTCCCCAGGGTCAATTGGCCCAGGGGCAGGCGAGGCCGCCGGGGCGGGCCGTCATCATCCAGCACCCGGTCGCAGACCTGATCCAGAAAGCGGATCAGTTCCCGGGCCACCCGGCCTTCGTTCAATTCCGCCAGCTCATAGAGGATACGGGCATAAACCAAGAGGATCAGGGGGACGGTGTCGGCCTCGGGGGCAGTGCTGCTCAGCCACGTGATCTGGGGGGTAACCTGGTTCTGGGGGGAGAAGTCGACCCGCACCGTGGCCTTGTGGAGACCGCGATCCTGGCGAAACCGCTCCAGTAAGCGTTTAATCATAAGTTCGCGAGCTTATGGCCGATAGCGTGTCGTTTGGACCTGGACCAGGGGAGCCTATGTTCAGGCTGTCTACCAGCCTGAAGCTCCCGGAATAATTAGCTAAAAACTCCAATATTCGTTTACCTTACCGAATGGCGCCAAGAAAGTCAATATATTCCCCGGCTCCCGCCCGCCTTAGACCCGGGAAAATTACGGTTTACATACCCTTCGAGATATTTTATAAATAAACGATAATCTAAAGAATGAGGATGAGACCTTGAGCCCTGCACCTCCGGCGTTGCCCAAAGGAATACCTAACTGCCTGAAAAAAAGGCAGTTGCTCAACGAAGAGATCAGCCCTGACTCCTGCCGGGAATACGGCCGGCAATTCCTGGAGATAGGTTGGCTGGAAGACGCCCTGGAGTTCTTTAGAAAAGGGGGCATAACCGACGAACTGGAGGAGCTCAAGGCCTACTGCCTGGAAACGGGAGACGCTTTTCTGCTCTGGCGCCTCGGCCACCAGGAACCGGAAGACTGGCGCCAGGTGGGCGAGCGGGCCCTGGCCCTGGGGAAGCTCTTTTTTGCCCAGCGGGCCTTTGAGTTCGCCGGGGACGACGATAAAACCGCTATGGTTGCCGGCCTGATAGCCGGACAGGCCCCGCCTGAAGACAGTTAACTATGACTGCTCTGGATTACTTCCGGATCTTAGGGGTGAAGCCCACCAGCACTTTGGAGGAAGTGCGCCGGCGTTACCGCCTGTTGGCCCGGCGGCACCACCCCGACCACAACCCCGGTGATCCGGAGGCTGCCGCTCGCTTCCGCCTGATCGCGGCCGCGTTTGAAGGCATCCAGGCGGCCAGGGCCCAGGCCGAGGTTAAGGGCCGCAGCCGGAGAAACGCGACCAATTACCGGCAACCCCGGTTTACCGATCAAGAAGAGGTTTTTGAAGAATTTTTCGGCATCTGCCAGGATGGTTCCCCCCTGTCATGGTCGGCGGGGGCCGATTTCCGCTATGATCTGGAAATTTCCCTGGTGGCAGCCGTCAGAGGTATGGTAACCGCCATTGCCGTGGACCACCAGTCGCCGTGCCGATCTTGCGGGGGTGTAGGGATGGCCCCGGGCACCGCCTACGAGGAGTGTCCTGAGTGCCAGGGCCGCGGCCGCCGCTTCGGCGGGCCGGGGGTCCTGAGGTTTGGTCCGGTGTGCCAGCACTGCCGGGGGCGGGGGAAAATCGTGGCCGTGGCCTGCCAGCACTGCGGTGGTCTTGGCCGCCGCTCCCAGCCAAAGGAATACCCCCTGCGGATTCCTCCGGGCACCCAGGACGGCGCCCGTTTCCGCATTATGGGCGAGGGCGGGGAAGGTTTCCGGAATGGCCCCCGGGGGAACCTGTTAGTGGTAATTCATGTGGCCCCCCATAATTTTTTCACCAGGGTGGGCAACAACATCCACTGCAAGGTCGAGGTTTCTTTTGCCGAGGCAGCCCTGGGCTGTGCCATCCGCATCCCCACCCTGGATGGCTACCAGTGGGTCAATCTCCCCCAGGGCACCCAAACGGGCTGGTCTTGCCGGTTTCCCGGGGCGGGGTCGCCGGGGACTCCCACGCAGCCGCCGGGCGATCAGGTCAACGAGGTCATCGTCACCACCTGCCAGAACCTCAGTCTTCAGCAGCAGCCGCTCCTGAGGGAGTCGGACCGTCTGGAGCAAGGGCAGTTAGACCGGGCCGGACATGAATAGCTTTACCCACCTGGATGAAAAAGGGCAGATGCACATGGTGGAGGTCGGGGACAAGCCCGAGACCCTGCGCCGGGCCACGGCTGCCTGCCGGGTCGTGGTAGGTCCCAAGGTCTACCCCCTGCTCCTTGCCGGCCGCCTCCCCAAAGGGGACGTCTGGGCCGCGGCCAGGCTGGCCGGCATCATGGCCGCCAAGAATACCTCCCAGCTCATCCCCCTGTGCCATCCCCTGCCCCTGACCGGGATTGACCTGGATTTTATCCCGGAACCCGAAGCGTGGGCGGTGGACATCCGGGCCAAGGTCAGCACCCGGGCCCGCACCGGGGTGGAAATGGAGGCCCTGACGGCCGCGGCGGTGGCCGCTCTGACGATATACGACATGTGCAAGGCGGTGGATCGGGGGTTGATGATAACCGGGCTGATGCTCTTGGAAAAGAGCGGGGGAGCCAGTGGTGAATACCACCGGGTGGCGGCGACCCCATAAATTATTTTGTGGAAACCGGAGTTGAGTAATGGAACCTGAACGACTAGAATATTTCCGCACCCTGTTGCAAGAACGCCTGGAAGAAATCTTGGGAGAAGCCGACAAGACGCGGACTGACATGACCGGTGTCACTGCTCCCTTTCCAGACCCCACGGACCGGGCCACCCTGGAGACGGACCGGAACTTTACCCTCAGAATCCGCGACCGGGAACGGAGATTGATCAGCAAAATCAGGGAGGCCCTGGACCGGATCGATGCCGGCACCTACGGCTACTGCGACCTCTGCGGCGGCGAGATCGCCGAAAAGCGCCTCAAAGCCCGTCCGGTAACCACCATGTGCATCGCCTGCAAATCCAGAGCGGAGGCCCTGGAACGGTCCCGGGGCCAGTAAGCGTTTGCCTGGCGCCAATCCTTCGGGTTCATCAGCCGACCGGGCCGGGAGCACTGCCCTCAACCGGAACCAGAGACAGCCTCATCCGCCCGCAGCATCATTCCTTCCATGACCCACCCCGTTGATCTCAAAAACTTCACCCTCCCCGAACTGGAGGAGCTTATGGCCGACTGGGGCCAGCCGGCCTTCCGGGCCCGGCAGTTGGCCAAGTGGCTCTACAAAGGCGTCGGCGCCTTCGAGGACATGACCGACCTGGCCCGGCCGTTCAGGGCTGAGCTGGCCAATCGGGCCAGGATCAGCGGGTTGGAGATTGCCCAGGTCCAGGGGGCGGCGGACGGCTGCCGGAAGTTCCTCTTCGCCCTGGAAGACGGCAACCTGATCGAATCGGTGCTCATCCCGGAAGAGGGCCACTATACCCTATGCCTGTCCACCCAGGTGGGCTGTGCCCAGGGGTGCCGGTTTTGTCTGACGGCCCGGCGGGGCCTGATCCGCAACCTGGAGGCCAGCGAAATCGTCAATCAGGTCATGGCGGTGCGCCGGGAACTGACGGACGAACTGCCCCTCACCAACCTGGTCTTTATGGGCATGGGGGAGCCCCTGGCCAATTTCCCGGCCCTGGTGCGGGCCCTCACCGTGATCAGCGCCCCCTGGGGGCTGAACTTCTCTTCCCGGCGGCTCACGGTCTCCACCGCGGGGTTGGCCCCGCTCATCCCTCAGCTGGGCCTTTCGGCCCGGGTCAACCTCACCATCTCTCTCAATGCCCCGGATGACGAGACCCGGAACCGGATCATGCCCATCAGTCAGCGCTATCCGCTGTCAGAGCTGATGGCGGCCTGCCGGGCCTTCCCCCTGCCGCATCACCGGCGCATCACCTTTGCCTACGTGCTGCTCCACGGCATCAATGACGCTTTGGACCAGGCCCGGCAACTGGCCCGGCTGCTCCGGGGCTTTCGCGCCAAAATCAACCTGATCCCCTTCAACCGCCACCCTCGCCTGCCCTATGAGCCGCCACCGGAGTCGCGCACCCTGGAATTTCAGGATATTTTGCGGGAAGCCAATTATGCGGTGTTCATCAGGGAGAGCCGGGGGCAGGAAATCAACGCCGCCTGCGGCCAACTGGCAGGAGAAAAAACCGGGGAGCTTGGCGGCTGATACCTGGTTGTCCCCAGAAAAGTATTTTCAGGTCCGGAGACTGGTTTCCGACGGCACAGCAATCCGTAGCGCTTCTCAGGCGCCATAGTTGGTGCGTAATACCAAAAAGCAATCAAAAGACTATTATTGTCATTCTGAGCGCAGCGAAGAATCTCGCTTTTTAAGCCGCCGAGATTCTTCAATGCGCTACGCTCCGTTCAGAATGACATGGATAGTCAATGTTTTTTGACTGCAACTTCGTATGAGACGCACCCTACGACGCGAATTTGCCTTCTTGAGCGCCGATTTATAGGAAAATATCTCGGTGGGGCGGGCCTCCGTGCAGTGGGGCGGGCGTCCCCGCCCGCCAACCGATATGGCGGCCGGGGACGGCCGCCCCACCAACACCAGCCATTTTTCCTCTTTCGTTGTGTCCGCAAGGAAATGATCGTTGGTATGA
Organism: uncultured delta proteobacterium; assembly: GCA_963848565.1. Lineage (GTDB taxonomy): Bacteria > Desulfobacterota > Desulfobaccia > Desulfobaccales > 0-14-0-80-60-11 > 0-14-0-80-60-11. The sequence continues at coordinate 13,950 of CAWKEQ010000029.1, forward strand.
GCCGTGATCACGCCGGGAGGGGAGAGGACGACTGCCGCCTCCTCCGCCATCGCCCGGCCACCCTAGAAAAAATTCCCGGCTTGTAGGGGGGCCCTGCGTGTGCCCCCTTTTCAGGGCGGACAGATAGGTCCGCCCAAAAAAAATTACGTCTATGAGCGCACGGGTATAAAAGGTGTAAAGCCCATAAGGCGTGACCAGGAAGCCGCGCCGGATCATGCCGAGCCACAGGCACCACGCCCCGCCGCCGATCTCGAAGCCTATACGACCGATAAACCGCATGACCGCCGAAATGTGGGCGGATAACAGGGTTTATAAGGCCGCGGGCTTGCTCAAAGAGTGGCGCAGAAAATGGGCAGCATATCTGCCGCGCCCCAGCTAATATATTACTTTGGTATAACTGGACAATTCGTGCTAATTTGTCCTTAGATCAATATTGAATAATTTATGGGTGTAATGTGAAAATTGGTCTTAACCAGCCGTGTCCTTGCGGCAGTGGGAAAAAATATAAAAGGTGCTGTGGAAATCCATCAAAAAAAGTCTCGTCTATTTCGATTTCGCCAAAATTAGCATTAGAGCGTCATAAGGCTGATGAATTAATTCGTCAGCAGCAGCAAGGATTAGGACGGCCCATTATTGCAGCAAAGATCAAAGATCAGCAGATGGTTGCAGTAGGGAAAACAATATACTACTCGCCAAAATGGAAAACATTTCCTGACTTTTTGTCAGAGTATATGAAAATTCAATTAACCCCTGAATGGGGAAATGCTGAAATCGCAAAGCCGCTTCAGGATCGGCACCCCATAATGCAGTGGTATGATAAATGCTGTCATTATCAGAGACGCTATTTTCAGCCTTTAGGGGAAGTATACAACGCACCAATGATAGGCGTCGTATATTGTTATCTTGGTTTGGCTTATAGCCTTTATCTTTTAGACCATAACGTTGAATTGCAAGCCCGCCTGATAAAGAGATTAAAAGATCGGGCAAATTTTCAAGGTGCCTATTATGAATTAATCGTAGCAAATTCACTAATTAGGGCTGGCTTTGATCTGGTTTTGGAAGATGAGGAAGACAAGACAACAAAACATTGCGAGTTTGCAGCCGTCTCAAAAAAAACGGGAAAGAGGTACTGGGTTGAGGCAAAGATGAGGGGGGTAGTTGGTTTATTGGGAAAAACAGAAAATGACGGTACGAAAAAACCAGACCCAACATCAGAATTGATAAAACATTTAAATAAGGCTTTTAAAAAACCTGCGGCCAATGAACGGATAATTTTTATTGATCTCAATACCGCTTCTTATGATGGCGAAAAACCAGCATGGGCAGAGACTGTAATTAAAAAGCTGGATAGGTATGAGAAAGGTCTTGAACCAGACCAAAAAGCATATGTTTTTGTAACCAATATGCCTTTTCATCTTGAGCTTCAAAGCGAGCAGCCAAAACTTGCTGTGTTAGCACATGGGCTGGGTATACCTGATTTTAGTAGACCTGGATATTATCGCTTATCGGAAATATATCGCCGAAAGCAAAAACATATTGATGGCCACGACATAATGCATGCGTTTGCGAAGTATCCTCAACTCCCTCCAGCGTTCGACGGAAGCTTACCGTCAAGATTGAAAGGTAAGCCTTATGAGCGAATAATTATAGGAGAAACATATTTTTTCGAAGGAATTGACGGAAAGGGAGCGGTTGCAACGATCACCACTGCATCGGTCGATGAAAATTCAAAAACTGCTTACTTTGGAACTTCGAACGGCCATATTCTTACAAGACCAATGTCCGACGACGAACTCAATGATTATTGAAGCCACCCGGAGGCTTTTTTTGGCAGAATTAAACACGTGTCGAAGACGGCTAAGAGCCTCTATGAAATGTTTGAATTCTTTTTGGATGCCTATAAAGACACGCCAAAAGAGCGACTACTGGAATTTATGAAGGGCGCAGCCGATTTTTCTTCATTGCAACAAATGGATCAGGCTGATTTGGCAATCGAATATACTGAGCGCAGCTGCGCAGCGATTGACATGGGAGCGCCGAAAAAATGAAAACTGGACAAAATCCCGTCAATTGTCCAGATTCGAAAAAGCGCCCCGCACCATGCCTAAAGGCGCGGGCCGACTTCGCCCTGGAAAACTGGACAAAAGGACGAATGAGCGTCAACACTTCACCGGCAGCTTGGTCGAAAAGTTCCTGGCCGCCACCAAGGGCGGCCGCCTTGGGGCCAGCGTCAGAAGGACAGGGACCGATTCCATCCGGGGCGAACCGGGGACCGGCTTAGGTTGGGGTGTTCTGATACCAAGTCGCCGTCATAGAGGCAATTCTGATTTTATGGTCGCAACAGTAGGGGCGGTTCGCGAACCGCCCCTACAATTCGGATATCTACCTGTTTGACGGCAACTTGGTGTGAGGGCCTAAATCAGAGTGAGTCTTGATTGCGGGGTATTCACCCCCGGGTCATTGGGTTCGACTCCAGGGCAGGCTCCCGGCGGGTACCCCTACTGCTTCCGGGCGGTCCACTGCCTGGCGGTAATCCCGTTTGCCGATGCCGATCAGGCGGTCACCTTTGAATACCAGAGGGGTGTAGCCGTTGCGGACGGTGTTGCTCTCGTCAAAGTCCATGCTGTGGGTCAGGTAGAAAAAGATGGTGTAGCGGCCGCCGCGGTAATCGCCGGATTCCGTGGTCCCCGGGGATCCCATGATTCCCAGCACTTCCGCCTTGCTCATGCCGATCTTCAATTCATTCATGTGGGAATAGTTGGACCACATGCTTTTGTCGAAGCGCTGATACATGATCTGCTCGCCGCAGCCCGCCGTCAACATCCCCAGTACTACTATCAGGTGTGCCCAAGCCATGAGTTTCTCCCGCCCCAATTCGCGCTAACCCCACTATAATCACCGCCGCCCAAACCGTCAAGCAAAGGTATGCGCCCGGGAGAGAATTGGCGGTTTTTCCCCGGAAATCACCCTCCGGGGTCTCATGCCAAGATAGTAAGAAGGCGGAGGCCGCTCCAGCCGGCCCGGCCACAGGCGGGGGCGGATCAACCCTGCGGCCCCGGACCCGGCTGCCACCGCTGTCCTGAAGCTCAGGTTCAGCCGGGTCGAGATTATCCCGCCGCGTCCCGGGGTGAGAGAATCCCGGGGGGCCACCCGACCGGCGTCGAAGCCTAGACTTGTGCAGCCCAACACCCATGCTGGCACCCTGACTTTCACGTCCAGCGGACCCCGGCAGGTTGTTGCGGCCGGAGGGCGCCCCGGGCAAAATTACCCGGTGCAGGCCGCAGCAGCTTCAGCCCGGGCTACCGGGAATTTTGGCGTGAGTCGCAGGCCGGTCAGCCTCAAGGCGCTTTTTGCCAAAGGCTAAAAGGCTCCGGGGGTTCCGCCCGGTTCCGGGGTTCAGGTGGTCTTATCCCGCGGTTCCCGAAAAACCGGGGGGGTTTTATGAGACCGGCGGCGGTAGAGGTTCTTCAATCGCTCACGAATTTCAGCCCCTTCCTCACCCAGTTGGCCCAGGATATACTCCGTCAGGGGAGTCAAGTCCTGGTGCCCCATGGTTTCGGTGCGCTTGTTCCGTTTCATCACCCGCCCTCCGAGGTTTATTAAGCATAACTTCAATTTTCATGCCAGGTGTTCAAGCCCCGAAGTTGTTATCGGCAGCCATCATGAACTGATCGCTCCCCATGGTTCGTCTATTAACGGCTTTCCCCGGAAAAACCAGGCGCCTCAGACCAGCCGGAAGAAATTTTCCATGAACCGGCGAAACTCCCGGCCCATGGCGGCCTCCTGGGCGACCGCGGTGGCGACCATGGCCGCGGGGTCGGCCCCCGACCCCGTCAGGGCCCACTCGCCGTCGTGTTTGAGCCAGGTGGCCACATCCAGGGCCGCGGCATGGTTATCGAACTGCAGGCCTAACACCCTTGGGTTGTCCGCCAACCCCAGGGCCTCCACCGGCGCTGCCGCCGACCTGGCCAGGAGGCTGATCTCGGCCGGCAGGGGCGGCAGGACTCCCTGGCCGTGCCACTTGAACAGGTTGAGTTTAGGTGGCAACCCTTGAAAAACCGGGTGGGCCACACCGGCTGGGGTCAGTTCCCCGGTAATGAACCCCACGGACTTTTGGGGGAGAGGGCCGACCCGGCAGCCCAGCACGTGAGCCAGCAACTGGTGCCCCAGGCAAAATCCCAGATAGGCTTTCCTCGCCGCCAGGCCTTCCCGGATGCGGGCCTTGAGCGGGATGAGGTAGGGGAACTGCTCCTCTTCATCCACATTGGGCGACCCTCCCAAGACAATCATGCCGTCAAACCGGTCTAAGGCGGGGAGGGGCTCCTGCCAGGCCTCCACCACCTCATAGGCTACCCCCCCCTCCAACAAGGCCGCCAACAGGTGCTGGCCCGGACCTTCCCAATCCAGGTGCTGTACGATCAACAGGCTCTTTGCCGCCACGCGTGATTACCTCCCGTCGGAATCATTCCTGGGCCAATTTCACCCATAACCTAATAGTATGTTCAATAAGCCCAGAGTCAACAGAATCAAAGCATCCGAAATAAACGGCGCTTATAACCGGTCATAGCCGGGCCGCATGAGGAGCTGGCCGTTTCCCAGGCAGAACGCCTATGGTACAGTAACTCAGAGGAGTAGTCGTATGGCGGCATGGCAGGCAACCGATGGACCCAGGTATTATCGCAGCCCCTTGTTCGCCGGCCTAACGGGGGTGGTACACGGGTTTTTCACCCGGCAGGGAGGCGTGAGCTCCGGGGCGTATGCCAGTCTCAATGTCAGTCTGGCGGTGGGGGACCGGCGGGAGGCGGTGGTGGAAAACCTGGGCCGGATGCGGCAGGCCCTGGGGCTGACGAAGCTGGCCGGCGCCGTCCAGGTTCACGGCGGCGCGGCCGCGGTGATCACTTCTCCGGACCAAGTCCGGGAGGAGGACATCCCCGAGGTGGACATCCTGGTCACCACCGTCCCCGGCCTGGGCCTGCTGATCAAACAGGCGGATTGCCAGGCGGTGATGTTCTATGATCCGGTCAACCGGGTGGCGGCCAACGTGCACTGCGGCTGGCGGGGCCAGGTCCACAACCTCCTGGGGGAGACAGTGCGCCTGCTCCAGTCCAGGTTCGGGACGCGGCCGGACGACCTCTATGCCGCAGTGGGCCCCAGCCTGGGCCCCTGCTGCGCCGAGTTTAAGCACTTTCGCCGGGAATTTCCTCCGGACCTGTGGAGCTACCAGGCGCGGCCCACCTACTTCGACCTTTGGCGGCTCAGCCGGGACCAAATGGTCGCGGCGGGACTACGGCCGGAGCGCCTCGACCTGGCCGGCCTCTGCACCCGCTGCGGTGTCCAAGAGTTCTATTCCTACCGCCGGGACCGGGTGACCGGGCGCCAGGGCGCCATCATCGCGCTCCAGGCCTGAACCGGGAAAGGCCAACGCCGGTCTCGCGCCTGTTCCGGCCCGCGGCTCACCCCTGGTGAAGTCACCTCAACGGCAAAGGCAACCGGGTCCGGTAAGCCTTTTTCCCCGCCAAGCAGACCGGGGGTCGCCTTTAGGACGACTTCTTGGAAAACTTGTCTTTCAAATCATTAACGGCGGTTTTGACGGCCTGGATAGCCTGTTCCACTTGCTGGGGGTATTTATAGCCCACGTAGACGCCAACGGCAAACACTACAATGAGTAACAACATCTGAACCTTCCTTTCTTATTCGAGATTAATCCGGTGCGCATGCACAGAAAAGTTTGAGCCTCGCGTCGTTCCGGGCTCAGGTCAGGCCCGCCAGGGCCGCGGCCGCGATCTGCCCCACGGTGGTCTCAAGCAGCTGCCCGCGGTCGTAAAGTTCCACCGGGTGCTGGTCTTCGGTTAAAGCCTGGATGGCGCCGGCGGCCGGCCGGTACCGGGCTTTGCCCAGCCCCCAGGCGGCCAGGGCCCGGACCTGGGGATCGGGGCTTGTGAGAAAAGGCACAATCACGGGCAAGACTTCATCGAGAAGTTCCCCGTGCACTTCCGCCAACCGGCCCACGCCCCAGAGCATGGGTTCCCGGGAGAAGGGTTCCTCCAGGATGCCGACGAACATGGGGATGATTTCTTTGACCAGGGCGATCTGGTGCCGTCCGATCTCTCCCAGGGCCGCGGCCGCGCCCCAACCGTTGCTGCCCGAATCCTCGTTGAGCAGGTAGAGGAGCCGGTTAATGAGTTTATGCACCTGTTCCGGGTGGGAGCCGGCCACCAGGCCCAGGCCCTCCAGGGCCCGCCAATACAGGAGAGCGCCCGGGTCGTAGAGGTATTGCATCAGGATGGCAGCCACCCCTGATGCCTGTCCGGCCAGTTCCGTCAGGCCGGGGAAATCCCCCGTCTGGAGCAGCGGGACGATCTTCTCCCGCAATTGGCCTCGCTTGTTTGACAAAACCGGGTTATCTCCTCTGGCCGCACGGGTTCAGGGGGAGACGCAGTGATAGCGGCTCCCTAAAAGGGGATATCATCGTCCGGCGTACCCCCTTGGGGTTGTCCAAAGGGCGGTTCCGGCTCCCGGTCCTGGCCGCGGCCGCCGGGGGTGCCCAGCATCTGCATATTTTCGGCGACGATGTCGGTGGTGTAGTGCTTGACGCCGTCCTTTTCGTAGGACCCGTATTCAATCCGGCCCTCGATGATCACCTGCTTGCCCTTGGAGAGGTATTGGCCGCAAATCTCCGCCAGTTTGGCCCAGGCCACGATGCGGTGCCACTCGGTCTTTTCCTGCTTCTGTCCATCCTTACCGGTGAATCTCCGGCTGGTGGCCAGGGAGAATTTCGCTACCGCAGTGCCGCTGGCGGTATAGCGCAACTCCGGATCGGCCCCCAGATTCCCCACCAGAATAACCTTGTTGAGCCCTGCCATTTTTCCTCCTCTCCCGGCGCGTGGCTTTTCCAATCCTCTATCACAGAAACAGCGGCCGGGCAAGGTCTTATCAGGAAAATGCGGAAACTTGCGGCCGGGCAGGGTCAAGCCCAATTCTCGCTTCTGCCGGCAAACCCGCCGGCCGGGGTTGCCAAGCGTTTAGGGTGGAATTATCTTTAAAAAATAGAGATAATTGTGGCGGGTGACGATAAAGAAGCCAGTCCGTCCCCATACATCGACCATCGAGGTGTCGGCTATGAAACTTCCCCGGGCGCTGTTGATCCTATTCCTGTTCATCGCCTTAAACGGCTGCGCCACCATCATGCACGGAACCACCCAAGACATCAGCGTCACGACCGACCCTGCCGAGGCCGACCTGCTCGTCGATGGGCGAGAGCATTACAAGTCTCCGGCCACCATCACGATGAAACGGAAAGATGACCACACCGTGGAGATTTCCCGGAAGGGATATAAAAACGAGAAAATTGACATTAAAGGAGCCATGAGCGCGGCAGTGCTGGGTGACTTTCTCGCCGGCGGGGCGATTGGCTACGGTATTGACGCGGCTACCGGCGCCCAACGGCGCTTAGAGCCGGAAAACGTGAATGTGCGCCTGCGTCCATCGACGGGCGTGGAGACGGAGAAACGTCTGGACGCGCTGGAAAAGATAGACCAATTAAATAAGCGCCGAGAAAAAGGCCTGATAACCGAGGAAGAATATAAAAAAATGCGCCAGGAAATTATTGTCTCGCCAAATTGAATACTGCGTGAGGCGAGGCTGAACTCTTGAGTGAGGTTCTGAGGCAGACAGCGAAGATTGTTGCAAAGAATGAGCTTAAAATAAGGAGTTGGCACTGGTGAAACTTACCTGCGGTTTGAAGATCCTGGGATGCATCGCCCTCGTCCTCCTGAGCGTCACGCCCGGGATGGGGGCGGGGGCAAGCCCCCAGGCCGAGGCCGACGCCCTCCTGGCCGGCCCTAGCCTGGATATGAGCCAGGCCGCCCGGGCCCTGAGCCTGTACCAGGGGGCCCTGGCGACGGCGGGCGGGGACCGGGTATCGCTCCTGGCGCACCTGGGCCAGACCTGTTTCGTGCTGGGCCAAATGGCCCCCAGCCAGCAAAGCATGGGGTACTACCAGCAGGGGCAGTCTTACGCCGAGACCCTGATGCGGGAAGCCCCCGGCCGCGTCGAGGGCCACTACTGGCTGGCCATGAACCTGTGCGGCCAGGCCGACGTGGGCGGCAAGCTCATGGGACACCGGCTTCTGCCCCGCATCCTGGATGAACTCAAGCGCGCCATTGCCCTGGGTGCAGCCTACGACCAGGCCGGGGCCCACCGGGTGCTGGGACGCATCTATTATGAGGCTCCCGGCTGGCCCCTGTCCGTGGGCGACCTGGAAAAATCCCGTCAGCACCTCCAGGCGGCGGTGCGGCTGTCCCCGGCCACCAGCACCAACCACCTCTACTTGGCCCAAACCCTGTTGCGCCTTAAGGACGACTCGGCCGCGGTCCGGGAGCTGCAGCAGGTGCTCAAATCCACCCGGGGCGCAGTGAAACCCCAGGATCTGGAGGAGGACCGCCGGGAGGCAAAGCGCCTGCTGGGGGAAATCCAGGGCGGCGAAGCCCGGTAAGCGAGAGTGGAGCTATAGGCCAGCCCCCTGGCCTTTGACAAAGGGCATATATCTTCCGGATATGAAAAAGTTTTTGGCTCTGTGATAATAGCCGGATAATAGCAGTTAGCTTCTGGTATCTGGGATGCCTGGTGAGGCGCGTCTTATGCGTCCTCAAGCTTCTCCGGGCGCATAAGACTTACCCCACGGCTAGCGCCCGGCTGGAAAATCAGAAGCCCGCATTCGTCCCTCTAACATTTGCAGCGCTTTGAGGAGTAAGAATGGCAAGGCCGGTACCGGCTACAGTGTTCTGATCCAGCATGACGTAATCGCTTGGGGACCCGGCGAGATAAATCCCCGTCTGGAGGCTGTTGGTGGTGACGGTGTTGCCAATGACGCTGCCAGATTTGCCGATAAAAATGCCTATATAACCATTTATTGCCACATTGTCGTGGCAGACGCCACTTCCAAGAGCTATAGCAGAACTACTGGGGAAATTCGTTGCCGTACAGCCGCTGACCATACCAGTGCCATTTATCAAAATACCCTGCAACCCCAAATTATTGGCAGGGCCCGTAGCCGTGCACCCCTTGACCACGCCGTCACCAGACAGATAAATGCCTTGTTGACAACCATCCGTCCGGATGTTGATGATCCGGTGACCGGATGAGCTTGCACTGATTTCAGCTATGCCAGTTGTCCAGCCGGTCAGGGTGCCATTACGGATCTCCACATTTTTCCGCCCACTCATATAAATTCCATAACTATCGCCGGAATTACCGCTGAGGCTAAAACCCATGAGGTCGATGGTGACGTTATCCGCATTGACGGTGATGCCGTTGCCGGAGGCAGCGGTAAGGTTGCCGCTCAGATAATAGAAACCGGGATTGGAGATGGTATACGGCACGCTGCTGATCTTGGTGCCCACCGCCCCGCCCCCGGCGATGACGTAAAAATCCTGCGCCCAGGCCGCCTGGCCCCACAGCACCGCCCCCACCAAAGCTAACAACCAGATTTTTTTATTCATACCACCAATCCTCCTGAGGATTTCAATAATAGCTATTTTTAAAAACGTAAGCACTTTAGGGAGGGAATCAAGACGTTAGAGTGTGCTGTATAGTCAGGACTCTGGCCAATGTTGCAGATACCAACGAGTTTGACCGTGGTAAATATTTTGAGGACCCTGAGCAGGTGAGAGAATAGTTCATAGTCGTGATTATATGGTGAACAGAAAAAGGATAAAAATGATTAGCCTGGCAATAGATTCCCCTTTGCTGTTCCGAATATACTAATTAAGTTAGGACGGCTTGGGCCTATTTCAACCAGAATAGGCACTTTCGCCTATTGCAAGGGGATGTTGGAATCATTATCTACAAAACCAGATTAATAATAGGAGGCTTAATAGATGAAATTAATATTGAATTTTGGCTTGGTAGTTTTACTGGCCGCTTTTCTGGCGGTCCCGGCGCTGGCGCGAAAACATCAAAGCAAAGAAAGTACAAGCCCTCCTGAATCTTACCAGGCGACGCCGGCCCCACCGTCACCAGTCCCGGTTCCTTATCCGAATGTGAACCCAACCAAGACTCAAACGGGGAGTAATATCGTTGGTATTGAAGGAGAATCAACTGATGCCAAACATCGAGACAACAACAGGAACGAACGTAAAAGACAATAGCATCCCGAAATATATGGACAAAAGCACTTCTTCTCAAACCATTCCTAAAGCGAGGAGCCCGGTCATGAAAAGAGTCCTGTTGATTTGCCTGTCGTTGGTTTTGGCGTTGGTCGGAGGGAGTGCGGCCTGTGCTCAGGATGGGTTTTATGTAATAGGGGGCGGTGGGAAATCTGCCTCCGTTCCCAAGACCGGTCAGACCACCTCTCGTGGCACAAGAGATGATGGGGCCTTGCAGAAGGGCGTGGCCTGGCCCACTCCCGCGCTTTACCGACAATGGCAACGGCACCGTCACCGATAACCTGACCAAGCTGATCTGGATGAAAGATGCCAATGCTTTCGGCCAGGAAATATGGTCCGATGCCCTGACCACCGCCAACGGTCTGGCGTCGGGCTATGCTGGCCTCACGGATGGCTCCAAGGCGGGTGACTGGCGCCTGCCCAACGTCCGGGAACTCCTGAGCTTAGTCGATTATGGCAGTTCTTTTCCCGCTTTGCCGGCGGGCCACCCGTTTATAAATGTGGTCTCGTCCTCCTACTGGACGTCGACTACCGATGCGTTCTACACAGCCGGCGGCTATGCCTGGTACGTGTCTTTCAATCACGGTTGGGTGGAATACAACGACGATTTAGCCCAATACTATGTGTGGTGTGTGCGAGGCGGCAAATGATGTTGGCTGATTGGATTATTTGAGTGATTGGATAATTCTTTTTCAGGGGGTGCGGGGGTTCCCCCCTGCTCCCGGCATTTTGGGAGAGATGACACGTGCCTCATTAATCAGCCAGAAACCAGATTGAATTGACGGCGAGTATCTTGTCATTATACGACCTTCCACAAATTTTCCCATATCGTTCGTCTATCGGAACCCTTGCAACCCTGGGTTGAATTGGGAATATTCTCGAAAGATGGGAAATTTTGGCAAAGCGAGACGGGGAAGTTTAGGATCTTGGGGAAGGTACGATCACGGAGAAACTCTGGGCACCCGCGGTAAACGTCGCCGAATGCAGTGCTCTCGGTCAAGGCGGGGGGCGAGGATGGGGGGCCGCACCTTATTTCAGGGCTTGCCCCAATCCAGGAGGCGAAGGTCCAGGGAAGTCCGGCCCTGGTAGTTCGATATCCTGGTGCCCAGGGCCACGTCCAGGGTGCCGTCCAGGGGGTGATGGGCGCCCATATCAAAGGCGATGGCCTCCAGGACGTTGCCGCCGTTCTGGGACAGCTTCACCTTCAAATGCCGCTGGTTTATCACCCGGGACCCCAGGCATTGCACCCCCAGGCAGACGATCACCGGGGCCGGGTTGCCGGGGCCGAAGGGCCGCAAGGTCTCCAGGTGCCGGTTAAAGGTGCGGTCCAGTTCCAGCAGCTCCGCCTGGGCGTCAACCCTGAGGGTGGGCCGGGGCGGCTCCAGGCCCACCTGGTCGTGGAAGGCCTGCTCCAGGAGGTCTCGGAGGGCCGCCACCTGGTCGGCGGCCAACTCGAAACCCGCCGCGGCCGCATGCCCCCCGTATTTATGGAGCACCTGGCGGCAGGCAGTAAGCCCCTGGAACAGGTGGAAGCCTTCGATGGACCGGGCTGAGCCCCGGCCCCGGCCGTTTTTGAGGCTCACCAGGGCCGCGGGCCGGTGATACTCGTCCGCCAGGCGGGCCGCCACGATGCCGATCACCCCGGGGTGCCAGTCCTCCCCGGCCAGGACCAGCACCGACCGCGCCGCCAGATGGTCCCGGCGGATCATGGCCTGGGCCTGTTTCAGCACCTGTTCTTCCAGGGCCTGGCGCTGCCGGTTGAGATTGTGGAGATACCGGGCCTGCACCCGGGCCTGGGCCAGGTCGTCGCTGAGCAGCAATTCCAGGGCGCACCGGGCCTGGCCCATCCGGCCGGCGGCATTGAGCCGGGGCGCCAGTTGGAAGACCACGTTCTGGTAGGAAATAGGCTTGCCGTCCAGTTGGGTGACTTCTTTCAAGGCGATGATCCCGGGGCGGCGGCTCTCCTCCAGGACCTTGAGCCCCTGGCGCACCAGGATGCGGTTTTCCCCCACCAACGGCACCACGTCGGCGGCAGTGCCCAGGGCCACCAGGTCCAGGTAGGACCTGAGGTTGGGTTCCCGGTGCCGCCCGAACCAGCCTTCGGCCCGGAGGTCGGCCCGGACCCCCAGGGCCAGGAGCAAGGCCACCCCCACCCCGGCCAGATCATCGAAGGGATAGGCGTGGCCGGCCCGCTTGGGGTTGACTACGGCCAGGGCGTCGGGCAGCTCCGGGGGAATCTCGTGGTGGTCGGTGATGATCAGCTCCAGCCCCTGGGCCTTGGCCCAGGCCGCCTCGGCTAGGTCACTGATGCCGCAGTCCACCGTGACCACGATCCGGGCCTGGGCCGCCAGCTCTTTGAGGGCCTCGATCTTGAGGCCGTAACCCTGGGTCAGGCGCTCGGGGATGAAGGGGATGCAATTGAGGCCCAGCTCCCGGAGAAACTGGTGCAGCACCGCGGTGGCGGTGATGCCGTCAGCGTCGTAGTCGCCATAGACGGCCACCGGCTCCCCCTGGCGCACGGCCCGGCCCAAACGGGCCGCGGCGGCTTCCAGGTCCGGCAGCTCGAAGGGAGGATTAAGGCGCTCCAGGGAGGGGTCCAGAAAGGCCAGGATGTCGCCCTCGGCGGCGAGGCCCCGGTTCAACAGGATGCGGGCCACCAGCCGGGGCACGCCATGGCGGGCCATGACCGCGGCCACCAGATCCGGTTGTTCCGGGTATACCTGCCAGGCCTTCTTACGGCGCATGCAAAATCCTTTAAGTGAGCATAGAGCGGTTAGCAGTAAGCAGTTGAGATTCCTACTTACTCTTTTGCTGCGAAAAGTTCTTTACATCGGCGGCACAGGCTTTCCAGCCTGTGCGGACCTCCTGGCGAGCACGGAGCACCAACCTTTCCATGCTTTATGGGTGGTCCCAAGGCCCATGAATGGCTGTATTGAAAAGTCTGCCGTAGGCTGTGTCCTACGCACCGATTAATCAGCGGAATTGGCGCCAGTGCCCGCACTTGCACAAAACGAAAGGAATCGCGTCATCGGTGCCAAATGTAACGGCAGGCTTCAGCCCGCGCCAGCTAACGCTTGCGGTTACCTTTTACAATGCATTCTCTATGCGCGCTTTTAATCTTTGAGCTGAAAGCTGACCGCTAAAAGCTGATAGCTTCTCCTACTCCACGCTCTCCCCCGGTTTCAGGGGAATGACCGTGATCTCCGGTTCATCTTTCAGGCGTTCAATCAACTCCTCGGGGGTGCCGGTGAGCACCGGGAAGGTGCCGTAGTGCATGGGGATCACCCAGCGGGGCTTGAGCATCCGGCAGGCCAGGGCCGCCTCGGCCGGGCTCATGACGTAATGGCTGCCGATGGGGAGCATGGCCAACTCCGGATGGTAGAGCTCCCGGATGAGTTCCATGTCCTTGAAGACCGCGGTGTCGCCGGCGTGGTAGGCCACGAAGCCGTTGCCAAACTCGATGATGAAGCCGGCGGGGTCGCCGGCGGCGACGAGTTCGCCGCCTTCTTCCACCGCGGAGGAGTGCACCGCGTGGGTCATGGTGACCTTGCACCCGGCGATGGCCAGGGTGCCGCCCTTGTTCATGCCGATCACTTCCGGCGCCCCCTGCCGGGCCAGGATGACGGAAAGCTCGTGGATGGCCACCACCGGGGCCCCGGTTTTCTGGGCCACGGCCACGGTTTCGCCCACGTGGTCGCCGTGGCCGTGGGTCACCAGGATGAGGTCCACCGGCCCCACCTGGTCCACCGGGGTGTTGAGCAACGGGTTGCTGAGCCAGGGGTCGATGAGCACGCTCACCCCGGCGCCGGTCAATTTAAAGGCCGAGTGGCCCAGGAAGGTTATGTGGACGCCCCGGCCGATTTTTACTGGCACCATGATAGCCTCCGGTGAAAAAAGTTCATAGTTCAAGGTTCATTTGTTTAAAGAGATTTTCTGTAGGGTGCGTTCTACGCACCAAAAATGGCGCCCGGGACGCGCCCGACGGAACTGACAGCTGACTGTACTTTACAGCACCATCTTCTCCAGGGCGTCCAGGTTTTTGCGGAGGCCCAGGGCGATGAGGGTGTCCCCGGCCAGAATCGGGGTCTCGTGGCTGGGGTTGAAGAGCATCTCGCCGTCAGCCCGTTTGATGGCCACCAGGATGAGGTTCAGGTTCTGGCGGATGCCCGAGTCCGACAGGGGCACCCCCTGGAGGGGAGAGGCGGGGCCCACGGCGATCTCCTCCATGGTCCAATCCACGCCCTCTTTCATGGCCAGTTCCATAAAGGTCACCACCGTGGGGCGCATGATGGTCTGGGCCATTTTCTGCCCGCCCATCTCATAGGGGGATTCCACCTTGTCGGCCCCGGCCCGGAGCAGCTTTTTTTCCGAACCCGGCTCTTCGCCCCGGGCCACGATAAAGAGCGCGGGGTTGAGGCTCCGGGCCGTGAGCACGGCGTAGACGTTGGCGGCGTCCGACGAGACCACGGAAATCAGCCCCTTGGCCCGTTCGATGCCAGCCTCCAGCAGGATCTCTTCCCGGGTGGCGTCGCCGTTGATGAAATAGTATCCCGAGGCCTCCATGCGGGCAAGCAAAGCCGGGTCGCTCTCAACCACCACCAGGGACAGGCCCCGGGCTTTGAGTTGCCGGGCGATAATTTCGCCGATGCGCCCGAAGCCGCAGAGGATGTAATGATTTCTCAACTTTTTGATATGCTTGATCAATTTGTGCCTTCCCAAGACCGCCTGGAGCTCCCCTTCGATCACCACCCGGGCCAGGGAGCCCACGATGTAGAACATGACCCCCATGCCGGCGAGGATCAGCACCATGTTGTAGATGCGCCCGATCCGGTCCAGGGGATGGGTCTCGCCGTAGCCGACAGTGGTGAGGGTGGTCACCGTCATGTACAGGGCGTCGAAGAAATCCCAGCCTTCGAGCCAGACAAAGCCAAGGCTGCCGATCAACAAGAGGGCCAGCAAACTGCCGGTCCACTGGGCGATTTTACGAAAGGTTACCATGCGTCCGGATGGCCTGCAAGTTCTCGCCGGCGACGGCTAAGGAGTCGAAAATCACGGATTGGCCACCTCTCTTTCAGCAGGACGGGACGCCGGGCTCCGGGAAAAAGCGGGCTCGGCCCGAAGGGAAAATGTAGGACATCTGCATCCGGTTGTCAAACCCCGGGGCGCTTTCCTCAATGCCGGGGAGGCCGCCGATGCGACCCGGATGAGCCGGCTTTTCTTCCGGGGCACGGTTAAATGGTTTGGCAGAGGACGATGGTTTATGGTAAGCAGATGACCATGGGGATGAGAAAGCACACCTCCGTAGGCCTGGTTTTGGCCCTGTGTCTGGTTGGCCTTTGGGGCTGCATGCCCCGGCTGGCGCCGGCCACCCCGGCGGGGGTGGCGCTCACCCCCGGCCGCTACCTCACGGCTTATTATCGAGCCCCGGACTTCACCCCGGCCCAGGCAACGTACGTCCTGGCGCCCTTCGAGGTTGCAACGGCCCAGGGAGTCGCCGCCGATAGCTTCCAGGGCTTGTTCATGGAGGAGTTGACCCTGGCCTGGAAGGCCAACGGCCTCAAGATCCTGCCCCAGGGAGACACCGTCGTCAGCGGCGTGGTGCAATATGTGGCGGTCCGGGGCGCGTTCCTGCGGTTCCTCACCGGCAAGATTGACGCCGATCTGGTGGTATCCGGGACCATCACCCGGGGGGGCGCCACCCTGTTTGCCTGCCAGGACCGGATCAGCCTGAGCTCACCGGTCAATCCCGGCCCGCCGCCCCCCAAGGAAACCGAACTGCTGCTGCGCCAGGCAGCCCGGACTTTTGCCGTCCACCTGCTCAATGAGATGCTGCTCTACTGGCCGCCCGCCGAAGGCAAATAAATTTCCCCGAAGACCCTGACGATGAGGCGGGGCCGCTGCTTGCAGTTGGTGGACAGTTCGATCAGGCCGGCATAGGCCCCCGACTGCTGCCCTTTGTTGCGCACCTCCAGGACATAGACCTTGTCCGGCACTTCCGGCTTAAGGGTCACCTCGATCTTATCCGGGATGTTGGTGTGGAATTGGGTAATCTTAAAGGGCGTCGGCAGATGGGAGGTGAAGCGCACCTGGCCCCGGAGATCGTCGCCGGGGGCGCCGCGCAGCCGCACGATATGGCTGGGCTGGATCTCGATGAAGGGTTGGGCCATTCCCGTCATGGTCAGGACCAGGGAGGGCCGGTCCGGGTCATCGAGCCTGACCTTGGCTTCCTTTTTGAATTGGTGGATCACCGAAAAGGGTTTGATAGTCAGGATGATGTCCCCCTGACCGCCGGGGGGGATGCTTTTTTCGTAGTTGGCCGCGGTGCAGGCGCAATCCGGGTCCACGTCCTCGATGGTGAGGGGCGACGTTCCGGTGTTTTTGATCACGAAGGTGTGGGTCAGGACCCGGTCTTCGTAGACTTTCCCGAAATCAAAGGAGGTCTCCCGGAGTTCGGCGTGGGGTGCGGCCACGGCCTGAGGAATGGGCAGGACGCCCCAGGCGATAACCCCCGCCCACAGGAGCAGCAGGACGCCGGTACCTTTGAAGGATGCCGGCCGCCGGCTGGTTTTGAGGTTGTCTGCGTCGATCACGTCAGGTGCGTACTCCCTAAGCGCTGAATTGGGGCTCTCTTCCGGTTGGCGGAGCTTTGGGGGCTACAGGGAATTGGCGTGGGCCGCCTGACCAGCCGGAACCGGAGCCCGTAAAAATCTTGTTTGGTATAGTATCATAATCAATTGTCAATGTTTGGGAAAAGATTTATGATAACCGAAGAGCAGGCGGGCTATCCCGATGAAATTTAAAGACTTCTCCAGGACAGGAGGTTTGAGCGATGAGAGCTAAGGCTTATCTGGCGGGAATGATGGTGACCGCGTTGCTGGTGATCTTCTTGGCAAGCGGCTGTGCCTCGTCTTCAAGCTACAAGAACCCGGATGTCGAAGCCACGAAGGTGCGCACTGCCGGAACGCCGAACGAGCTGTCCCCTGAGGCGCCCGTGGGCGCCACCAACGTGAAAAAGGTGGGCAACCAGTGGACCTGTGAAAAGAATGGCCGGACGATGGTTTATAATGACGCCGCCTCTTGTTGGCAGCCAAAATAGCCGTGACCTGAGGCAAGAGCGGCTAAGACGCCGCGCTCCAGGGCCCGGACCCGATTGGCCGTGATCCAGCGTCGGCGTTGCTCACCCTAGTTTCTTACTTCTTCGCAGCGGGAGGTTAATAAGATGCATGTCAAGATTCATCTTGCCTGGATGGCCGGGATCGGGGCGCTGTTGATCCTGTTGGGGACGGGATTTGCCGCCTCGGAGATCGTGCAACCACCCCAGACCCCCTACATGCGCAGCACCGTGGGCACCCCGGACGAGTTGTCCCCGTTGGCGCCGGCGACCGCGAGAAAAGTGTGCAAGGTCGGTAATCAGTGGACCTGTGAGATCAATGGCCAGCCCATGGTTTATAATGAGGCCTCGTCCCGTTGGGAACCGAAGCCTGGGGGACCGGCGCAGAAGTAGCGTCAAGATGGATGAAACGAGGCCGGTGCAGATTACGGGCCCGGGCTTGATGTGTCGTCAGATCGGGCCCCGCCCACCAGGCTTTCGGACCGCACGTCAGGAAGGCTGTAAACCCCAAGGAGACCGCCAGCCATGCCCTTGAGTAAAATCCACCGGCAGACCCGGGAAACGGAAGTCAATCTGGAACTGGAGTTGGACGGCCGCGGCCGCGTCGCCATCGACACCGGCATCCCGTTTCTCGACCACATGCTGCACCTGTTTGCGGCCCACGGCTATTTCGATTTGAACGTCAAGGCCGTCGGCGACCTGCAGGTGGATCAGCACCACACCGTGGAAGACATCGGCATCTGCCTGGGGCACGCCTTTAAGGAAGCGCAGGCCCAGCGGCCCGGGGTGCGCCGCTTCGGCTCGGCCCGGGTGCCCATGGACGAAGCCCTGGCCGAGGTGACGGTAGACCTGAGCAACCGTCCCTTCCTCCACCTGGAGGTGGACCTGCCCCCCGGGGGCGCGGGCCTGGACCCCCAACTGCTCAAGGAGTTCTGGCGGGCCGTGAGCATCCACGGCGGCATGACGCTCCACATCAGCGTGCCCTACGGCGAAAATACCCACCACATCCTGGAGGCGGTCTTCAAGGCCGCGGGCCGGGCCCTGGACACCGCCACCCAGCCGGAACCCCGGGCCGAAGGGGTGCCGTCCACCAAGGGGATGCTGTAACCCCCATTGCCGGCAACGCGGCAGAGGCGGGTTTTAAACCCGCCCCTACCGCCGTCCGGTCTCAGTCAAGGCCGGATCACCCCAAATTCCCCTGAAGACTTGATGTTTTTGTCGGGGCGGGCCCGCGGGTCCGCCCTTATTTTTTGGCCTTGATGAAGGTGTTGTTTTCATACTCCTCGAAGGCTACCCGCAGTTCGTCTTCCGTGTTCATCACAATGGGGCCGTACCAGGCCACCGGTTCCCCGATGGGTTTGCCCGACACCAGGAGGAATCTGACCGCTTCCCTGGCCGTGGTGACCATGATCTGATCGCCGTCGCCAAAGAGGACGAGCATGTGGTTGGACACGAACGGTTCTCGGTGCATGTCGAAATAGTTGACTCCTTCCACTTCGTAGGAGAAGGGGTTTTTCTCCTGGCAGAAGAACCCCTGGCCTTCGATCACGTAGGCGAACACGGTGTGGCCCCGGCGGGTGGGATGCAGAAACTCCCCCTGGGGGGGCACGGTGACGTCGAGGTATTCCGGGTCAATGACGATGTCGGTCACCGGGCCGTCCACCCCTTGCACCCGGCCGCAGATGATCTTGACCTTGACGCCGTTGTCCAGGATTACTTCCGGGATGGTCCGGCTCTTGACGTCCCGGTAACGGGGAGCCATCATTTTGTGGGATTTGGGCAGATTAGCCCACAACTGAAACCCGTCCATCACTCCCTGGGGGTCTCCCTGGGGCATTTCCTGGTGGATGACCCCGCTGCCCGCGGTCATCCATTGGACGTCGCCGGAAGTGATAATGCCCTTATTGCCCATACTGTCGCCGTGCTCCACGTCGCCTTTGAGCACGTAGGTGATGGTCTCGATGCCCCGGTGCGGGTGCCAGGGAAACCCCTTGAGATAGTGCTCCGGCCGGTCATTACGGAAATCGTCCAGCAGCAGAAACGGGTCGAACTGCGGCACTTCGCTGAAGCCGAAGACCCGGTGCAGATGCACCCCCGCCCCTTCCAGTGTCGGTTTGGCTTTCAAGACCTTGCGGATTTGGCGTGTAGTCGTCATGGAACTCCTCCTTCGGATCTCGGGCGGGAACAGGGAGTCAGCCGTGGCCCGGGCTTGCCGGGTTCAGCCGACTTTCCGGTTGCTTCTTACCCGAATCGATGCACCCAATATAAGACCGGCTGGTCGGCAAATCAAAGACCCGGGGACGTTAAAAAAAAATTCCGGGGATATAGCCGATAAAGCCAAAGGCAACAGGCCCTTACCGGAAGCCCCTTATGGCCATCGCTGCCGGCCCATTTTTTTTAAGAAAAAATCTCACCGAATCCTTGCGTTTTTGGAAAAGATGATTAATATGAAAATTGCTAGGACGTTCAGTCTGAGCACCGGTAAAAACGGTTACAGGGAGCAGGCCATCAGGCCGCACCCGGAAGTGGGCAGGGTCGCCCACCGGACTGAACTTCACAGCCACCTGCTTTGGCCCTGAGCAAACGGCATCCATCGACCCGCGGACGTGCAAATGGGTTGGCCGGGAGCTGCTGGCCGGAAAAGGCAACAGCCCGCTCCGCTGCCGAAGCAGAGAGAATGGCTACGGAACGTTTCGGGCGCAAGCCCGGCGCCTCTCCCTGCGGGAGGAGTGAAAAAGGTTCCGTGGTTCCGAGAAGCCGGGGATTTTCAGAAGAGCCTCCTCGTACAGCGGAGGCGTCTGAACCCCGGCTTCTTTTCATTTTAGCCCAATCTTCCCTCTCCTGAGGCCGCGCCTGGCGGATCTGGTCGTCGGACTGGCTGCAAACACCTCTTGCAAAAATTCTTTCGCAACCGCGTTGTCATCCTGAACCCCTCGAAGAGTCTCCTCTTTTTCATGAGTTTCGATCCTTGGCCCAGGTTGGGCTCATAGAAGTGAGAAGCAGGGTTTTAGTGTCCACACCTTGCATTGTCCGCTTGTCATGCTGAGTGAAGCGAAGCATCTCGTATTGAGAGATTCTTCGGTCGCCTCCGGCTCCCTCAGAATGACAAAAGCGATGAATTCGGACTTCCTCTTAGTTCTTAAGTGAACAGCATTGCCCCTAAATCCCCCTTTTTCAAAGGGGGACTTTGGCAGCAATTCCTCATAGTTCCCCCTTTGCTCAAGGGGGGTTAGGGAAGTAGTGTCCGGCAGAGATTTTGCGTGAGCGGTGGCAGAATGAAAACGAGAAATGGTGCATCAAGACTTTAACCGGAGGCGGCACAGTCTGAGAGCGTTAGCAGGAAAAACCCCCTCTCCCCTGCGAGGGGAGAGGGGAAATATCTCGGAAATTCCGTAGGATGATTATATCTGACTCATGGGAAAGGTATCTGAGACCAACCTCACAGCAATAAGCTTGCCTGACACTACTGGGGCTAGGGGGGATTTTGAATGATGCCCCACCGGAAAATACTTTTGGCAAACGCTATAGGTCCGCCCCTTCAAAAGCCAGATTGGCTCTATAAGAGCAGTGAGGCACCTCCGGGATAGTCCCCTCCCTGGTCATGCTGAGGAAGCGAATCTCATAACTACGAGAAAATACGAGATCCTCCACTCCGTTCAGGATGACAGGGAGACTTGTTGTTCAACAGGTTCAAGAACGGCTGCTTGACGAATAACCTTTTTTTCGCCCTTATGCTAAAATGATAGCCATGGACCGGCGGGAATTTGTCAGGCAGGTGGGGCTGGGTCTGGTTGCGGGTTGGGCCGGGGCGCGGCTGTTCCGGCCATGGCCGGCCCGGGCGGCGGGCCCGGAACTGCGCCTGGCGCTTTTGGCCGACGCCCATCTCAAGGACGGCAATGACCGGCGCCCCGAGGCGATAGCCCTGGCCCGGGCGGTGGCGGAGATACGCGGGCTCTCGCCCCGGCCAGACCTGGTTCTCTTTGCCGGTGACCTGGCCCATCGGGGCCGGCCCGACGCCCTCGATTTGGGCCGGGAAATCCTGGCGGACCTGCCCGGGACTTATTGGGCTGTGCGGGGGGAAGGGGATCGCGGCCCGGGGGGCGATTCCGCCTGGGTCCGGCGCTGGGGGGAGCCCTGGTTCTCCCGGGCCTTTCGGGGTTTTCAGCTCATCGGCTTAGACACCTCCCTTAGCCCCGGGGCGGGCGGGCCGGTCTTTGAGATCGGGGCGGCCCAGCGCCAGTGGCTGGCCCGGGAGTTGGCCCGCCTGGCCCCGGCCACGCCCCTGATCATCTTATCCCATGCCCCTCTGGCCCGGCTCTTTCACCCCTGGCAGCAGTGGACCGGGGACGCCCCGGCAGTGGTCCGCCAGTTGGCCGCATTCTCCCAGGTGCTGTGCCTGCATGGGCACGTCCACGGAGCCGGGATCAGGAAGCAGGGGAGCGATGGAAAAATCTCCCTTTTAGAACAGGGGGGGAAGAGTGCAGGGCTCTTGGGTGAAGCAGGGGCAAGGGCTGGAGGTCCCCCTTTGCCAAGGGGGGATTTAGGGGGATTTTCAGGGGACCGTTTGGCTCTCCTTGACTTCAACCCCGGTGCGGATGCCGGCACCGGCCACAGACTCCAGACCGGAAATCACGTATCCCTGCCCGCCACTGCCTGGCCCCGTCCCCTGGCGGTCCAGGGGACGCCTGCCACGCCGCGCCCCGGGCGGGGCCCCCGGGGCTGCGGCTGGGCCCTCATAACCCTGGACACCGCTACCCCTCACTTTCATCCCCATCTCTGGCAGGCCTGACGCTTCTGAGGGGAGGCCCGGGGAAGTTTTTGTATTTCCTGTTTCCCCATGGATGCTCCCCGGACCTGCGCCCTCCCTACCCATGACCCCTTCATTTTCAGTTCCGGGACGATCCCTGGCTGAGATGACGCCGAGCCTCGGTACAGCCTGCAAGCCGACCGGGATTGAGGCTTGCACCTTTCTCAACCTGCTCCATACGGCAGTGACCGCGTTGACTGAGGCTGCCATCAGCCCGGCATAAGCAGGAAGACCAAAGTCGAGCCAGGAAGGCGCCAAAACCCATTTTGGGTTAAGATTGTGGCAGAATCCTGGTTCACCCGGATCAATTAGGTATTTTTACCTATTGCCTATACTGGCGTATTGACGGCATAATAGCTTGAAACAATTGGCTTTCAGGTCTACCTCGCCGCCAGTTTTACGATACAATGTGCCAAAGTCCGGCAGGAGTGACGCAAAGGGTTGGGTAAGTGTGGGGTCGTCGGCCGATGGCGGGGCGCGTTGCGGGGTCATGGGGGCAGCAGAAGGAGAGCCACCCTCAAATTATTGCCTCTAGGAGGATAACTTTGCTGGGCAACACCTATTTCAGACTCATGGTGGCGGGAGTAGCGCTCTGCGTTTTGTTGGGGACTCCGTCCCTCGCTCCGGCCAAAGCAGAGGGTCAAAGTAACCTTCCAACCCTCGGGGTTTATCTGGTCAAGACCTTAAAGCTCCGCCCCGATAAGGCCAGAATATTCCTGCAGGCAGAGGAAAAATATGACCGGGTTCGCCAGGAGGCTTTGGAGAGAATTGATAACGCTGAGGAGAAATTGGAAAAACTCCTGTCCAGCCAGAAACCTGATGCGGAGAAGTTGAAAGGATTGATCTCCGCCATTGCTTCGGACCAGGACATACTGGTCAAAGCTTTTAAAGATAGGCGGGATGTGGCTATGGCCATGCTGACTCCCGTCCAGCAAGGTCAATATCTGTTGGCCACCTGGAAGTGGCAAAAAAAATTATTGAACAAATACAGCAAACATGAGGCCAAGCAGCAGCAGGACGAGAAAGCAAAGAAAAAAGCGCCGTAGATGCCTGAGCGTTGGATTACCGCCTGGAATAAAGGTGGACGGGGGGCCGATTCCTTGGGGCGTGCCTGCGCTCCACCAAGCCGGAACTGACCCTCCGGATGTACCTACATGACAAAACGCTGCATCGCCTCAAACTTGGTCCGCTTGACCAGCGGTGGTTTGGGTTGAGACAGCCTGCTGAAACAAACCTAGGTTTCCCTGCCTTAAGATCCCGGATTTTCTGTAAGCATAAGGCTGGTTTTCACGTTTACGGCGGGGGACCAGCCCCCGAATCCTACTCCCCTGAAGAGAAAACCCCCTTAAAGCCGCTTGAGCCCAGCTATTCATTGTTTCCAGAAACCCGGAAACTTTGACCGATCAATTTTTTCCTCATAATAGGTAATTTTACCTATATATTTTTATTCCTTGTCCTGTTAACCTATGTGACAAAATATCCCCATTGAAACCATTAGGTGCAGGGGCTGTCTTGACAGGATTCGGAATATCTACTCACATGGGATAGGCGAAAAGGGGGTGAAGTATGGTCACGAAGAAAGGTCTTTTGGCTGGATTCGCAGCGTTACTGCTGGTAGGAGTGGGACTGCCCTTTGCCGCACAAGCGAGCTACCAGATTACCCAAACGGCACTGGATGGGACTACCGTGGCCAAATACGTCACCCCGCTGCCGTATTTCGCCGGCGCCCGGGTCGCGGCCGGCATTAGCTTGGCGATTTCGTATAATGAGTTTCAGCAATTGGTGTTGCCCGACGCCTTTTATGCCGGGCTGCCGTCCAGCATAACCCCTTATACCGGCCCCGGTCCCGCCATTACGTTCAACCCGCAGCTCGGCACCTACGTTTGGGGCTATAAAGTGGGTGGGGCGCCTATGCTTTATCCCGGCTTTACGGTGGAAGCTCAAAGGGGAACCCCAACCGCGGTGACCTATACCAACAACCTGGGGACGGCCACCGAATTTCCGATCCTGCAGCGATATATCACCGTGGACCAAACCATTCACTGGGCCAATCCCCTGGGCCTGCTGGGCAATAGCCCGGATAGGTTCAGCCCCTATTCCGGCCCCCAGCCGGTAGTGCCCCATTTACATGGCGGTGAGGTGCGGTCGGACTCCGACGGCGGCCCGGACGAATGGTGGACCCCCGGAGGCGAGGGGATCAACGTTGTCCCGCCAGCAGCCGGGGGCATCAGAGGCCCCGGTTATTTCAAGAATGTTTTTGACTACCCCAACTCCCAGGAAGCCACTACCATTTGGTTCCACGACCACGTGCTGGGGGAAACCCGGAGCAATGTCTACGCCGGCGTGGCCGCCTTCTGGTTCATCCGGGACCAGTATGACACCGGGGTGGCAGGCACTGGGCTTAACCTTCCCTCCGGGGCCCAGGAAGTCGAGGTCGTTTTTCAGGACCGGCAGTTCGACACGAACGGCCAGTGGCTCTTTCCGGACGGCTACCCGGCCGGGTTGAACGGGCCGCCCACGAACCCCAGCGTCCATCCCTTCTGGAACCCGGAGTTTTTCGGCGATGTCATCGTGGTCAACGGCAGGTCCTGGCCTTATCTCGAAGTGCAACCCCGGCGTTACCGCCTCCGCCTGCTGAACGGGTCCAATGCCCGCTTCTATGAGATGCGCCTGGTGAATAAAGCCGACTCCTCCGCCGGTCCGTCCATTTATGTCATCGGCACCGACGGCGGGCTCCTGGATGCCCCGGTCGAAACGTCGGCCGAATTTTCGACGAACCGGCTCATCATTGCCCCGGGGGAGCGCTACGATGTGATCATCGACTTCTCGGGGTTCGAAGGCCAAACCTTGACCATCCTGAATACCGCCAATGCGCCTTTCCCGGGCGGCGATCCCCCGGACCCGCTTTCTACGATGGAACTCATGCAGTTCGTGGTGGACCAACCATTTACACCGCCCGATACTTCTTTCAATCCCGCCACCCCCGGAGCCACCCTGCGGGGCGGCACAGACCAGCCCCCGGCCATTGTGCGGCTGACTGACGGCGCCGGCGCCATCGCTTCCGGCGTGACCATTAACCAAAAGCGCCAACTGGTCCTCCGGGAGGTCCAGGGCGACGGCGGCCCTCTCGAGGTGCTGGTTAACAACACCAAATGGGACGGCTTGCGGGAAGGAACCGTGTCCCCGATTCCAGGCTCTACCAGAGTTGGGGCCAACTGGTTGACCGAACTGCCACAGATAGGTTCAACGGAAGAGTGGGAAATTATCAACCTGACCGGCGATGCCCACCCCATCCACCTGCACATGATTCAGTTCCAGGTGTTGAACCGGCAGGACTACAACGACATAGCATACACCCCCGTATACGAAGCCCACTTTCCCCAAGGTGTGCCTATAGACGGTTATGGCCCGCCTTTGAACTACAATCACCTGAACGTTGACGGCGCCATCGGCGGCAACCCGTCCGTCAGCTCCTTTCTCGTCCCTGATACAACCACGCCGCCGCTGCCGCAAGAAAACGGTTGGAAGGATGTCGTCATCATGTACCCCGGTCAGGTGACCCGGCTTGTCGCCCGCTGGGCGCCGCAGGACGTTGCCGTAAACGGAGTCCAGCCTGGCCAGAACCTGTTTCCTTTTGACCCCACCTATGGCCCGGGCTACGTCTGGCATTGCCACATCATCGACCACGAAGACAACGAGATGATGCGGCCTTATATCCCCACCCTAAACGCTAACAACACTTTTGCCAAGTTTGGGGGATCCACCCCGGCCATCCTTGAGGTCCTGATCCTTTCGGGAGAACCAGGATAATCAGGGGAATTGGGCTGACACCCCAACTATGACCAAGCGTCTTGCTTGAACCCTTCAGGGCCGCCCTTCCGGCGGCCCTTTTTCTTTTTAGGAATTGATCGCGTTTGCCAAAAGAGGCTCTTGCAAAACTCCTCATTGACCACAATTGTCATTCTGAGCGGAGCGAAGAATTTCGCGTTTTCAGGAGGTTAAGATCCTTCACTTCTTTCAGGATGACAGCAAAACCATTTTGCAAGAGGCTCAAAAGTTTTTGTCCCTTATCCCTTATTCTCCCCTCTCCCCCCTGGCTCCGGAAATGGCGCCGCGGCGTCACTTTCCCCGGCCTGTCCCGCGCCGGAGATCCGATACCGGGTCGCAATCATAAAACGCAGCATTGTAGAGGCGCTCGTGCGCGTGTACCCTCTAGCCTTTGCCATAAATTCTTTCCCCTTGGAGATTCTTAAATCCCCCTAAATCCCAGCAATGCCGGTTAGGAAATTGCATGTGGTGGTTCTGCCCCCCCTCTCCCCCCGAAGCGGGTGGAGAGGGAGTAGCTGATGTCGCCGGGTTTAGTAACCATAAGGGGTTAAACCCGTTCCACTCTTTCCCCTCTCCCTCAATGAGGGAGAGGGTCAGGGTGAGGGGGAAGTAATCTTCTCGGCAAAAAGTGCATTAGCAAATTTATGAATTGTTGGCCAACGTTTAACGAGCATTCTTCTTTGCAAAAACCAAACCGGACAATGCTGCCTAAATCCCCCTTTTTCAAAGGGATATTTATGAGCAATTACTTATTGTTACCCAATTCATTAAAGGGGGGATTAGCATGATGCCGCCATCGGAAAATACTTCTGGCAAACGCTATAAATCAAGGGTGGGCACCCAGGTCTGCCCCTACGGAAAATTTGTCGTTTGTCTGCAACTTCGTCTGAGTGCCGGGGAATTGATGCCCAGGCCCGGCAGCCGGGGGCACCCCTGGTGGTGGCCATCCGGCTCCTGCGTCCCGTCCTGCGGTTTTTACCGTAGAAGCAGCGAGGGGGGATTCCACAACGTCCTGCCTAAACAAAATGAAGGCCCACAGCAAGCTGTGGGCCTTCCTCGTTGCCGATGCCGTCGTCGTGACTAGCGCTCCGGGCTTTTTCCTGGGCCGGAGGGTGGAACCGCTTGGGGCTTTTCAGCTGATTTGCCCTCTACCGGGCTGCCTGGACCCGCCCCCATACCGGCTCCCGCCTTTAAGAGCAACTCTACGGTGCGCTCCTGCCGGTAATATCGGGCCAAATCCAGGGCGTTCTTGCCCTGCTTGTCCCTGGCATTAATATCCGCACCCTGCTCCAGGAGCACCTTGACCACATCTTTCCGGCCATTTTGAGCAGCCCACATGAGGGCGGTTTTGCCATTCCGGTCCGCGGTGTGGATATCCACCCCGCGGTTCAAAAGGGCCTTTACCGCCTCGGCTTTGCCGCGGAATGCGGCCACGAGTAGGGCGGTCATATCCTGGCCCTTCTCCCTGAGGGTGGGGTCCGCGCCCTTGTCCAGGAGCAGGTTCATCACCGCGGCGTGGCCATAGTGAGCGGCCCACATGAGGGCGGTCCGGCCGTTGTTGTCTACCACGTTGGTCTCTGCCCCGTGGTCCAGGAGCACCGTAATGGCCTCGATTTTCCCCCTAACCGCCGCGGACATCAGGGCGGTCATACCGTTCTTGTCACCCTTGGCATTGACCTTGGCCCCTTTGGCCAGCAGCAGCTTCATAATGCCGGTAAAACCCTTGGCCGAGGCCCAGATCAGCGGCGTGTCCCCCAACCGCTTATCCGCGAGGTTGGGGTCGGCGCCGTGGGCCAGGAGCGTCTCCACCACGTTTTGGCGTCCGGACTGGACCGCCGCCAGCAAGGGGGTCTCACCCGCCCTGTTGATGACATCGGGTTTCATGCCCGCTTGTAAAAAAAACTTCACTGCCAGAAGGTTGCCGTCCCGGGCCCCTGCGACAAAAGCATCTTCAGTGAATTTGACGTTCATCTGGCCCAGTTCCCGGATGGCCTCTTCCCGGGGATTGCCGCAACTTAATAAAGCCAGGCAGAAAATCAGCAGGGGGAAATACTTGAACGCGGCAGATCTCATTCCAGACAAACCTCCTGAATCTCAATAAGGTAAAGGCCGAGCCTGGCGGGTATACCCTTCCAGGCCCGGCCGGCCATCTTCAATCAGGATCGGGGTTAGGCAAGGATGCCTGACCAGGGAAGGTCCCTTGGATACTTCCCCGGCTTCCAGGGATTTACTTCGCTGCCGGTTGAGTTTTTTCCTGATATTTCTTCCCGTTGATGGTATCAATGGTCAAAAGATCCCCACTGGCGTGGGCTTTGATGGTGACGGTTTCACCGCTTTTGACCAACGGCTCCAGGACTTCGGGGATCTGGTTGGCGATTTTATACACCTCTGTGGTCCCCCGGGCATAGTAGCCACCCATTACTTTCATATTTTTTATCTTCAGCTGTCGGGTGACCTGAAGACCCTGGGCCCGAGGCTTGACACCCGCACCATTGCCTTGAGGCGCCGCCTGGGCCAGAACTCCGGAACTAGCCAGGGCGGTCGCCAGCACCCCGGCGGCCAACACTGCCAACAGTCTTTTCAGTTTCACGGTTTTTCCTCCCGGATAATCGGTTCCATGTCGAAATAGGTACTTTAATTAATAATAAGCATTTCTCAGGGATGGTCAACAGACGAAGTACCTTACAGCGACCCGGCCCGGGAGCGGATCAGGCTGAAAACCAGGAACCGGGATTCCAAGCACCTGACAGGGCCGGTCTAAGCTGGCTGCCGGCTGGTGAGATAAGGCGGTAAGCAAATTGCCGGTGTGGATAAAAAAAAGGCGAAAGGCAGGGAAAGTAGCTTAAATTAGGTTATATTGAGTACTATGGTACAGGTCAAGCGAAGGATTTTACGGCCGGGGCAGGCTCCCCAAGGGGATTTTGGGGACTAAAGCGGCTAACCCTGCTCTATCATCGCCGCAGCTTTATAGTTCGCAGGGAATTATTTCCCGGCAGCCGGTAACTCCGGGGGATAAGAGGGAAGACCGGATTAGATGCGCCAGGTTCTGAAGAAATATTGGCCGGTGCCGGGCCTGCTGATCTTATTGGTGATCCTGTTTCTGTCGGGTTCCTGGTACGGGAAGAGACAAGCCGCCACGCAAAAAGCAGCTGGGAGCCGCCCCATTTTGTACTATGTGGATCCCATGAATCCGGCTCACACGTCTCCCAAGCCGGGGTTGGCTCCCTGTGGCATGAAGCTGGAGCCGGTCTACGCCGATGGCGGCGGCCAGGTTGCCGGCTCAACCATGCCCTCCGGAGCCTTCAAGATCACCCCGGAAAAACAGCAGATTATGGGGCTGCGGGTAGCTGCGGTGAAACAGTCGCCCTGGACCGGTACGCTGAGGACCCCGGGCAAGGTGGCCGTGGATGAGAATCGCATCTACCGGCTGAATGCCTTCATCGAGGGCTGGGTCGTGAAGATGTTTGACAACACCACCGGTAGCCTGGTCAGAAAGGACGATCCCCTGGCCACGTTTTACAACCGGGAACTGCCCACCACGTTGCAGACGTACTTTTATGCGCTTGATGCGCTGGACCAGGGGAAAAAATTATTCCCAGGCCAGCAAGACCTCCTGATCGCTCAGAAACTCTCGGCTGAAGGAGTACTGATGAACCTGGGCATGGGCAGATCGCAACTCGATGACCTGGCCCGGAGCCGGCAACTTACCCAGGAAATCATCATCACCCCCCCGGTCACCAGTTTTATCCTGGCCCGGAACATTACCCCGGGGCAAAGATTTGCGGCCGGAGAGGAACTCTACCGGCTGGCGGATTTGAGCCGGGTCTGGGTCCTGGCAGATTTAGTTGAAAGTGAGGCGAAGTATATCCGGCCAGGGGAAAAGGCGAAGGTGACGCTCCCCGGCCAGGACGAGAAGCGCCTGGCCACGGTAAGCGAATCCTGCCCGTGTTCGATCCGGCGACGCTGACCTTGACGGTGCGCCTGGAGATGGACAACCCCCAATTTACCCTGAGGCCCGGGATGTTTGTGAACGTGGAGTTTGCCATCCACCTGCCTCCTTCGGTCAACGTCCCGGCGGACGCTATCCTGGATTCAGGGCGCCGGCACATAGTATTCGTCGACCGGGGCAACGGTTATTTCGAACCGCGCCGGGTTAAAACGGGGTGGCGCTTGGGAGACCGGGTGGAAATCGTCGCAGGACTCAAGCCCGGCGAGCGCATTGTGGCTTCCGGCAATTTCCTCATCGATTCCGAAACCCGGATGCAGTTGGCGGTGGCGGGAATGTGCCGCACCGGTTCCGAGGATCCTGTCTCCCGGGCCAAGGCCGCCAAGCCGGCGGCCAGTCCGGCGCACCACGGGGAGGTAATCCCCCTGGCCAATGACGCGGCGATGGCCAAAGACCCGGCATGTGGCCTGACGGTGGTGAAGGAGACGGCGCTGCGGGCTGGCCGAACCAGCGAGTACCAGGGCAAGACTTATTATTTTGACACCGATGGATGCAAGCAAAGGTTTGACAAAGACCCCCAGCGCTATCTGACTGAAGGTTCAGGGGACCAAGGAACCTCGGCGTTTAACGTTCAATCATATCCCACGCTGCCCATGGACCCGGCCACGCAAGAACAGGACCCGCTGAAACTTCTCTATAAAAGGCCTATCCGTCCAAGCAGGGCGATGCCCCATGGACCGGCGGTGCCGAAAGGATTGCCCGGAGGCTTGCCTCTGGGGACAGTCCTGACCGGACCTCGCGGCGCGCCCCCGGCGGCCCCCCAGGGGCCGACCCCGATCCAGCCGCAGAGTCCGACTGACCCGTCCCCTAAAAACTGATAGTTTCATAGCCTCAAGGACCGCAATCAATCAATGATTCGCCGGCTTGGATAACCAGGCGGCATCTAGGAACGGGTTCGCATCCCGCAAGCGACGCCGGGCCCTGACCGGTGGGTGGAGCGAAATTGCCTAAGCGGCCCCTCCCCCGCTCCAACCGGCGTCCCACCCCACCCCAAGGCCTCTCTGAAATTCTATCCCGTGGCGTGGCGGCCGGACCGCTTTTGCTGGCCAATTGCCAAACTTTTTGATAGAGATGGCCAGGAGGATTGACGCGGGTCTTATGTCCAACGGCTCCCCCGCCCTGCCCTGGCCGCCGCAACCCCGGCCGGCGGTGTCGCCCCTGCCTCGCCTGGGGAAGGGCTTCTGGCCCCGGATAGACCCGGGACTCAAGGTGCTGATTCCAGCCCTGCTCATGGTTTTCCTGGTGTTGGGCTTTAAGTTCGGCTCCTTTCAGGCCTATATGCAGCTCTTGAGCCGCCAGACCTACACCGCCTTCCTCCCGGCCCTGGCAGCCGGCTACGCCCTG
>CAWKEQ010000030.1:0-12479 GCA_963848565.1 uncultured delta proteobacterium
CAGGAACTTTGCCGCCGGTCCCGAAATCGCTTGATTTTCTTAACAACTTGGGGTATAAAATTAACGTTAATTCAAAATTTGACAAAAATCAGACAGCAAAGGAGTCGGGCCCAAGAGTAACCGGTTTGAATCAAAGCTGAAATAGGGTAAAGGAGACAAACCCGCCTGGGACCCCGGCAGTCCCGGCGAGGGAGTCTGGTCTGAATTTTTCAATCAACCTAGCGCCTGCTGCTGCAGTCCTCTTTTCTCTTTTTCCCTTTACCTAAGCCTCCCCAGGCTCCGGAAACACTTGGAAATCAATTTATATGGTCAGAGTCCCCTTCACCTCTCTCGTATTGCCTCATCTCACCGAACTCACGCCCTATCAGGCCGGCAAACCTCTGGAAGAACTCGAAAGAGAACTGGGACTCACCGATGCCATCAAGCTGGCCTCCAATGAAAATCCCCTGGGGCCTTCTCCCCTGGCCCTGGCCGCCATCCGGGACAGCCTCGAGAGCCTGCACCGCTACCCCGACAGCCACGCCTATTACCTCAAGGACGACCTGGCCCGGCATCACGGCATCCTGCCTTCGCAGTTGATCCTGGGCAACGGTTCCGATGAGGTCCTGGACCTCCTGGTCCGGGCCCTGGTGCCCCCGGGGGGCGAGGTCCTGAGCACCACCCACACCTTTTTGATGTACGGCCTCCTCACCCAGGCCGTAGGCGGGTTTTTCCGCCCGGTGCCGTTGCGCGACATGCGGGTGGACCTCAAGGCCATGGCCCAGGCGGTCACGCCCCAAACCCGGCTGATCATCGTCAACAACCCCAACAATCCCACCGGCACCGCGTTTCGGCGCCAGGAGTGGGAAGACTTCCTGGCCGCGGTCCCCGCCACCGCCACCGTGGTCCTGGATGAGGCCTATATTGACTTTGCCGATGATCCCCAGGTGCCTTCCTGTCTGGAATACCTGTCGGAAGACCGCCCCCTGGTGGGGTTGCGCACCTTTTCCAAGACCTATGGGCTGGCGGGCCTGCGCATCGGCTATGGCTTCGGCCCCAGCGAACTGATGGACTACCTCAACCGCCTCCGGATGCCGTTCAACGTCAACCGCCTGGCCCAGGTGGCGGCCCGGGCGGCTTTGCAGGACACCGATTTTCTGGCCCGCACCCGGGAGCTGGTGCTCGAAGGCAAAGCCTACTTCTACCAGGAACTGGCCCGCCTCGGGCTGACGTTTATCCCCAGCCAGGCCAATTTCGTGCTCATCCGGGTCCCCCGGCCGGGGCAAGTTGTCTTTCAGGCCATGCTGCGGGAAGGGGTCATCATCCGGGCCATGGACTCCTACGGTTTCCCCGACTATATCCGGATTAATATGGGACGGCCCGAGGAAAACCGGCGGTGCCTGGAAGCATTAGAAAAGGTGTTGGGGTCGGGCGGCTGAGTGGGCTATCGGAAAATCATCACCATCGACGGTCCGGCCGGGGCCGGCAAAAGCACGGTGGGCCGCCTCTTGGCCCAATCCCTGGGGTATCTCTACCTGGACAGCGGCGCCCTCTATCGGGCCGTGGCCTGGCAGTCCCAGCAGCTGGGTCTCGACCTGGAGAGCGACTCGGCCCTGGCGGAGTTCCTGGCGGACTTTGCCCCGGAGCTGACCGCCGATTCCCGGGGATTTCACCTGGTGATCGACGGCGTCGAGGTAAGCGAGGGCCTCAGGTCCCCAGCGGTGACCCGGGAGTCCTCCCGGCTGGCGGCCCAGCCCCTGGTGCGCCAGTGGGTCAAAGACCGGCTGCGCCATCTGGCCCGAAACGGCGGGGTGGTGGCCGAAGGCCGGGACCAGGGCTCCGTGGTTTTTCCCGGGGCCGATCACAAATTTTATCTCTCTGCGGCCCTGGCCACCCGGGCGGAACGCCGGCGCCGGGAGTGGCAGGGGGAGGGCGATCCGCCTTCTCTGGTCAATACCATGGCGGACATCGCCGCCCGGGACCTCAGGGACGAAACCCGGGATGAGGCGCCGTTGCGCGTCCCCGAGGACGCCTGCGTCATTGATACCACCGATTTGAGCATCGAAGCTGTGTTACAGCAGTGCCTGGCCGGGATCAGGGGCAATGACCCGGCAGGTTGGAATCTAAACCAAGTAAACTTGTCTAAGGGGGCTCACATGGACGGTATGGAAAACAACGAACTGACTAACCACACCACGCCGGAGGATTTTGACGAAGACCGGCCGCAAACCGCAGAGGTCGCCACCTCGGAGTCCACATCTTCATCCCTGGCGGATTCCGCCGAGATGCCGGATATGGAATCCATGAGCGAACTCTACGAAGAGAGCTTGAGGCGAGTCCAGGAAGGGGAAGTCGTCAAAGGCCGCATCGTGTCCATCACCAAGGATTACGTCATGGTGGACATCGGCTACAAGTCCGAAGGCCAGATCCCCATCCACGAATTCACCACCCCCGAGGGGGAAGTCACCGCCAAGGTGGGGGAGGATGTGGAAGCCCTGATGGAGAGCCGCGAAGATGAAGAAGGCGCGCTCATGCTCTCCAAGAATAAAGCCTCCAAGATCAAGGTGTGGGAAGAAGTCGGTTCAGCCTACAACGACGATGGAGAAGTTGAGGGCACCATCGTGGCCAAGGTCAAGGGGGGCCTCTCCGTGGACCTGGGAGGCATTATCGCCTTCCTGCCCGGCTCCCAGGTTGACCTGGCGCCCATGCGCCATACCGATCATCTCATTGGCCAGCACTACGA
The DNA here is from genome assembly GCA_963848565.1 of uncultured delta proteobacterium. Classification (GTDB taxonomy): domain Bacteria; phylum Desulfobacterota; class Desulfobaccia; order Desulfobaccales; family 0-14-0-80-60-11; genus 0-14-0-80-60-11. The sequence continues at coordinate 2,723 of CAWKEQ010000030.1, forward strand.
CTTCAAGGTCCTGAAATTCAACCGCAAACGGCGCAATGTCGTCCTTTCCCGGCGGGCCCTGCTCGAGAAGGAGAGGAACGAAGCCAAAACCACCCTCCTGTCTTCTCTGGAAGAGGACAAGATCGTGGAAGGCGTGGTCAAAAATATCACCGATTACGGCATCTTCGTGGACCTGGGCGGTCTGGACGGGCTGCTCCACATCACCGACCTCTCCTATGGCCGGGTGCGCCATCCCGCCGACCTCTTTAAGGTCGGGGACACCATCACGGTCAAGGTCCTGAGCTTCGATCTGGAAAAAGAGCGCATCTCCCTGGGCCTGAAGCAGCTCACGCCGGACCCCTGGACCGTGGTGGATGAGAAATTCCCCCTGGGCGCCCGGGTCACCGGCAGCGTGGTCAGCCTCACCGATTACGGGGCCTTCGTGGAACTGGAGCCCGGCGTGGAAGGGCTCATCCACATCTCCGAGATGTCCTGGACCCGGAAGGTGCGCCATCCTTCCCAGGTGCTGAGTGTGGGTGACGTGGTGGAAGCCACCGTCCTCGAGGTCGAGCCCCAGCGCAAGCGCATCTCCCTGAGCCTCAAACAGGTGGAGCCCAACCCCTGGGAAGTCATCGGGGAAAAATACCCGGTGGGCTCGGTCATCGAAGGCAAAATCAAGAACATCACCGACTTCGGCATCTTCATCGGCATCGATGAAGGCATCGACGGCCTGGTGCACATCTCCGACATTTCCTGGACCAAACGCTTCAAGCATCCCTCGGAGTTGTTCAAGAAGGGCCAGGTGATCCAGGCCAAGGTCCTCTACATCGACAAGGACAACGAGCGCTTCTCCCTGAGCATCAAGGATCTGGCCGACAACCCCTGGCAGACCATCGACGACGCGTTTCCCCATCAACTCCGTGGTCTCCGGCCCCATTACCAACATCACCGACTTCGGCCTCTTCGTCGAAGTGGAGGAAGGCATCGAGGGCCTCATCCACATCTCGGAGCAGAGCCGGGACAAACAGAGAATGGCCGCCCTCCAGGTGGGAGACCTGATCCGGGCCAAGGTGATCCACGCCTCGGCTACGGAACGCCGCATCGGCCTGAGCATTCGGAAACTGGAGACCGAGGAGGAGCAGTCCCATTACCGGGATTACCTCCACTCCCGCACCGAAGCCACCTCCAACCTCGGGGATATTCTCCGGGAGACCCTGGAAGAAAAGCAGGGCAAGGATAACGACTAAGGCGCCATGGAATCCCGCTCGCTGTGGACCGGTTGCTTGATCACGGCCCTGGTGGTCCTCTTCTTCATCGGACTGTCCGGGATCGTCCTGACGCTCCTGGGGAAGGGCAGTCTCTTCACCACCCAGGAGCGGGTCGGAGTGGTGGAGATCAAGGGATTGCTCACCGACTCCCGCACCGCCATCAAGCAACTGGACCGCTACCGGGACGATGATAATATCAAGGCCATCGTGCTCCGGATCAACTCCCCGGGCGGCGCCGTGGGGCCCGCCCAGGAGATCCTCCGGGAGGTGGAAAAGGTCCGCACCAAGAAAAAGATCGTCGCCTCCCTGGGGACCGTGGCCGCCTCGGGGGGCTACTACATCGCCTCCGGCGCCAACCTCATCATGTCCAACCGGGGCACCATCACCGGCAGTATCGGCGTCATCATGCAGTTCGCCAACGTCGAGGGCCTGACCAAAAAGCTCGGGCTGGACTTCTTCAATCTGAAGGCCGGGCGCTACAAGGACGTGGGCTCGCCCTTCCGCACCATGAGCCCGGAAGATAAGGCCTATCTCCAGGGTTTCCTCGACAACGTCTACCAGCAGTTTGTCAGCGACGTGGCCCGCAACCGCAAGATTCCCCTGGCCAAGCTCAAAACCCTGGCGGAAGGCCGGATCTACACCGGGGAGGAAGCCAAGCAGGCGGGCCTGGTGGATGAGTTCGGCAACCTCCCCGACGCCATCGAGCGCGCCGGCCGCCTGGGCGGCATCAAGGGCAAGGTGAAAGCCGTCTACCCGGAGAAGGAAGGTTTCTCCCTCCTGCGCCTGATCCTGGGCCAGGAGGCCGGAGAGACCCTGAGCCAATTGGCCCTCCCCTACCCCGAACCCGCCTTCCTGCCCCCGTGGTTCAGGTAAGCCCGGGCCGCATCGCCGCGCCCCTGATCTAACGTTTTAGTCCCAAGGGTCGGATCTCATCTGATCCCGTTTTTCTGTTGATCAGCTCAAATCTTGTCATTACACCAGAGTCTTCACCGCTCTTATTGCCTTGAGCCTCCCCGGAAAAACCGGGAGCCCAAGAAAGCTCAGGGTTTTCCCCTTTTCGCCTTTTGCCCTTTTCCCCTTTTCGCCCTTCTTATTAATCCCACTCATAAAAATATCCGGGTTGATTCAAGACCTCGGCGCCCTCGGGGTGGAGCAGCGCCATGTCCTCCAGGCGGACGCCGCCCCAGTCGGTGAGATAGATGCCCGGTTCCACGGTCACCACGCACCCGGCCGGGAGAGGGCCTCTCCTGGCCTCGGACGGGCTCAGGTTGGGGTCTCATGCACCGCCAGCCCCACCCCGTGCCCCAGGGAGTGGCCGAAGGCCGAACCAAAACCCGCGGCGGCGATCACCTCCCGGGCCAGGGCGTCCCCTGCCAGGCTGTCCATGCCGGCCTTGAGTCCGGCCTCGGCCCGGGCCTGGGCCTGGCGCACCAGGGAATAGATCTTCCGGAAGTGCTCATCAGCAGGGCCGATGATAAAGGTGCGGGTCATGTCGGCGCAGTAGCCCTCGATTTTGGCCCCCATGTCGATGATGATGGGCTCACCAATCGCCAGGGGATAGTCCCCGGGGTGGTGATGGGGCCGGGCGCTGTTGGGCCCGGCCGCCACAATGGGGGGAAAGGCCATATCTTCGGCCCCGCCTTCCCGGAGGCGCTTCTCGATCTCCCAGGCCACCTGGCGCTCGGTCCGGCCCGGGGCGAGTTCCCCGGCCACCTGGCGCATCACGGTTTCGGTCAGAGTCAAGGCCCGCCGCATGATAGCCAACTCGGCCCCGGTCTTGATCTGGCGCAGGCCCTCCACCAGCCCTTCCAGGGGTTGCCAGGTCACCGCCGCTCCGGCATCGGCCACGGCCCGGGTCAGGCGTTGATACTGCCAGAAGGTAAGATGCACCGCTTCGAAACCCAGGCGGCGCACCTTGAGATCCTTGAGGTGCCCCCCCAGGGTGTCGGCCAGATCGACCTTGTGGATACATACCTCACACTCCTGGGCTTCCTGCCGGGCCCAGGCCTGGTAGCGGAAATCAGTCAGAAGAAAAGCCGCCTTGGCGGTAATCAGGAGCATGCCCCAACCGGGGTCGTTGGCGGTAAACCCGCTCAGATAACGACGGTTTTCGGGACCTGAAACCAGGAGGGCGTCAACCTCATGGGCGGGCAAAAGCTTCCTGATGGCGGCCAGACGGGGATTCAGAGATTTAGTCATCATACGTTATGATTCTGGGAGATGCGGGCCAGGAAATCAAGGAGAAAACCGCGCCGGACCCGGAACTGGGGACCTACTCGCGCCTGACCGCCGGCCCCCTGGAGTTCCCGGGGCGTTTTTCACTCCCCGGGATCCACCCCTTTTTCTCGGTAGGCATTGAAAATTGAGACGAACCTGATAAAATAATAATTTTAAAATTTATTTTGGCGGCCCCCGGTGATGAGAGTCCGGGGAAGACGGTGGCGCCGCCCCCATTGGACCGACAACTTGATCAAGCTGGTAGCCTTTGATTGCGACGGAGTTCTGTTCGATTCCCAGCAGGCCAACATCGCTTTCTACAACGCCATCCTGGCGCACTTCGACCGCCCCCCCCTGAGCCCCGAGGCCGTAGACTACATCCACAGCCACACCGTGGGGGAATCTTTGGAGCACATTTTTCAGGGCTATGCGGATCTAGCGGCCGTCTTGCACTTCGCCCGCAGTGTTGATTACGGCCCCTTTATCCCGATGATGCTGGAGGCGCCGTTTTTGCGGGAGTTTCTCCAGTTCCTGCGCCCCGGGTGCTACGTGGCCCTGGCCACCAACCGCACCACCACCACCCAGGCCGTCCTCACCTACCACGGCTTGACGAACGACTTCGACATGGTGGTGAGCGCCAAGGATGTCATCTGCCCCAAACCGCACCCGGAATCGTTCGTGCGTATCCTGGAACACTTTCGCCTGTCTCCCCTGGAAGCCATTTACATCGGCGATTCCCGGGTCGATGAGCAATTCGCCGCCAATGCTGGCGTGCCATTCGTGGCCTACCGCAACCCCGAATTGACCGCCAACTATTACCTGGATTCGTTTGCCGAAGGGCCCGACCTGATTCGGGGCCTGGTCCGCGACGAATCCTTTGAGCCAAGGAGAAAGTCATGAAACAATACCAGTGCCAGATCTGTGGTTACATCTATGACCCGGCCCAGGGTGATCCGGACAACCATGTGCCCCCCAACACCCCTTTTGATAAAGTTCCCCCGGAATGGGTCTGCCCCATCTGCGGCGCCTCTCAAGATCAATTCAAGCCGGTGGATTAGGGCGGCCGCTCCGGGCACGCTGTCCATCTCAGCCTGTCCTCTAAGAAAATCTCAACTATGCTATCCATAAACTCCAGAGACACTCGCGCGCGATCCGGTTCCGAGAAGAAGCCCTTCTGGCGGGAATACGGGGAGGCCTTGTTCATCGCCTTCATCCTGGCCCTGGTAATCCGGGCCTTTTTGGTGCAGGCCTTCTCCATCCCCTCCGGCTCCATGCAGCCTACCCTACTCATCGGTGATTACCTGTTGGTAAACAAGTTTAGCTATGGCATCCGCAACCCGTTAACCAACAAGGTCTGGATTCCCATCGGCACGCCGCACCGGGGAGACGTGGTGGTTTTCATCTATCCCCAGGACCCCACCAAGGACTTTATCAAGCGAGTCATTGGCCTGCCCGGCGACAGTATCCAGATCATCAACAAGAAAGTCTTGATCAACGGCAAGGTGTTTGAAACTCCCCAGGCGGCCTATGATGATCCCCTGGTAATCCCGCCCCCGCATCGCCCCAACGAATCGGGCCGAGACAATATGGGGCCGGTTACGGTGCCGGCCAACTCGTATTTCGTCATGGGTGACAACCGGGACCACAGCTACGACAGCCGCTTTTGGGGCTTTGTGCCCATGGACGCCTTCCGGGGCAAGGCGCTCTTCATTTATTTTTCCTGGCAGGGACCCTCCGGGGAATCCTTCTTTCCGGCCTTGCTGGGGGGCTTAAAAGGCCTCGTTTTCCATCTCTCCTGGAACAGCAATGACTTCCGGGTGCGTTGGGACCGTATCGGTAGGGTTATTCATTAGGGTGGCGGAAGCTGTTTTTGGTTTTTGGAGGAAGAGGCAGTAGAGCTTGCGGCCTTCAGCCAGAGCGAAGATGGCGGCGCCTAGCCCGGCGTTCCGAGGGGTGATTCTTTTCAAGTCAAGCTCAAACCATGGGAGTTCCCTTCATACCCCCACTCCTGAACCGAAAACTTTTCAGCATTTTGCTGCTTATCAGTCTGCTGGCCTTGGGCGGCTGCGGCCCCGGCTCTTCGGCCACAAGCCCCATTATCGTCTTCTGTTCCCCGGATTCGCCCCGGTTGCGCCAGGCGGTGGCCGGATTACAAGCCAGGCTCAAGGCAGACCCCCTGGAAGTGATTCTGGTCCCGGAGTTCGGACCCGAGGGCCGGGAGGCTTTGCGCCGGGTGCGGGAGCGTCAACCCCGGCTCCTGATCGTCTTGGGCACCCCGGCGCTCCTGCTGGTGGCCCCGATGGTGAAAAAGATCCCGGTGGTCTTCGGCCTGGTGGCCAATCCCTATTTTACCGGCGCGGTCTATGACCCGGCCCATCCCGAGATCCACCAGGGGAACGTCACCGGCATTGCCTCCCCGGCGCCCCTGGACGCGGCCCTGCAGCACGGCGTGAGTATCCTGGGGCGGGGTTCCTGGGGTCTGCTCTATGATCCCACCGACGGGGTGGCGGTAGACCTGGCCCGGCGCTTCGAAACCGAGGCCCGGCGCCAGGGGGTGCAAGCCTTGACCGAGACCAGCGCCACGGCCGCCACCGACGCCGCCGGGTTGACGCGGCTGCTGCAGCGGGGGGCGAAGGTGATCTACCTGCCTCCGGCGCCCAGTACGGCCCGCTATGCGCCCCTGGTGCTGGAGTCGGGCCGCCGGATGAAAGTCCGCGTGGTAAGCAGCCTCCCGGAAGGAACTCATAAGGGGGCGGTCTTGTGGGTGGCCCTGGATTACCCTAAGCTGGGGGAAGAGATCGCCGACCTGGCCCGGCGGGTCCTGGCCGGGGAAGCCCCCAAAACCATGCCGATTGTGGAAAAAACGCCCCTCCGGGTGGAAGTGGACGAGACCCTGGCCCGGAAATGGAGCGGCTACCCGCCGGCAAAATAAACCGGGAAAAGGGCAAGGTGAAGAGGGAAAAAGGGATAAGAACGGCGCTTTTTTGCCTTCCCTTTTCTTTTTAACCTTTTCCCCTTTTCTCCCGATTCACCTAAAGGGCACTATTAAAGATTTTAGCGACCCCGGAGGAGAACGTTCAATGACCCCATCCCGGAATTTCGATCCGGCCGCCTGGCAGCCCGACATCGCCATGGAGCATTTTACCCTGGACAACGGCCTCACCCTGTTCGTGCTCCCGGATCACCGTTTGCCCATCGTCTCCCTGCAGATTCACTATAAGGTGGGGTCCCGCCACGAGCTGCCGGGCATCACCGGCATTTCCCACCTCTTCGAACATTTGATGTTCCGGGGCACCGAGACCCTGGGGCCCGAAGAGTTCTCCCGCATCCTCCAGGCCAAGGGCGGGGAGATCAACGCCTTCACCACCAAAGATAACACCTCCTATTTTGAAAATCTGCCGGCGGAACACCTGGAACTGGGCCTGCAACTGGAAGCCGACCGCCTGATTAACCTGAAGCTGGACGACGACTCCTTCCAGCCGGAGCGCCAGGTGGTCATCAGCGAACGGAAGCTGCGCTCCGTGGACAGCCCCTTCGGGCTGTTGGAGGAGCAATTGTACGCCACCGCCTACACCCAGCACCCCTACGGCTGGCCGGTGGTGGGCTGGGACCAGGACCTGCAGCGCATGACCGTGAACGATTGCCTGGCCTACTACCGCAGCCACTACCACCCCGGCAAGATCACCGTGGTCATCGCCGGGGACGTGGAGCCCCAGCGGGCCCGGGACCTGGTGGACCGGTATTTCGGCAAGATTCCCGCCCCGGCTGCGGCCCCCGAGCCCAAAGCCGCGGAGCCGCCCCAGCGGGGCGAGCGCCGGGCCATCTTGAAGAAGGTCTCCCAGGTGGAGGCCCTGTTCGCCGGGTTTCATGTCGTGGGCCTGGACCACCCGGATCTCTACCCCTTGAACCTGCTGGCCACCATCCTCTCCGGCGGCAAGGCCTCCCGCTTTCACCAGGAGTTTGTCCGGGTGGGCAAGGCCATAAACCTGGAGGTGGAACTGGCCCCCCTGCCCTTCTCGGCCCAGGACCCTGACCTCCTGGTGATCGCGGCGGTGGCGCCCCCGGGGCAATCCCTGCCGGAGTTGGAGCAGGAGCTCTGGGCCGCCCTGGAGCGGCTCCGGACCGATGGCGTGACCCCGGCGGAACTGGCCCGGGCCAAAAAACTGCTGCGCTCCCAGGCGGTGCGCTCTCTGGCCCACAATTTTTTCCGGGGCCTGTTAGTGGGCCTCTTCCATCTGAAGACCGGGGACGCGAGGCTGGCCAACCAGGTCCTCAGTTCCATGGAGGCGGTCACCGCCGACGACATTCTCCGGGTGGCCCGGACCTACCTCCGGGAAGACAACCGCACGGTGGTGGTTTTAAAGCCGGTCTCCCCGGAGGAAAGTGAGGCCTGGGGCCGTTGGCTTAAGAAAAGAGGGTATCTGGGAAAACCACATGGCCACCGCATCCATCTACAGAAGTACCCGGGGCGAAGCTGAAGTCATAGCCCTCTATGAGAAAAAGCTGGCCAGTCTCGCCGTCGAAACTCATAGCCGGATGGTGGAAACCCGCTTCGGCCACACCCATGTCCTGGCAGCCGGACCCCAAGATGCGCCGCCCGTGATGGTCTTGACCGGCATCAGCACCGGGGCGCCTCGCATCCTGGAATGGTTTCATCCCCTCGCCAGGGACTATCGGCTCTACGCCCCGGACCCCATCGGCCAACCGGGCCGCAGCGCCCAGACCCGGGTCCCCCCCGGGGAGCACAATCACGGCAAATGGATGGTGGACGTCTTGAACGGTCTTGGCCTCGAACAACTGCCGTTTATCGGGGTTTCCTTCGGGGGGGGCATTCTCCTGGATACGGCCTCGTATGCTCCGGAGCGCATCTCCAAGGCAGCCCTGATGGCCCCCGCCGGCCTCACCCGGGTCCCGTTCCTCGGCACCGCCATCAAGTTTTTCATCCCGTGCCTGCTTTACCGCTATTTTCCCAGCCGGGAACGCTTAATTGGCACAGTTCAGCCTTTGGCCGGCGAACCGGATGACTATTCGCTGCAGGTGTTCGACGCCACCTTCCGCCACCTCAAATTGAACGTGACCCCTCCGGGACCATTCGATAAAATAACCCTGGCGGGGTTCAAGGCCCCAACCCTGTTACTCCTGGCTAAATCGGATCTTTTCATTCCGGTGGAACCTGCCCGGCGCCGGGCTCAAGAACTGCTTCCCAGTCTCACCGCCGTGGAAGTGTTCGAGGGGCTTCACATCCCCCCGAAGTCGACCTGGCAAGCCAACGCCGAACGGATCAGGATATTCTTAAAAGAAACCTCGTAAGATAAGGAAGTCACCATGACTGATTTTCCTCCCAAAATCTCCGGCCCCTTTGCCGAACCTGGAAAGGCGGGCCGAAGCTTTCCCGGAATTGATAGCTCCCCAGGCCGAGGTGGTCCGGTAATATTGGACCGGCATTGCTGCCCAGGGTTGATCGGTTATCCATGGTGGGCGGGGCTCACCTCACATCAACTGCTTACTGCTTGCTTAAAGAAACTTGCATGAAATCGCTTATCGTAAAGTTCATGATAGTTGGCCTCCTGGCGGCGGGGTTTTTAACCTTCTGTCCTCTGGTGATGCCCATTTTGAACTCTACCCCCCCCGTGGTTCACCAGCCTAAGCCGGTTTTGCCGCCGCCAGGAGTGAGACATTTGGCGATGGTGGAAGATCTTGTCTTTGCAATGACCAACCAGGCCCGAAGGGCTAAGGGTCTGGCGCCCCTTGATCAAAGATAATGAACTTCGGCATGTGGCCCGGGCCTACAGTAATGATATGCTCGTGCGCCGGTTTTTTGACCATACCACCCCCGATGGGGTATCCTTTGATGAACGCATCTCGGACCGCTACCGGCACCGGTAAGAATTATGGGGGAGAATATTGGGTTTGCCTCGGGCTATAGCCTCGGCAAAGTCCAACAAGTTGCGCAAGAGATCGTCGATAACTGGATGAGCAGCCCCGGGCACCGGGAGAATATTCTCGACCCCAGATTTACCCATTTAGGTGTGGGAGTCTTCGGCCCGTCACCAATCGATTCGGGCCACGCAGGAATTTGTGGGGCAGTCTCGAAGCCTTCAACTCGGAGCAACCTCATCACACCCTGGCTCAATAACGTCAATAAACTTTGTGGTGCTCCCAGCCCGGCGGGAGGCCATCTGCCTCCAAAAGCTAACCTACAGGGATAACATGATAATTCCTGTTAACCGGCCCCTGGCCCCTAACTGTTCACGAGAAGGAACCCGAATATGGCATTTAATCTTCCCGAAATC
>CAWKEQ010000031.1:0-23423 GCA_963848565.1 uncultured delta proteobacterium
CAAACGCGCGGGATGGTGATCGCCGGGACTCAGAGCGGGGTGGGCAAGACCACCGTCACCCTGGGGCTCCTGTACGCCCTGGCCCGCCGCGGTTTGACCGTCCAGCCTTTCAAAGTGGGGCCGGATTTCATCGACCCCGGGCATCACACCCGGGCCGCGGGCCGCGTCTGTCGGAACCTGGATGGCTGGATGTTGAGCCGGGAGGCCAATCTGGCCCTGTTCCGCCGCCAGGCCCGGGGGGCCGACGTGGCGGTGGTGGAAGGGGTGATGGGCCTGTTCGACGGCTACGACGGGGCCAGCGAGGCCGGGTCCACGGCCCAGATGGCCAAGTGGCTGGGACTGCCGGTGCTGTTGGTGGTGGACGCCCGGGCCATGGCCCGGAGCGCCGCCGCCCTGGTGCACGGCTTCGCCAGTTTCGACCCCGCCCTGGGCCTGGCGGGAGTGATCTTCAACCGCATCGGCAGCCCCGCTCACCTGGAATATTTGCAGCAGGCCCTGACGTCGCTTCCCGGCGTGCGGTGCTTTGGGGGAATCCCCCGGGATGGGGAACTGGCCATCCCCGAGCGGCACCTGGGCCTGGCCACCGCCGAGGACCATCCCTTGGACGAGGCCTATCTGGGCCGCTTGGCCGACCGGCTGGAGACCCACCTGGACCTCCCGGGGCTGCTGGCCGCCTTGCCGGCCCTGACCCTGCCGGAGGAGCCGGCCCTGGCCGCCTCGCCGCCCTCGGTGCGCCTGGGGGTGGCCCGGGACCGGGCCTTTTGCTTTTATTACCCCGAGAATTTGGAGTTGCTGGCCAGCTTTGGGGCGGAGTTGGTCCCCTTCTCCCCCCTGGAAGACCGGGAATTGCCCGCCGGGCTTGATGGCATCTATCTGGGCGGGGGCTACCCCGAGCTCTACGCCGGGCAACTGGCTGCCAATGAGGCCCTGAGGCAGGCCCTCAAAGCCGGCGCCGCCCGGGGGCTGCCCATCTACGCCGAATGCGGCGGGCTCATGTACCTGTCTCGGGAAATCCGGGACCTGGAGGACCGGGTCCACCCCATGGCCGGGATTTTCCCGTTCACGGTGCGGATGCTGCCCCGGCTCAAGGCCCTGGGCTACCGGGAAGTCACCCTGGCGGCGGATAGCCTCCTGGGCCCCGCCGGGACCACGGTCCGGGGGCATGAGTTCCACTACTCGGAAATCGTCGGCGAACCCATCGGGGTACCCCGCCTCTACCGCCTCACCCCCCGGCGGGGTGGCGCGGCGGTGAACGAAGGCTATAGCGCTAATAACGTCCTGGCCAGCTACGTCCACCTCCACTTCGGCAGCAACCCCGAAGTGGCCCGGCGCCTGGTGGCGAACTGCCGGGCTTATAAGAATAACTTGAGGGGAGGACCGGGGGATTTCAAATCCCCCGCCCTCCCCTCAAACTCCCCTCCCAGCCCCCTTTAAGGGGTTGGGGGAGGGAGATTGAGGGAGGGGGGAGGGGCTCGCGCCCCTCGCCCCCTCCCTCAAGATAATGCTTCAAAGAGGAGTCAATATGAACTGGCAACCCCGCCTCCCCAAAGAGATCGAGGCCGAGAGTTTTCGCCGCATCGAAGCCCAGGTGGGCCCGCACCAACTGCCCCCCGAAGTCTGGTTCGTGGTCCGACGCATGATCCACACCAGCGCCGACCCGGAGTATCTGGCCTCGGCCCGTATCCATCCCCGGGCCATTGCCGCCGGGGTGGAGGCCCTGCGCCGCGGCTGCCCGGTGGCCACTGACACCCGCATGCTCCTGGCGGGCATTTCCACCGGCCGCCTGGACCATTTGGGGGTTACGGCCTTCTGTCTCATGGACGACCCGGAAGTGGCCGCCGAAGCCGCCCGGCGCGGCACCACCCGGGCCGAGGTGGCCATGGAGCGGAGCCTGCCCAAACTGGCCGGGGGCATCGTAGCCATCGGCAATGCCCCCACGGCCCTGCTGCGCCTGCTGGAGTTGCTGGAGGCCGGGGCCCCGCCGCCGGCCCTGGTGGTAGGCGTGCCGGTAGGATTCGTCAACGCCGCGGAATCCAAGGACGCCCTGGCCCGCCAGGATTGCCCCTACATCACCGCCCTGGGGCCCAAAGGCGGCTCGGCCCTGGCGGCCAGCATCATCAACGCCCTGGCCATCATGGCCCTGGAGGAGGTGCCCTCATGACCCCGAAAACCGGGACGCTATACGGGATCGGCGTGGGACCGGGAGACCCGGAATTGATCACCTTGAAAGCCATCAAGGTGCTCCACCGGGTGCCGCACATCTTTGCCGCCAGTTCCACCAAGAACAGCTACAGCCTGGCCCTGAGCATCGTGCGCTGCCACCTCAACGGCGCCGGCATCGAGCACCTGCCCTTTCCCATGAGCAAGGACGCCCTGGTGTTGCAGGAGGCCTGGGAGCAAAACGCCCGGCGGGTCCTGGAGGTGCTGGCCACCGGCAGCGACGCCGCCTTCGTCACCCTGGGGGACCCGTTGACCTACTCCACCTTCGGGTATCTGTTGAAGACCCTCAAGGGCCTCGACCCCGCGGTGAGCATCATCACCATCCCGGGCATCACCTCCTACAGCGCCGCCGCCGCCCTGACCCACATCCCCCTGACCGAAGGCGAGGAATCCTTCTACCTGGTGTCCGGGGCCCTGGGAGCGGCCCAGCTGAAGGAAGTTGTGGGTAAATCGGATAATATCGTCATACTCAAGACCTATCGCCATTTTGACGAAATCTACCAGGCGTTGGAGGACATGGATCTCCTGGACCGGTCCACCTGCATCAGCCGCTGCGGCCTGGAAGGCGAGACCATCGTGGCGAATCTCCGGGACCTCAAAGGCCAGGATTTGCCCTATCTCTCTATGATCATTGTCAAAAAGCAGGGCAAGGGATATTGATGGCCCTCCCCCCAACCTCGCCGTCGAGCCCCTGTGGAGGGGCGGACCTGCGTGTCCGCCCGGGTGGGTGTTTCCTGGCCGCGCCCCGGGAAATCATCTGAGGCGATGGGAGATGTAGAGCGTTTGCCATAAATTCTTTCCACGTGGAGATTCTTAAATCCCCCTAAATCCCCCTTTCTCAAAGGGTGACTTGAGAAGCAATTCCTTATAGTTCCCCCCTTTGGTAAAAGGGGGTTAGGGGGGATTTAGCATGATGCCGCCATCGGAAAATACTTTTGGCAAACGATAGAGGCTGAGAGAAACTATTCCGGACTTCGCACCTGAAGCCGGGGCCATCGACAACTCGCTGGTAAATAAGTGGCGCCGGCGTCCCGCCTGTGGAGACGCGGCATAAGTAGTAATGGCCAAAAGAGGCGGTAGTGAAGCAGTGGTAAAAAAATCACCCATATCCATTCCGGTCCTTGACGACGACGAGACCCTCCGGCCCCCCCGGCCCCGGAAGGAACTGCGCCAGGGGTTCGCCACCGGCACCGCGGCCACGGCCGCGGCCCAGGGGGCGCTGTACGAGCTTCTGGCCCGGCCCTGCCCGGATCGGGTCGACGTGACCCTGCCCGGCGGGGGGAGCCTCAGTATCCCCCTCCACCGCCACGGCAGGCGGGGTAACGGGGGCGAGGCAGTGGTAATCAAGGACGCCGGCGATGATCCCGACGTCACCAATGGGGCGGAGATCGGGGCCCGGGTCTGGCGCCTGGAATCCCCGGGAGCCGGTGAGGAACTCGCCCTTCTGGGCGGCCAAGGCGTGGGCCGGGTGACCAAGCCGGGTCTGCCGGTGGCGGTGGGGGAGCCCGCCATCAACCCGGTGCCCCGGAGGATGATCAGCCGGGCCCTGCGCCAGGTGTGGGATGAGTTCTGCCCCGGGGAGCCCCTGCGGCTTAAGGTGGAAATCTTCGTGCCCCGGGGAGAGGAACTGGCCCGGCATACCCTCAACCCCCGTTTGGGAATCCTGGGGGGCATCTCGATCTTGGGCACCACCGGGCTGGTGAAGCCCTTTTCCCACCAGGCCTACCGGGCCACCATCGCCTCCAGCCTGCGGGTGGCCCGGGCCGCGGGGCTTACCCGCATCGGCTTCAGCACCGGGGGCAAAAGCGAAGGCTACCTCAAGGCGCTCCTTCCCGAATTGCCCGAGGAGGCCTTTGTCCAGATGGGAGATTACGTGCGCTTTGCCCTGACGGTGGCCACCCATATGGGGTTTGCCGAGATCACCACCGCGGCTTTTTTCGGTAAGGCCCTGAAGATCGCCCAGGGTTTCGGGCATACCCATGCCTCCCAGGGACTGGCCGATTTAAAAGAGCTGGGCCGCTGGACCCTGGACCTGACGGGAAATACCGCCCTGGCCCAGGCAGTGGCCGGGGCCAACACCGCCCGGCAGACCTTGGAAATCCTCACCGAGGCCGGGGCCGGGGGCGTCGTGGCCCAGGTGGGCGCCGCGATGCTGGCGGCCTTGCGGCAATATGCCGGGCCCGGGCCGGGGCTCAAGGCGGTGGTGCTCGATTTTGACGGTGCAACTCTCTGGCGGGGAGAGACCCCGGGGGAGGTGGCGGTATGATCCCGGTGCAGGTGGTGGGTCTGGGCATGTCCCCGGCTGACCTGACCCCAAGGGCCCTGGAGATCATCCGGGAGGCCCAGGTGCTGGTAGGGGGGCGGCGGCTCCTGGACTACTTCCCGGAGCACCGGGCCATGAAAATTCCCCTGGGCAAGGACCCGGAAGGGACCCTCAAACAACTCCCGGCCCTGGCCGAAACCAAGCGGGTGGTGGTGCTGGCGTCCGGGGACCCCAACTTCTACGGGGTGGGGCCCCTGGTGGTGCGGGTATTGGGGGCGGAGCAGGTGGTGATCCACCCCAACCTCACCGCCATCCAAACCGCCTGCGCCCGGCTCCGGTTGCCCTGGCAGGACGCCACCGTCATCAGCCTCCACGGACGCACCTGGGATCCATTGGCCGCGGCCCTGAGCAAACCCGGCCCGTTGCTGATCTACACGGACCCGGCCCACACCCCCGGGGAGATTGCCCGGTTCCTGCTGGCCCGGGGCCTGACTACGGCCCGCGTCTGCGTGCTGGAAGACCTGGGCCAGGACACCGAGCGGATCACCTGGATGACCTTGAGCGAGGCCCGGGAGCAGGAGTTTTCGCCTCTGAACCTGGTCGTGGTGGTGCTGGAGCCGGTTGAGGTGGGCCTGGCGCGGCCGCCGCTCCACCTGGGGCTCCCGGAAGCCGCCCTGGCCCACCAGGCCGGGCTCATCACCAAGGCCGAGGTGCGAGCCGTGGTTCTGGCCAAGCTGGCCCTGGGACCCGGCCAGGTCCTCTGGGACGTGGGGGCCGGGTGCGGCTCCGTGGGGTTGGAAGCCAGCCTCCTCCTTCCCGGGGGCAAGATTTTTGCGGTGGAACGCCACCCCGAGCGCGCCGCCCAGATCGCCACCAACCGGAACCGTTTCGGGGTGGACAACCTGAAGGTCGTGTCCAGCCAGGCCCCGGAGTGTCTGGCCAACCTGCCCACTCCCCACCGGGTCTTCCTGGGAGGCGGCGGGCTTACGGTGAACGCCATCATCCAGGAAACCGTGCGGCGCCTGGCCCCGGGGGGCCGGGTGGTCATCACCGCCGCCTTGCTGGAGACCCTGACCGCCGCCCGGAAGGCGCTGGAACAGGCGGGCTGGGAGGTCGAGGTGGTCCAAATCCAGGTGAGCCGGTCCCACCCCCTGGCCGGGGGGACTGCGCTCCAGGCTCTGAACCCGGTGTGGATTATTACGGGCTTTGCGAAGGCAGAGCCGGGGGAGAGCAGTAGTCAGTAGCCAGTAGCCAGTAACCGGTGGTCAGAAAAAAACTGGCAACTGACCATTGACAACTGCGCCTGGTGTATCGTTCCAGGATTACCTTGCAAAGAGTAAAGGTTTGTTCTCCCTCCCACCAAGGGAGGGGAAGTTACTGAGGCCAATATCTTGTGAGGTATCTGTGGGACAATATAGGATTCCTCCCACCAATAAAAAAGGGAAGATTATATGACGGAAACCTATCCCATCATCTTCGTGGGGGCCGGTCCCGGCGATCCGGACCTGATCACGGTCAAAGGGCAAAAGGCCCTGGCCCGGGCCGACCTGGTGCTCTACGCCGGGTCTCTGGTGTCCCCGGCGGTGCTGGGCTGGACTAACCCCGCCGCCGATCTCATCGACACCGCCAAACTCGACCTGGCCGATATCTGCTCCCGCCTTATGGCGGGGCACCGCGCCGGCATGCGGGTGGTTCGGGTCCATTCCGGCGACCCCGCCCTGTTCGGGGCCATCCAGGAGCAATTGGAGATCCTGGAACGGGAAGATATTCCCTGTCTGGTGATCCCCGGAGTGAGCGCCGCCTTCGCCGCGGCTGCGGCCCTGGCCCAGGAACTCACCCTGCCGGAGGTGACCCAGACGGTCATCCTCACCCGGGCGGCGGGGCGCACCCCGGTGCCGGAGCGGGAGGCCCTCCATGATTTGGCCCGGCATGGGGCCACCCTGGTTATCTATCTCAGCATCAAGCTTATCGATTCCGTGGTGGCCGAACTCACCCCGGCCTACGGCCCCGAGGCCCCGGTGGTGGTGGCCTACCGGGTGAGCTGGCCGGACCAGCAGCTGATCCGGGGCACCCTCGGCACCATTGCCGGTCTGGTCCAGGCCTCGGGCATCGAACGCCAGGCCCTGATCCTGGTGGGCCCCGCCCTCGCCGCCCGGGACGGGGAGCTTAAGGCCCGCTCCAAGCTCTACGACGAGACCTTCACCCACGGCTTCCGGGCCGGAGGGGGAGAGGAGTGAAGCCAAAGGATGTTGCAGGTAGGCGGGCTTATGGCAAACGATATTTACTCATGGGAAGACCGGCAACTTCCTCCCCCGTGATGCCAGGTATTACCCAAAGATAAGAGGATAGAGCCGTGTAGGGTGCGCACTGCGCACCATGTGACTCATCCGGTACCAGGCAACTTTATGGTTTCTGACGCACGCCCCATCAAAATCCTGGCCCTGACGGCCAAGGGCGCCGCCCTGGCCCGGCGGCTCTCGCATGGGCTCCCCGGGGCTTCGCCCTGCCTGCCCCAGGCCCAGGCCGGGGAGCCGGGTGACTTGGTTTTTCCTAAGCTGGCCCAGGCCTTTCAGGAAGCCTTTGCCGGCAACGTCAACCTGGTATGCGTCATGGCCGCGGGGATCGTGGTGCGCGGCATCGCCCCGTATCTCCAAGGCAAGGACACCGACCCGGCGGTGGTGGTGGTGGATGAAGCCGGGCAATTCGCCGTCAGCCTGCTCTCCGGGCACCTGGGCGGGGCCAACGACCTGGCCCGGCGGGTGGCCAAGCTCTTGGGGGGCACCCCGGTCATCACCACGGCCACGGACGTGCAGGGGCTGCCGGCCCTGGACGTGCTGGCGGGTGAACATGGCCTGATTATCGAAAACCTGGCCGGAGTGCGGCCGATTCACATGGCCCTCCTGGAAGGCCGTCCCGTCCGGGTGGTGGACCCGGAGGGCATTTTATCCGGCGAATTATCGGCCTACCCGGAGTTATGCCGTTTTGACCCCGACCTGGACCAGGCCCTGACCGGCCCCGGCCCCACGGTCTATGTCGGCTTTCGGGAGCGGGACTGGCCCCCGGAGTGGCTGCGGCTGCGCCCCCGGAACCTGGTGGCTGGCATGGGCTGCCATAAGGGCACGCCCGCCGGGGAACTCGTGGAGTTTATCAAACAAATATTTACGCAGGAAGGGTTGTCCCTCCTGTCCCTCAAGGCCCTGGCCACCATTGAGGCCAAAAAAGATGAACCCGGGCTGCGGATGGCCGCCCGGAGTCTGGGAGTCGAATTCTTATGGTTTACCGCGACGGAGTTAGAGAACATACCGGTGCCGAACCCCTCGCCCCGGGTGGCCCGCATCATGCAAGTGGCGAGTGTCAGCGAGGCGGCGGCCCTGAAGGCCGGGGGCATGGAGCTGATCGTCACCAAGCAGAAGGCCTCCAACGCCACCCTGGCGGTGGCCCGGGTCGCCTGGCGGTAGTCAGCCTGGGGCCCGGGTTTGCCGATTACCTCATCCCCCGGGCTAAAAATGCCCTGGCCGAGGCCCAGGTGGTGGTCGGCTACCAGACCTATATCGACCTGGTGCGCCCCCTTCTGACCACCCAGGAAGTGGTGGCCACCGGCATGAAGGCCGAAGTGAAGCGCTGCCAGCTGGCCCTGGACCGGGCCTGCGCCGGGCAACAGGTAGCCCTGGTCTCCAGCGGTGACGCCGGCATCTACGGCATGGCCGGGCTGGTCCTGGACATGTGCGCCTCTCAGGGCCTCAAGGTCGGACCCCCTGAGGCCAGTGCCGGCGTGGATCTTTACCTGGAGGTGATCCCCGGCGTCCCGGCCCTGGCCGCCGGCGCGGCGCTCTTGGGGGCGCCGCTGATGCACGATTTTGTGGTCATCTCCCTGAGCGACCTCCTCACCCCTTGGGAGACGATTCAAAAGCGCCTGGAGCTGGCGGCCCAGGGCGATTTCGTCATCGTGCTCTATAACCCCAAGAGCAAAAAACGCGACTGGCAACTGGGCGCCGTACGAGACCTGCTCCTGCGCCATAAAGACCCCGGCACCCCGGTGGGCATTGTCTCCCGTGCCGCGCGGGAAGGCCAGGCCACCACCGTCACCACCTTGGAGGATTTACTGTCGCATCCGGTGGACATGCAGACTATTGTCATTGTGGGCAACTCCCAGTCCTATACCTACAGCGGCTACATGATCACCCCCCGGGGCTACCAGGAAAAGTACCGCGGCCAGGTGGCGGGAGGCCAGGCTGAGAAGCCGGAGAAAAGCAGGGGTTAGGGGTCAGGGAATAGGGGTCAGAAAAATAAGCTGACTGCTGAGAGAATGGTGCAACGCCGGAGTCTCAAGTCCCCCTTTCTTAAAGGGGGATAACGACGCCGTATGTCAAAGGAATGAGGCCAAGAGAGGGATCAGAGCAAAAGCTGACGGCTGATAGCTGAAAGCTGATAGCTCCCAAATCATGAAATACCGTCCTTTAATGATCCTGGGTTCGGGCTCCGACGTCGGCAAGTCCATCATGGTGGCCGGGCTCTGCCGCATCTTCCGCCAGGAAGGCATCCGGGTGGCGCCCTTCAAGGCCCAGAACATGGCCCTGAACAGTTTCATCACCCCGGAAGGCGGGGAGATGGGCCGGGCTCAGGTGGTCCAGGCCCAGGCCGCGGGCCTGGTTCCCCACGTGGACATGAACCCCGTCCTGCTCAAGCCCAGCAGCGAGGTGGGGTCCCAGGTGATTGTCCAGGGCCAGGTCTACGGCAACTTCCCGGCCCGGGATTACTACCGGCTCAAGCCTAAACTGGTCAAGAAGGTGATGGAGAGCTACCGCCGCCTCGCCCAGGCCTATGACCTCATCGTCCTGGAGGGGGCCGGCAGCGCCGTGGAGTTGAATCTCAAGAAAAATGACCTGGTGAACTTCAACATGGCCAAAAAGGCCGGGGCCGCGGTCCTGCTGGTGGCCGACATCGACCGGGGCGGGGTCTTCGCGGCCACCATCGGCGCCTTTCTGCTCCTGACCCCGACGGAGCGCCGGCTGCTCCGGGGCTTCATCATCAACAAGTTCAGGGGCGACCCGACCCTATTCGAGTCGGGGATTTCGATCATCGCCCGCCGCACCCAGCGCCCCGTCCTGGGGGTGGTGCCCTACGCCACTGACCTGGTCCTGCCCGAAGAGGACAGCGTCGCCCTGTCCCGGAAGCGTCTGGCGGGGGCCGGGGAAGAAGCCGGCGGCCTCAGGATCGGCGTGGTGCGGCTCCCCCACATCTCCAACTACACCGATTTTGACCCCCTGGAGCAGGAGCCCGGGGTGAATCTCCGTTACGTCGACCATCGGGATGAGCTTTCCGGCCTGGACCTGTTGATTTTGCCCGGAACCAAGAACACCATCAGCGACCTGCTCTATCTCAAGGCCACCGGCCTGTCTGGGCGGATTCAGGCCTACGGCCGGGCCGGCGGCCGCCTGGTGGGCATCTGCGGCGGCTACCAGATCCTCGGCCAGGAAGTCCGGGACCCCCTGGGCGTGGAAGGCGATCCCCGGACCGAACCCGGGCTCGATCTCTTGCCGGTGGTGACCACCATGGCCGGGGCCAAGACCACCACCCAGGTGGAGGCCCGGGTGCCGGACCCGGGAGGTTGCGGGGTGCTGTCGGCCTACGAAATCCACATGGGGGTTACGGAAGCCCAGGGGCCGGGGCAGCCGGCCTTCGAGATTGTCAGCCGCAACGGCCGCCCCCTCAAGGTAGCCGATGGCTGGATCGCACCTGACCGCCGCGTCTGGGGCACCTACCTCCACGGCCTGTTCGACAATGACGGCTTTCGCCGGTCTTTTTTGCAAGAGCTGCAACCGACCCGGCCGGGCCTGGACCCCGCCGCCCCGGCGACATCGTATGAAAACTTTCAAGAAGCCCAGCTGGATGGCCTGGCGGACCTTTTGCGGCGTCATCTGGATATGGACCAGATCTACGCCATGATCCAAACCTAAAAAATATGACTAATTCCCCTGACCAGACCCCCATCCACGGGGGCGACGTGTATCTCCTGGCCCGCACCCTGGGGGTTGAGCTTGCCGACCTCCTGGATTTCTCCGCCAACATCAACCCCCTGGGATTTCCTCCGGGGCTTACCCTTGCGGTCCAGGAGGCCATGCGGGAGATCGTCCATTACCCGGACCGCCGCAGCCTGAAACTCAGCATTGCCCTGGCGGACTATCACCACCTCAGCCCCGATGCAATCCTGGTGGGCAACGGCTCCACGGAGCTGATCTACCTGCTGGCCCGGGCCCTCAGACCCCGCCGGGGGCTCATCGTCACCCCGGCCTTCAGCGAATACGAACACGCCCTGAACCTGGCCGGGGTGCCGGCGGACTTTTATCCCACCGACGAGGCCCACAATTTTACCCTGAGCCAGGTCCCGGAGCCCCAAGCCGGCGACCTGGTCTTCCTGGCCCATCCCGCCAGTCCCAGCGGGGTGCTGCTGGACCCGGAGCTGTTCCTGAGGCTGGCGGCTCGCTGTGAGGCGGCGGGGGCCTATCTCCTCCTGGACGAAGCCTTCGTGGATTTCGTGGAAGAGGCCTCTTTGAAAATTCACCTGGGCCGGTTTCCCCGCCTGCTGATCCTGCGCTCCTTCACCAAATTCTTCGGCATCCCCGGGATGCGCCTGGGTTGTTTATTCGCCGCGCCGGCAGTGGTGGCCCACCTGGCCGCGGCCCAGGAGCCCTGGTCGGTGAACACCATGGCCCAGCTCATGGGGCAGGCCTGCCTGGCCGACGCTGATTACATCGGCCGGACCCGGACCCTGATCCAACAAGAGCGGGAATTCCTTTTTGGGCAACTGGCGGCGCACTCGGAGTTGTCCCCGTTTCCCAGCGTGGTGAATTATCTCCTGGTGAAGCTCACGCGCCCGGGGATGACCGCGGCTAACTTGCGAGAACAGATGCTGGCCCACCGCATCGTCATCCGGGACGCCAGCAATTTCCGGGGCCTGGATGAGCGCTTCTTCCGCCTGGCGGTGCGGGGCCGCCAGGAGAACGAGCAGCTCCTTAAAGCCCTGGACCAGTGTTTAGCGAGGTAAAAATCGGCCGGAGGGGCCGGCCTTCCCGGGCTGTGCCTGGGAAGGCCTTAACCGGCCAGGTTCAGCTTGGCATCCATGGTGGTTTCCAAGTACAATTTGGAGACAAGTGAAATAAAGTTAGCGGGCCTTGCGGCCTCCCCCGCCGGAAACCAGAACCGGGGTGGGGCAACCGTCTCTGGCCGCCGCTACACTGGAGCGCATTATGGGCTTGGCCCTGCCTTTTCTGTTGGCTTATCTGCTGGACCTCCTGCTGGGGGACCCCCCCGGCTGGCCTCATCCGGTACGGCTTCTGGGCAGCATCATTAAATACTGGGAAACAGTGCTCTACCGGACCCGGGTGGGGGCCGGGGCCCTGTTCTGGCTGGCGGTGATGGCCACCACCGGCGTCCTCATTGTGGGGGTGCTGGGGGTGGCGGCGCTTCTGCCGCCCTGGGGCGCAATCGTCGTCCTCGCCTACTTCCTGTACACCGGCCTGGCCACCCGCAGCCTCCACCTGGAGAGCCTCAAAGTGGAAGCGGCCCTGGTCAGGGGCGACCTGGACGAGGCCCGAAAGAGCCTTTCCCTGATCGTGGGCCGGGAAACCTCGCACTTATCCCTGGAAGATATACGCCGGGCCGTGATTGAGACGGTGGCGGAGAACCTGGCCGACGGGGTGGTGGCCCCCATGTTTTTTACCCTCCTGCTGGGCCTGCCGGGACTGTTTTTTTATAAGGCCGCCAACACCATGGACAGCATGGTGGGCTACAAAAACTACTGGTATGCCCAGTTCGGCAAGGTGGCGGCCCGGGCCGACGACGTTCTCAACTTCATCCCGGCCCGTCTCACGGCCCTCCTGATGATCGCCACCGCCGCGGCCCTCGGCCTGGACTGGCGCCAGGCCTGGCGCATCCTCCGCCGGGACCGCAAGCATGCCGCCAGCATCAACGCCGGCTGTCCCGAAGCCGCTATGGCCGGGGCCCTGGGGGTGCGCCTGGGGGGTCCCAGCGTCTATTTCGGCCGCCTGGTGGAAAAACCCTTTATCGGCGACCCCGGCCATCCCCTGGACCAGGAGCGCTATCGCCAGGCCATCCGGCTCCTGTACGGCACCTCCCTGGCCATGGCCGCCATCACCCTGGTGGGTCTCCTGGCTGCCCGGTCCGGGGTCTGGGGCTTATTGTCCCTGATCAGATAAGGCTCCTATCCCGATCATATCCTCAAGCCAAAGATAATTCTGGGCAACTTCCTGCGTGGCAGGATGTGAACCACCACCAGAAGCCCTCGGGCAACTCTCTAACCCTCAGAATATTCCCCTACACCCCGGGACGTTCAGCCAATCGCCTTTCTCTTTATAAATTAATGTGATAGTTTGTTTTTTTCATCTAGAGCGTTTGCCATACATTATTTCCACTTGGAGATTCTTAAATCCCCCTAAATCCCC
Organism: uncultured delta proteobacterium; assembly: GCA_963848565.1. Classification (GTDB taxonomy): domain Bacteria; phylum Desulfobacterota; class Desulfobaccia; order Desulfobaccales; family 0-14-0-80-60-11; genus 0-14-0-80-60-11. The sequence continues at coordinate 12,946 of CAWKEQ010000031.1, forward strand.
CTTTTTCAAAGGGGGACTTTAGCAGCAATTCCTTATATTTCCTTCCTTTTCTCAAGGGGGGGTAGGGGGGATGAGCATGATGCCGCCATCGGGAAATACTTTTGGCAAACGCTATAAATTGCCCTGCTGGCAGGCTATCGGGAGTCGTCATGGTCGACGAAGGCGGGACCAAGGCCCAGGTTACTGAGAAAGCTGGGATCAGCCGGAAGCAATCAGGTCCGGCGATCTCCTTCGGCCTCCTGCCGGTTCTGGTCTGCCTGGCCCTGGTTTTAGGCCTCTGGCTGTTTCCGCCTGCAGTGGTTATCTTCGAACCGCACTACCTCCTCCCCCTCTTTAATTCGTCTCTCTTCCTGGCGTCATTCGTCATCGCCTCTATCGCCCTGAGGAGCTATCTGTTGAGCGGCGCCCCCGCCATCCTCTGGCTCGGCTCCGGGGTGTTGACCCTGGGCGCCGGCGCCCTGGCGGCCGGATGGCTGATATTTCCCTTCGGACCCAATGCCAACGTCACCATCTTCAATGTGGCGGTCCTCCTGGCCTCGATCTGCCATGCCGGGGGAGTGCTGTCCACCCTCGAGGAAAAGCCCCGAGCAACCGACCCCGGTCACCGGCGGCGGCAAGCGGCTCACGGGCTACCTGGCCGCGCTCACCGCTATTGCCCTGCTGGTGGTGCTGACCTTAACCGGCATCATGCCGCCGTTTTTCATCCAGGGGCAGGGACCCACGGCGCTGAGGCAGTATGTGGTGGAATGGTCCTTCGTGCTGCTCATCTTCGCCTCCCTGGTCATCATGCAGCGCTTCCTCCGTAAGCGGGCCCCATTCCACTTCTGGTATTCCCTGGCCCTGGCGTTGGTGGCCATCTCCATGCTGGCCTTTTTCCTGGAACCGGCCGTGGGCAGCCCCATCGGCTGGGTGGGAAGAAGCGCTTACGTCCTGGCCGCCGTGTATTTCCTGCTCTCGGCAAATTCAGCCTGGCGAGAAACCAAGACGCGGGGAGTGGGCTTGAGTGCGGCGCTGGCGGAGCTTTTCAGCCCGGGGCTCCACTGGCAGGGCGTCATGGAGACGGTGAGCGATGCCATCGTCTCTTATGATGGCGAAGGAGTGATACGCCTGTGGAATAGAGCGGCGGAGAGGATATTCGGTCTCCCGGAAGCCGCGGTGGTCGGGAAAAGCATTGACCTGATCCTCCCGGACCTGAATACGCCAGAGGCCCCGCGCCTCACCAGCGGAGTCACGGAAATCGACCTGGCGCGGCAGGACGGCTCCCGGTTCAACGCTGAAATTTCGGTATCCAGCCAGCAATCAACGTCCGGCGCAATAACCACTCTGGTGATCCGGGACGTCACGGCGCGCCAGCAGGCCGAGAAGGCCCAGGCCGCCAGCCGGGCCCGGTTCGAAGCCATCTTCAACTCCATAAGTGATGCGGTGATCTTCGTCGACCAGGAGCGGCGCATGGCCCTGCTCAACCCGGCGGTGGAGGCCTTGTTCGGCTACCCGCCGGAGGAATTGCTGGGGCAAACCACGGAAATCCTTTACGCCGACCCGGCCGAATACGTCAGACAAGGGAACCTGCGCTACCGCGAAGACACCCCCGCCAATCAGACCCGATCTGAAATCAAGTACCGGCGTCAAGACGGTACGGTGTTCCATGCCGAAAGCGTGGGTCTGCCGGTCCATGACGTGCACGGCCATAGCCTGGGTTTTATCGGCATCCACCGTGACATCACCGAGCGCCAGCGGGCTGAAGAGGCTCTCCGGGAAAGCGAAGCCAGGTTCCGCAGCTTATTTGAAAATATGACCGAAGGCGTAGCCCTGCACGAGTTGGTCTGGGATGACCACGGCCTGCCGGTGGACTACCGCATTGTCTCCACCAACCCTGCCTTTGAAAAGCACACCGGTCTGAAGCCGGAGCAGGTTCAGGGACAGTTGGCCAGCATCGCTTATGGAACAGGCGCGGCCCCTTATCTGGAAGAATTTGCCAGGGTGGCGCAAACCGGCCGGGCTTATGCCTTCGAGACCATGTTTGCCCCGATGCAGCGGCACTTCCATGTCTCCGTCACCTCACCCAAGCAGGGTCAATTCGTCACCGTCTTCGAAGACATTACCGAGCGCCAACAGGCCGAACGGGAAATCCAGCGCCTGGCTTCGTTTCCCCAAATGAATCCCCAACCGGTCCTGGAGGTGGATAGCGACGGCCGGATCACCTATTATAACCACGCGGCCCTGAAGGCTCTCGGGGAACCGGGGCAGGCGGAGGACCTGAAGAACTTCCTGCCGGACGATCTGCAGGAAATAGGAGCCACCGCCATGCAGACCGGGGAAAGACACTTCCAGCGGGAGGTGGTGGTCAACGGCGCCGTTTTTCTGGAGAACCTCTTTTTTGCCGAACAGTCCAACGTGATCCGCCTTTATGCCTTCGACATCACCGACCGCCAGCGAAACGAGGCGGCGCTGCGCCGGGCCAAGGAGGACTGGGAGCGCACCTTCGACGCGGTGCCCGACCTCATTTTCATCCTGAACCAGGAGCACCGGATTGTCAGGTGCAACCGCGCCATGGCCGAGGCCCTGGGGGTGGACCCCGAGCAATTGGTGGGACGCACCTGCTATGAGACCATGCACGGTTTGCCGGAACCGCCGGACTTTTGTCCCCACAGCAAAATGCTCCAAGATGGGCAGGCCCATACCGCCGAGGTCCAGGAATTGGGCCGGGAATTCCTGGTGACCGTTTCGCCCTTTCTTTTTGAGGCAAGCCACGCCATAGGCAGCGTCCACGTGGCCCGGGACATCACCGAGCGCAAGCGGACCGAGGTGGCGCTGCGCCACCTGAATGAGGAACTGGAACAGCGGGTGGAGGAACGCACCGCGGAATTGCAGGATACCGTAGCTCAATTAGAAGAGGAAGTGATGGACCGGCAACAGGCCGAGCAGCAAGCGGCCAGCCGCGGCCGGCTCTACCGCCTGTTAAGCCTGGTTAGTGAAGCCATCGTCCGGGCCCAGGATCAGGAAGGACTCTTCCGCCAGGCCTGCCGCATCATGATGGAGGCAGGAGACTTCCTGTTGTGCTGGATCGGCCGGGTGGACCGGGAAGCCGGACTGGTCCGGGCGGCGGCGCAGTTCGACCTCATGGACGCTTATCCGCAAAATATTACCGTTTCCCTGGCAGATGGCCCGGAAGGTTGCGGTCCCACCGGGGTGGCGGTCCGGGAGGGACGCTGGGACGTGTGCCCGGACGTGGCCGCCGACCCCCGCATGGCGCCGTGGCGGGACCAGGCGCTGGCCCGGGGCTTCCGGTCCTCGGCTGCTTTTCCCTTGTTCCAGGGCGGCAGGGTGGAAGGAGTCTTGACCCTCTATTCCGGGCAAAAGGATTTCTTCAACGCCGAAGAAGTAGCCTTGCTGAACTCTCTGGCCCAGGACCTGTCCTTCGCCATGGAATCCATGGACCGGGAAGCCAAACGCCGGCAAGCGGAAGCGGAGATTCGCCGCCTGAATGAGGCCTTGGAGCGGCGGGTGCAAGAGCGCACCGCGGAGTTGGAGTTTGCCAACCGGGAGCTGGAGGCCTTTACGTATTCCGTGTCCCACGACCTCAAGGCCCCCCTCCGGGCTATCCAGGGCTTTTCCCGGATACTGCTGGGCGAGCAGGCCTCCGGGCTGGATGCCGAAGGCCTCAGGCTGCTCAACATTATTACCAGCAATACCCAGGTAATGACCCGGCTCATCGACGACTTGCTGGCCCTGTCCCGACTGGGGCGGCAGCAGATCAGAAAGTCTCCCGTCGATCTGGCGGTTATGGCCCGGCAGGTTTTCGAACAACTGCAGGCCCAGGAGACGGACCGGGATCTCCAACTGGTCGTGTCAGACCTGCCCCCGGCCTGGGGAGAGCCTTCCCTGCTTAATCAGGTGATGATGAACCTGTTGGCCAATGCCATTAAATACACCCGGCCCAAGGAAACCGCCGTCATAGAAGTGGGCAGTCACGCCGAAGGCCGGAAAACCATTTACTCCGTCAAGGACAATGGCGTTGGCTTTGACGAACGTTATGCCAAAAAAATGTTCGGCGTCTTCCAACGTCTGCACAGCGGCCCGGAATACGAAGGCACCGGCGTCGGCCTGGCCATCGTGGAGCGAATCATCCACCGGCACGGCGGCCGGGTCTGGGCCGAGGGCAAGGTGGGGGAAGGGGCAACCTTTTATTTTGCCCTGCCCCAACATAAAGATTAATCCAAAGGTGGGATTGCTGCGAAAGTACCCCCACCCGTCATTCTGAACGGGCGGAGCGACCGAACAATCTCATAGAGCGTTGGCCAAAAGTATTTTCCCATGGCGGCACCATGATAATCCCCCCTAACCCCCTTTGAGAAAATTATGGAACTATAAGGAATTGATAGTAAAGTCCGCCTTTGAAAAAGGGGGATCTAGGCAACAGTGTCCGGTTAGGTTTTTGCATAGGGGAATGTTCGCTAGGCGTAGTCCAACAATTCAACAATTCGCTAAAGGACTTCTTGCTCCGAGAAGATTACTTCCCCCTCACCCTAGCCCTCTCCCCCATTGGGGGAGAGGGGAAAAGCTGGGACCAATTTGCTGCTTTGCCATCAAAAAGTGGCGACCTCATTTACTCCCTCTTCACCCGCTTCGGGGGGAGAGGGGTGGGGTGAGGGGGGCCGAACTACCGCATGCAATTTCCTAACCGGACACTGCTGGGATTTAGGGGGATTTAAGAATCTCCACGTGGAAAGAAATTATGGCAAACGCTATAATCCCCCCCGACCCCTGACCTCTCTTCCCGGGGTGACCGAAGTCAGGCTCACTTTTCGGCGGAGCCGCCTGACTTGACCGGGGCCTCGGTAAAACGGAGGGGCAAACGAATGGTCACCTTGGTGCCTTGGCCCACCTGGCTGTCCAGGGCAATCTCGCCCCGGTGCTCCTCGACGATCTGATGGACAAAGACCATGCCTAAGCCGGAGCCGCCGACCTTGGTGGTATAGAACGGCTCGAAGACCTTGGCCACCACTTCCGGAGCCATGCCCCGGCCGGTGTCTTCAATAATCAATTCGGCCAGATGGCGCTCAATCGAGGTAGTCACGCGGATTTCCCCGTGGGGCGTGGCCTCAATGGCGTTACGCACCAGATGGGCTATCGCCACCTTGAGGAGATGTTTGTTCAGGCGGCCGATGATCGGCCGGGAAGAAAAATTGCTCACCAGGCGAATATCCTTCTTTTCCATCTCCGGGGCCAGGATCTCCAGAATTTCTCTGACCATGGCGGTGAGGTTTTCCTGATCAAAAAAGGCTTCCTTTTTTTCCGCCAGGGCCTCGAAATGCCCCACCATCTGCTCCAGGCGCTTGGCTTCATCAGAAATGGCCTTGGCCCATTCTCGGCTGGGATCATCAGGAGCCGTCTTTTTCAGTAGCCGATGGCTAAACCCGCCGATAACCAGGAGGGGATTGCGAATCCCATCGGCGATGCCCAGGGCCATCTCCGACATGGTGCGCTCCATCACCAGGGCCTCCATCTCCCGATTCAAGGTGAGAATTTCCTGGCTGGTGGCAGCCATCCGGTGATGGTCGGCGGTCATGCGCCGATACAGTTTCTGGCTGTTGTGGAAAAAGAGCGTGATGGCGCCGACGACGATGGAGATAATGGCGTTCAGCCCGCCGCTGTAAGGCTGGATTTGTTTCCAGAAAGATTCATGACCGGAAAAAACCAGCATGTGCCCGAAGATGTGACCCAGGGCCCGGGAGAGTGAAAAGGCCAGCAAGGCCCCGGTGAGGCAATAGAGAAAAAGCCAGAGAGCATTGTCGGGGTCCTGAATCTTCGACTTCCGGGCCAGGTTAAATGAGGCCCAGGCGATGAGGATGATCAGGGCCGAGCCGACAATGTCAACCAGCCAGACCGGAAAAAGGGGTAATGCAACCATAGATTCGCCTAAATTCGGCTCCTGGCCAGGGCCCTGATACCGAAATAAAGGAATAAGAAGGCCGGTACCAGCAGCAGGTGATCCAATTTGCTCAGGTAATAGACCCAAACCCAGGGAGTGCTCATCACCAGTTTTTGGGAAAAAATCCCGGCCGGCTCTAAAATAACCGGGGCGCCGAGACCCAGGGCGACGAATTGCCCCACAAAGCAATCCAGGTTCCATAAAGCGAAAAACCCGCTGGCCAGGGCCAGGAAGCGAAAGCCCGGTTTTCGCCGGAGGTTCTCCGCCTTGAGTTCATAAAAGAAAAACAGCATGGAGAACAGGAAAAAGAGGTAGGAAAACTGGCGGATGAAGAAACCCTCTTTGGGGTCCCAATGGGGAATATAGGCGAAAGCCGACTCGGGATAAGTCCACCCCAAGATCATAAAACCCAGGAAAGCGAAAAAAAGGCGAACCGTCATGGCCCTGTTATTGTCGCAGAATCTCTGGAATTTTGTCAATTTATATAACCAACCGGAACCTGGCAGAGCTTGGGGCGATCCCCCCGGGTTGCCGCGGTTCCGGACCGGAGAGCAGCTCCGGGCGAGGGGGAAAACGCCGCCATACGTGCCTAAATGATTATTTATGCAGCTAATCCTTGCAATAAACGTCTGAATCGAGAAAAATAGACTTATGGTAGACAAAAAAACCAAGACCATGGCCAAGGCCTCCCCGGTCCCGGTGCGGCATGACGTCTCGCTTTTGACCGACGACGATCTCTACCTCTTTAACGAAGGCAACCACTACCGCTTGTACGACAAGCTGGGGGCCCATGTGCTCAAGGAGCCCAAGGCGGCGGGGACCTACTTTGCCGTGTGGGCCCCGGACGCGGCGCAGGTCTGGGTCACCGGCGACTTCAACGGCTGGGACAAGGGCAGCCACCCCTTATCCCACCGGGCCCAGTCCGGCATCTGGGAGGGCTTCATCCCCGGCGTAGGGCCGGGTACCCTGTACAAGTACCACGTGGCCTCCAAGTACGGCGACTACCGGGTGGACAAGGCCGACCCCTTCGCCTTTTCCTACGAAGGCCCGCCCCGCACCGCCTCCATCGTCTGGGACCTGGACTACACCTGGGAAGACCGCGACTGGATGGCCGGCCGGCACCGGGCCAATGCCCTGGACAGCCCCATGTCGGTCTACGAGATGCACCTGGGCTCCTGGCGCCGGGTGCCGGAAGAGGGCGACCGCTTCCTCACCTATCGTGAACTGGCGCCCCTCCTGGCCGAGCACGTCCAGCGCCTGGGGTTTACCCACGTGGAATTCATGCCGGTCATGGAGCATCCCTTTTACGGCTCCTGGGGCTACCAGACCACCGGCTACTTCGCCCCCACCAGCCGCTACGGCACCCCCCAGGATTTCATGTTTCTGGTTGACCACCTCCACCGCCACGGCATCGGCGTCATCCTGGACTGGGTGCCTTCCCACTTCCCCGCGGACGAACACGGCCCCGGCTTCTTCGACGGCACCCACCTCTATGAGCACGCCGATCCCCGCCGGGGGTTCCATCCCGACTGGAAGAGCGCCATCTTCAATTATGGCCGGAACGAAGTCAGGTGCTTCCTCATGAGCAGCGCCCTGTTCTGGCTGGACCGCTACCACACCGATGGCCTCAGGGTGGACGCGGTGGCTTCCATGCTCTACCTGGATTATTCCCGGGAAGAGGGGGAATGGCTGCCCAACCAATACGGCGGCCGGGAGAACCTGGAGGCCATCGCCTTCCTGCGCCAGTTCAACACCGAGGTCTACAAGAGCTTCCCCGACGTCCAGACCGTGGCCGAGGAGTCCACCGACTGGCCCATGGTCTCCCGCCCCATCTACGTCGGGGGCCTGGGCTTCGGGCTCAAGTGGGACATGGGCTGGATGCACGACACCCTGGAATATCTGGCCGGGGACCCCGTGTTCCGCAAGTATCACCATAACACCCTGACCTTCCGGATGCTTTATGCCTTTCACGAAAATTTCCTCCTGCCCCTGTCCCATGACGAAGTGGTGTACGGCAAGGGGTCGCTCCTGACGAAAATGCCCGGGGACGACTGGCAGAAATTCGCCAACCTCCGGCTCCTGTTGGGGTACATGTACGGCCAGCCCGGCAAGAAACTGCTCTTCATGGGGGGAGAGTTCGGCCAATGGTCCGAATGGTACCACGAAGCCTCCCTGGACTGGCACCTCCTGGACGAGCCCCGGCACGCCGCCTTGCAGAAGTGGGTGGAGGACCTGAACCGGGTCTACCGCCAGGAGCCGGCCCTGTTCACCCAGGACTTCAGCCTGGCGGGCTTCCAGTGGATCGACTGCAACGACTGGGAGCAAAGCGTCATTACCTTCGTGCGGCATGGCCGGGACGGGGAGATGGTGGTGGTCTCCTGCAACTTCACCCCGGTGCCCCGGTACAATTACCGGGTGGGGGTGCCGGCGGGCGGCTTCTGGCAGGAGATCCTGAACAGCGACGCCGCTGACTACGGGGGCAGCGGCCATGGCAACCTGGGGGGCCTGGAGGCCGCGCCCATCCCCTGTCACGGCCGGCCCTACTCCCTCAACCTGACTCTGCCGCCCCTGGGCGCAGTGTTTTTTAAGGCGGCGGGCAGTAAACCGTAAGCCGGTAACCATTGCCCGGCAATTCATCCCCACGGATGCAAGGTCAGCATGGCGGGCCTCCGGGCCCGCCATGTCCTTGAAACAATGGCGCCCAGAGAGCACCCTGGGGGCCCTGAGCTGTAGGGGCGGTTCGCGAACCGCCCCTACGGGAACTTTTCGGAACCATGAGCGCTAGCCAAAGGGAGCATATATGAGCCGCAAAGTGGAAAAGATTACGGTAGACATGAACCAGGACCAATTGCCCCTGGATCTGGAACGATACCGGGAACAGGCCTTGAAACTGGGGGCCACCCAGGCGAAAATCGTCAAGGTCGAAGAAATTCCAGTGGATGAACGTGTGACCCTCAAGTGCCAGATTCCCCGCTGTTTCGGCTACGGGGTCAGCGTCCACTGTCCCCCCAACACCATGAAACCCGCCGAACTCCAAGCTTTGTTGAAAAAATACCATTACGCCGTGTTTTTCATCCTGGAGGTGCCGCCTGAGGTGATCGTCCGGGACAAGGCCACCATCAAAGAACGGGTGGCGGCCTATCAGCGCGTCTATAAAATCGTCAACGAACTGGAGTCCGCCGCCTTCTACGACGGCCACTACCTGGCTTTCGGGTTTGCCGCCGGGTCCTGCCGCCACACCTTTTGCGGCCAGCAGGAGGGCTGCCTGGCCATGGAAGGGAAAAAGTGCCGGTTTCCCTTAAAGTCCCGGCCGTCCATGGAGGCGGTGGGCATCGATGTCTACAAGATGACGGCCCAGGCCGGCTGGGATATCTATCCCATCGGCAGCGGCGCTAAGCCCGAGGATATGCCCAAGGGCACCCTGGCGGGCATCGTCATCGTCCAGTAAAACCGCACCGCGCCACCTCCTCCCCGGCGGGGTGAAGGCTTAGGGCCAAAAACGCGCCCGGAACAGATGGGGTATAAATTCCCCCCATGGGGAAATTTTCCCGTCGTCCGGGGCAGAATAATCCAGGCCTTAATCCTAACCCCCGCTAACTCCGTTGAAAAATGCAACAGAACAATTGGCATGGAAATCGCAAAATAGAATTTTTGGTGCGTTGAGCCTCGAACTATGGGGGGCTTCCCCAAAATATCTTATTGACAAAAACGCGTGTACACTTAAAATGAACGAAAGATAGAAAGTTGTTCAACTCACATAAGCACAAACTAAAGTTACTACCATATATCCGCATTAAACTCTATTCATAGAGGGATTCATACATGTCCGACAAAGCTCTGGGATCGGTGATGGTGGTTGGCGGCGGTATTGCCGGGATGCAGGCCTCCCTGGATTTAGCCAATGCCGGCTATTTTGTTCATCTGGTGGAAAAGAGCGCGGCCATCGGCGGCACCATGGCCCAGATCGACAAGACCTTTCCCACCAATGACTGTGCCATGTGAATTATCTCACCTAAGCTGGTCGAGGTCGGCCGGCACACGAACATCCAACTCCTTACCCTTACCGAACTAAAAGATGTAACCGGCGAACCCGGCCATCTCACCGCCACCCTGGAAAAGAAAGCCCGGTACGTCGACCAGGACAAGTGCACCGGTTGCGGGACCTGCCTGGAAGCCTGCCCCATCCGCTTTGAAGTGCAATTGCCGGAAGCCGAAGCCCGGGCCCGCACCGCCTACGCCGAGATTACCGACGAAGCCGTGGTGGCCGGGATCATCAATACCTACCGGGACGAGCCCGGGAATCTGCTCCCCGTCATGCTGGATATCAACCGGCATTTCAACTGGCTGCCCCGCCCCGCCCTGGAACATATCTCCGACGAACTGAAGATTCCCCTGACCGAGATTCTCCGGGTCGCCAGCTTCTACAACGCCTTCAGCCTGACCCCCCGGGGCAAGCACATCATCAATGTCTGCCTGGGCACCGGCTGCTTTGTCAAAGGCTCGCCCCGCCTCCTGGAGCGGATGGAGCGCAAACTGGGCATCAAGC
>CAWKEQ010000032.1:0-23159 GCA_963848565.1 uncultured delta proteobacterium
TTCTTTTTCGACCTGGTACTGACCCTGTTCATCGCCTTTTTCATGTTCCTCCAGGGCGACGACTTTATCAAGGCCATCAAGGAACTCTCCCCCCTGGACCCGGTCCACAACGACGAGATCTTCCGGGAGACGGAGACCACCATCAAGGCCACTCTGTGGGGCACGGTGGTCGTGGCCTTCGCCCAGGGGGCCCTGGGAGGGGTGGGGTTTCTGATCTTCGGGCTGCCCCAGCCGGCTTTTTGGGGTACGGTGATGATCCCGGCCTCGGTAATCCCGGTAGTGGGCAGCACCATCATCTGGGGGCCCGCCGCGGTCTATCTCCTCCTGACCGGGAACATTGCCGCGGGAGTGGGGCTGATCATCTGGGGCGGAGTGGTGGTAAGCGTCATCGACAACATCTTAAAGCCCATCCTGATGAAAGGCAGCAGCGAGACCCCCAGCATTTTCATCCTGTTCAGCATCCTGGGCGGCCTGACCTATTTCGGCATGATCGGCTTTATCCTGGGTCCCCTGATCCTGTCCTTTCTCCTGTCACTGCTGCGTATCTACCAGAAAACCATCCTGATGCCGGCCGAGGCCGCCGGAGAAATCAAAAGACCCACCCCCGCGGGGGATGGGCCTCTTGAGTAACCGTCCGATAATTCCGGGCCTCAGCGCCAATCCGGGAAAAACCTCAACCCGGCCCGCCGCAGGTGCCCGCCTGGGGCTAACCTGGCAAGGCTAACTCCCGCTTGACTTCCGAGAGATCCAGTTCCCCCAGGGAAATGGGGGTCCGGGATTCCAGTTGCTCGATTTCCTGTTGTACCAGTTCTTTCTCCAGGTGCCGGTCCTCATGGATAAACTGGCAATATTCTTCGAACAGCTCCTTTTTCAGGTCAGGGGAGAAGAGTTGCTCCTTCTTAAATTTCTCCTCCAGACTGAGAATGTTGTCCAGGAGGTAGAAATAGATGGAGCGGGCCTCGGCCAGCCGGCCGCTCTGGGCCAACCGGTCGGCCCGGGCCTGGGCGCGCTTCAGCTTACCCTCGGCTTCGGCCAGGGAGGCGGCGTCATCTCCGACTTCCTCCATCACCCGGTCGATTGACTCCAGGATATCGTCCAGCCCCTGATCTTCTTCTTTCAGGATACCCCGGGCTGCATCCACCCGGTCGGCCACGTCCAGGATAATATCCACCAGTTCCCTCTTGGAGTATTTCTTCAGCCGCTCTTTCAGTTCCGCCTGGTTGAGAAATTTCTCCGGTTCCTGGTTCCAGGCCCGCAGCAATGCCAGCACGTGGGTGCAGAGAGCCTCGCCTGCTTCCTGAGGGCAAGCGCACACATAGGTGAGCTGGTCATCCTGAATCCTGACCTCTACCCGAAAAGGTTGTTCATCCAATACCAAGCCCCGGAGACGATCAGGCAAGCGGTAGCCGTGCTTGACCTGATGGTTCTCGACCAGCGACCGGGCCTTGGCGTTATCCTCCGGCGTCCCGATCTGGTCCAGCGTCTGGGCATCTAAGTCTTCAAAGCGCATGTCGGTGCACAATTCCTTAATTATTTTGTTAAAATTTAACACATTGGCAGCACAAGGCAACCGTTTATTGACCAATTTGTCGGGGAATGAGAAAAATTTTCACCCGGCGGAGTAATATGATTGGCTCTGATGGAACAGCCGGTTGAGGCGGGATTCCAGTTCCAGGCGCTTCTGCTCCAGGCCCGGCCCCCGATCCTCCGGCCACACCATGAGGGGATCTCCCACCAGGAGGGCTAGAGGGCCCAGAGGCAGCGGCAGTTCAAACCGGTCCCAGGAGTCAAAGGTCAGCTTGCGCCGGGCGGCTACGGCCACGGGGAGGATGGCGCCCTGGGTCTCCCGGGCCAGGTAGAGGGGGCCTTTCTGGGCCACCCGGGCCGGCCCCCGGGAGCCATCGGCAATCAGGCCGCAACTGTATCCCCGGCGGAACCAGTCCCCCATCTGGCGCAGGGTCTGGACCCCGCCCTTGCGCCGGGACCCCGAAAGCACGGTGAAACCCAGATCCCGGGCCACCTGGGCGATAAACTCCCCGTCCCGGCTGGGGCTGGCCATCAGCACCATGGGAAGCTGCGAGCCCCGGAACTGCCGGGCCGTGAACAGGGGGCTGAGCAAGTGGCAGTGCCAGGTGGTATAGATGACCGGCGGCCCCGAAACGATGAGCTTTTTAACTTCCGGCGTCGCCACCAGCTCACACGGGCAGGTCAGCAGGTAGGCCTGGACCAGGCGCCGGGCCAGGGCCGGGGCATGGCGGCGCCACAGGGGATGGTCCCAGCGCAGCTTCATGGCCGTGGGGGCTGAGGGCAGGATTTCATCGGGACACTCATGCCATATACCGCCCCCCTCACCCCAACCCCCTCCCCCCGGAGTCTTATCATTACCCACAAGTGGGGAAGTGGTTGATTCAACAAGTTTTTGGTGGCACAGGTTTTCAACCTGTGCGAGGGATTTTCGCACAGCCTGGAAAGGCTGCGCCCCCAGGCAGAAAAACTTATGGGTAATGATAAGCCCCGGAGTGGGGGGAGAGGGGGTAGGATAGGCTGGCGCTTTCTTTTATGATGGCAGAGCATCAAATCGATCCCATCTTTTCCCCTCGCCCCCAATGGGGGAGAGGGTCAGGGTGAGGGGGAAGTGGTCCTTGCAGCAACAGCCATGGTGCGCAGTGCGTACCCTACTTGCTGACGGCTATTTCTTCGACTCCAGGCGCTCCAGCACCTTGGGAGTATAGAGGTCGTGCTCCAGCAATTCGGGGGACACCGGCCGTAGCATGTTCAGCTTCATCACCAGAAAATTGAGGCGGCGCATCTGCTTGAGCTTTTCGGCCTCATCCGGCATGGCAGCCAACAAGTCTTGCATCTGCACTATTTCCTGGCGCAGCACCACCTCGGGCGGCAGGCAGTCGGCGTTTTTCAGGATCTTGTAGGCCATACGAAGATCCGGGGGAATGTGGCTGTCGTCCTCCAGGTTAAGAGGTTGGCCCTTGCCCTGGAGGTCGTCGAAGTCACCGGCCTCAATGGCCTCCCGGATACGATTGTCGGCAAGCTTACCGATGAAGTCCATGCTTACGCTCACCCCTTCACATACATCATAAAAGAAAAACCATGAGACGGTTGCACCTGACTCTGGCAAAAAATCTGGTGCGCAATGCGCACCCTACATCCGCAACGCCTTCGCCAATCCCGAGTCTGGCCGGAAAACTCACTGCTTACTGCTTACCGCCCACTGCTTACAGCTTACTGCTTACTGCTCACTATGATCACCGCCGCTTCCGGGCCCGTTCCAGGTCCCGTTTCTCCTCCCGGTCCCGGATGGTCTGCCGCTTGTCGAACTTCCTCTTCCCCCGGGCCAGGGCGATCTCCACCTTGGCATGTTCATTCCTGAAGTACATGCGCAGGGGAATCAGCGTATAGCCCCGCTCCTGGGTCTTGCCCAACAGGCGCCGCAGTTCCCAGCGATTCAGCAGAAGTTTGCGTGGCCGCTCCGGGTTATGGCTGTCCAGCGCCGCATGGGTATAGGGGCTGATATGGACATTGTACAGGAAGAGCTCCCCGTCCTTGAAGCGGGCGTGAGCGTCGCTGATGTTGGCCTTCCCCTGGCGCAGGGACTTGACCTCCGTCCCCTTCAGCACCATCCCGGCTTCATACAATGCATCAATGGCAAATTCGAACAAAGCCTTCCGGTTCCGGCAAATGATCTTGAGGTTATCTTCTTTCATATGACTCGATTGACGACCAGGGGCCGCCCGAACCGGAAAATATCCGGAAAACGGTGATCCATCTCCGTGTTGACATACTCGTTGACTTCCTCTACGGTCGCCAGGGCCAGGGCCCGGCGGGCGACTTTGCGGGCCTCCACCAGTGAGGTCATGCGGATGACCCTTTTCACCACCGGGATGGAGGTGGGGTTCATGGACAATTCTTCCACGCCCAGCCCCAGGAGTACCGGGATATAAAGCGGGTCGCCAGCCATCTCGCCGCACATGGCCACCCGGATGCCAGCCTTCTGGCTGACCCGGACCACGTCCCGGACCATGCGCATCACCGCCGGGTGGAGGGGTTCGTACATGTCCGCCACGGACTTGTTTCCCCGGTCGATGGCCAGGGCATACTGGATCAGGTCATTGGTGCCGATGCTGAAAAAATCCGCCTCCCGGGCCAGCAAATCCGCCAGGGTGACCGCGGCGGGCACCTCGATCATGGCCCCCACCAGCAATGAACGGTCAAAGGCGATCAGTTCCCGGGCCAGTTCACCCTTCACCGATTCCAGCAGCAACCGGGCGTCGTGCAACTCCCGGGGGCTGGAAATCAGGGGGAACATCACCCGGACCTTGCCAAAGGCCGAGGCCCGGAGGATGGCCTTGACCTGGGTCCGAAAAATATTCTGCTCCTTGAGGCAGAAGCGAATGGCCCGCAGCCCCAGGGCCGGGTTCATCTCCGGCGCATACTCCAACGGGGAGAGAAACTTGTCGCCCCCGATGTCCAGGGTGCGGATGGTGACTTCCCGAGGGGCCATGGCCTCCACCACCTGCCGGTAATGCTGGAAGAGCTCCTCCTCCGAGGGCAATTGCCGCTGGCGCAGATAGAGGAACTCGGTGCGGTAGAGGCCGATCCCATCGGCCCCGTATTTATGGGCCAGAGAAACTTCATCCGGCTGCTCGATGTTGGCCAGCACCCGGGTGGGGTGGCCGTCGCTGGTCACCGCCGGCAGGGAACTGCCCTGGGTCACTTCCCACCTGAAGGTCTCGAACTCCTCCTTGCGGACCTGGTAACTCCGGCGCATGGCGTCGTCCGGATTGACAATCACCCGGCCGCTCAGGCCGTTAATGATCACCTCTTCTCCGGACTCGATCTCCAGGGTGGCGTTATCCAGCCCCACCACCGCCGGAATCTCCAGGGAATGGGCGATGATGGCCGTGTGGGAGGTCTTGCTGCCCCGCTCGGTAATGAAGCCCAGCACCTGGGCACTCGACATGTGGGTGGTTTCCGCCGGGGACAGGTCCCGAGCCACAATAATCACCGGTTCGGGGAACTCAAAGGTCTTGCTGGGTCCCCGGCCGGTCAGGTGCCCCCGCAGGCGCCGGTAGACCGCCTCCACGTCCTGGATGCGGCCGCGGATGTGCTTGTCCCCGATGCGCTCGAATACTTCCTTGATCTTCAGGAAAGCCTGGTACAGGGCCCGCTCGGCATTGAAGTTCTGTTCCTTGATGAGCTTCTGGGTCTCCAGAAGCAGCATCCGGTCCCTCAGAATGAGCAGGTGCAGCTCCAGAATATGGGCATGCTCTTTTAAATCGTCGGCGATTTCCCTGCGGAGGCGGGTAAGTTCCTCTTCCGTCTGGTCCACCGCCCGATTGAAACGCGTCAACTCCTCGGCGACCTCCTGGTCGTTGTAGAGCAGGCGCGTCGAAACCTGGCCTTCCTGGGTCAGGACGTGGGCCAGCCCCCAGACGATGCCGGGGGAAGCGGCAATACCTTCAAGCAGGCGATTCTTCCGGTTCATGTTTCCTCAAACTTGCGAGCGAACAGGGAGGTGATCGAGGTGGCCGCCTCCCGGGCCTGGGGACCCTGGACCCGCAGCACCAGCCTGGTTCCCTGGGGGCAGTCCAAGGCCAGGACATCCAGCAAATCCCGGGCGTTAACTATCAGGCCGTCTTTCTCCAGGGTGATGTCGGCGTCGAACTGTTGCGCCGCGGTGGCGATCTTCGCCACCGGCCGGGCGTGCAGGCCCAGGCGGTTTTCCACCCAGAGTTCCTTCTCTATGGTCAAGGGCTTGATTTCATTCATTGCCATTGTATCATGGATTCCCGTTTGGAATAAGGTAAGCCGCTGGTTCGACAAGTTCAAGGTTCACAGTTCAAAGTTGTGAGGTGCGTCCACCAACTCTGGCGGTTAAGGCCCATCCCCCCATTCATATCCCGAAAAATCCCGGTGCCTTGGTGGCCCAGGCGTCTCGCCTGGGCTTGGCCGTAGGGTGCGCATTGCGCACCGACTTTGTCCCACTCAGCTATAGGGTGCGCACCGCGCGCTGACTTTGCCCCACTCGGTTTTTCCGGGGCCGCTCTCTGCACCAATGAATGGGTGACCGATGCCCCACCTATCTGTTCTCCCACTTCGCTGTCGGGGCGGGTTTGAAACCCGCCCCGACGGTCCCGCCGCCTCACTCCACCCGGCCCTGCTCCTTTAAGGCCAGGTAGGTCTGGTAGACCTGCCGCCGGGGCACCTTGAGCTCCCCGGCCACCCGGTCCGCCAGGCGCCGCCCCCTTAAGCCGCTCTCTCTCGCGGCCTTAAGCAGGCAATCCGCCAAATCCGCGGTCGGCACCACGGCCGCGGCCGCCGGGCAGGAAAGCACCAAAGCGCATTCACCCCTGATCTCGATGTCTTGCAGTTTCCGGGCGATATCCGCGACCTTCCCCCGCCAGGTTTCCTCGAACTTCTTAGTGAGTTCCCGCACCACCAGGACTTCCCGGTGGGGCATAGTCCCGGCGATTTCCATCAGCGTCCGACTCAGCCGCCGGGGGGACTCATACAGGATAATCACTCGGGGCTCCGGCGCCAGGGCCTGGAACATTTTTAGCCGCCGGCCCTCGCCCCGGGGCAGGAAACCCACGAAAAGTATATCCCCTTTGAACCCGGAAAGCGAGAGCGCCGCCACCCCGGCGGCCGGGCCGGGTATGGCTTCCACCCTCACCCCCGCCTCCCAGGCCCGGGCCACCAGGTCGGCCCCGGGGTCCGAAAATCCCGGGGTGCCGGCGTCGCTCACCAGGGCCACGTTTTCTCCCGCCTGAAGGCGCCGGATCAACTCCGGCCCCCGGGAGGCCTGGTTGTGGGCGTGATAGCTGATCAGCGGCGTCTTGATCTCGAAGTGGCTCAGAAGCTTGCGGCTGTGGCGGGTATCTTCCGCGGCGATGAGGTCCGCCTCTTTCAGCACCCTAAGGGCCCGGAGGGTGATGTCCTCCAGGTTGCCGATGGGGGTGGCGACGATATAAAGTGTGCCGATAGTGCTCACCTTAAAAGGCGTTGGAAATGATTTCCACCTGGGGTTCGTCCCCGGCCAGGGTGACGGCCACCACGTCGAACCGTACCGGCGTCCCGGTGAGACGTTTGGCCTTGAGATAGTAATCCGCCAACCGGCGCAACCGGCCCTGCTTGGTTATGGATACCCCCTCTTGGGGGCTCCCGAACCGGGCACTTTTCCGGGTCTTGACCTCCACCACTACGAGAACCTGGCCCTGCCGGGCGACGAGGTCGATCTCCCCTAAGGGCGTCACGTAATTGCGCTCCAGGATCTTATAGCCCTGCTGCCTCAAGGCCGCCGCGGCCAGGTCCTCGCCCCGATCCCCCAGTTGCCGCCGCGGGTCGGAGGGCGGACACACAGGTCCGCCCCTACGTGGTTTCTTGATTGGCCCGGCTTTGCAGGTGGCCAGCCAGCGGTCAAATTCATCGCCGCCTCTTGATCGCGGATTTTCCCGATCCAAATCCCATCGCAGCGGGTTTGTTGAAATATATTCCCTCACGCGGTTCAAAGATGCCTCATCCCGGATCACCTGGTCATAAAAGCTGCGTTGCCACAGACTCCCCTGAAACTGAGGCCATCCATGCTCCTTAACTCCATGGATATATTCATTGGTCGTCATGGTCTTGAACCATTGCACCATTCTTTGTAGGGGCGGACCTGTGTGTCCGCCCTGAGCCACGGGCGACAAGGAATTCCCAGGGGTAGGGACTGGATTTGGCCTGAAACGGGGTTCTTCTGCTGAAATAAAAACAATGCCGTGGAAATGGTTTGGCATAACCATATAAAATTCATCAATTTTCTGCGACTTGAATGTACGTTCCAGCTCCCCCCACCATTTCCCGATCATTTGGCCCGCCTGGTTCAGCCGCATGGTCCCATCAATCACCTTGCCGAAAAGGGATAAGCGACCCTGAACGCAGACGGTGACAAAATAGGCCCCTTCCTGCGCATAATCGTAACCAGAGAGGCGAGACGATTTGCGCTGCCAAAAAATCATTCCCCACCCCCCAGCCACTCCTTTACGCCCCGAAAGGTGCGGCGGTGGAGGGCGCAGGGGCCCCAGCAGCGCAAGGCTTCCAGGTGTTCGGCGGTGGCGTAGCCCTTATGCCGGGCGAAGTTGTATTGGGGGTAGCGTTGGTGCAGTGCCTCCATCAGCCGGTCCCGATAGACCTTGGCCACCACGGAGGCCGCGGCGATGGAGGGACAGCGGTCGTCCCCCTTGATCACCGGTTGCTGGGGGTACGTCAGGGGCAGGGGCTGGTTGCCATCCACCAGGACCATCTCCGGGACCACGGACAGGTCCCGGATGGCCCGGGCCATGGCCCGAAGCGAGGCGGTCAGGATTCCCTGTTGCTCGATCTGCCGGGGTCCCACCTCATGGATGGCCAGGGCCAGGGCCTGGCGCCGGATGTGGCCATCCAGCTCCACCCGGATTTCCGGAGAGAGGCGCTTGGAATCCCTGAGCCCGGGAAAAACGACGCCGGCAGGGAGGATCACGGCCGCGGCCACCACCGGACCCGCCAGGGGGCCCCGGCCCACCTCATCCACGCCGGCAATTATGGTCAATCCCTGAAAACGCCAGAATCCTTCCGGGTCAGCTAATACGTCATAGCTGCCCGGGGGGCGGCTCATTGCACCGGAGACCGCTTTTCCTTGATCCGGGCCGCTTTGCCCTTCAGCTCTCTCAGGTAGTAGAGGCGACTGCGCCGGACTTTGCCCCGGAAAAGCACCAACACCTTGTCGATGTTGGGGGAATGAAAGGGAAAGATGCGCTCCACCCCCACGCCATACGAAATCTTGCGCACGGTAAAGCTGGCCCCGGTGAGGCCGCCCCGTTTCCGGATGACCACGCCCTTGAAGACCTGGATGCGCTGCTTCTCCCCTTCCACGATGCGTACATGTACTTCTACGGTATCCCCGGGGCGAAACGACGGCAGGTCGCCGCGCATCTGCTCCCGGGCCAACTGATCTACACGTTCCATATCCTCACCTATCCTCCGCCTGGCTCACGCCAGGGATTTTATGAATTCACGGTCTTCCCGACTCAGCACGGCCCGGGCCAGCAAATCCGGCCGCCGCACCACCGTTCGGGCCAGGGCCTGGCCCCGCCGCCACCGGGCAATCCGCTGGTGGTCGCCCTCCAGCAGCACCTGGGGAACCTCGTGTCCTTCGAAAATTCGGGGGCGGGTGTAATGGGGGTATTCCAGGAGGCCATCCTGAAATGACTCTTCCTCGGTGGCCCCCTCTCCCCCCAAAACCCCGGGAAGCAGCCGGGTCACCGCGTCCGCCACGATCAAAGCCGGGATTTCTCCCCCGGTTAGAATATAATCGCCTATTGACAGCTCTTCATCAATATAAAAATGAATCCGCTCGTCCACCCCTTCATAGTGCCCGCAGATCAGCAGCAGGTGGCTCTTGCCCGCCAACTCCTGGGCCTTGGCCTGATTGAACCCGGCCCCCCCGGGGCCCAGCAGGATCACCCGGGTCTCGGGGTCCTGCGCTTTCGCCATCCGGATGGCCGCCACCAGCGGCTCAATCTTCATGACCATCCCGGGGCCGCCGCCGAAGGGCCGGTCGTCCGTCACTTGGTGGCGGTCAACCGCATAATCCCTCAGGTTGATCACCCCATAGCTGACCGCCCCCTGGACCTGGGCCCGGTGGAGCATGCTCTGGCTTAACGGCGAGGCGAAAAACTCGGGAAACAGGGTCAGCAGGTCAATCTGCATCAACTTACCTGGATCCCTCGGAAGGCAAAGCCCGGATCAGGATATTCCCCGATGAGTCGCCGCCACGGCCTTCCTCCCCGTATAAAAACTACAAAAATCCCTCGGGAGGCAAAGCCCGGATCATGATTTTCCCGATGCGTCGCCACCACGGCCTTTCTCCCCTGATAAAAACTACAAAAATCCCTCGGGAGGCAAAGCCCGGATCGCTGAGTCCGCCGCAGCGCTCCCCTTATAAAAATTACAAAATGTCCAAAAGTCCTTCGGGAGGCAAGGCCTTGATCACCCCTTCCTCCAGGTCGATCTCGACGATCACGTCCTCAACCGCGGGCAGCAGGATCTCACGCTCCCCCTGGCGCACCACGTAGACATCGTGGCCCGGGGTGGGCATGATGTGGTCCAGATAACCCAGCAGAGCCCCGTCGGTCTCGTTGACCACCGGCAGGCCCAGCACCTGGAACCAGTAGTATTCCCCGGGCGGCAGCTTCGGGAACCGCCGGCGGTCCCCCAAAACTTGCAACCCGGCCAGCTCCTCCGCCCGGCTCCGGGTGTGGACGCCCTCCAGCCACAGGAGCACCTGGTTTTTGTGGCGCGTAGCCTCAAGCACCTGGTACACCTGGCCGCCGATCCAGACCCGCCCCAAGGCGGCGAACACCTCGGGGTCGGTGGTGGCAGCCTCGGCATCGGCCCGGACCTTGACCGCGCCTTTGAGGCCCTGGGCCCCGGAGACCTGCCCCAGACCGATCAGCGTTCCTGGGTCCGGCGCTGTGCTACTCAAGGATTTCCAGGACCGCCCGTTTGCGAATTTTGGTGGACGCGGCGCTGAGAATGGTGCGCATAGCCCGGGCGGTGCGCCCCTGCTTGCCGATCACCTTCCCCAGATCTTCCTTGGCCACCTTCAGTTCAATGACCGAGGTCTGCTCCCCTTCGATCTCATTGACCTGGACCTGTTCAGGGTTATCCACCAGTGACTGCGCGATGAACTTCACCAATTCCTTCATAGGAGCCACCTCTGTCAGGGGATAGGGCGATCGACCTCCCTGCCGCGCTTAAACCGCGCTCAGGCCTCCGGTGCCGCTGCTCCCCGGGGCTTCTTCAGGAGGCTGGCCACCGTATCGGTGCAGGTAGCGCCCTTGCCCACCCACTCTTGCAGCAGGTCTTCTTTCACCGAGACCGCCGCCGGTTCCTGGCGCGGGTCATAGGTGCCGATGATATCCAGAAATCTGCCATCCCGGGGAGCCTCACTGTTGCTCACCACGATGCGATAGAAGGGGCGCTTTTTCGCCCCGTAACGGGCCAAACGGATTCTTAATGCCATGCCGCTGCTTTCTCCTCCATAGGTTTGATGGGCGACCCGGTAGGGGCGACCCGGCGGGTCGTCCTTACTCCGATCTGCCCTCTCGCGTGCGTTACATAAAATTCATGGGGAACCGGCCCTTGCCTTTCTTGCCCCCCTTGGTCACCTGCTTGATCATCTTCTGGGTCATGGTAAAATTCTTCAGCAACCGGTTGACGTCCTGAACCGTGGTGCCGCTCCCGGCGGCGATGCGCCGGCGGCGGCTGCCGTTGATCAGGTTGTGGTCCTGCCGCTCCATAGGCGTCATGGAACTGATGATGGCCTCCACCCGCTTCAACTCCCCTTCGTCCGGCTGCATGCCTTTCATGGCCTTGAGCTTGCTTCCCAACCCCGGAATCATGCCCATGAGCTGTTCCATGCTGCCCATCTTCTTGATCTGCTTGAGCTGCTCCCGGAAGTCGTCCAGGGTGAAGGCCTCCTGGCGCAGCTTCTTTTCCAGGGCCTGGACTTCGTCGGCGTCGAAGGCCTCCTGGGCTTTTTCGATCAGGGTGAGCACGTCGCCCATCCCTAAAATCCGTGACGCCAGGCGCTCCGGGTGAAAGACTTCTAAAGCGTCGAGCTTTTCCCCCACCCCCAGAAACTTGATGGGCTGGCCCACCACCTCACGCATGCTGAGGGCCGCCCCGCCCCGGGCGTCACCTTCCACCTTGGTCAGGATAACCCCGGTGAGGCGCAAAAGGTCGTGGAAGCTCTGGCCCACCGCCACCGCGTCCTGGCCGGTCATGGCGTCCGCTACCAGGAGAATTTCGTTGGGCTCGACCGCGGCCCGGATGGCCTTCAACTCTTCCATCAGGGGGGCGTCGACATGAAGCCGCCCGGCGGTGTCCAGGATCACCGTGTCAAAGCCCTGGGCATAGGCCGCTTCCATGGCCGCGCCGGCGATGGCCACCGGGTTTTGGTTGGTCTCGGAGGGATGCACTGCCACCCCGAGGTCGGCCCCCAGGCGCTTGAGCTGCTCGATGGCCGCGGGCCGCTGCACGTCCGCGGGCACCAGATACGGCTGCTTGCCCTGCCCCTTGAGGCGCTTCGCCAGCTTGCCCGCGGTGGTGGTCTTGCCGGAGCCCTGGAGGCCCACCAGCATGATCGCCACCGGCGGTTTGCCGCTCAAATCCAGCCGGGGCGACTCCCCGCCCAAGAGCGTCGTGAGTTCCTCGTGGACGATCTTGATGACCTGCTGGGCCGGGGTCAGAGACCGCATGACCTCTTCCCCCACCGCCCGCTCCCGGATGCGCTCGATGAAGGTCTTGGTAACCTTATAGTTGACGTCGGCTTCGAGCAAGGCCAGGCGCACCTCGCGCAGGGCCTCGCCCACCTGGGCCTCGGAGAGCTTCCCCCGGCCCTTCAGCTTCTTGAAGACCGCGTCTAACTTGTCGGAGAGTCGATCAAACATATAAGAGCCGGTTTTCGGTTCTGGGTTTGCGGTTTTCGGCTAAAAACCCGTCGTTTTATCAAATAACCTGGTGGCACAGGCGTCTCGCCTGTGCTGTCTTCCTCTCGTTCCCAAGCTCTGCTTGGGCACCGCCCGATTTGCCTTATTCTCCCGGGGCCAGAATCTGAACGCAAATGTTTTATTGTACCCTTGTTATACCAGAAAACCCAAAACTAGAAACCGAAAACTATCCTTTAAAGGCCATAGGGCGTGCCGTGCACGCCGTTGCTCCAGGCGGCGGCCACGGGCCACCCTAACCCTTAATGACTCCCAACGGCTTCAACCTGGCTACCTTCCTGGCGATCCCGGCGCCGTGGACCACGTCCACCACGCCGGCCACGTCCTTGTAGGCCTCGGAAATCTCTTCGTCGATGGTGCCCCGCCCCGCGCCCCGGACGATGATACCAAGGGCTGCCAGCTCCTGGATGATGGACCGGCCCCGGGCCGTCTTCTTGGCCTGGTGGCGGCTCATCAGCCGCCCCGCCCCGTGGCAGGTGCTGCCAAAAGTCTCGGTCAGGGCTTGTTCGGTCCCCACCATGACGAACGAGTACCGCCCCATATCCCCGGGGATGAGCACCGGCTGCCCGGTCTCCCGGTAGGCCTCGGGCACCTCCGGGTGATGCGGCGGAAAAGCCCGGGTAGCGCCCTTGCGATGCACGCACAGCTTCCGGGATTTGCCGTCCACGGTATGCGTCTCGATCTTGGCGATGTTGTGGCAGACATCGTAAACCAGTTCCATGCCCAAATCCCGGGGGCCCACTCCCAGAACCTGCTCAAAACTCTCCCGCACCCAGTGGGTGATGAGCTGCCGGTTGGCAAAGGCGAAGTTGGCGGCCCCGGCCATGGCCGCCAGGTACCGCTGGCCTTCCGGCGAACTTAAGGGGGCGCAGCACAGCTGCCGGTCCGGCAGTTCAATGCCGTACTTGGCGCTAGCCTTGAGCATCACCTTGATGTAGTCCTCGCACACCTGGTGCCCCAGCCCCCGGGAGCCGGTGTGGACAATGGCCGTCACCTGGTCCGGGAACAGCCCCAGTTGCGCCGCCAGGCCTGCATCGTAAATTTCATCGACATAACCCACTTCCACGAAGTGGTTGCCCGAACCCAGGGTGCCCAACTGGTCCTTGCCCCGGTTCAGGGCGAAATCCGAAACCGCCTCGGGGTCGGCGCCCTTTATGGCGCCCCCGGCCTCGATGTGGGCCAGGTCACCGGGCTCGCCAAAGCCTTCTTTCACCGCCCAGCCGCAGCCGTCCTTGAGCACCTTCTTAAAAGCGGCGCCGCTGAGCTTGAAATCCTGACGCCGGGAACCCACCCCCGAGGGGATGTTGCTGAACAAAGCGTTCACCAGGGCTTCCATCCGGGGCATTACCTGCTCCCGGCTCAGCCGCGTCCGGAGCAGGCGCACCCCGCAGTTGATATCGTAGCCCACGCCGCCGGGGGAGACCACGCCTTCGTCCAGGTCGAAAGCCGCCACGCCGCCGATGGCGAAGCCGTAGCCCCAATGGATGTCGGGCATGGCCAGGGAGGGGCCCACGATCCCCGGCAGGGTGGCGACATTGGCCACCTGCTGGAGGCTCTGGTCTGCCTGGATCACCGGGAGCATCTCCTTGGAGCTGAAGATCAGCCCCCGGGTGCGCATCTTGCCCTCCCGGGGAATCTCCCAGCGGTATGCGTCAATTTGCCGCAGCTTAATCATGGGATAGTTGCCAGGTGCCAGTGGTCAGAAAAAATGTAGGGTGGGCATTGCCCACCATCCTCATTATCCCTACTTTTCATAGGGCTGAAGTAAGCCGTTTCCGGCCAACAATTGGCGCGTAAAACGCACCCTGCAAGAGACTTACTCCTGACTTTGAACCTTGAACTTTGAACTTTACAGGTCTAGCACCACCGTGGCCTCCCACCCAGCTTCAATCGGCACGATGCTCAGCTGATGGAAGGTAGCGGCCTTGACCCCGGTCCGGGAAGGGTGCCGGGCGGGATCAAAAATCTCGCCGCTCACCCTGGCCTTCAAACTCCCGGAGGTCAATGACTCCACCTGAAAGTCCCGGCCCAAAAATCCATCTATATCAAAAAGATAAAGCAGGTGATTGAGCCAGTCAACCAGGAGGGACTCCCGATCACTAGCGGTCAGGCGCACCGTTCGGGTGGACCGGCGCCTGAGATACCGCCGGTCGGTCAGGGTGGCGCTCAAGGCGCGGCCGGCATTTTCAAAGAGCTCCGGGAGATCCTTCCCCCACAGGCGCCAGGCCAGGTCCGCGGTGTGGGACAACTGGCGGTAGGGGCGGCGCCGCCGGGGCGAAGTCTCCGATTTTTGGTCAATCATGAACCGGGGTAATCAAGTTTGCCACAAATTCGCCACATAGATGATTCTTCACAATCGTGGTGACATTAAAACCGGGGTTTCTTACCCCCCCTTTTCTAAAGGGGGGGTAGGGGGGATTTTAAGTAACCCCCTTAAATCCCACTAAATCCCCCTTTTTCAAAGGGGGACTTTTCCACCTTTGGTGCTGAGGTTTTGGCCTGATTTAACGCCAATATAGTAACAATGCGCTTCCCTATCGCCGCGTTTCCCGAAAATCTTCCCACCGGCTCAGGCCTCAAATTACCGGCGCTGCCAGTTGCTGGTGTCCCGGGCCGCCTCCGCCCCCAGGTCAAAGGCCTTGAGATTCGATGTCAGAAATTTTTCCTTGGTGCGGGTGCGGATCACCGACAGAATGTCCTCCGCACTAATCGGCAGGGACCCGGTGGCCGCCAGGGCCCCCAGGAGAACCATGTTCACCGCCAGGGGGCTGCCGGCCTTAAGGGCCAGGGCGCCGGCGTCAAAGGCCAGCAGCGCCCCCACCTGCTCCGCCAGACGATGGAACATCTGCTCCACCGACGGGTACCGGGCCTGGCCGATGGCCACCGGGTAAGGCACCATGGTGGCGGTGTTGGCGATCACCAGGGTCCCGGCATGGCAGCGGTCCAGGGCCCGAAAGGCCTCCAGGGCCTCAAACCCCAGGACGATGTCGGCTTCCCCCGGGGAAATCAGAGGGCTTTTCAGATCCCCCAGCACCACGGTGGAGACCACGATGCCGCCCCGCTGGGCCATGCCGTGGGTCTCGCTCACCATGGGCTCGTAGCCGGCCGCCAGGGCCGCCTCCCCTAAAAGGCGGCTGGCCAGGAGCGTCCCCTGACCCCCCACCCCGGTGAGGAAAATACGGAGGTTTTTCAGTTTTTCGTTTGTCGTTTTTCGGTTTTCGGCAGAGGCCATTGCTTAACCTTGTTTATTTATAGGGCGGCCTGTGGCCG
This sequence comes from uncultured delta proteobacterium, assembly GCA_963848565.1. GTDB lineage: Bacteria > Desulfobacterota > Desulfobaccia > Desulfobaccales > 0-14-0-80-60-11 > 0-14-0-80-60-11. Next base: position 15,813 of record CAWKEQ010000032.1, read on the forward strand.
CCGTGCATTTTATGGAGCGATATATAGCGGGCACTGCCCGCCTTTAAGCAGAGGCTGGAAAGCCTGTGCCACCATCTTAAGAGGTTGGGGATGGGGGTTTGGGGGAAGGCCATCGGCCCCTAGCCCCCTTTCCAAAAATCTGCCCCTCTCCTCTATCCTTTCGCGCCCACCGGCCGGATGTTCTCGCACCACTGGACGCAAAAGGCGCAGCCGGAGCACAGGTCCGGGTCGATCTGCAACCGGCCTTTTTCTCCCGACTCCAGGTACATGGCCGGGCAGCCGAAATTATCCAGGCAGTCCCGGCACTCGCCGCAGTCTTTGGTCACCTGAAAACGGGCCTTCCGCTTTTTGCCGGTAATCCGGGCTTCGTAAAGGATGCAGGGGGCCTGGGAGATGAGCACCCGGACGCCTTTTGCCGCCAACGCCTCCTTGGTGGCCGCCAGGCTCTTCCCGTATTGATTGGGGTTCACTACCCAGAGCTGATCCACTCCCAGGGCCTTCACCACCCGCTGGATCGGCACGTGCTCGCCGGGATACCCGGGAGGTATCAAACTGACCCCGGGATGGGGCTGGTGCCCGGTCATGGCCGTGGTGCCGTTGTCCAGGATGACCAGGAGAAAGTCGTGTCTCTGGTGCACGGCGTTGACCAGGGCCGGCAGCCCGGAATGGAAAAAAGTGGAATCCCCGATGAAGGCCACCACTTTCTGGCCCGTGGCCAGGGAAATACCCGCGGCGGCGCTGATGCTTGAGCCCATGCAGATGAGGAAATCCGCCATGGACAGGGGCGGCAAGAGCCCCAAAGTGTAGCAGCCGATGTCCGTGGGGAAGACCCCTTCCACCCCCAGGTCCTTGAGGGCGATCTTCACCGCGTAATACATGGCCCGGTGGGGGCACCCGGCGCAGAGATTGGGGGGCCGGTCCGGCAGGGGCTGGTCCAGGCCCTTGTCGGGGACCAACGGCGCCGGCGCCTCATAAGCCACGTTGAAAAACCGGGCGATCACTTCCCGAACCAGGGAAGGGTGGTACTCGTAGAGCCGGGAAAAGAGGTCCGGGCCTTTGCCCCGGATGGTCAGGTTGAGCCCCCGGGCCTGGGCCACGGCCTTGAGCCCCTCCTCCAGGTATGGTTCCAGTTCCTCTACCACCAGCACCCGGGTAAGGGGCGCCAGGAAATCCCCCAGCAAGGTCTCGGGCAGGGGGTGGGTGAATCCCAGCCTGAGCAACTGCACTTTTCCGGCCAGGCCCAGTTCCGTGAGGGCGTCCGCCGCGTAGGTACCGGCCACGCCGCTGGTGACGATGCCCCAGGAGCCGCCGCCCGTGATCTCATTGAAGGCCGAAGTCTCGGCCAGGGCCCGGGCCTGGTCTCCCGCGGCCAAAAGCCGCACGTGGGCCTGGCGGGCCACCGCCGGCACCATCACCTGGCGGAAGGGGTCCTTATGAAACCAGCCGGGCCCCGGCCGGGCCGCCATCTCCCCCAGGGTCACGGGGCCCCGGGTATGGTTCACCCGGGTGGTGGTGCGCAGCAGTACCGGGACCTTGAGTTCCTCGGAGAGGGCAAAGGCCGCCTGGGTCATAGCTTTGGCTTCCTCGGGGGTAGCCGGCTCCAGCATGGGCAGGCCCGCCATCTTGGCGTAATAGCGGTTGTCCTGCTCGTTTTGACTGGAGAACAGGGACGGATCGTCGGCGCTGACAATCACCATGCCCCCCTTGACCCCCACGTAGGCCAGGGTCATGAGGGAATCGGCAGCCACGTTCAGCCCCACGTGTTTCATGGCGCACAGCACCCGCCAGCCGCAGGCCGAGGCCCCCGCCGCCACCTCCAGGGCCACCTTTTCGTTGGTGGAAAATTCGAATTTCAAGTCGGTCTGCCGGGAAATCTCGTAACACCGGTCGCCGATTTCCGAGGCCGGAGTCCCGGGGTAGGTGGTCACCAGGGCCACCCCGGCTTCCAGGGCGCCCCGGACAATGGCCTCATTCCCCAGGAAGAGCCGCCGCTCCCCCGCCGATCCGGTCAAAAGCTCTGACATAAGATATCTACCTGAACCGTATTCTCGGCCCGGCGCCGGGCCGGGCTGATCTCTCAAGATTTAACCTGCCGGCCCTCGCCCCAGGTCAAACAAATTTGTGTGAATTATAATAATTAACATATTGGGAGCAAAATACGAGGAAAAAATCGGTCAGGCGCACCTGGGGCAAGGGTCGGACTAACCGCAGCCACGTGCGCCGGCGCCCCGGGGCGTTGCCGGGATGAGCGGCATCAGTCATACAGGGGAAGGGATCAAGAGAGGTAAGGTCGCCGAACCGCCTGAGATCGACGCAGTAATCTTATACCGAATCGCAATCAATTGGCGACACAGGCGTCTCGCCTGGGCTGGCGCAGACGAAAGCTTCATGATCCTGGGGTTGGTCAGTCCCGGGGAGAAAAATCCCCCCTACCCCCCTTTAGAAAAGGGGGGGAAAGACTGGGGCTTCCTTAAAGTCCCCCTTATTTAAAGGGGGATTGAGGGGAATTTGGATTTTCACAGTAAAGCCTGCGTCTGCAAATAATTGCCTTTTGATCGCGACTCGCATTATAGAGATGAGATGGATGTCTTCCAGGAGTTCCTTGAGGCTTGGGATGCAGGTCTCCGTTGCCGGCACCCTTAAGCCGGCCGGGTCCGAAACTTCTTTTCCTCCTGGCCATAACTTTTGGGCGCCTTCACGGGAATTACTCCCCGGGCGGCCGGACTTCCCCAACCGGACCCGCCACGATGATCATTGCCCTTAACGGTTTAAGACCTGCCAGGACGTGGGGGTGCGGCCGGTCTGCCGCTGAATTTTATCGACTTTCGCCTGCTTCTCCTGTTTCCTCTGTTTCTCCTCATCCGCGACTTTTTTCGCCTCGACCGCTTTCAACCGCTTTTTTTTCATTTCGTAAAGGGTCTCCGCCGACTTGCGGTTCAGGGTGAATAAGTCCACATCCGCTGCCTGGCCGGGTGGAACAGTTTCTTCCGCATAAACGCCAGCGCTCAACAGGATGAGCATGGCGACCGCCGCCCCTCCCCAAATTGAAGCCTTCATCATGGCTCTCCGGGTTTTTTTCCCTCATGGTTACCTTATCGTTATATTAAGGGATATCCGGAAAATTCCTGATTTTCACCTGGGGAATCCCTGAAAACGGAGGTTAGAGCGTTTGCCATAAATTCCTTCCGTTTGGAGGTTCTCAAATCCCCCTAAATCCCCCTTTTTTAAAGGGGGACTTTAACAGCAATTCCTTGCAGTCCCCCTTTTAAAGGGCAGGGGGGATTATAAGGCGTCCCGGAACGGAAAGGACTTTTGACCATTGCTCTTAAGAGCAGTGAGCGACGGAGCTGGGAAGGGACGAGCTTTAAACCCGCCCCAACAGTTCGGGATTATTTTTTAGAAAACCAGCGCCCCGAAGCCCCGGGTCAGCAGGCCCAGGATCAGGGCCAGGACGAGGGAAAGGCCCGCGGCCGTAGTGGCGCCCTTCCAGCCCAGTTCCCGGCTCATGGCCGCGATGGTGGAGGCGCAGGGCACATAGAACAGCACAAAGATGGTGAAGGTGAGGAGTTGTGTCACCGTGAGCGCCGTGGTGATCTGGGTGGTGCCCAGGGCCTCGGCCAGCATAATCAGGGCCAGTTCCTTGCGCATGATCCCGAAGATCAGGGTGGTGCCCAGCACCGCCGGCAGGCCCAGGAGGGCGGTGAAGGGGCGGCTCAAGTCGTTGACATAGACCTCCAGGTGGTAAAACTGGAGGAGGCTGAGGACCAGGCTGCCCACAATGAGGATGGGCCAGGCCACCACGATGAATTCCTTGAGGGTGTGCCAGGATTTGCGGGAGACGTTTTTCCAACTGGGGAAGCGGTATTCCGGGATTTCCATGAGCAGCCCCGGGGAGACCTCAGGGAGAATCCAGGTGGACACCTTGCCCAACAGGGCGATGACCACCAGGTTGAAGAAGTAGACCCCCAGGGCCCAGTAAGGCCCCAGGGCATAGGCCACCAGGGCGAAGATGATCACCGAACGGGCCGAGCAGGGGATCAGCACCGCCAGAAAGGAGACCACCAGGCGGTCCCGGGGGCTCTCCAGGATGCGGGTGGACATCACCGCGGGCACGCTGCAGCCGTAGCCCAGTATAAAGGGGATGATGGACTTGCCGTGGAGCCCCAGAAAGTGCATGAAGTTGTCCATGAGGAAGGCCACCCGGGGCAGGTAGCCGCTGTCCTCCAGGAGGGCCAGGCCGACGAGAAAGGGCAGGAGGTAGGGCAGCACGATGGCCACTCCCCCGAAGATGCCCATGAGCAGGCCCTCCACCACGCTATAGGCCAGGTTATGGACCCCCAGCCAGACCTTGCACAGGTCCTGGGCCGCAGTTAAATAGCCCATCAGGAAGTTCTCGGTGAACTGGCCGAACCGGAAGACCACCTGAAAAAAGGCGGTGAGCACCGCCACCAACAGGACGTAGCCCCAGAATCTATCGGTGGCGATCTTATCCAGGCGCTCCCGCCAGCCGGGTTTGCCGGCGGTCTTTACCACCGCCACGTGCTCGAAGAGATTGACGCTCAGAGCATGGCGCTCGGAGGAAATCACGGTTTCCGGAAGCCGGCCGTGGGACTGGGCCAGGATCTTCTGGCTGTTGCGCACCCAATGCACCACCTCGGGGTCCCGGCGGCCGATCTCCTCGATGACGTAGGGGTCGTCCTCCAGGGACTTGACCAGCATGAAGCGCCAGGGCAGCCCCATTTTTTTTGCAAACCCCAAATCCAGCCGGTCGGCCAGGGAGTCGATCTCTTCCTCCACGTCCCGGGCAAACTGGATCTGGGCCGGGCGCACTCCGGCCCGGCCGGCGCTCACCGCGGCGCGCAACAGCTCGCTCAGGCCCCGGCCGGCGCCGGCGATGGTGGTCACCACCGGCACCCCCAGCAGCTTCGAGAGCTGGGCGACGTCGATGACGATCCCCTTCCGGGCGGCCTCGTCCATCATGTTCAGGGCCACCACCAGGGGGCGTTCCAGGCCCATCAACTCCAGGGTGAGTTCCAGGCTGCGGCTCAGGAGGGAGGCGTCGATAACATTAATGATAACGTCGGATTTCCCGGCCAACAGGTAGTTCCGGGATTCCGCGTTCCGCCGGGTCGATGGAGGTGAGGGAATAGACCCCGGGCAGGTCCACGCAGGTGAGTTCGTCCCCTTCGAACACCACCCGGCTGACGGTGTATTTCACCGTGGTGCCGGGAAAGTTGGAGACCGCGGCCTTATAGCCGCTGAAGTAATTGAAAATCGTGCTTTTGCCGCAATTGGGTTGGCCAATCAGAGAAATAATCATGGTTTCAGGCCCAGGGGCCAGGATTTCCTTCCAAAGGATTTCGGTGAGCTTATCATTATTGAGAATCAATTACAATAGGGTTGCCGTTCTTTTTTTCCGGCGGCCGCCGGGGGGCGGGAGCCAAGACCGCCGTGAGCTAACTTGCGTGTGGATCTTGACACTTGGTAAGATTATTTTATATAGTATTCTATTCAGATAGAGGGATAAAGACGGTATCCAACTCCGCGCTCTGCCATGCAAGCAAAAACCTTACAGATTGCCATCAAGGCCATTCCCGAAACGGGCCTCTCGGTCGCCATCGACCTGGGCCCGGAGTGGTTCGACCGTTGGCGGGAAGAAGACCCGGGCCTGGAATTCGCCGACACCCGGATCACCGGCCAGGTGCACCTGTCGAAACACGGCTCCGACATTCTGGTCCGGGGCAGCCTCTCCGGCCAGATGGAGCTGGCCTGCAGCCGTTGCCTGGAGTCCTTTCCGGCGCCGGCGGCCATTGAGTTTGACCTCCTCCTGGTCCCCGGCCCCCCAACTTCCGCGGCTGTTGATGAAGAATTGAGCCCGTCGGACCTGGACCTGGATTTTTATACCGGGGAGTCCGTGGATCTGGAAAGCCTGTTGCGGGAGCAGATCATCCTGATGATGCCCTTGAAACCTCTCTGCGACGAGGACTGCAAGGGCCTGTGCCCCCGTTGCGGGGCCAACCTCAACCGCGAGACCTGCACCTGCTCCACCGACACCGTTAATTCCCCCTTTGCCGTGCTGGCAAAGTTGAAAATTTAAGGAGAAAGCCCGTGCCTTTACCGAAAAGAAAGAAATCTATCTCGAAAAAGAATAGCCGACGCGCCCATGATGGTCTGACGGCGCCGCAGTTGTCCACCTGCCCCAAGTGCAATGAGCAGCGTTTACCCCACCATGCCTGTCCCCATTGCGGTTTTTACAAGGGCCGGCTGGTGATCCCCAAAGCGGCGGAGTAAGGGGCCATGGATTATCTGCTCAGCGAAGAGCAGCAGATGCTCCAGGAACTGGCCCGCCAGATCTCTTACGAACGCATTAAACCCATCCGGGCCCAACTGGACGAGGAAGAGACCTTTCCCTGGGACATCCTGGCCGACCTGGCCCAGGCCGACCTCTGCGGCACCGTCATTCCCGAGGCCTATGGCGGCCTGGAACTGGGGTGCCTGGAGAACTGTCTGGTCCTGGAGGCCCTGGCCGAAGGCTGCGTCGGGGTGGCCACCACCTATGCCGCCAGCTTCCTGGGGGCCTATCCCCTGCTGCTCTACGGCACCGAGGCCCAGAAGCAGCGGTATCTGCCGGCCATGGCCCGGGGCGAGGCCCTGGCCGCCTTTGCCCTGACCGAGCCCCAGGCGGGCTCGGACGCCGGCGCCATTACCACCACCGCAGTGAAAGACGGCGATTTTTACGTCTTGAACGGCACCAAGCAGTGGATCACCAACGCCGGGGAAGCCGAATACTACACCATCATCGCCCTCACCGACCGGACCAAAGGGGCCCGGGGCGCCACGGCCTTTATGGTGGAGAAGAATGACCCGGGCATCTCTTTCGGCAAGAAAGAAAAGAAGATGGGCATCCGGGCCTCCGTCACCCGGGAGGTGATCCTGGAAGACTGCCGCATCCCCGCCGACCGGCTCCTGGGGAAACCCGGCCTGGGCTTCATCATCACCATGAAGACCCTGGACCTGGCCCGGCCCGGCGCCGGCGCCCTGGCGGTGGGACTGGCCCAGAGCGCCCTGGATGAAGCCGCGGCCTTTGCCAAGGAGCGCCACCAGTTCGGGGCCCCCATCTTTTCCTTCCAGGCGGTGCAGCACCTGCTGGCCAACATGGCCACCCAGATCGAGGCGGCCCGGGCCCTGGTCTACTCCGTAGCCCGCCACATCGACAGCAAGCCCAAGGATTACTCCAAACATGGCGCCATCGCCAAGCCTTCGCCACGACAGGACATGCAGGTGACCGTGGACGCGGTCCAGGTCATGGGCGGCCACGGCTACATGCGGGAATACCCGGTGGAAAAG
>CAWKEQ010000033.1:0-111275 GCA_963848565.1 uncultured delta proteobacterium
AACCGGTTATGACCATCCCAGAGAAATCACCTCCTTCCTATAAAGAAATCCTCGACCATCTGTACGAGGGAGTCTACTTTGTGGACCGGGAGCGCTATATCACTTATTGGAACCAGGCGGCGGAGCGGATTACCGGGTTTGCCGCCGACCAGGTCTTGGGTAGCCGCTGCTCTGACAATATCCTTACCCACATGGACACCCAGGGCAAGCGGCTGTGCCTGGAAGGGTGTCCGGTTACACAAACCATGATAGACTGCCTTCCTCGGGAGGCCGAGGTCTTTCTGCACCACCGCGAAGGGCACCGAGTTCCCGTCCTAGTACACGTCTCCCCCTTAAGGGACGCCAAAGGTGCCATCATCGGAGCGGTGGAATTGTTCAGCGACAACAGTGCCAGGAAGGCGATCGATGCGCACCTGCAGGAACTGGAGGATCTCGCTCTCCTAGACCCCTTGACCAAGCTGGCCAATCGCCGGTACATCCAGATGGCTTTGGAAAACAGGCTACAAGAATTGAAACGTCACGGATGGACCTCCGGCGTGATGTTTCTCGACATCGACGGTTTCAAACAGGTCAACGACACCTACGGCCACCAAATAGGTGACCGGATCCTGCTAATGGTAGCCAACACACTCTCACTTAACTCACGGCCCTTCGATGTATTCGGACGGTGGGGGGGTGAAGAATTTGTCGGCTTGCTGCATAACGTCGATGAAAAAACTCTTTGCGCCTCAGCCGAGCGCATTCGGGTGCTTTTGGAGGGCGCCTACCTTAACACTATCCATGGCCCGATTTGGGTAACTGCGTCCATCGGCGCCACGCTGGCCAGAGTGGAAGACAACTGGGAAAAGGCGGTCGGGCGGGCAGACCGTCTCATGTATGTGAGCAAGCAGACCGGGAAAAACCGGGTAACCATAGACGGGGTAAGGTGAGTCCCGCCGCCGGGGCATAACCCTCACGGACATACAATGCGGCCTCTTGCGCTAATATCGATAGAAGTAGGAAAAGCTGCTCCAGGATTCCACTGTCCTAATTGTTTCTCAGCAGCCGCACTAATCTGAATTTGGACAGGCTCGACAATTTTTGAATATACTGATAACTGCTGAGGCTGTCGACAAAGATCCCCCTCCGTTCACTTTTCCCCTATGTTTGTCTCATCGGTCTACCCAAAATAAAGCCTAACCAATTATAATTTTTAATAAATCGCTATTGTGTGCTATCCTTGGCCAACCTTTGTTGAGCGGGTAAGCCATGACCAGATATAAGAATTATGACTATCGACAAAGGGTTCTGTGACGAGTTTCTTTGGAAGAGCAGTTGATGCCTGGTACCCTCGGAGTTTGCCATTCATGCCCTGGTGGGAAAGCGGTTGGATTTATCCGTTTTTGATGGCAAGCACCGTAATGATGAGACCGGGAGGGCCGCTTACGATCCCAAGATCCTCTTGATAATAGTGTTGCTGGCCTATTCCCGGGGGCTGGTTTCTTCTCGGAAGATCGAACAAGCCCGCCGGGAGAATATGGTTTTTTACCGACATCATGCCGGCGCAGACCCAGGCCCTGGCCGATAAGCTGACTATCTGAACCGGAGAAAACCGGCAAGGGGCGAGGGTCCCCCTGGTGCCCTGCCAGGGCGCAGGCTCCTGCCACTGGCAGCGCAACCTACATCGGCACCCATCGACCACCGATCTCTGGCCCAGCGCAACCCAAACCTGGGTCTGAAAGTCGAAAGAGGGAAATCCCCGGATACCACCCACGCCCCCCCTCCATTTTATGTACCGTCTGGACCTCATCACAAAAATATGTTTAATAGCGTTTCATGCAGCTCTCGGTCCTGGAGATTTGGGGCAAGCCCCGGTGTGAGGCCGGCAATTCGGGGGCGTGTCGGCGACCTCAGTCCTTCAGGGCGCCGCGGCCGCCGGGGAATTGAGGCTGGCGATCTCGACACGATCCCGACCGGCCTCTTTAGCCCGATAGAGGGCGGCATCCGCGGCGGCGATCACCTCTTCGGCAGTGCCCCCGTGGTCCGGGAAAATGGCCACCCCCAGGGAGATGGTGGGAGATTTAAGAAATAGGCCCTGGTATTTCACTTGCAGGGCCTTCACTGCCTGGCGCACATTTTCCGCCCGCTCCCAGGTGGTCTCCAACGAGCTTCCCGGCATTACAAGCAAGAATTCCTCCCCGCCATACCGGCAGGCGATGTCTTCAGTTCGAATGCCAGCGATGATCACATGGGGCAGAGCGCTGAGCAGCGCATCTCCCGCCCCGTGGCCCAAGTTATCGTTGAAGTCTTTAAAATGATCCAGGTCCATCATCACCACCCCCAGGGGCACCTTGAGGCGCCTGGAGCGATGCAACTCCCGGTCCATGGTATCTTCCAGGTAGCGCCGGTTGTACAATCCGGTGAGGGGATCACGAATGGCCTGGTTTTGCAGGGTCTCCCGGAGCTTCAAGTTGGCCAGGGATAGGGCTATATTTTCGGCAATGGCTATCGTCAGCCGTTGTTTGGCTTCCACCTCCTCGGCTTCCCTCCCCTGGGTGGCGCAACTGAGAAACCGTATATGGAGAATGCCAAGGGAAGCACCATGGGCCGCCAGAGGAACGCAGAGATAGCCACCGGCCAGGGCGCCGGTCACGGGAATATGCTTACAAAGCAAGGCCGAGGCGGGGTCATCCACCCGATGGACCCGGCCGCTGCGCACAGCCCAACAATCATCCGGGGGAAACAGCTCCTCGCTAGGAGGGGAGGGACCCCAACTCGTCACCGAACTCAAGAGGTTTTTGGAGTTGCGGAGGAGATACAATCCGCCGGCATCGGTGGGGAAAAACTTCGGCACGAAATGGCTGATGGTGGAAAAGGCTTCCTCGGAGGTTTGACAGGTTTGGAGCATTGCGCTCATGTCGTTGAGCAGGGCCATAGTACAATTCCGCTTTTCCACTTCCTGAACCAGGGCTTTCAATTGGATATTGGCATTTTCCAGCGCCTCTTGTGACTTCCGGCGCTCGGTGATGTCGATATTGGCTCCCCGGTATCCCAGGAGGTTGCCCTCATCATCGAGCACGGGAACCCCGCTGATGGATAACCACACAATTTTCTTATTCTTATGCGGGGTTGGGCAAATGAAGTCTCGGAAGGGCTGTTTGGCCCGGATTATGGCCAGCGCCGCGCTCTTGAGCGCTTCCTGGTCCTCTGGGAATAAGAAATCAAAAAAATGTTGGCCGAGAACTTCTTCAGGCTTATAGCCCAACAATTTCTCCACCACTGCACTGGAATGCGTAAACGTTCCTTCAACGTTCGTTTCCCAAACCCACTCCGCCACATTATCGGCAATATCGCTGAATCGTGCCTCGCTTTGGCGCACCTCCTCTTCGGCCCTTTGGCGCTGGATGGACAGGGCGTAGATCAGGGCCAGGCGCTCGCAGACTTCCCGGTCATTGGCTGAATAATCCCGTGGGGAGTTGGCGACGGCCACCTGCCCCCAAAAGTCCCCCCCGATCATGGCCGGCACCGAGATAAAATTGTGGATGGGAATATGTCCCTGGGGGGTGCCGGTAGCCCTGGAGTCGGTGGCAAGATCGTTGATTAACACCGGCTGGCGGTGGTCCAGGCCGTAGCCCCCGAGACCGGCGAATTCTTTTAAAATGATATTCTTATCCGTGACCTTGTAGTCCTCCAACACTTCCCGGCTAAAGGTGGGGAGGATAAAATGGCCGGTCTGGGGGTCAAGGTAGCCACAATACCCCAAAGAGCTATCCGTCAGGGCAATGGCGCTATCCAGCACCATTTGAGAGATGTTTTCTATGGACCGGGAAGCCAGGAGGGCCCGGGACAGTTCAGCCACCGAAGAGGCGACCTTGCCCTCCCAGGCCAACTGCTCTTCCGCCTGTCGCCGCGCCGTAGTGTCTTCTACCACTTCGACAAATCCGGATATTTTCCCCAGGGAGTCAAAAGCAGGGAAGGTCCGAACGTGCGCATAATGAAAGGTGCCGTCGTCATGCACGCCGATGGTGTCTACCTCCATCGGTTCTCCTGAGGCCATCGTCTTGGCGCCTGGGCAATGCGGACAGACTCCTTCCCGTTTTTCAAATTCCCGGAAACAATACTTGCCCTCGAACTCCTGGGGCGTCTTTCCGAATATTTTGCCCTGGCTGGCATTAGTCATGATGATCTTATAGTCGGAACCGATGAGCGTGACACCCAGATCGATGTTCTCTACCAGGCTGCGGTACCGAAATTCGCTTGCCTCCAGGGCTTCCTTAATCTGCCTGCGCTCGGTGATATCCCTGGCCACGTGGACAGAGCCCATGAACTCTCCATCCTGGTTATTCAAAGGCGAGGTAGTTATCAAAAAGGTACCATTGAGGCTCTCCACAACCAGTTCTTCAATATGCTGCTGGCCATCCTCAAGCAACCTCTGATGAGGGCATAATTCTATAGGTTCATCAGTTCCATGGAAAAGCTTATAGCATTTTAATCCCCCTACATCTTGGGCGTTAATCCTAAGCCTATCGGCCATGGCTTGGTTGATTTTTAAAATATTGTATTGCTTGTCGATGATAGATATGAGATCGGGAACAGCGTCAAAGGTTCGTTTCCAGTCGCTGTCAGCGATTTTGAGAGATAATAAAGTCTTCTCAAGGTGTTTGGATATATCTAAAAAGGCGTTTGCCAGATCGCCAATTTCATCATTCGCCTTTATCCCTTCTAATTCTTGGGTGACTCTTTGAGATTCCTTACTCTCTTCCTTGCCCAAAAACATGACCGCCTGGCGCAGCTTGGTCAGAGGGTTGGTTATCCTACGGATGACCATTGCCACTGTTAAAGCCGCAAACAAAACCATTAAAATTAGGCCGAGGATAAGTCCCTGCCTTGCCCTGGCAATAGGGAAGAATGCCTCATTCTGGGATTGTTGAGCGCCTACGATCCAATCCGTTCCGAGGATGCGTTTAAAGGCGGTCAACATCGGCACACCACGCGAATTGACCGTCTCACCGACCCCCTCAAACCCCTTAATCGCGGCATCAAGAAGCTTATTTGCGCCCGGAGGTATATCCGGTTTCAAAACCCTCACATTCTCAGGATGAAGAATCATCATTCTTGAGGTACTAAAAACATAAATGTACCCCGACCTGCCTATTTTGACCTGCCTGATCCCACCCAGGGCATCTGGAGACAACATCTGAACCGAGCAACCCAGGACACCCAACACCTGGTTGTCGGACCCACGGAGTATGGCCGTAAAGGTAAGCACAGGTTTACCGGTTCGACCAGACATGTAGGGAACTCCTATGATCCCTTTCCCCTCTTTAATGGTTCTCTGGAAATACTCCCGATAGGAAAAGTCAGTGCCCATTACCACGGGATTCTGCGGGTAATCCACCCAAAGATGGCCATTTTTATCCAGAATAAACATCCCATTTTCAAATTTTGGAAAAATACCTAAGAGAGATTTCAATCGGTCTCTTATTACCGCAGTATCCTTTTTCTCCAAGGCCTCAACCGGGAGGGCTAAGGCCACCGCCTGCGTTTCCTTCAAAGAATCATCAAGAAACTTGAAAATGGCGTGGGATGTACTTTCCGATACCCCTTCAATTCCAGCCAAAATTGAGTTTTTAAGAGATTGTTGAAGAAAATAAAGATAGCAAATACCAAACGCACCCATAACCAGAATAATTATGAGCGAAACTATAAGAGATGCTTTGGTCCTAAGTGTCATAATGTACCTAAGAAGTTAACATGATAGTTATCACTCATTGATTATCCACTTTCTATTTTTAAACAACTGAGTCGATAGTTCAATCATTACTCTTATTTTCATGCTTAACAACAATACCTCCTAATATCGGGCAGAAAGTGATCTAAGCTCGCTGCCGAGAAGGCGCTCTACAGATTTGGATGATGCCAACCATGAGTGCCGGAGTCTTATAATAATTTACTTAATTTTCTCAGGTTAGTCCAATAAATTTAAAGATATCAACCGGACATCGAGGCTTAGGGTGATGGCAAGAAAGAAAGCTTCCAATTAAATAGTCGAGTAGCGTGGGGGAATCTTATCCCCACGGGCTCATAAATCCGGACAGAATCCTTCCAAATCATCCGGCCTTATTGACCAGCCCTGATGCGATAGCTTGCCATTAGCAAAGCCTCTCAAAAAATCCAGTGAGTTATATATATGATCGCCTTATAGAAACCGGTCATATGGTTATGGTTCCGTACTTAGATCAGATCCCATTCATGGTAGCGAAAAAATTACATACCTCCACCGGCGCCGCCAGGGGTGAAATTTCCTCCGTAACGTACTGTCTGAAGCCCCAAATTTGAACGATCAGCAGTATACACCTACCCCTGGGGGACCCCACAGGGTATGCTACCCGAAGACGTTTTGGGGTCCTTTGAGGCAGGTTTATGTGGGGAAACTTGAGTAGATGGCCGCTGCACCCGAGAATGTTACCTGGGATAAGGCGTAGGGTATTCATTCTTATGCCAGGACACAGGAAGCTTCAGTGAACGCTGGCGATGCCTTGAAACCTGCATGGAACCTGCATATGTGGGATTGGAAGGGTTATGGGGATCGGACAACACGGGTGGTTGATGGAGGGGAATTAGTGGATTTGGGAAGAAGGCCTGGACATTGACCAGGGACCCACACTTAAACCAATTCCTGGCCTTGCCGGGATTGATGCCACCTATCTACTTGGGGTGAGCTAAGTTGAAGATCTGAGCGGCAATGGAAGTGTTCAGTCGGATGAACCCTTAGACGGCGTTTGACAGCCGGAGATGGTAAGTAAAGCCCTTAGAGGCAAATAAAGTCAGGGGGAATACGCTCTCTGTCAGGCTCTCCCCCCGATGACCTACTGGCCCGGTCGGGGAAAATCTTAAGCCTCTCCGAACCAAGTCAGGAATTTGTGCCTAAAACTGTGCCCAAATAAAATGAAATCCTGTGACCGAGAATGATAATGGGTGACATCCGGCCCAGAAGGGGGAGGTTAGAAAAGCCTTTTAAGTTATCATCTTACGTCATGGATAATCATTATACGTCATTGATATGATTGATGATTAAGCGGGTTCGACTCCCGCCGCCTCCACCACTTTATTGTATTTAATTCAATTACTTGCAATAATTTAAGTGCTCATAAATTAGGGTCAGAACAGGGTCAGACTCAAAAGTCTGGCCCTTTTTCTTTTAAGGAAATCGTTTTCGTTGAAATCGCTTGCAATAAAGAAAATTAAATTTTGGGGGCGAAAATCATGCACGATAATTTCAACCCAAGGAAAATCTGTCCGAAAAAGGTAATTGGTTCTCTTCCGGAGTAACTCCTCCCAACCTCTGAGAGGCCCCAGGCAAGGCGATAACCCCGACCCCATAGGGCTTTCCTCGGTTCCGAAAAATCTAAATTCCAGCGCCTTGTAGGTTGGCTTAATCGGGCTCTGCCCCTTATTTGCTGATGCCGCCCAGTTCGGGGACACCCGCAGCCGGCCCCATAGGCACGGCCGCGGCAACAGCTGCGGCGACCTTTGCCCGCAGCGGCCTGGCCCGCCCTTTGCCGCGTGGATGCAGCCGATTGGTGAGGATAATCAGATAGGTTCTTGAGCGCGGTTCGATCCAGATGGACGCGCCCGTATAACCGGTGTGCCCGAAAGACCCTGCCGGGAAAGAAGCATTGAATTCCTGAGTGAAGGACGATTGGATATCCCAGCCAAGACCGCGGAGGATAGGACTTCCCGCAATACCCTGTGGTGTCGTCATGGCAACCACCGCCCCGAGACTGAGAATACGCTCGCCTCGGCTCTCACCGCCGTCCAGCACCATCTGGGCAAACACCGCCAGATCGTCGGCAGTGGAGAAAACTCCGGCATGGCCAGCCACGCCACCCAGGCGGTAGGCGGTGGGGTCTTGCACTGCCCCCCAGCGCAGACGGCCTTTTTGCACATTGCAGGGAGCAATGCGGGCCTGCCAATTTCTCGGTGGCTTAAACGAGGTCTGCCACATCTGAAGCGGCGTGAAGATCTTTTCGGTGCAGTAAACATCCAGGGGTTGGCCCGAGACCCGGCGTACTATCTCCCCAAGCACGATGAAATTGACGTCGCTGTAGCGGAACTCGGTTCCCGGAGGTTTGAACAGCCGGTCCACGGCAATGGCCTCCAGGGCTCCCTGGTAATCCGACCAGTGGGCCCGAGGATTGATTTCCACCCGCAACCCGGAGGTGTGGGTTAAGAGTTGCCGCAGGGTGAGGCCGGCCTTGCCGTTTTGGCCGAACTCCGGCCAATATTTGGCCACGCGGTCGTCGATGTTGAGAAGGCCGCGATCCGACAACTGCATGATCGCCGTGGTGGTGGCCACCACCTTAGTGAGAGAAGCGAGATCGAAGATGGTGTCCACCGTCATGGACTGGGGCCGGGGCTCGAGAGAGCGCTGGCCGAAGGCTTTGCGATAGACGATTTGGCCCTGGTGGCCCACCAAGACAACCGCGCCAGGGATATGTCCGGCCTCGATCTCTTCTCTGGCCGCGAGGTCGATGGGGGCGAAGCACTGGTCATCCGGCACCGTGGAGGCTGCGGGGGCGCTCTCTCTGCGAGTTACGGGCGCTGCAGCTTTGGGGCTGGGCGGCGGCGCCTCATCGCAGCTCGTCAGGCCAACGAAGATGACTACTGCGGTGAGCGCTAGCAGGGCGGGGGAAGCCATGTGGAAAAATATCCGGCGCATCTTTCCATGCCATTATAAAGCCACTGACCAGGAACAACGCCAATCTCCAGAAGAATCAAGGGAAGAGAAACCCTTGAGACCCTGTTGTTGCTTGGCGATTCTTGGAGTGAAGCAGCCTAAATAGTATTTCATGAATGAATAATTCGTGAATCGATATCAGAATAGTCTTTTAACAACTTGCTAGTGTTTTGCCAAGGATGTTCCTTTCAAAATTGTGTGGCATCTCGTGTCAGGCGCGGACATAGGTTCCGTCCCATTTGAGGGCGCACACGCAGGTGCGCCCCTACAATAACTAATTAAAGATACATCTGGGATACAAGGATAGGCTGATCCTTTGACTAATCCGATTGTGTTTTCTTTTTATTCCGTTGCATTTGTGGGATTAATTCTTGGTTGAGCTTTTTAATTCTATCCTTGTAGTCTGGACGCTGTTTAGCCAAGCAGGAGACTTCATCATCGACTAAAGTCATTACATTTAGCTGTTCACCAGGTAGCAACTCAGGTGCCTGGCTCACGAGATCATGAGCCTGAAGTTCCTTATTTTCAAGATACAGGGTAACAGCCAAAGTGTAATGAGCATAGCCCTGTTTTTCTTCAGGTCTGTACAAGTAGATTTTCTTATTTCCTCCAGTGTAAAAATACCAAGGCTTTGCATTTTTTCTGGATAATACTATATTTTCATCTTTGTGGTTCTTTGATGAGGCTATCTCGTTCCCCAATTGCCTTAACAGGGTTTGTTGATAAGTTTCTGACCTTTCGACATCATAGGCCTGCTTACCGGTCAGCCTTAGGATTCTGGAGATCTCTGCGTAAGGGAGAAGATATCCCGGATCGAGCTGAATGACTTCCTCAAATTTTGCAATGGCTTCCCTATACCTGCCCTTTCGATTACAGAGGGAAGCCAGATTATTCAGGTAGCTGCGGTTCCATTTAGATTGTTTTACCGCAATTTCAATTTCTTGCAACGCCTCATCCGTTTTATCCTGTTTATCGTAAATGAGTCCCAGAAGGTAGTGAGCTGAGGCCACGTTTTTATCGAGATTTATGGCTATTTGTAAATTCTTTTCGGCCTCCTTATAGTTTTGGAGGGCATAATACATAGTTCCCCGGAATAGGAAGACGTGAGGGTCATTTTTGTTCTCTTTTTCAATAATTTTGATGCGTTTCTCGATCACCTCGGGGTTGTATTCACCCCGTGAAAGCTCGAAGACGCTTGACTTTAAAAGCCCCAACTGCGCCTTCGTATTCGTCTTATCGAGTTGCTGAGCCGCCTCGAATTCCTTTTTGGCTTCCTCATTTAACCCGGCATTCAAAAATTCCTTACCACATTCCAATCGGCATTTAACCATGCGCTGGATAAATCCCCTTTCCTCTTCCCTTTCCTGGTATCCCTTCATTTCTTGTTTGGATTTCTTCTGTTCATAGGCGATCTTTGCCACCGGGTGCATAAAGTCGACGTCGTACTTATACCAGGCCAAGAAAAGGTAAAAGACAGATAAAACTCCGGCAATAAGCCAGGCAACGATCGCCCAGTGACCATTTATCCAATCAAAGACCCGGCAACAAAAGCCGGATGGTTGTTTCTCACCCTCTTGATACTCTTTCAATACGGAGAGAACAACCCGGGTAACTTCTCGGATTCTCTCCGGCTCAACAGGGTCTTGTCGCTTGGGTGTATCAGTCATGGTTAGGTCATCTGGTCAAGCCGCTATCTTGCAGCGCGGCGATTTCAAGTTCTTGTTGGTCCTGAAAATTAGCCCAAGGATTCTGTTCGTACCCCGATATCGTCAAGGTTTTTCTGGGCACTTCATATCTCAGGTACGAGTAGAGCTCACAAAGAGCGATGCGCTTGTTCCCATTCCCGCCATTTTTTCTTAAATCGGCCTCCCCCTCTAAGCCCCGGATCAGAAAAAAGGTAAAAACGCCGTCCTTAGCTACCTTAAGTTCGGAACATGATGCCAGGGTGGGGCGGCCGGTGTCTTTATGAAATCTGTAAAACGCAGTATCTTCGGTGTTACGTTGCTTATAGAGTTTCCGAGCAGCAGTGAACGCCCCGGCATGACAAGTATCCAGGATGACCAGACTGCGCGTGGCCGGGATAATTCGCAACAATTCATTCAACTTATCCTGGCTCAGACTCTGTCGGATAGACGGATCGGGATTAGATAAAATAAAATGATACCGACCATCTTGAAGGGAACCGTGTCCGGATAGATAGAGAATGAAAACATCCTCGGAGTTGATTTGCTTTTTCAGGTCCCGAAACACTTTTTCGATGTTGGCAAGATTAGCCTCATCATTTAAAAGCACCGTGCAGTGTGGGGACGACTGGAAGATTCCCTGTCCCCGGGTCTTTAAGGTTTGAGCCAAATTCTTAGCATCAGGAACTGCACGAGGAAGGTCCTTGTGTTGGCCATGATAGTCACCGACCCCGATAGACAAAACATACAGGGAACGCAAGGTCTCCCCAGGCACAGTAACTGAATCGATCGCTGGTTCGGACTCGGCGGTATTTCGACTATTTAAGCTAGAAAAGGCAACTTTTTGCGGCTCCCCTCGATTAAACGTTACCACGACCGCGGTTCGGCCCGGTAAGTCGAAATCTTCCCCCTTGTTTATCGTCGGTTTTCGATTAATACCATTAAGCCGGTAGACGAATTGCCCGATGCCGCCGCCCCGGTCAGTGATTTTGAGTTCATAAAGATAATCTCGATCATTCAGCTTCTTTCTCGAGACTATTTCCACGGTTGGGGGAGGTCCTTGCTCTAAGACCTGTTGGGCGCTGCCATGAGGCAAAGCGGCTTGGATCTTATTTGCTGGGACGTTCTCCAGATGCCAGGCCACCAGGTCTCTGCGGTAAAACTGATTATACAGCTGATCAGAGGTAACAAATTGCGGAGTCTTTTCGAGACCCTCATTGAGATGGTAGCCGATAAGTTTGCCACCATCGGTTGAGCAGGTGAAGAAGCCTTCAGGGGACCACAAGACCCAGCGGCCGTCTTTGTGGCGGAAGAAGGCGAGAATTTCTTTGCGCTTGTCGAGGCGGTACCAGCGCAAGGTACCGTCCCCCAAAGCGACCACGGCCACTCGGCCATCGCCGCTTACATTGACGCCCTCGGCAGCGCTGGGGAGTTCGATGGGCCTGCCGCGAGGTGCGCCGTTTTCGGTAAAAAAGCGAAGGTGCCAATTGGTCCCCAGGATGAAGCCCCGGCCCCCGGGAATGCGGGTCAGGCAATGGGACACTTCCTCGGCACCGATGGAGAGGAGTCGATTATGGAACCGGGGAGACTTGGTATTTTTCCAATCCGAGTCCTTAAAACCGGCGGTATCAGGGGGACGGAGCTCTTGCCCCCCGGCCTCCGAAGGAGGGTTCACGGTAAATTTGCGGGTATTGATATCCAGACGGGCCAGGTAGTTTCCTTGGGTCAGGTCAGGGCCTTGCATGGCAAAAGCGAATTCCACCATGCGGCCGTCGCGGGAGAGCTGCAATTGTTTTTGTTGGTTATAAAAAACCGGAATATCCGGGACATTGACGTGGAGACGCCGGCCCTCGGGATCCAGGATCCCAAAGGATAGGTCGTAAGCCCCAAAGACCACACGACCGTCCTTGAGAGGCCAGATGTCCATGATGGAGTCAGTAGCGGCGGGCAGCCGGGTGGCAGGGCCCCGGCCTTTTTCAGTCCAGCACAAAATGGGATTGATACCGCCCTCAGAGAACCCGCCGCCGGCATAGAGCAGATCGCTATTCCGGGACCAGGCCACCCTGGCCAAATGGCCAGTGGCTAAACCCTCGGTGTCGGCGTGATAGAGCGGTTCTAAGGATTTGCCATCGAAAACAATAACTCTGGGGGGGTTGTCTTTAAAACCCACGGCCAGCAGGCTCCCGTCAGGGGAGAAGCGGGCGACTATCGGGCGCTTCCCGCCAATATCCCGTTTTTCAAGGATGCGCTTGAACTTCCCGTCATGAAGTTCATAAAGACGAAGGCAAATCTGACGAGGGTGATCCGGAGGATTAGAGTCCCAAGAGGTGATTACCAGGCGGTTTTGGGGGTCAAAGTCGGCCCAGAGACAATCGTCTTTGTATTGCGTTTCCGGGTAAACTTCCACTTCGGACCAATTTTGGCTGCTATAGACCCTGAAGCCCTCGGTTCCAAATAGCGTTGCAGCCAGGTATCGGCCATCCCGGGAAAAAGTCACGTGAGATATTTCAAACGGCAGGCCGGAAATAGTTTTATCCAGGTTACCGCTGGCCCGGTCGAAGATATGGATGTGAAAATTTCCTTTTTTTTGATAAGGGACTTTTTTGCCGGTGTAGCCTGCAACCGCAACTTTCTCTCCATCCGGGGAAATACGCGACTGAAAAGATTTGGCCTTCGTAAGGATGTTCTCCAAGAGGCACCCGAAGAATTTTAAGCAATTTCAATTCGCCACCCGCCAGGTCCCAGACTCGGGCGGTCTTGTCCTTTGAAGCGGTAACCAGGAAACGTTCTTGGGCATCGATGCTGAGGCGCCAAATAGGCGCAGTATGCATGCCGGTTTCAATGCGGGGGATGGGTTTTTCAGGAGGCCACGAAGGCGGCTCGGCGAGGACAGGCTGCAAGAGGAGGAGAGTGAAAAAGAGAAAAAACCCGCAAATGGCACAAAGGATCCGAGTTTTGGTGTCTGCATTCATGGCAACTCCTCGAAGGGATGGCCTCGTGACCTCGGGCTCAGGTAGGTGCGCTTTACCTAAAAGACACCTAAGGCACCTTACCTGGATACTTCTCAAACTTCACGAAAGCTTGCTCCATGCGGACTTCCATTGGGGCGGGCATGGCCGCTTGAATTGCATTACCCAAAGCAGATCCTGGCATGAGCTCCACATACTGGAGGTTGTGCGCCTTGGCTCGGGAGATAACCTCGGCCAACATGGCCTCACTCCCGACTGCATTTGCAAGTCCTCCGAAACAGCCAAACGCCGCGAAGAAATGGTCGTGCCCGCGCCCAACCGCGGCTAGAAAACTTCTCATGCTTGCCAGATCGAGGAATTGCGAAGCCAGCCTGGCATTGCTGCGCAGATTACTCGCCGGAACCGACCCGGACGCTTGATTCGCAGTAAATGTGCCGGTCTTGGGATCAAAATACCCGTTACACTGAATCGCGGCATCAAGGTAGGTCTCCGCATATACCGCACCGCTGACATGATTGTGCAGGTCAGCCCCCTTGGGCATCTCTTTCAGAAATGCGATGAGCTGCGGTTCGCTGGCTTTGGCACGTTCAAAGCGCTGCGCAGTGGAAGCTTCATTGGCAATCACCGGCGCCGGCTTAGGCAGCATGAAGACCACAAGTGCGAGTGCCATACATGCGAACAGAGGCGGAAAGGCTTTAGGGTTGCGGCGCATCATATCCATTGCCTAAGCCCCTCCGCAGCAGGCGAGCGGGATGGAGGCATGTATGGTGGATTAAAGCCACACGTAGAGGAGACCTTGGCCTTGGGGTCACCCACAAGATCCACTGGGGGTTTCAGGTTTTCCCCCAGCGTTTGGCTGGTCTTTCATCGCCTCTTTTAATTCCCTGGCCCGCTTGAAAAACTTGTATATACCGGTGCTGCCTCCGGCGACAAAAAGCCCGGTTATGAATAACGAGATTGTCTGGGGCTCGTCCAGCTTAAAGATCATGGCGATCATATCAAGTTTAAACTTGTAGACGATGACAATGCTCACCATTGCGGCTATCCAAGGCTTCAAATCAAGATAATCCCCGCCCACTTGTTTATACTCTACTTCCTCGAACTTCTTCCAGAGCTTTGAGTCGAAGATTTGATATAATCCTCTTTCAATGATGAGAGCCAAGACGCAAAATGCCAAGATAATGGCTACAAAATTTGCCCAATAATCTTCGCTTATAATCGGCATAATTTTCACATAGTTAGTGTAGAAATACTGGTTATTATTAAAATAATCTACCGGGTATTACGCTGTCGGTCGAATAGTATTTCTCCCGATACCCGGGCTGCTTTACTTCCCACGCAAAATTACGTCTCTGAGTAACAATAAAAGCCGAACTGCTCTTCACCCGCGCTGTCCGGCTGTCTCTTCCCGATTGCTTTCCCCTCCCCTAACGATTTGGGATTATGTGGCAACTCTTATAATCGTAATCAAAAATGGTTTTGGGAATCTCTCTCATCTCAGGTTAACGTTAAAAAAAGTTACAGGTGAGTAAGGCAAGCGTAAACAGGCCTGAAGGGGTCTTAGGGCAGAAATGCCCCGTCCTTCCTCAGGGAAAGCTGTTTTTTCTTAAACCATTTATTAATAAATATAAATCAGGAAATCCCTAATTGGGGCTTCTGATTAACCTAATTTCTTGGTTTCACAATTTATAATTATATCCATCTACTATGGATGATTATCAAGTAAATATTAATAAATCAGAGAAAGTTATATTCTCCAAGGACCAGTGAATGGCTTCCACTCGGAAATTTCATCCTTCTTAGACTCCATGGCAGGGATGAGCACCGGCAGTGAACTCTCTATTCCAGAGGCAATTGTGGATCTTGTCCCGACCCTGGATGCCACCCATATTTGGCAGAATATGCTTCAGGTATTTATTCTCTCCTTGAGTTTTTGAGCCCTGAGGGAAACTTCCTTAGCCACCGTCTGGGAAAACCGGCTCCAGGGAATCTGCTCGGCCTGGACCAGCCCCTGCAGGCGCAGGAAAAAATCGCTGGAGGGCCGGCCCGGGGGCAGGACTTCCTTAACCGCGACCTGGTAGGCCCACGGGTCGTCCGCCTCGTTATACAGGCGCAAAGAGGTGCAATCCAGGTTCTCATTCAGCAACAATACGGCCCCCCCATGCAAGGGAGCCGGGTCCACCGTTTCCACCACCCACCCCCCGGTATTATAGACCGGCACCCCGTCCCCGGGATACGCCCGAAATTTCCTGATATCCTCGAAGGGCTTGTGGGTATGGATATCAGTATTCCCGGTAGCCATTCTCTCCTCCTGCTGAGATGAGATTGTGCGCCAGCCTCGAGCCCGCAAAATCATCTTGGGGTCTTATTTTCTCAGTCCAAGAACAAAAGATTGCCTGGCGGCCAAGTTGCTGAGCAAGCCTGGTCAATGGCTCCCAAGCCAGGTAAGAAACTTGCCAAACAGCTTGTTGGCCAGGGTCCGTTCACCGCCCGCCTGTAAGAATATGGTCGTTTGTAAAGGGTGCAGCGCGGCTTGGGCCATTTCCATCAACCCGGACTCGGGTTTGTGGGTGAAATGGCTTTCGTCCATATAGGCACCGGCCATATAAATCATTTTTCCGAAATATTCATTGGCATCAAGCACCTCGGGCAGGAGGCGGCTCAAGTCCACCGGCACATTGAGCCAGGGGCGGTAAGGGTTCCGGTCCCCCACTACCTCGATTTCCGGTTTCCCAAAAATCTGCACCGCCAATTCCATATACTGGCTGATTTTCGGCTCAAGGCCCATTTTGCTGGCGCCAACCCAGTCCACGGCCACCAGGTCTTCTCCTCCGATGATTGTTTGCGTAACATTCGGGTCTGGGTCCGCAAAAATCCCAAAGGGACCATCGGCGCTCAGATAGGCGTCGATGAGGCCGTAATGCACCGGGAAGGCCTGAAGGTACTCCATGGTCGTGTGATAAATATCTCTCCTGGCGTGATATTCTACAAACTTGTTCCCCAAAGGCAGCGCGCCGTAGATGTTCTTGAGGGTGAGGGTGTAGTAGGCGTAGGAATGCGTCTTATTCTTGGCAAAAGAGATGCGAAAATCGGCATTTTTCCAGGTCAGGGGGATTGGATGCGGGCCCAGATGGCTCCCCAAATTTTGTTCCTCGTGACGATCCTCGGTAAGGTCGACCAGCTCATAGCCGGCGCTGCCGTCAACGGCATAGCCGAGATATTCGGCCACCTCGACGACCCGGCGATTATTAAAAAATTCTCCGTAGGTACTTTGCGCCTCTACTACGGTCAGGTTTTCAAACCCGCCCTGCGTTCTTAACACCTGCACCAAATGGGCTACCAACTCTTGGTCGGTATAGGTGGTATGGTCACTCTTGTTGTACGCGAACATAAAGTTTGGTTTAATCACGATGGCGAACTCAGCCTTGGATTTAGGCGAATTCTGGCAAGCGGCGGTTACCAAACCAAGGAAATTAGTTTTTTCCAGGACTGAGTCCAGCGCCTTGAATTTATCCGGATCTTTTATGGAAGCCACCGTGACCTTCTTGGTAGAGTTTTCAGCTTTCAGCCGCATCAAATCCATGTCTTCTTCCAGAGCCAGGCACTTCTCCCCCGAGGGGTCCTGGACCTGAATAATGCGCCGCTGAAAATCGGCGGTAGGGAAATGGTCGTTGTTAATTTCCAATAGGGGTTCCCCAAGCTTAATAAAAAGAGGGGCGCCTCGTCCGGGGACTGCATCTTGAGGCCCAAGATCCTGGACGTTTATGGTGCCGCCTTCCAAGAGTATTTCCTTGGAAGCGACCCGGGAGATGATGGAACCCAGCAGGGCCTCCATCTGGTCTCGCGCCAGCCTTTGCCGTGCAGTGCGCAGGCAATTCGAGTGAATTTGCACCCGGGCCATGTGGGCCTGAGGCCTCAACGCACAAATGTAGCCATAGAGCATAGTGGGATATCTGACGTTATTGAACGTGGAGCTTTCCGCCTCACCGAAGGTTTTCTCCGGCACCAGATGGTACTGGCTTGCCAGGCCCCCTTCATTGATTGTGAGGCTGCCTGACGTCACCGCCACCGTGTGGGGGGTAATGGCTATTCCAAACGGGTATTCCGCCGGTAAAATACCTTTGAGCACCCATTTCACCCCCGTGGAAATTTTGGCTAAGATATTATTGGCCATGGCAAAGGGAAATGGCGTAACATTGTGACGCCGTGCGGCAAAGTTAATAGTGAAGTCCGCCTGGCATTCAACGAGTGAGGCGTCTTTATCGCGCATATGACTGAAACTGGTGGCATATCCCTCGGGCAGCGCAAAGATCGGCCCTTGATAGCGGTAGCTGCCATCGTGGACGTTAAGCTCCATCCCCGGCAAGACCCTGTCGCTTATGCAGTATTTCCGGTAGCCGTCGGAGGCGTTGCCGATGACCAGCAGAACGTCCCAAAATGTTTCCTCGTCCCCCCAGGGAAAGCCTTTATCATGCTTGCCGGAGACCAGGAAAAGATCTTGTTCCGTTGCGCCTTGGACAACCTTGCCAGAGAGGACCAGGTTCTCATACTGGGTTTGATAGAGCGGATCGAGGTTGCGGAGATAGGTCTTCTTGATTTCGTTAAAGGCGAAATCAGAGAAAGCCACCGTGGCCTTAGTGCTCTCAGGAACCTTCCAAAATTCCCACCACTTATGAGGCACCCCCATTGAAGCCATGAGATCGAGCGAATCCTTGAGATCGAAGCAGAGTTGCCCCATGGCGTAGAGGGGGGCCTGCTCATCTTCGCCCGCGTGGATTGCGGTAAAAAGGGTCGTTAAATCTTCGACCATGTCAAAGCCCGGGTCATCCTTAAGCTGCTTTACGCCATGCAGAAAATATTTTTTGCCATCCCTGGCAATAAACCGGAAAGTATAAACCATTTGGCGGATGCCGGTGATTGGATCAACGGAAAACAGTTTGAAGGAACCGTCTTGCATGGGGAAGGTGCCACCGAGGGGGGCGAAGGATACGGTGCCTTCCAAACGCGCCTGATGATAACCGAGCTGAACGAAACGATCTAAATCTTCAATAATAATCTCCGCTTCAAAGCGGCAGGGGGTATTTATCTGTTCCCCGGCAATTCTGCCCGCCTCATAGTCCTTTTCCCCGACAGCGAGCCAACCTGACATAGTTTCTTTGAACTTAAAGACGCTCATGGGACCCTCCTCCGGCAATTGTCAAGCGAGCCTGTGAAGTGGATAAAGAGAACTGTCTCCAACCATTCCTGCCGCTATCGTCAATTTAAAGCTTATAGCCCAAACTCATGACAACCACATGCGACAGCCTGCCCTGATAATCCGAGGGCAGCACTCCGGTGGCCCGGGAGTTGTTCACGCTGTGGTCCATCATGAGCACCATGATGTATGCCAGGTCTAAGCTCACGGCGCGCCAAAGGAATCCAGTCCCAAACGAAAAGTTATGACGACTGTCGGTGGAGGGCACCAGGTAATCGGCGTATCTGTCCGGCATGGGCTCGTTCTCAAAGGCATAGCCGGCCCTGAGGTCGAGCCAGGAAAACGCCTTATATTCCACCCCCAATTGGCCCCTCCAGGTGTTATGCCACGATTTGGGTTCGGATAACGTACCGAGGGGATTGCTAAATTTGACGTCCAGTTGTCTGAACAGCTCCCAGTGAGTCCACATACCCCCCCCCTCCACCGACCATTTCTCCCAGGGTCGAACCATAATTCCGGCACAAATCATATCAGGCAGGATGATGCTGCCCGAGGCGTCGCCGTCGAGGGCGCTGAAGGGACGGAAACGGGCCGTTCCCCTTATTTGCTGCCTCACCTGGCTTCGATAAGAGAGGCCAAGGGATAGATAATCCTGCGGTTTCAGAAGCAGGCCGAAATTAAATCCGAGTCCCCAGCTATCTCCATGCAAATCAAGGTCTTGGGGGCCCAGGAGCGGAATGGGGAGTTCTCGCTGCATCTTGAAATTAAAATACATGATGTCCAGGCCAGCCCCAACGGAGAGGTAATCCGTTACTTTCACCGCCAGGGTTGGATTGAGGTTTAAGGTTTGGATGGTTGCTTTGGTGACGTTGAAGCGTCCCGGCCAGTTGCGGTTATATTGGATCCCCAGTCCAAAAGGAGAGTTGAGTCCCAGTCCCAGCCACACCCGCTCGGCAACCTGGTAGGAAGCGAAAAAGTGAGGGGCGAACGACACGCTGCTCTCCATCAGATTGGGGGTTGCGATGGGGCCGAGATGGGTGACGATTTCAACCCGGGGGATAAAGGTTGTAAAACCGCACATTATCTGAATTTTCGGAAGTTGGACGAGGCCTGCGGGGTTGTAGAAAATGGCGGAAAGGTCATCGGCCCGGGCCACCACTGCACCTGCGAGGGCGCTGCTGCGGGCGCCGGCCTCGTAAAGGGCAAACCCCGAACCATAAACGGGTCCGGCTCTCGCCAACAAGAATCCCAGGACCGCCGCCAGGAGGCAAAATCTGCTCTTGCTCCCCACATCGACCTCCCGAAGGACAATAGGACCGGTTTCGGGCCGCACAAACTCGGGGTCGCTAGCCACGCGGCTTCCTGACCCGGGCCTGATGTGAGTATCCGCAGAAAATAACTGCTCAGACGTTAAACCGTGCAGACTCTGTCCAGGAGTGTTGCCCTATCCCTCCTGCCCGGCAGCGTTAATGCCGCCTCGGTCACGAACAACTGGAAGGAGGGAACGTTTTATGCCGCACGAATTTGTTCGGTCTCAGTGCTCTTTCACCAGCCTCCATTGCCAAGGGTTAAAACCATAGCACATTATTTGTTGCATACCAAGGAAATAATTTAATCATTACATATATTTTTACATGTAATAATTTTTTTATCGAAGTACGAAAGGTTAATTTAAATTTTAATGAATAAAATTAAAGCCGATATACTGAATCAGAAAAATTTAATTGACATCTTAGGCTAATGATTATTATATAAAAATAGCATAACTGTCTGTTCCTTCCATCCAAGGGGGTCGAGAATTGGGGCCTCGTATGGATACCTTGCCTATCAAGAGGCGAAGAAGCGGCCTGCCGCCATCTTTTACCCGCACCCGCACGTAAGGCACCGCTATGAATTGCCCCAACTGCCAGAGCGCCAATGAGGAGACGCAGAAGTTTTGCCGGAACTGCGGGGCAAGACTTCAGATGAATTGCTCCGGCTGCGGGAGTCCTGTCCTATCGAGTGACAGATTCTGCGGTGAATGCGGTCTTCAACTTGAGAACAACCAAAGGGCGGCGCGAAAACGGGAAAAGATTGCCAGCGAACGCAAATATATCACTGTCCTGTTCGCAGATCTCTCCGGCTACACAGCATTGTCGGAACGCCTGGACCCGGAAGAAGTCAAGGACCTGGTAAGCCATATCATCGGCGGGATTGCCAAAGTGGTCATCAAATATGGCGGTCACATCGAAAAGTTCGCCGGGGATCAGGTGATGGCAGTTTTTGGGGTGCCTTTGGCCCATGAAGAGGATCCGGTGCGGGCGGTTAAAACCGCCGGCGAGATTCAAGAGGTGATGCAAGGTCTCAGCCTCCAAGTTCAGGAAACTATCGGACAACCCATGGCTGTGCATATCGGCATCAATACCGGACTTGCGGTAACGGGTAAATTCGAATACGGCAAGGCGGCGCACCACATCGCCGGGGATACCGTCAATGTCGCCTCCAGGTTATGCACCCTGGCCAAAGCCGGCGAAACCCTGGTCGGGCACAACACTTATATACAAGCGGAAAGCTTTTTTTCCTTTGGTCCGATGGAAATGGTCCTGGTAAAAGGCAAGACCAAGCCGGTCCAGGTCTATAAACTCCTGTCGTCCAAGGAATTGCCCGGCAGGACCCACCGCCTTTTAAGCCACCGGGCAGTCCTGATTGGGCGCCAAAGGGAAATGGCGGTCCTGTCCCAGGCGATGGCCAGGCTCCGGGAGGGGCAAAGCTCGGTTATCACCATCTGTGGTGAGGCGGGCACCGGCAAGAGCCGGCTCATCGAGGAATTTCAGGCTAGTCTGGATCTAAAGGAAGTCCGATGGGTTGAAGGACACGCCTATGCCTATACTCAGAACATATCCTATTACCCTCTCATCAATCTGATCAAACGAGATTTGGCGATAGAAAAAGACGATACCCCCAGCCAGGTGGCCGCGAAGCTTGAGGCCCGGCTGAAAGAATTCAACGGATTGCGAGAGGACGTGGCGCCATACATCGGCGGCCTTTTGTCCCTCCCTTATCCCAAAATCGCCGAGATGAGCCCCGAGTTTCGGAAGTCCCGACTTCATCGGGCTATTCTGTTAACCTTGCAGGCTCAGGCGAAACAGGCCTTGATGGTCGTCTGTTTTGAAGACCTGCAGTGGGCGGACTCCACCACAATAAATTTTCTGCGCGTCCTTATACAAGAAGATGCGCCGGTTATATTTCTCTGTACGTACCGGCCACCCTTCAAAATGTTCAACCACGAGGATGTCTGTAGGATGGGGGAGTCGTATCAGCATATCCAGCTCCAGGATCTCTCTACCACGGAGATTCAGGCAATGCTGGCCTCTATCCTGCAAACCAGCGCAGTCCCAAATGACCTGCAGCGCTTTGTCCATGAGCGGGTGGGAACCAACCCCTTTTACCTGGAAGAAATGATCAACTCCTTGATCGAATCCGGAATTTTGCAGCAGGATAAAGGCACGTGGCAACTCACCGGAAGTATCAACAAAACTGATATCCCTACGACTATCCACGCAGTCATTGCGGGGAGGATAGATCGTTTGGACGACGCGGCCAAACATCTGCTCCAGGAGGCTTCGGTCATCGGCAGAACGGTGCCCTATGAGGCTCTCAAGAGCGTCACCCGGCATGCCGGCAGCCTTGATAAGCTTTTGGAAAGATTGGAAGGCCTCGACCTGCTGCGGAGAACTTCCCAATCAGGCCCAAAATACGTTTTTAAACACGGTTTGATCCAAGATGTGGTTTATAACAGCCTACTCAAAAAGGATCGCCAGACCATGCATCGGCGCATCGGCTTGCAGATCGAGCAGGTGATGAGCGATAGGCTGCCGGAATTCTATGAGACTTTGGCTTTTCATTTCCGCCATAGTGATCTCTCCCAAAAAGATCTCTCCCAAAAAGCTGTCCACTATTTGAGGGAGTCGGGCAGGAAAAGCCTTCAGCAGTATGCTGTCCAGGAATCCAATCAAAATTATCAAAGGGCCTTCAAAATCCTCAACCTAAACCCGCCTGGCTCGGAAGAAGAAAAAAGGGCCTGCATCGACTTTATCAACGAATGGGCCCAGGTATTTTATTACCGCGCCGATTTTACCGGATTCACCAAGCTGTTCCTTGAACATCAGGAAATGGCCGAGTCTCTTTCTGATAACGCCTTGCTGGGACTCTTCTATAGTTGGCTGGGCGTTACCCTGTTTTGCAGCGGCAAAGCGAAAGACTGTTATGCATATAGCCTCAAGGCCCTTGAATTGGGCGAATTGGCCAGGTGTTCCGCCGCCATTGGCCTGGCCTATTCCAACCTCACCTGGTCCTGCGCTGAACTGCAACTCCTGGATCAGGGCATAGAGTTTGGGGAGAAGGTCTTGGCCAAAGGTGAGGATTTGGAGCCGATGGCCTATTATCAATCTCTCGGTGGCCTGGGATTGAATTATCTCTTCAAGGGGGATAGCGAAAAAAATCTTGAACTTGGCAGAATCCTCCTGGAGTTCGGCGAAAGCCATTCAGACCTGCGCAGCACCGTGGTGGGTTATATCTGCACGAGTTATGCTCACTACGCGACCGGGGATTTTCCCAAGGCGGTGGATTGTTGCGAGAAAGCTGTCCAGCTTTCCTGCGATCCGTTATTTATGGTGTGGCCCAAGTTAGCCCTGGCCAATTACTACGTCCAAACCGATCGATTCCAGGAAGCCGATGAGATTATTCAGGAGATTATTCCCTTCTGTCAACCTCTCGGTATGGATTACGTCCTGACCTCCGCCCAGGCCTTAGAAGGAGTGGTTCTGATCGCTGCAGGCCAGTTATCCCGCGGACTGAAAAAAACCAAAGCGGGGCTCCGAGCGCTCGGCGCTTCCGGTAGATTTTACTCCCGCTACCTCGTGGAAGTCGGTTTGGCCGAGATCTACTTCCAGATAGCAACTCATACCCAGCGCCTCGAGTTTTGGTCCGCCGTCAAGAACCTGGGGTTTATTCTGAAAGAAGCTCCCTTTGCCCGGCGCAAGGCCAAGGCCTACCTGAGCCAGGTCAAGCAGGTCGGTGAGGCGGTGGGAGCCGTGGGGTATGTGCATGGTCATGCCTTGCTCAACCTGGGTCTCCTGCACCAGCAATGTGGAAGCCGGAAACAGGCCGAGGAATGCCTGTTTGAAGCTCAGCGTTTATTGAGTCGGTGCAACTCGGAAACGAGTGCCCGAAAGATTCAGCAGGCCTTGGCAGCCATGTAATAAAAAGCCCTGTCGTTAAAAATACCCTCTCGGAATAAATATTTTCACCCCAAAGAGCTGTACTGCGCATTGCGGTTTTCCACCGGCTCCACCACCCGTCGGTTGGAGAAGAATAGCGACGGGCTTTGCAGACAATATCTTGTTGCTGTCAACTCAAAGTCTCCAGGGATAATGTTACTTTGGCATAAAATGGCCGCGGATTACTCAAGGAAGATAAGCGATGATGGGGCGGCGCAATTGGGGTGAGGTTGTTGAAGCTCCATGCCGCGACGGTGTCCGCCACAGGGATACCAAGAATGGGCCATCATAAGTCTTGATAGGTTCATGGTGAGAAGCAGTTGAGACCAGGAGGCCGCCATGGATGATAAGAATGGCAAAAATCCGTTAATGGCGATTTCCGCAATGATAGCCCTGTTTACCGCCCTCGGGGTTATCGTGTATATTCAGGCCCCCCTCAAAGGAGTTCGCCCCTCTATTCCGGAGATTCAGGAACGCTCACAGAAAATTAGGGCCAGGCTATGGCAGGACCCCTTTCAGGCGGTCCTGGAACAGGCGAAGATCAAGGACGGCGCCAGATCTGCAGGCCTATGTTTGTTCAAGGAAGCAATCCTGAGGGACATTGCCCCTCTACAGGAGGAGATCAACCAGCACGCGGATAACCCGAAGAAGAAAATAACCGTATTGGGGGTAATGGTCTTTGGAGGCCCGTATGCGGAGGAGACGGAACTGCGTCTACGTCAACGCTATGCGGTGGTATCCGGGCTGGGAAGATTGAAATTTGTCCCGCAAGACCCCGAGCACCTGGGTTTTATCAGGATTTTCTCGTCACAGAAGGAATGTGCGGAAACCCACAATGAAATCTCCTTATCAACTATTCTCCCCTTTGAATGGTTTGTCTCAGAAGACCACGAAGAGAGCGTCTTGCTCCTGTGGATCAATGATAATGCCTTTCAGGAAAAACCCCTGGAGAAACTGGCCGTCCTGATTTCCTCTCTTCAGTCTGGGGATAAGAAAGAGCAACTCAAGTTCAAGATAATCGGCCCCGCGGGGTCGACAACTCTCCTTGAGATGTTAAAGGAACTCGATCACGAGCGAAAATCCCAAAAATTGGCGGCAGGCGCCCCATCCGAAAGTCCCGGTTTAAGTACCAAGCTTAAGGACCTGGAGATATATTCGGCCACAGCCACAGCGGAGGACTCGTCTTTACTCCGGGAGATCAACGCGGCACCCGATACGAAATTACCTTGTCCGGATAAAAGCAAAGGCCTCATAGCCAATAGATTTTGTGCTGGCGAGATCACCTTCAATCGGACCATCTGTTCGGACAAGGAACTTTCCCAGGAACTGGTTGATGAATTAGCGCTACGCGGGGTGGGGCCTCGTGATCACATCGCCTTGATTTCCGAGTGGGACACCTTCTACGGGCGCTCGCTCCCGCAAACCTTTGAGAATGCCCGGCAGGCTAAACAAAAACAGGCCACCCGGATCCACCGATTCAGTTATCTGCGCACGATCGATGGTAAACTGCCCGGGGAATTGAGCGGAGCTGCCAAGGAGCGACAAAAAAATGATACCGATCGCAATGAGGACAAGGGAAACCTGAAATTGGAGGAACCGACCGGGAAGAGCCAGTACGACTATTTGAGGCGATTGGCGGAAAGGATCTATCTTCTGGATCAAAGACTCAAGGGCAAGGGACAAGGATCGATAAAGGCTATCGGCGTCCTGGGCAGCGATTTCTATGACAAATACCTGGTGCTCCAGGCCCTCGGCCAGCGGTTTCCGGAAAGAATCTTTTTCACTACCGATCTGGATGCCCGCCTCCTCCACCCCACCTATAGTGAGTGGACCCGAAATTTGGTGGTGGCCTCCGGGTTTGGCCTGCAAACGCGGGAAGACCTCCAAGGCGATTTGCCGCCATTCCGTGACGTTTACCAAACCTCTGTCTTCCTGGCCACGCTGCAGGCTTTTCATCATCGTCCGCCCCAGCTTTTAGCAAGAACCGATGCCCCAAAGCCTCGCCTCTTCGAAATCGGGAAGCATAATGCCATTGATTTGACCCAGGGAAAACCCGAGGCCAACACGGTTCACCCACCCCGGGATATGCCCGGGTTACAAGGCACGACGCTGGCGGTCATTTTTTTGATATTTCTCTTAGCATTAGTGCTCCTCGGATTTATGAGTATCTCTGTCAGAAATAAGTTGAAGGGCCTGGGACAATGTATCTCCAGGAACCCGGACCTCGCTCTGGTGGCGCTCGCAGCGCTCGTCGTGATGCTTTACCTTTTTGATAAGGAGATTCTCCAAAATACCCGCGAAGAACCCTTTTCATTGACCGAGGGCGTCAGTGTCTGGCCTGCCGAAATTCTGCGCCTTCTCAGTGTTGGATTAGCATGGATCTTCATTTTCACCTCGACCGCCAAGCTGCGGCAAAACGACCATGAACTGGCTGAAGAGTTTTGCCTGGGCAACGGTCCCGATACGTCTGCCAAGTTGTCACCTCAGTCCTGGCGCCGTAATCTCCAATTGTGGTGGCCGACCAGGGTGTCGCAGAACCAAAGGTTCTGGGACCGGCTGGGAAAATGGACTCAGCGCCTTTCAGGTTTTGAAAAAACGGTGAATGAGACTTCCCCATGTGATGTCGAGGCATGGGAAAAACCATGCCAAGGGATCGGGTGTGATGGGGAATTAAACGCTAAGCAGGGTGAGATCAGGGTGAACCAAGTTTGGGAAGAATACGTTCGTTGTTGGAGTTTGGGCTCCCGCCTCAAGCGCGTGATTCCCCTGGTGAGCCTCTATGGTTTGGTTTGTGTTTTGGTAATTTGGCTTTTCGGCATGCCGACCACGCCGGTGCGGGGAGAGATAAGCCGATTAATCAACCTTGGCATCTTGGTCCTCACCATAATTTCATTCCTCATTTTGACCTTTTTCGTTTTTGATGCCACCAGTCTTTGCCGGCGCTTTGTGATGCGGTTTTGGGGAAAAGAACCGCAATGGCATTTGGATTCACTTGAACAGTTCAGGGGGAGAACCGGCCTGGCGGGAGCGGAACTGGGAAACTGGATGGTCATCCGATTGATCGCCAGGCGTACTGAGGTGGTGGGAAACCTTATATTTTACCCTTTCCTCGTTTGGTTCATTATATTCGTGTCCCGGCTACGCTACTTTGATAACTGGCGTACCCCCATCGGCCTGGCCATCGTCATCTCTATGAGTGCGGTTTTGGCGTGGAGTTGTGCTTTTATGCTCCGGCGCGCCGCCGAAAGATTGAGAACCGATATCCTCGAGCGTCTGGCCACCGGTGGCCATGCGGCTGGACTACCCGACAGGGATCATCAAGAGCGGCTCCAACATCTGATCGAGGAGGTCAAAGCAATGCAACGGGGGGCCTTTGCCCCCTATTACAATAACCCGTTAGTCCATTCTCTCCTGGTCCCCTTAGGGGGGTTTGGAGGGATGCAGTTGCTCGACATATTTTCGAAACTGACCTGATCGTTAGAGGTCCGCCAGGATGGTCCCTGATTCCCACCTCCTCAGCTCAACGGGGCATCTTGGAGACGCCAGCGTTGAAAAAGGCCGAAGGAGCGGATGATGTGCGCCTGGCGGGCGGCAGGACTCTCCATCACACATAGTAATCGATGAACAGGCCGTTGGGGTCCAGTCGAACTGCTCCGGTGAAGCGTTCCCAGTCGCTCGCCGCCAGATCTTCGGGAGGTTGATCGGCGGGGCTGGGCCAGGCGGCATCGGCGCGCAGAATGCGGCCGCACGTCCGCTTCTGTAAGCCCTTATACAGGGGCCCGGCCGGCATATCCCAATGCTTGCTGTTGTTGGCGAAATCCTGGTCCACCGGGATAGCGGCCACCAGTTCCCGGTCGGTCATGGCCTCCAGCCCGCCTTCCTTCAGGGTGGCGTTGTGACTGCCGTGATGACCCACCTTGTAAAACACGGTGCGGCGCAAGAGATCGGCGGTGTCAAACGTCGGGGCGTCCGTACCGGGTTCTTCTCCCTGCCAGTTTAGTGTCAGCCATGACTTCCAGTTGCCGATCTGGGCGTCCGCGGCAAACAGCAAGACTTTGCCGGTGTCGATGAATTCAAAGGCCAGGACCAGACTGGTGTTGTTGGTGGCGTTATCCAGCTGCAGCCCCAACCGGGCCGCCGACAGGAGCCAGTCCTGGTCAATGCGCCGCCAACCGGCATGCTTGGCCTGATACTCCTGAAAGAGCGGTCCGAAGTGAGGGGACTTTAAGATCTTGGTTTCATCCCGCCACTGCAAGGACTTGTCGAACGGCAGGGCCGCATCGATAACCCCGGTGCGACTCGGATCAGGTGAGGCGTCCGGATTCGCCAGCGCCGCTTCCAGTGCCGCGGAGAAGGCGCTGTCGGCTCCGGTCAGACCATAGATTTCGCTCCCGGCCCGACCCTGCAGTTTTTTCAACATGTCCAGATCCGACGGTGGCCCCAGAACATAGATCCGCACGCCCGGCAGCCAGTCACGCCGGATCAGGTCGCCGGGCTTCCAATACGTGGGAGCGGGAGTGCGTTGCGTCACCGCGGCCATGGCCTCCCCGGTCTTCTCCGAGAAGGCAGCCAGTCCGGGGCCGTCTGCCGGGCCCCCGAAGAAGTCCAGCAAATTCGAGACCTCGGGTCCATAGGCCCGGAACTGAGGCTCGCCGGAATTCGCCAACTGAGCCAGGGCCATCCGGACAGCCTGAAGCCTGAGCCGGTTCTGGCGCTTTAAACTGCTGGCTACCGGGTTGCTGGGGTCCTCCGTCCAGGCCACCCAGATTTCCCCGATGTCCATGGGATCAAAGATGTCTTTGGCGTCGTAAAACCCCGAGACATGGTCCCAGTGCTCATGGGTCGCCACCAGGGCCTTCAGCTTCCCATGAGATTCTTGTTGAATGCTCTGAGCCACCCGGCGGATTTTAGCTTTGCCGTTGGGTGTGCCGGTCAGGACGCCACAGTCAATGAGGATATGGCAGGGCTCGCGGTCGCCGTAAAAAGTCAACAGAAAACAATCACCCAGGCCTTGCCGATACATCCGAATACGCATCCGGCTGCCGTCGGGCACTTGGTAAGATGCAGTTTCAGGCATGTTAATCGTCCTCCCTATCCGCATGCAGCATGGCAAAACGCTGCGCCATGCCGGTCAGTGGGCTGGAGCCGAAGTAAACGGCCGATAAAGGCTGCCCCAGGCGAGCGTGGAAGGCTTGCTGGCGGGCGAGCCGCGCCTTGTTCAAGATATTCTTGTTGACGTAGTAGTTAACCTTGGCGCTCCGCTGGTCAGCAATAATCGTACAGCCGCCGCTGTACACGAAAGGTTGGCCGCCGCCCGAGAGCTCTGCCGGCACCCGGCGGTCCTGAACCAAGGATAAGAGGATCAGGGGCCGCACCGCTGTCTCATTGGGGCCCTGCTTATCGGATACCCGCAGCGCATGAACTTCGAAAGACTCTTCTCCGGTGGTCAGATCAAGGCCGAGGGCGGCCATGAATTCCCGGCGCTTCGCCGCCGAACTGCGGTGGAAGAGCTTCTGCAAATCTGCATGCGTCCGGGCCCGCCATTCGTGAGTGCGGGTGAACATCTCTTTTCTGGACTCGAGATATTGGAAGCGATCGGCGAACTCTCTTAGCCTGGAGAACACGGGCCTGAGGAGGTTTTCGCTGTTATCCTCTACGGCCGGGCGCCAACGCAGGGCGTCAACGGACAGACTCCTGAGATCCCGTGGGTAAATGCCCCGGCGACGGAAGGCATCGACAAAGGCCACCCGGTAACCCAGGATGTCATAGGGGACCACGTCAAAGTCCGCAGTGATCAAGGCCCGCAAATAATCCCCAAAGGTCAGATCCACCGGCGGGCAATAATCAAGGGCTCGCATACACATGGTCAGCACGTGCTGCGAGACCTTGGCGGCTTCTTCGCTCAATCTCCCCACCAGGTCGGGGTGAATGGCGCCGCTGGGCAGAGTGCCCGTCCCCGCGGTGGCCAGACGAACGAGGTCCGCGGTGCGGATCTCATAGATGGACAGGAAGGCGTCGAATACCGCGGCCACCAGCAAGGCGCCCCGGGCATGGGGTTCGGTTTCCCGCTGATAAGCTGAGGGGTCGGGCGTTAGGGGGTTCCACTGGCCGGTATCGGGGTCGATCTGGCCGATGGCGCTGCGTAAGGCGCCCCGCATGCCGCTGGCCTGGCCGAACTGCTGGGCCAGTTCGCCCAGCAGGTTGCGGGCCCGCAAGTCGCCCCGGGTCTTGCCGATCTGGTGGCGCAATACTTCGGGCATGGAAAAGTGCTGGAACAGTGCCACGATGTCCGCAAAGGCTTCATGGAACGCCAGTTGATCAGCGTTGCTCGCTTGGATGAAGTTCCGGTGCATCCCATCCAGCAGGGCGTGGGTAGTCTCATGGGCCACGATGTCGTGTGACAGGCAGGTGAACACCATACCGCCTGGATACTGCTGCCCCGGGTCCGCTTCAGTGGCGGGGAAGTAGCCGAACAGCAAGGCCTTCTTCTCCGGTTGATAGTAGGCATTGCGCTCCCGCAAGGCGTGGGGATAGATCCGCAGCTTCTGGACGTAATCGTTGTCCGCTTTGCCGTGCATCCGCGGCGACCACAAGGCTTTGCGGCCCAGCGCCAGTTCGAAATTGTAGATGGTGCGCATGGACACCGCGTAGACCATCTGTTGATGGAACCTGGGGTCCCCCTCCGAAGGCGGGAGCCCGTCGGTGGCAAGCAGGCAGCGATCGTTCAAGTCAACGGGGGCATAAAAACAGCCGCTGGCCGGATCATGGTCGATCACTTCCACATATTCCCCCGAGGGGCCAGGCTTGAGGTCCATTTCCCAGGGGACCTGGAACACCACCTCATTGATGTGGGCGGTATCCAGACGGGTGGATAGTTCCGGGTCAAAGGCGTAGCCGCGCAACGGCCGATACACTGGAGGCGGCGTACGTACTTCCCGTTCGGTTCTCGCCGATAGCACGCCGACGTCCACCGTCGCGCCCGGGGAAGACTTCTTGAACTTGTCCAGATAGACTTCCTGGAGATGGGCCTTGAGGCTGGGTGAAGCGAGCGGACTGCCGATAGCCGCCTCGAGGTAGTCTTTGATCTCCGCGTCCGGGATCTGCTCCAGGTCGGGGTCGGTGATGGTCTCCCCTATGCGCCGATCGCGCTGGAGAAGCTGGAGCGCTTCGACTTCCAACATCTGCATCCTGGGAGGCGCGGCCAGCCCTACGCCCGTGAGCACGCGCAGAAAAGGCAGGCTAACGTCATCGGGCGGGGTAATGGTGAGGTCCGCCGCTGGTTGGACTTCCAAAGCCGCGGCCGCCTGGAGGATACCCCGGCCAAAATATTTGTGACATCCGGAGTAGGTTTTATCGGCGCCGGAGAACAGGGACCGGCGCACGGCCTCGACCACCTGCCAGGGGTTGTTGTACCGGAGTTGAGCCTTGTATTTCTGCAGCCAGAGGGCTGCTGCCGCGGCAATTTGGGGGGTCGCGGCCGAGGTCCCGGCGCCGTCCATGTCTACGATGGTTGGGCAGTTGATCTCAGCCCAAGGCATGTTGGGGGTATAGGCCGCCAGGGCCGTGTCCATTTTGCTCTCCGGCCCGTAGTTGCCGGCCAT
Source organism: uncultured delta proteobacterium (assembly GCA_963848565.1). GTDB lineage: Bacteria > Desulfobacterota > Desulfobaccia > Desulfobaccales > 0-14-0-80-60-11 > 0-14-0-80-60-11. The sequence continues at coordinate 31,424 of CAWKEQ010000033.1, forward strand.
CCGCGAGATTGGCACCTCGTCGCGGATATAGGGACGCCCATCGGCCATGACGCCGCAGGCGGCGATAACCCGCCGAAAGCGCGCCGGATACACAATGGATTCCGGCGTCCCTGTAAAATTGTTGCCCGCGGCGGTGACCAGGCAAATCCCGGCCTCGTAGGCCCGGTTCACCACTTCGGCCCAGGCTTTGGAGGCCAACCCTCCCATGCTCATGGAGAGCACGTCTGCGCGTAGGGATGGGTCCCCATGGGGGGCGATGAGGTAATCCAGCCCTTCGGCAAAGGCGCTGGTGCGCATCAGGATTACCGAAGTGGCAATGCGCACCGGGATGATCTCGGCCAGGGGCGCTCCTCCCAGGTAGTCATCGAGGTTGGCCGGCGGGATCATGCCGTTTAGCCGGCCGCCGGCCAGAATCCCTATGGTGCCGGTGCCGTGTCCGGGATTCTTGAACAGGCCGCGATCATAAGGGTCGGAGGCGTCATCCGGTGGATAGCCGTCGTCCGCGAAGTTGCGCTGCAGGTCGTCCCGTAAATGCTCCGGCCTGGCGTGATGAGAGAAGTCAAAGCCAACGTCCATGATGCCGATGCGCACCGGCGCCGGACCAGCGCCGGCCACCAGGTCCCGGGCCTGCTTGAGCTGGGAAAATTCGGGGCGCAGGTGCCAGGCGAACCCGGGTCCCTGGGGCAGATCGCCAGCCTGGGAGTTATAGCCGCAGGTGTCACCGGGGGCTGCCCCGGGTCCCCCGGAGCGGACCGGATTGTCGTAGGCCCAGGGATGGAGCAGGTCCGGTTCGATATAGACACCCGCTGCGGCGGTAGGGGCGCCCTTGGCAGTGAGGGCCTGATGGGCCGCCTCCCAGAGATCCGCCACCGTGGCCGCCCCGGGGGTTGTTTCAGCCACGTACCAGCGCGGCGCCGGCGCCGCCCCCAACTGGGCCCCGAGTCCTTCGTTCGGGCACAGTAAGCGAACTCTGAAGGTATTGCCTGCCAGCCTCAAGGGTTGGCTCTCCAGGGCCTGCCTGCCTGCAGGCGGCATCTTGATCAATAATCTGGGCGGATTTGTCTCGGACATCAGTCCTCCTTAAAGATTCGCCGATGCGTTGGTAAACCCCATGCCCTGCGTTGGTAAAAAACCTCCGGTTTAAAGGCGAACCGGCTAAAACCGTGAAACTTTTCGTCCCCGAGCCGGATTTACGGGGCTCTTTTATCACGCCCCCAGGACTTCTTTGGCCTTCGCATAGTAGGCCCGCCGTTCGTTCAGGCCGTTCAGGCCACCATTGATCCTTTTGGTGATGGTGTCAAACTGCCCGCGGTCCGCATAGGGATTGAGGTCGCGGCTGGTCCAATACCAGGCCGCAATCCGGGCCCCCACCTCCAAGCCCTCGGCCAATTCCGGCTTGCCGACCAGGTCCAGGTTCAGAAACTTTCCAGCCCCTCGATAATTATCCTTGCCGGTGACCTGGATAAAGCCCCGCCCCCGGTAGCGCCACCCGTCACCGCTATCTTCATCGCCGTTACCAAGCCGATTGGCATAGACCCGGTTAGCGATCTTTTCCGGCTGGCGGGCGTATTCTTGAGCCTCGTCCCGGTCAAAATGTTTGCCAAAGACCTCGAGCAAGCCCTCGGCTGAATAATTAAGGTTTTCGACGAAGCGGGAAAATCCCTGGCTCTCATGAGCTACCTGGGCGATAAATGCCGCCTGACGCAAAGGAGTGTTGAGTTTGGCCTCTCTATCGGCCAGGCCCAGGGCCAGGACCAAAGATTCGGCCTTTTCGTGGTTCAAGGAAGGCACGATCTTTTGCAACTGGTCCGCAGAGAGCCCCATGCTGATCGGCCCCGGGGTCGGCTGGGGGATTGGGGTCTCTTTTGGCGGGAGCGACTTTGGGGCCTCCTCCACATATTTCCGGCTTACCCAGCCGATGGTGTCATCTTCCATGAGAATGGGGAGCCAGCCTGTGGTGTCAGGAGAAATCACCACATCTCCATGGGCCAGTTCTTCTCCCGCCACCTCATATTCGGTCCCCGGGCCGGAGCGAATATTGAGACTATTGACCGCGGTCACTCTATAATTTATCCCCGTTGCTTCTTTCGTGGCTGGCGTCTCCGGCGGAAGGGAGGTCTCGGACTTAGGGACTGTCTTCTCCGACGGTTTGGATTTCTCCGATCCATCATATTCCAGGCCCGGAATCAGGCCCGCATGGGTCCAGCCTCGATTTTGAGCCGAAAAGGCCCCCACCCCATAATCCTTGCCCCGGGCCTCAAAAGTCTTCCCATTGCCCTGGCTTACCGCCACATGCGAGTGACTTGGCCGGTCGCCGGTAAAGGGGTTGTCTGAAAAGGAAAACAGCAGGGCTCCGGTGGTGTGGATAGCTTTTCCCACCGGGATGGTTAAACCATACTTCCTGCAATGCCTGACCTGATAGATTGCCCCGTCGGGCATAAGGGGCTTGACCCCCAAGCGAGCACAGCCCCACTCTACCAGCTCGGAGCAGTCAAAGGCTTTCGGGTTCGACTCAGATGGCGAGACCTCCACTCCAAATATATAGGGATCGCCATCTTGGGTGAGCAGCAAGTCCAGGAAATCCTTGGCGGTGGTCATGATCATTCCCCTTTGAACAAATTTTTTGCCGTGCTTGTCATGCGGCTGCCAATTGCCCGTTTTCCAAGGCTAATCTCGTCTAACCTATCCGCTCCTCTCCTCCTTTCAGGTGATTTCGCTGTAATAGCTCCGGCCCGTTTAAGGCCGGGTAACTCTCATGGTATAAGGCTACTGGCCCGGACAGTCGGCCTTTTTCTTTTGGGCAAACTTATTCTTATAGGTGACGGTGAGATTCTGCCATGGATTGCCGGTTGCAGGAATTTTGGCGAGCACCGGCTCGGCCCGCCCCAGCCAACGGCAGACTTCGGGTTGCGAGACTTCCTTAGGCAGCCCCGTCCAAATGCGCACTGCGGCGTCCACCAGGGCCAGTTGCCACAGGTCGGCGTAAATTGTAATGGGTTCCTGTGGCCCCACATAGAGGTTGCCGGAATCGATGGCCCGCATGGCCTGTTCCAGGCTGCCGGTCAGTTTTTGGGCTTGTTCCTGGGTTGGAGCAACCTGGAGGTTCAAGTAGACCTGATAGGTCTGTGAGGCCACACTGAGTCCCCCTGCCAGGAGCAGCATGCCGTAGTCCCGCCGGTTGCTATCAAGCTTCGTGGTTTCATAGAGGTGGCGGCCCGCCTCCCCGGCCTGCATGGCCCTGGCATAATTCCCCAGGCGCCACTGGGAAAAAGCGATGAGGGCATAGGCACTCACTTTTCCCGAGTCGTCCGCCTGCTTCAGCACCTTTTGCTCCACCAGTTCCACCACCTGCTGATATTTCTGGCGGGCAGCGCTCGACGTGTTAACCGTGGGCTGGTCCGATCTTACCGCGTCATTGAACAGGTCCTGGGCTTGTTTCAGGGAGAGTACAGGCGCCGGAATGGATGGGGGTGGCGGTGGCGCAACAACCTGCGAGCTAGTCTGCTGAACGGTCTGCGACCCTGTTCCTCCAGTCGTGTTACAGCCGACGATCAACAGGAGGAAGAGCAAGAGGACGCTGAGGGGCCGGTAGAAAAGGGCAGGGTGAGGCAACGGGTGGCGGATCATGGGAACCTCCTGGTGTTAAAGAAATGCACTTTCAGCTCTTGGTCTAATCCCGATTGGTAATCTAAGGGTATTAGCCGTAGAGGCATGACCTGCCATGCGGTGCTTCACGGCGCGCTCAATTGCGCCCCTACGGAGATACTGCCTTGAACGCGCCTTGGTGTGAGAAATGTAAAGGTGGGTTCAAGCCATTTGGGTTAAATACGGCAGAATAAGCTCCTGATCTTTCTCGTCCATGATCTGCCGCCCCTCCTTGAGGGCCCGGCTCAACAGAGGTGAGAAGACCAGCAGCAGGCTTTCAGTGTCCAGAACGTTGGCCTGGGCCCCCGAAGCCGCATCGAGGAGCCGTGTCAGGGTCAGAGAGACAATCTCGGGGTCGGCCAACCCCTGGGTATTTTTGGACACCGCGGCCAGGGCTGCGTCGATGGCTTGGAGGAGTGTGTCTCCCCACAACAGGTGGCGGCCGCCGCTCTGGAGGTTGGCGCCTGCAGCAAGCAGTACCGCGGTCATCACCTTGGTCAGGATATTGTCCATGGGGTCGGCGGTGCTGAGGTTGAGGAGCCGGTCCGGGTTCATGGCAAAGGCTTCGAAGGCCACTCTGCAAAGCTCCACATATCCGTCGCCGGTCAGGAGGTTCTGGCTGTCCCGGCTGAGCACCGCGGCGACCGCTCCCATGATTTGGGTCAGGGCGGCGCGTTGGGGATCGCCACCCGTACCGGGCAGCAGGGCCCCGGGATTCTCGGCCACCGCGCCGAAGACCTCTTGGATCATGGCCTTAAGTTGCCTCTGAGAGAACGTTGCGGCCAAAATCCCCGGGATACCCGGGTCGTGGTGAAGTTCGCCTGAAAAGGAGAGGATCATCCGTTCGAGGGCCTGAACCAAGAGCTGGTCCCGGGGGTTTTTCGGGTTGATGAGCTGCGGGGCGTTTTGGGCTAGGGTGTCCAGGGCCAGACCGACGACGTCCTGGGTCAGGTCCGGCGTGAAGAGGGGCCGCCCGGCCTGGCCGGCTTTGACCAGCAGTTGGGCCATACCGATAAAGAGCTGGCTCAGAAACTCGTGACTCGGAACACCGTCTTTGCCCAGCAGGATCAGGGCGCCGTTCTGGGCCACCGCTTCGAGACTGGTGCGGTACAGAGCGCGGAGCGTTTGGCTGGAAAAGAGCAGGGGCTGATCCTGGAGGGTTTGCAGGACCGCCTGGAGCACGGCGTTCAAGAGCGGCTCGGCCTCGCTGTCCGGAGGTCCCAGCAGCCGGGTGGCCTGGTCTGAAACGGTGCCGGCGGACACCCGTAGGATATCTTGGAGCATTTCCCGGCGGAAGTCATAGAGGGCCAGGAGCTTGTTGGCATCGTTGGATTTTTGGGCCCGATCCATCTGGTCCACCAGGGTGAAGCTCACGCGCTTCAGGAGCAAAGCCAGGGTATCATCCCCGATGGCCATCTCGGCGTGGCCGGCGAAGGTGTTGAGGGAGGCCTGCAGGATTTCCAGGAGCAGCCCGTCGTACCGGGCCTCGGCAAAGTCGACATTATCCAGGGACAGCAGAAAAGCGCGCACGATGCGGTCGCCCTTGCCGTTGCCGCTGAACAGACCGGGGTCGGCCTTGACGTAGTCCACGGCCAATTCCACTATGGTCCCGGCCAAGCGCTGCCAGACCGGCCGTTTGGGGTCGGTTCCCTGACGCCACTGCTGGACCACGAAGAAGGCGTTGGCGCCCTGATAGAGCTTGTCCGGCTCCCGGAGATAGTCGCCTTTGACATCGTCCTCCCGGCGATGCGGGTCGATATTATCCTTGATGCTCTGGTAGGCAAAGCATAGTTTTTCCTGGATTGCAGGTTTGCCCTTTTCCTGCCACAAGTCATAAAACAGCCCCGCCGGGGGGTGGGGCCGGCTTTCCTCCCCGGGCCGCGGTTGGAGGGGTGGGGCCACGAAACCCTGGCCTTGGTTGAGGAAAAAGTCCTCGGTCTCGTCCCAATAGGGCAGATTGGCCGGAGTAAAGCCTACGGGCGGGAGAAACAGGTCCCGGTCCCGGACCTCCTCTTCAAACACGGTGCGGATTTTCTGCCCCAATTTGATAGCCGCGTGGATGGCAAAGATGATCACGTTTACATAAGGCAGCATCGCGGTTCTCCTCTCTGAACTGCACTGCGCCAAGTGCGGGGGGAGCCCCTCGTTTGGGGATATGAGGCGGAAATCACATGGGCGAGCCGAAGGGTAATAATGGTGGCCGGCGTAGGGTTGGAAATGGCTGGCGGCATAGTTGACTTCAGGAACAGCCCCCGACATCATTATATATTTAATATACAATATATTTTAATACAGTGAATTAGGGAATCCCTATTTTTAGCTTCCGAATCCCCCTATATCGATATTATGACGCAGCCTGAGCTGTGGTTTTCATGAGGTGATGAATGGGACCTAACGCCTTCTCCAGAATGGGCAGGTTTGCGTCATGAATAATTTTTGAGCATCAGCATGATGGGGGGGCTTGAGGAAATATCAGGCAAATGAAGAGCAAAATTTCCGCAAGATATATCTATACGCAACGACTTAAGTAATTGAACATAAACGCCTGACGGTTTCGTTTGAGGGAACGGGAGAGAGTTTTCTCGGTTCCAGCTCATCGCAGGGCCGGGGCTGGGCAAACATTTGGCAGTGCAGTCCTTAAGGCGGAACGTCTGCCTCAGGGAATGACTCAGCGTTAGCCGGGACGAGACGAACCTGAACCGGCCGCTCTTCCTCCCGCAACATGCTGGCTTGGTAGCAGGTGGAAAAAAGATCCTCGAGCCAGGGGGCAGGTGGCAGTGGGGTGGCAGTTATGGGGATATTGTTCCCCTGATTCGCATCGTTAGCGGTCCAGCGCTGACGAACGGACCAGATTAAGTCTTTATAATCGCCTCACCGGCGGGGCGACCCGCCGGGTCGCCCCTACACGAGGCGTGCAAAAAATTCCCTCCCCCATGAGCCCGCAGGCCTTTGGCGGCTCCCTGGTCAGGCGTGAGCATCCTCTCCCCAGAACATTTATCTCCCTCGCCCCATGCCCCCGGCTCCCATCATCTCACCTCCCACCTGGCTGGGGTCCTTACCGCCGCGGCCTGCTTTTCCGGGGCCCGGGCCGCCGGTATCCTGTTGCTTCCAGAGCGGGGAACCATCCTCATCCAGCAAAGTGAGCGTCTGGTCCTGCTTCTTCACCCTGGCCGCGAAAAAAGCGGCTTGATGCTCGCGTAAGACCTTGAAGCCATGCACCTCCAAGGTATCGCCTTTCTGCAGCATAAACTTCTGCTTGGCCACATACGACGGCGGCCCTAAATAAACCTCGATATTGCCGCTCTCGGTATTCAGGATCAATCCCTGGACCGCCATGCCTGGCAGAGACCGCCAACTAGCCAGCCTATAACTTCCCAGACTCTCCACCTGGCCGGTAATCGTGGTGGCCTTGGTTAGATCAAACCGTAGAGGAGCTCGCCGTCTTCGGCCTCCCCCTGGTCCGGGACCTCCCTCTCCATCCATGGGTCCGCCCATGCCTCCGCCCCCCATACCGCCGCCCTTTCCCATGCCGCCAAGTTGGCCCGACACCTGCGGGGCCATGGCCAGGGACATGATGAGAATCAGCCCGATTAACCCGAAACCTGGTGATCTCAAATCAGTTTCCGGCATGTATTGATCCTCCTTAGGAGTGTGGTTTTGCCGGCTAAAATGCCTAAAGAGCCCCGGAGCTCTCTGCCACCTTGACCTCAGCCGCAGCCCAGCCGCCACCCAGGGCCTTGTACAGGGAGATGAGGTCGGTTAAGAGATTCGCCTCCGACGTGCTCAGGTTGCTCTGGGCGCTATAAAAGTTCTGTTCAGAGGTCAATACGTCCAGGAAGTTGGTGAGGCCCTTGCGGTAGCGCTCATTGGCCAGAGCAACGGCTTCTGCGTCGGCGCACACCGAGTCGACCAGGATTTGGCGCTTCTTCTGCTCCGCATGGTAAGCGGTCAAGGCGTTCTCCACCTCTTCCAGGGCACTGAGGAATAAAGAGCGGTATTTGGCGAGGTATTCTTCGTAAACCGCTCGTTTATTGGTGACGGCCGCCCGGACTTTGCCGCTGTCGAAAAGATTCCACGTGACCCCCGGGACCAAGGACCAGTAGCGGCCGCTGGAAATGTTGAACAACTTCGACACCGTGCTGCTTTGCATGCCTAAGGCCGCGGTCAGGTCGAACTTGGGATAGAGATCGGCCGTGGCCACGCCGATATCCGCCGACGCGGCGGCCAGTTGCCGCTCCGCCTTCCGCAGATCAGGCCGGCGGGTAAGCAGCTCCGAAGGCAGGCCTGTAGACAACCGGTCCAGCGCTTGCGGGAGGGGCCGGGATGCCGCCAGTTCCGCCTTAAGGGCGTTGGGTTCCTGGCCCAGGAGGATGCCGAGGCGATGAATCGACTGTTTTATCGAAGCATTAATAGTCGGCAGGTCCGATTCAGTGGTGAACTTCTGAGCCTCGGCCTGAGCCACATCAAGGTAATTGGTCAGCCCGAGCTTAAAACGTTCCCGGGTTACCTCCACGGTTTGCTGCTGCGCCGCTAAGTTGCTACGGATAATTTCCCCTCTGGCCTGGCCGGCTCGCAGATCTATATAATTTTTGGCGACATCGCCCAGGAGGGTCAGGAGGGTCGACCGGAAATCTTCGACGCTGGCATCGAATCTCGCTTTGGCAGCCTCGACGCCGCGCCTGGTGCCGCCGAAGACATCCATTTCCCAACTGGCATCGAATCCAGCCTGGAAGATGGTCCCCGCTACGGTGGCAAGAGAGGACGGCACTGAAGAGGTGGTCGTATCGATGCCACCCCCGCTGCGGGTCACCGAGCCGGTGGCCTGTACCGACGGCCAGGCCGCGGCGCCGGCCGCGGTGACATTGGTGCGCGCCTGGATAATACGCGCCCGGGCCTGCTCAAGGTCGAGATTGGTCTTCGCCGCCCGTTCAATGAGTTTGTTGAGCACCGGATCGCCAAACGCCTTCCACCAGGCAATTTCTTGCAGCGCCAGAGCCGCCGCTGCCTTCTGCTGACCCTCCTGCCAGTGCGCCGGGGCTTCCAACCTCGGGGGCTGGTAGTTGGGCCCCACCGAGGCACAACCGCCCAGGAGGACGGCGAGACTGATGACCGCCAAGCCTCGTCGGCTCATTTCTTCCCTTCTTCCCCGGCCACGGCAGCACCCGCGGTCACGGAGAACGCTACTGCGGGCGTCTCGATAAAAACGTCCATCTGTTGTCCGACGTAGGCCGGCAGGGCGTTCGGGTCAAAGCTGTAAATGACCTGCAGCACTCGGGTGTCGACTCGTTCGGTGCTGCTGCCGGTGAGAGAGGTTTTGGCCGTGACGTAGGGCTCCACCCGGACGAATTTCAGCTCGGCCTTCAGGTCACGATTGCCGCGTAAGGAGGCGACGGCGCGGGTATCGGGCTTAAAGCGCCAGGCGTCGTTTTCGTCAATATCGACCCGCAGGTGCAACCGGTCCACAACCCCCAGCCGCATCAGGGGCGTGGACAGGGCGCCGGTGGAGGCATATTCCCCCGGGCGAAGGTTCACCTGCATGACTTCGCAATCCACAGGAGAGCGCACCGTCAGGCGCTCCAGGGAAGTCTGGGTGGCCTTGAGATCGGCCTCGGCGGCAGTCACCTCTGCCCTGGCGCTGGCCAGCTTGGCCCGGGCCAGCTCTTCGGCATAGCGCCGCTTCTGGACGTCATCGACGCTGACCGCCCGCCGGTCAGTGGCGTGGCGCACCAACTCATACTGCGCCTGGTAATCCTTGAGCGAGGCCCTGGCCTCTGCCACCGAGGCCCTGGCCTTGACCAGGTTGGCCTGCTTGATCAGCAGCTCGGCGCGCAGTTCCCGGTCGTCGATCCGGAACAGGGGCGCGCCCGCCTTCACTTTATCGCCGACTTGGACGAAGACTGTTTTGACGATACCCGGCAGCGAAGTGCCGATGCTGATATTTTGCGTCCTGGCTTCGACAATCCCGGCCCCGCCGATGTAGGACTTGAACGGAGCCTGGGCCGGCTGCGCCACCGGTTGGGCCGGCGGGGTCTCTTTCTGGGACTGCACCGCCACTACGATGGCAATGATCAGCCCTATGACGGCACACGCCGGCAGGATTTTGTTTTTAAAGGCCATGCGGTTCTCTCCAGGCGCCACTTGGCTAAGGTTCTCGCTTTTTTACCGAAAACCGAAACCCCACCTTATTTGGTTGGCTTCACCTTGTCGTTGGCTTTGAAGGGGCCACCGCTTAACGACAGGGCCACGGCGCCGCTGTTGCCCAGGAGTTCCGCCACCCTGATCTCGCCCTGGGGGACATCCGCGGTGTAACCCAGTACGGAGCGGGTGTTGGGATTGACCACCTCTTTGCCCGGTTCCACTACCTTGAGACGGTCCCCCACCTTGAGGCCCGAGTTCCGCCCCAGGTTCAGGTAAACCTTCCCCTCCTTGATAAAGTCCACCCGCCCGAACCAGCCGATTTTGAGAAGGTCGCCGGCTACCCGCAAGCTATTGTCCTGGGCGAACTTGTTGACCGCCTCGGGCCTCACCTCTCCCGCGGCCCCGGGGGCCACGATGGCATCCTGCTGGAGGCCGGTGAAGGTGTCATAGACCTGGAGGGCCATGGCCCCTTGGGTTCCGTCTGCCGGCGGCATGATCCCCGTAAGGACGATCCCCTGGACCCCCAGGGCATCGCCCAGGGCCTTGATATTGGGGGCGAGGCTCAGCTTGCCCGCCACCGTGGCCTGGCGCCGGGCCGCCTGCACCGATTCCGGCGTGCTCACCTTAAGGTCTTTCATCTTCCCCAAGGCGCCGCCCACCGCCATGGCCAAGGTGCGGTTCAACCCGTCATAGCTTTGGGGCGTATCCAGGTCGGGGATAACCGCCACGGCCCGGCCCACGACGGCCGAGGCTCCCGGCTTGCCCTGGGAGACAAAGCCTCCCAGCCCCTGCTCCTTGAGAATGCGGTCCACTTCGGTCCGCACCATCTCCTGGAGCTTATCCGGAGGGATGGTCTTGCCCGCGGCCTTGGCCTGTTGCAGGCCGAGGGCCTTGGCCAGGGAATTGACCAGGTGCTGCTGGGCCCCCGTGAACTCCGTGCCTTTTTCCACGTAGAGATACTCGGGGGCGTTCGCGTCACTGAGCCAATAGGGGTTTTTGCTGCGGACATAGGGCTTGCCGTCAATCATGACCGTTTCCGCCTGGGCCTCGGGTGGGACCATTTCTTCTTCTGCGTCATTGGTTTCGTCATTGGTCCCATAACCCGCCCACTTCTTCACCGAGGAGTACGTGGAGCACCCCCCCGACAACAGGGCGGCGACCACCAGCAGCAAGAGCCCCAGGCGCAGTATTAATGTGACATTCTTTGGCATTATGAACCTCGTTTTGGGTTTTTAGTTTTTCTTTGGTCAATAAATGAGCTTGTGCTCATAGATAACTTTTTCAGCATCTTCCTAGTGGGCGTTGTTGGCGTTAATGTTGATGATGCGGCCGTCATCCATGGAGGCGATGCGGTCGGCAAACTCAAAGATGCGGGCGTCATGGGTCACGATGACGAGGGCGCGGTCATGGCTGAGCGCCAGGCTCTTGAGCGCCTCCATCACGCGTCTGCCGGTCTGGTGGTCCAGGGCGCTGGTGGGCTCGTCGCACACCAACAGCCGGGGGTTGTGCACCAGGGCCCGGGCAATGGCCACCCGCTGCTGCTGGCCGCCGGAGAGTTGTTTGGGCAGGGAGTTCTCCCGTCCTTCCAGGCCGACATGGCGCAGGCCGTCCACGGCCCGGGCCCGCGCCTGGTCCGGTCGCACGCCGTTGATCAGCAACGGAATGGCGGTGTTCTCCGCCGCGGTCAGGGTTGGCACCAGGTTGAAGGCCTGGAACACGAACCCGACGTTCTTGCCGCGAAAGACCACGCGGGCGTTGGGCGAGAACTGCTGCAAGTCCTGGCCATAGAGCACGCAGGTGCCGTGATCCTGGTCGAGAATGCCGGCGATGACCGAGATGAGCGTCGTCTTGCCGCATCCCGAGGGACCCACCAGCATGAGCAATTCGCCGGGATACACCTCAAGGTCGATCCCCCGCAGGGCTTGAACTTGCGCCTCGCCGGCGCCGAAGGCCTTGGTGATGCCGCGGCAGCACACCGCCGGCGTTTCTAAGTTGTGCATAACTAGCCTTTGAAGACCTCGGCCGGTTCCAGCTTCATGACCTTGCGGGCACTGACCAGGGCGGCGACGACCACGATGAGCAGCACCGCCGTGCCGCTCCCCAGCAGCAACTGCCAGTTGAGCTGCATGGTGAGGTCGCTGCTGCCCCGGGTCGCCGCCGCGAACGTCGCCACCGCCCCGGCGCCGATGCCGAAGCCGATGAAGCCCACCAGCAACGCCTGGAGCAGAATCATTCTCCGAAGCATCCGGTTCGTTGCTCCCATGGCCTTGAAGACCCCGAAGTAGCGCAAGTTGTCCAGGGTGAAGTTGTAGAAGATCTGGCCGGTGACCGCGGCGCCGACAATAAACCCGACGATGACCACGAAGCCGAAGTTGGTGAGAATGCTGGTGTTGTGAATGAAATATTGCAATGACCGGTGTTTAAACTCTTCCGCCGTATACGCAGCCAGGCCGGTCTGCCGGGAGATGCGCCGGGCCACGGCCTGGGGCGATTCGTCGGCCTTGGCCTTGACCAGGATGTAGGAGAGCAGCTTGCGTTCGCTCAGGGCATAGTTTTTAGCCCGGGTGTAGGTGGTATACAGGATGGGCTGGGACTGAAAGGTGGGGGTTCCCCGGGCAATGCCCACGACTGTGGCGCGCTTGTCATTGATCTCCAGCACGTCGCCGATTTGAAGGGGAATGGACTTGCCGCCCGGGGTGGCCGAGGGCTTGGCCAGCCGGCCCTTGGCGCCGGCTTCATCCACGATGACGCTGTCCGGCAGGCGCAAGTCGGCGAGTCGGCCTTCCAGAATGACCGCGGGCCCACCGATGAGCGTGGCGTCATCCAGTCCCAGCATGATACTCCCCACGGTCTCCCCGTTGTCCAGGCGGACGCGCTGGCTGCCTTTATAGAGCGGCACGGCCCACTCGACCCCCTGCACGCCGCGCACTTGATAGAGCTGGGTATCCAGCAGGGGCTTGGAGTCGTCGATGAACTGGACCTTGGGGTCCATGACCCAGATGTCGGGCAGATTGATGTCGGAAATGAAACTGTAGGTGTGGCTCAAGATGGAAATCAGAATGCCCGGCTGCTGAATCATGATGAGTGAGGCCAGGGCAATACCGGTGATAATGCCGAGGTATTTTCCCCGATCGCCAAAGAGCATTTTGAGGGCTATGCCGTACATCATTTCTCCGTCCCTGAGGTGCAACCGCCTTAACCAAGGCAAGATTCTTTCGGTTGGTTCCGTGCATTCCTCTTTTCCCCAGGGTGATTGCCACCACAAATCTGGTAAAATCGGCACTCGGTTATGGGGAATTTTGCTTCGAGGGTGCTTTTGAGGTGGAACCGGCAGTGCGGTCCCCGGCGGCAGGCCGGCGTTTTCCTGGCAGTTTTAAAAGCGCCGTAGATCCCGCCGCCGGGGAGTTGAGGTTAACGGTTACATTGGAAGATGGGATTTGCCCCGAAGCGCTTGGCGCGCCTTATGCGGTTTCGGGGCCGAACCGACCCCGGGGATGAGGTTGCCGGCTCCAGGTCGTTTGGCCGCTTCGTTGACCAACGTCCGCTGGAGCGGGTGGCTCGATTTGTCGCCACCGTCCGCCATGCCTGATCCCCGTCACCTGCTACCTGACAACCAGGCGCTGCAATTCCTGGTTTTCAGCTTCTAAGGTGGCTTTCTGGCGCAAGAGTTTGAGTATATCCGCCTGCACCAATTCCGGACGCTTCTGGATGGCATAAGCAATGGCAACGGCAATGATGGAATCAGCTTGCATGATCATTTTTCTCCTGCTGCTGATGTTACCGGATACTGTACCGGCTCCGGGCCAACCCAAGCGGCCCTGCCGGCAGGGAACACTCCGGATTAATTGACGGCTTTGGGGGGTTCCGGTTTCGGCAGTTCCACGGTGGTCTTGAGCGTCAGGTCAGGGGTGCTGAACCGATAGAGCATCGGCCCGGCCAGCACGTAGAGGGAACCCTCAGCGGCCCAGAGCCCCCGGAGGCCTCCCAGGGGAGGATGAGGCGGTGGACAGGGCCTGGCCTCCTCTCCTTTGGGCAACGCCGGCTTGGGCAGGTCTACGGTTTTCAGCAGCTTCAAATCGGCCAGGTCATATTGCATGATCTTGGGGCCCACCACGACATAAAGGTGCTGTTTATCCGCCACGAGGCTGGAGGGCCCCATCAGGGGATGCCAGCCAGGGGGGGGAACATCCCCTCGGGTGGACCGGCAAAAGCCAGCCCCGAGGTTAAAATCAGCACCACAGCCAGAGCGAAGCTGATTAGAATCTTAGAAATTTTCATATCCATTTCCTCCATGAGGTTCGGTGATTACCTGCTGAAGACCCGTAATCTGTAACCAATTTCTTGGGATTAACCCCTTGCCTTGCCCGGTCACCACACTGCCCGGCCTGGGTTAGATTGATTTTAGCCATCTCTTGAGACAGGCACTCCAGACAAATCCCATGACTGTCAAAGCCCTCGGTTCCGTCTTCCTCCCGGATGACGGCTCCGCACCAGGAACATAAGATTTTCATGTGGAGCCCCGGGCGGTGGCGAGGCGAGGTTTGGCCAGGCAAGCCGAACCGGGATACATTGCATGACAATCCATGACCCACCTCCTTGTTCAGAAATCTGCCGCCTGACGCTTACATCCGACGAGTCCAGGCGGGATGGACTGGGGACCTCCCTTGCGACGCTGAGGGGGACGGACCCGCCAATCAGACCGGAGGGAGTTTTTTCGGTGGGCGTCCCCCTCACCGGGCAAGTTAAGCGGAGTGTAACAGGCGATTGTGGAGAAAGTATGGAGGCGGGATGGAATGAATGTGGAGATGGGGCCGGGAGGGTTGGTAAAGATTGACCCGGCAATCGGAATATGCGACTTAATTGAAAAGGCTTTCGGCTCAGACGGGGCGCCTGCCACCTCGGCAGGCTAGGAAGTGTTTAACCCGGGTGCTCTTGCATGCAGCTTAAATTCAGACACAAAGTATTCCTGACGCTCCTGTTGAACAGCTTCGTGATCGTGATTTCCATGCTGCTCATTGCGGGATACTTTGCCTCTCGCCACTTCGAAGACTATGTCAATAAAGTGGAAACCGCGAGGCTCAATGAATTGGCGAAGGTGTTGAGCCAGGAATACCAAAAGAACCGGAGCTGGGCTCCGGTTCTCGATGACCTGGACCATTGGCTCCAATTGATGGGGAGGGGGCCGGGGCCTCCGCCCGGGGCGTTAGGCCCCGGCGAGCCCCCTTTGCCACCGCCGTTCGGCAAGCCACCCGGCCCCCCGCCTGGTGCTTCTCCCGGCCTCCCGCCTGGTCCGCCACCCGGCCCGCCGGGTCCACCGCTCCCCCACGGCAGGCCGACGGACATCTCCCTTTTTGATGCCGCCAAACGCCCGCTGATCGGAACGGAGGCTGCCTCGCCGGATCGCGATCAACTGAAGCCGATCCTGGTGGATGGCCAGGTGGTCGGCTGGCTGGGGATGCGGAGGCACAAACGTCCCAGCAATCCACTGGATGTGGAATTTCTGCGGCTCCTGTTCCAGACGTTTGCTGCCATAGGCGGAGTCGCCTTGCTGCTGGCGGTCCTCGTGACCATCGTCTTGTCGCGGCATCTTTTGTCGCCGGTGAAAGAACTGGCGGAGGCCACCCGGGCCTTGACTACCCGCCGATTCGATACCCGGATTGAAGTTCGATCTCAAGACGAGTTCGGGCAGCTCGCCACGGATTTCAATAACTTGGCTCAGGCCTTGGAAAGATACGAGCAGATGCGCCGGCAATGGATGGCTGATATCTCTCATGAGCTGAGGACGCCTCTGGCGATTTTGCGCGGCGAGATTGAGGCGATGCAAGACGGCGTCAGGGAGATCACCCCGGAGGCGCTGGAATCGCTGCATTTCGAGGTGCTGCATGTCAGCCGGATCGTGCATGACCTCCATGACCTGTCGCTGATTGAATCGCAGCCCTTCCCGGCCGTACTCACGGTGATCCATCCCCTGGAGGTTCTGGAAGAGACCCTGAGAGCTTTTTCCCCCCGCTTCGCACAACGGGATATACGGATCGAGGCCAAGCCCGGCGAGCTGCAACAGGCTGCCATCATGGCCGATGCCCATCGGCTGCAGCAGCTCTTTTCCAACCTGCTGGAGAATGTGTTGCGGTATGTCAACGCTCCGGGCGTGCTGAAAATCTTGCCCGAACTCAAAGCTGGCCGCCTGTTCCTGACTTTCGAGGATTCCGGTCCCGGGGTTCCGGAAGAATTCCTCCCGCGCTTATTCGACCGGCTCTATCGGGTGGATATGGCGAGAAGCCGGGCTCAGGGAGGAAGCGGGCTTGGATTGGCAATCTGCAAGAGTATCGTGGAGTCTTTTGGAGGGGAGATTGCGGCGTCCCGGGCACCCGCCGGGGGCCTGAGGATTACCATTGCCCTTCCAGCCCTTTCCGGCTGAAGAGCCGCCCGGAAAAAGAGCGCCGGGAACCTGGCACATCCTGGGTAACGAGCTCGTGCGAGTGGAGAAACGACATGATCGGTCAAGAAATTCTGGTCGCCGAGGATGAGATTAAGATTGCGGAAATTCTCCAAGACTACTTGGCAAAGGCCGGTTTCCGAGTCTCCTGTCTCGACCGCGGTGACCTGGTGGTCCCTTATGTGAGGCAGAAGCAGCCCGCTCTGATTTTACTGGACCTTATGCTCCCGGGCATGGATGGCATGGAGGTCTGCCGGGAGGTGAGAAAGTTTTCGGATGTCCCCATAATCATGATTACTGCCCGGGTTGAAGAGATCGACCGGCTGCTCGGCCTGGAATTGGGAGCCGATGATTATGTCTGCAAACCATTTAGCCCCAGAGAACTGGTGGCCCGGGTAAAGGCGGTGCTGAGAAGGGTCTGCGCCCCGCCCACCAACAAAACGCTGCTGGTGGGAGAGATCAGTCTGATTCCGGAGACCCGTCAGGTGCTGGTGGCAGGACATGAACTCAAGCTTACTCCCTGTGAGTACAATCTCCTTAAAACCATCCTGAGCCATCCCAATCGCATTTTTTCCCGCAATGAACTGATTAATGTGGTTCAGGGGTATGATTTTGAGGGTTACGAGCGGACCATCGATTCCCACATCAAGAACCTGCGCAAAAAAATTGCCGGTTATCTGCCGGGCCAAGAGGTGATCAGCACTATCTACGGCGTGGGTTACAAATTGAACACCTCCCCAAGCACATAAGATGCGGAGGAGCAGAGCCCCCGTGATTTATTACGTAAATAGCTGTCAAGAGTGGTTCAGCACCTCCAGCTCATGCAGGCTGAGACTATCCCCTAAGGGCCTTTGATCGAGGAATTACTCCAGGTTCGTCTTGTCGGGGCGGGTTTGAAACCCACCCCTAGGCGTGATATCAACGGGTTATCTGATGGTTTGTTTCATTTCAAAGCGAAGTTGATATTACCCCCCTTCAGGCGGCGTGCCGGAGTCGCCGCCCCCACCCAGCACCGCATAAAGCCGCACCTGATTGGCGAGCTTCGTCAGACGAATGGCGATGAGTCCCTGCTGCGCGGTGTAGAGAGAGCGTTGCGCATCCAGCACGTTCAGGTAGATGTCGATCCCCTTCTCATAGCGGGCCGTGGAGAGCTTGTAGGTTTTGGCGGTGGCATCCACCAGAGATTGCTGCGCCTCCATCCGATCCCCCACGGTTCCCCTGCTGGCCAGGGCATCGGCAACCTCCCGAAAGGCCCCCTGGATCGCCTTCTCGTATTGCGCTACGGCGATCTTCTTGTCTACCTTGGTCACGGTTAGCGCCGACCAGGTGCGGGCATCGAAAATCGGCATCACGATCTGGGGGGCGTAATTCCAGACAAACGAGCCGGATTTGAACAGCCCCGACAGGTCGCCGCTGGCGCTGCCTATGGCGGACGTGAGGGAAATGCGGGGGAAAAATGCCGCCCGGGCCGCGCCGATATTGGCATTGGCGGCCTTGAGGGTGTACTCCGCCTGCAGAATATCCGGGCGACGCAGGAGCACTGAGGAGTTTGTCCCGGGTGAAACGTCCGGCAAAGGTTTGACGCCGCTCAACACCTCCGGCAACAGGTTGGCCGGCACCATTGAGCCTACCAAGAGGTCAAGGGCATTCTTATCCTGAGCCGCCAGTTCAGTGTACCGGGCGACGTCCACCCGGGCCGCATCCACTCTCGTTTGAGCCTGGTCCAGATCCAGTTCGTGCGCCAGTCCGACTTCAAGGCGCCGGCGAATTAACTTGTAGGCGGCCTGCTGGCTTGCGAGGGTCGATTGGGCCAGTTTGAGGTCTTCCCGATCCGCGGCCAGGGTCAGGTAGGCGTAGGCAACTTCGGACACCAGCAAGATCTGCGCGCTGCGGCGGGCCTGTTCCGTGGCGAAGTATTCTTCCAGGGCCTTTTTTCCCAGGCTGCGAATACGGCCGAAGAAATCCATCTCCCAGGAAGTGATGCCCAGATTGGCGCTGTAATCCTCCAAAGTCACCAGACCGGTGGTGCCGGAAATCCTGACGTGTTGCTTGCTGGCCGAGAAGCCGGTTTCCAGCACCGGGAAAAGCTCGGCGCGCTGGATGCGGTACAAAGCCCGCGCCCTTTCAACATTCAAGGCGGCCAACCGCAGATCACGGTTGTTTTTCAAGGCGGTGGCGATGATCGCTTGAAGTTGTTCACCGGCGAAGAATTGCCGCCATTGCAGGTCGGCGGCCACCGGAGCCCCCGGGGTGGCCGGGGTCTCTTTGTAGGCCGGACCGCTGGGCCAGGCGGCGGGAACCGGCGCGTCGGGCCGGGTGTATTTCGGGATCATGGTGCAGCCGCCCAGACACACAGCGAGACCTATGATCAAAACGATTTTTCGTCTCATGCTAACGTACCCCCTGCGGATCCGTGGAATTCGGCTCACTGGCCGTGACTTGCCCCGGCCGCTTTCTCTCAAAGAGGTGGGATACAATCACCAGGAACAGTGGGATAAAAAGGAGGTCGATGAAGGTCGCAGAGAGCATGCCGCCGGTAACCGCGGTGCCAATGGCATTCATGGCGCCGCTGCCGGCGCCGCTCGCGATGGCCAGCGGCAGTACCCCGAAGAAAAAAGCCAGTGAGGTCATAATGACCGGCCGGAACCGGGTTCTTACCGCGCCCATGGTTGCTGCGACCAGTCCCTCGCCATGTTCCATCCGATGCTGGGCAAACTGGATAATCAGGATGGCATTTTTGGTCGAAAGCCCCAGGGTGGTGAGGAAGCCGATCTGAAAGTAAACGTCATTGGGAAATCCCCGCAACGAGGTTGCCACGATGGCGCCGAAGACCCCCAGCGGCAGCATCAGCATGTTGACAAAAGGGATGGTCCAACTTTCGTAAAGGGCTGCCACGCACAGGAAGATCACGAGAATCGACAGCGCGTAGAGCGGCACCGTCTGGGCGCCGGATTGCCGTTCCTGGTAGGAAAGCCCGGTCCAGTCAAAGCCGATCCCTTGCGGCAGCTTGGAGGTTATTTCCTCCATAGCCTGCATGGCCTCGCCGGAACTCATTCCCGGCGCCGGCTCGCCCCAGATGTCGAGGGAGGGAAAGCCATTGAAGCGCTCCAGCTTCGGAGAACCTGAAGTCCAGTGGCCGGACGCAAAGGAGGCAAAGGGAACCATTTTGCCCTCGGTATTGCGCACATAGAGTTTTTCGAGATCTTTGGGCAGCATGCGGTAGGGGGCGTCCGCCTGGGCGTACACGCGTTTGACGCGCCCGGCCTGGATGAAGTCGTTGACATAGGAACTGCCGAAAGCCGCCGAGGTGGTGTTATGGATGGAGGCAATGGAAAGACCCAGGGTGCCCGCCTTTTGCCAATCCACGTCGATTTGGTATTGGGGCACATCTTCCAGGCCGTTGGGCCGGACCCGGACCAATCGTTTATCCTTGGCCGCCATGCCCAGGAGCTGGTTGCGGGCTGCCATGAGCGCGGTGTGGCCCACACCGCCGCGATCCAGCAACTGGAAATCAAATCCTGTGCCCTGGCCCAATTCGATGACCGCCGGCGGGGGAAAAGCAAACACCATGGCGTTGCGGATTTTGGAGAAGGCTCCCATGGCCCTGCCGGCTATGGCCTTGACTTTGAGGTCCGGCTGGCCGCGCAGCTCCCAATCCTTGAGCCTGGCGAAAGCCAGGCCCACGTTTTGTCCCCGACCGGAAAAACTAATGCCGGAAATCGTCATGCAGGATTCAACCGCCTTTTTTTCTCCCACCAGAAAATGGTCCCGAACCTTCTCCATAATCTGTTGGGTTTGCTCCAGAGTTGAATTCGCCGGAAGCATGGCTTGGACTATCAGTATGCCTTGGTCTTCATCCGGGAGATAGGCCGTGGGCATGCGCAGAAACAGGAAGAGCATGGCTCCCACAATCAGCACATACACCAGGGAGTATCGCAGTTTCCGGGAAAGAGCGTGGCCAACGAGTTTCACGTACCGGTCTCTGATCCCGAAAAATACCCGGTCGAACCACAGGAAAAAGGGGCGTAAGAAAAAGATGGCGCTTTCTGCGGCCTCATGCCCCTTCGGCACCGGCTTCAGAAAGGTGGCGCACAATACCGGCGTCAGGACCAAGGCCACCACCACCGAAAGCAACATGGAAGCTATGATGGTCACGGAGAACTGCCGGTAGATGACCCCGGTGGACCCTCCGAAAAACGCCATGGGGACAAACACCGCCGAGAGCACCATCCCGATGCCGATCAGGGCGCTGGTGATCTGATCCATGGACTTGGCGGTGGCCTCCCGGGGAGAAAGACCTTCCTCGGCCATGATCCGTTCCACGTTTTCCACCACCACGATGGCGTCGTCCACCAGCAGGCCGATGGCCAGCACCATGGCGAACATGGTCAGCATGTTGATGGAAAACCCGAACAGTCCCAGCAGGGCGAACGTCCCCAGGAGGACCACCGGCACCGCGATGGTCGGAATCAGGGTGGCCCGGATATTGCCCATGAACAGCCACATAACCAGGAAGACCAGCAGAATCGCCTCGAAGAGGGTCTTGACCACTTCATTAATGGCCACCCGGACAAAGGGGGTGGTGTCGTAGGGATACACCACCTTCATCCCCGGTGGAAAATAATGACTCATCTCCTCCAGTTTCTTCTTGACGGCATTGGCGGTATCCAGGGCATTGGCGCCGGCCGCCTGACGAATGGCCATGGCGGCGGAAGGCTTGCCATTGTAAGTGGCCTGAATATCGTAGGACTCGGTCCCCAATTCCGTCCGCCCCACATCCTTGATGCGCACGGTGGAGCCGTCCGGATTCACGCGCAGGGGGATGGCGGCGAACTCTTCGGGGGTCTTGAGCAGACCCTGAACCAGGATGGAGGCGTTGAGGCGCTGGCCCTTTACCGCCGGCGCCCCGCCGAACTGGCCGGCGGAAACCTCGACGTTGTAGGCCTGCAGCGCCAGGATGACGTCTTCCATGGTCAGATGGAAATCGGTTAGCTTGTCCGGGGTCAGCCAGACCCGCATGGCATATTGGGAGCCGAAGTTTTCCACCTCACCCACACCCGGCACCCGGGCCAGCACTTTCTCCAGGTTGGACTGGGCGTAGTCTCTCAAGTCATTGCCGTCCATGCTGCCGTCTTCGGAGATCAGGCCCACAATGATCAGGTAATTCTTGGTGGATTTGCTTACCTTGATCCCGGAGCGTTGGACTACTGCCGGGAGGCTGGCCATGGCGAGTTGGAGCTTGTTCTGCACCTTGGCCCAGGCCAGATCCGGATCGGTGCCCGGCTTGAAGGTCAATTCGATCCGGGAAGCCCCGGCCGAATCGCTCGTGCCGGAGAGATAGAGCATTTCTTCGAAGCCCGTCATCTTCTGCTCGATGATCTGGGTAACGCTGTTTTCCACCGTCTCCGCCGAGGCCCCCGGATAGAAGGAATCAATGGCGATGGACGGCGGCGCAATGGGCGGATACTGCGATATGGGCAGGTTATGGATCGCCAGCCCGCCCAATACCATCATAATGATGGCGATGACCCAGGCGAAGACCGGCCGGTCCAGGAAAAATCTCGATAACATCAAACGACTCCTTTAATTAGCTTTCGCAGGCGCCTGGCCGGCAGCCTTGGCCTCAGACCCAGGCCCGGTTTTATGCTCGGTAAAGGGAGTTACTTTTACGGCCATGCCGGACCGCACCTTGAGCATCCCCTCCACGATCACCCGGTCCCCGGCAGCAAGGCCCGAAGAGACGAGCCATTGGTCGCCAATGGCCCGGTCCAGCTTCAGCATCCGCTGTTGGACCTTGCCCTCCGCATCCACAATCAGCACCGCAGGGTTCCCCTTGTGGTCGCGTGACACGGCTTGCTGAGGAATAAGGATGGCCTGGTCATTGACGCCCTCTTTCACCATCGCCCGGATGAACATGCCCGGCAGAAGCAGATGGTTCGGATTCGGGACCACGATACGCAGGGTGAAAGACCCGGTCGTTGGTTCCACCGTGACCTCGCGGAATTGCAGCATGCCTTCCAGGGGATACCGGGTGCCGTCCTCCAGGAGTATAGGGACTGTCTTGCCGTTCTTGCCATTGGCGCTGAGCCGGCCGCTTTCCAGGTTGCGTTTCAAACGCAGCAGCTCGGCGGACGATTGGCTCACATCCACGTAAATGGGGTCGAGCTGTTGAATGGTTGCCAGGGTCGTGGGCTGATACGCCGTCAGCAGCGCGCCCACCGTCACGCTGGACCTGCCGATGCGCCCGGATATGGGCGCGGTGACCCGGGTATAGCCCAAATTGATGCGGGCCCCTTCCACCTGGGCTTTCCAATATTCGATCTCGGCCCGGGCCTGGTCCACGGCGGCGGCGGCGTCGTCGTAATCCTGCCGGCTGACCGCTTTGTCCACCAGCAATTCCTTGTAGCGTTCGGCCCGCAACCGGATCGAGGGCAGATTGGCCTGGGCCTTGCCCAGGGAGGCCTTGGCAGAATCAAGCGCTACCTTAAAGGGCGCGGGGTCAATCTGGTAAAGCAGTTGTCCGGCTTTGACATCGGAGCCCTCCCGGAACAGGCGCTTCTGTATGATGCCATTGACCTGCGGCCGAATTTCCGCCACCCGGTAGGGAGACGTACGGCCAGGCAATTCGGTGGTCAGCTCGATCTGCTGCGGCTTAATGGTCACCGTGGCCACTTCCGGGACCGGGGTGGCTTGCTTCCCGTGCCCGTTACTGCAGCCGCCCAGCAAAAGCGTTAACGCCATCAAAGCCATAGTCCATTTCAGTGGTTCAAAACCGTTCCTCTTCGGTTGCATCAAAAATCTCCCCGATATCGGTGATCTCCAGCCCTGGTTTGCATGTATGGTCGCAATCGTCATACCGCTCCATAACGAGGATCTTGTAGAAGTCCTCCCCGTTCTGGAAGCCGGACCTCGTATTTAAATACGGCAGAATTAAGAATCTCGATTAAGAATGCTATGCTTTTTGAGTCTCAAGGACTTTTTATGCCAGTACGCCGCCTTGGCGCTGTCCTTAGGGACGCCTTCGCCTGATAAATACATGTTGCCCAGGGCCGCCTGGGCCGAGGTGTCCCCCTGCTCCGCGGCTCTTGTATACCACTTGGCGGCCTGCGTCAAATCCCTCGGCACTCCCTGGCCATGATTATACAGGGAACCGAGGTGATATTGGGCGTTGGTCTCCCCCTTCTCCGCAGCCTTCTCGAACCAAGTCACCGCCTTCCCTTGGTCAGGGGTTACCCCGTAACCCTGCTCATACATTAAGCCCATGGTGTACTGGGCTCTGGCGTCGCCTTTTTCGGCTAATCGCAACATGTCGCCAAATTTTTGTTCCCGAGTCGCGGTCTCGGTACAAGAAGCAATCCCAAGAGCCAGGATAAAAATAACCAAAACCGAAGCCCATGTTTTCATAGCTTCCTCCGGAAGGCCTGGATTAAGACATTAACTGTTAATATACTAACATTACTCCCAAAAAATTTAATTTAGGAGCTGATGGTGGACGTTAGAGCCCTTCCCGTTCCTGGTCCTCTCACCGCAAATCATTCTCCGCCCTCCCGCTCGTATTGCAGGGCAAAGCTTCCATGCCTCTGAGCGACTTCGTTATCTATCCCGATTCCGCAGTCTGTTTCACCACGAGGACCGGACAGGCAGCCCGCCCGATAACCCTCTCGGCGACGCTCCCCAGGAGCAGCCGTTTGAAGCCGGTGCGCCCATGGCTGCCCATGATGATCAACTCCGTCCGGCTTTTTTGGGCCGCCTCGATAATGGCGGCATCCGGTTCCCCCACCAACACCCGGCTTTCCAGGTCGATGCCCCGTTCCGCGGCGGTGATGTGAAGGTTTTCCAGCATTTCCTCGGCTGGGCCGGGTTCCCTTTTCCGGGGCAGCACGCTTATGGCCAGGAGCTGCCCCTGCATCTGCCGGGCAATGGCCAGAGCTTCCCTGATGGCCGCGGCGCTGCACGGCAAGCCGTCGCTGGCGATGAGAATACGGGAAAAGCTCAAGGTTGACCCCAGAGGCACCACCAGAACCTTGACCGGGCTTAAACCGATGACCCGGGCGGTGACGCTGCCCAGCCTCAGGCGCGCCAGCCCGGTTTTGCCGTGGCGGCCCATGACCACCAGGTCGGGGTGGAGTCGGTCTATTTCCTCCAGGATGGCGCTAAAAGGGGAGCCGTTGCGGCAGACGAGCGTTTTTACCGTCACCCCCGCCTGCTGTGCTGCGATATCCTCAATCTGGAGGCGAATCTCCTCGGCCAGCCGGGCCATCGGGTCCGGGGCCGCCGACTCGAATTCCGGGACGGTCCGGAGAACCTGCAAGACGAACACGGTGCTGCCGCAAACGCGGGCCAAAGCCAGCGTTTTGTTCACCGCGGCTTGACTGTTAGGGGAGCCGTCGGCGCAGACCAGCAGTTTCTTCCAGGGGCCGGGGCAAATCCGGGATCGGGTCATGGTCTCCCCCCACCGCTGCCTGAGCCCGCTACAAACCTTAAACCGAGGCGCTTCATCAAAGATACCCTTGGAAATCCCAGGCCTGAGGTACAATCCATTTCAACTTGAGAGAAGGCGCGCCCGCTTTTCCCGGGCCCGTTGGTAGAACTTCAGATATTGGGGCATTACCCTCTCCCAAGAAAAATCCACTGCCATGTTGTTGCGGATCAAGGCTTCCCAAGAGATCTGGTCATGAAAAAGGGCCAAGGCCCGGCGCACGGCACGCATGAATTCCTCCGACGTAAAATCGGAGAATTTAAAGCCGTTGCCTGCTCCGGTCCCGGGATCATATTCCTGGATGGTCTCATCCAGCCCCCCGACGGCCCGCACGACCGGCACGGTGCCGTAGCGCAGGCAACGGAGCTGATCCAGGCCGGCGGGTTCATAGCGGGATGGCATCAGAAAAATGTCGCTGCCCGAGATGATCTGGTGGGTCAACTCCTCAGAATGACCGATAAAGAGGCCGACCCGCTCCGGGTGGCGGGCTTGAATTTCTTGTAAGAGATACTGGTGGCGTTCCTCCCCCCTGCCCTGCAACACGAAACCCACATCCAGGTGCATCAGTTCTTCCAGGATGTTTTCCACGAGATCGATTCCTTTTGGTTCCACGAGGCGGGTGTTCATGCCGATGAGGGGGCGGCCCCCGGGCAAATTCAGGCCGAACCGGGCCACGAGGCGGGCCTTGCAGGCCTGTTTGCCGGCCAGGTTGCTCTTATCATAAGAAGCGGCCAAAAAAGGATTATTACTCGTATTCCAGCGGGGATAATCCACCCCTTCGGGGATGCCGAAGAGTTCAGCAGCGCGTTGCTGGAAAATACCTTCCAGGCCGAAGCCGTATTCGGGGGTCAGGATTTCCTCCCGATAACGGGCGCTCACGGTGCTGAGCAGATCGGCAAAGACCAGGCCGCCCTTCGTAAAATTGATCTGGCCGTAGTATTCCAAGGCCGTAGGGGAGAGGAGCCCCCAGTTCAACCCGGAAAGCGGGAAATCGTAAGCTGGGAAAATACCCTGGTACCCGACGTTGTGCACCGAATAGACCACCGGCAGCCGTTTCCAGTGCGGCCGGTCTCGATACAGGGTGCGGGCGTAAACCGGTATTAGCCCGGTCTGCCAATCGTGGCAATGACAGACATCGAATTCCATTTCCAGGGCCTCAACCATCTCAACCACCGCCCGGCTAAAAAAGATGAAGCGCTCGGCGTTGTCTTGAAAATCGCCGTAGCACGTACCGTAAAGGCCGTCTCGGTTATAGAGCGAGTCCTGAGCGATAAAGTAAAAGTCGAGATCCGGTTGCAAAGCGGCGTGGTAAACTTCCGCCTCCAGCGTCCTCATGGACAGGGGTATAGCCAGCCGGATGCCGGTGAACGTGAGGGGGCGTTCCGGTTCTCTCACTTTTCGATACAAGGGGAGCACCACCGACACCCTGTGTCCTCCTTCCACCAGGGAAGAAGCCAGGCCATGGACGACCTCCCCGAGGTTGCCGGACCGGGCAAATGGGGAAGCTTCCGGTGTTGCCATCAAAATATCCATAGGGAGCCTACCTGGCCAAAGGCTGATTCATGCGGCAGCGCAATTCCTAGCCGCCAGCAATATAAGTAATATATTTAACAGTTAATATATTAACATTGAGAACAAAAAAAATTTACGAAACATTCCTATAGATTTTATTCAGGATGGTTTCCAAAGATTCTATCTCCCTCGCCAGCACACCTTTCAGGGCGTTTTCTTCCAATTGCTGTTTGATGGGGAGGATCGTTTCCGCCAGGCTCCTTCCCTCTCCGGTGAGAAATATGGCAAAACTCCGGCGATCGGTCGACTGGCGCAGGATTAATCTTTTCCGCTCCAGGGCGTCCAACATCCGGCTAATGTTGGGCTTGTCTTTGAAGAGGACATCGCCAATCTCCTTTTGGGAAAGCCCCTCCTCTTCCCGGAGAAGTATCAAAATCCCATATTGCTCCGGGGTAATATCCAATCCCCGCTCCTTCAATGTCCGTTGCAGGGTTGCCTTCATGGCCAGGGAGGTGCGGTAAATGATAAACCCGATGAATTTTTCGATATTATATCTCTTGGTCATAAAGAGGCCCTTGTCACAAGTTCATATACGAACTGATAAATTTAATCAAGCAAATTTTTTTGTCTATCATAATTATATATGATAATTCAGTAAGTTGTAAAAATTTAAGCACTCAGTATTAATTTTATGTTATCATATTAACAATTAGCTTGCTAATAATTAATTGGTGGGTTATCTCATCAAATAATCGGCCCGGCCATGAAGAATGGGTTTTGGCACTGGATTTTAGAGCCTGAGCACTAGGCGACCGGCTCTGGGCAGGCCTGGCGCCTCGCCCGAAAACCAACGAGCCGGGAGCGGCTGATGGGTCTGGATGCATGGTTGATGGTCGTAGGAATACCAGGACTCTGGTTCCTGGGGCTGTTACTCCTAGAAGCGGCGGTCCGGTTGGGGATGCTGATTTCCAGCAAACTTCGCAAGAAGCTCACAGACTGAAGTAGAGGGGTTTATTTTGAGTGGATCACTGAAAAAAACCTTGATTCTCGGGTTAACCTTGAACCTGCTGGTGGGGGTTGCCACAGCCTGGGCAAGTTCTCCCACCGAGATTGTCAAACGGGTCATCGAAAGGGCCCGGGAAGCTCTCAACGATCGCTCCTCCCAGGGTGAGGCCCGGCGCCGGAAGGTCAAGGGCATCGTGGACCCGTACTTCGATTATCAGGAAATGGCCAAGCGCTCCTTGGGACCCGCCTGGAGCAAACTAAGCGCCGGCCAGCGCCATGAGTTTGTGGAGTTGTTCGCGCAATTATTGGAGGCATCCTACTCCAATAAAGTAGACAAGTACGCCAAGCGGGTGAGGGTTGACTACGCCGGAGAGATTTTGGATGGCAAATACGCCGAAGTGCGCACCGTGGTGGTGCGGCCCAATGACCGGCTCCCTTTGAACTACCGCCTCACCAATGAAGCCGGGACCTGGAAGGTCTACGACGTGGTCATCGAGGGCGTCAGCCTGGTAAGCAACTACCGGTCCCAGTTCAGCCGGATCATCCATGAGTCCTCCTATGCCGAACTGGTGCGCCGTCTCAAGGTCAAGGTGTCCGAATTAACCCGGGCCGGGTGAGGACCACATTTTTCCGGAAAAACGGAGACGGGGCCTCGCCCGCAGTTTCCGGATACGGAGAGGAAAAATGCCCTGTGCGGTTCCCTTTGGCCGGCGGCCATGGCGCCCGAACCTCTGGAGAGACTCATGATTCACCATGACATTGCCCTGAAAAGGATGGCTGATGGCGCAGGCCCTAAATCAGGTGATGTCTTGACAGAGATGTGATCTAAAAAATAAGGAGGAGAAGACCATGAGTTTTTGGTTAATTTTCTTTTCTGGCGGAGTAATTGGTTTTTGTTTAGGTGTCGTCTATCTGATATTAGTGATTAGCGTGGGGGAATCTGAAATGTGCCTGGAACAATCCGACCCAAAAGAGCAATGAACCAAGACTGGCCATTAAGACAGGACTGCTTAATCCGGTTGAAGCGATCTAGAGTCATGGAGAAACTTCTGCTGAATTGTTTCGTTGGCGCATATGGTCTCACCCCCATGTCCCGGGAACAGGTGTTGCCCAAATAGCCGGGCTGCGGATAGCGTGAGTACCTCCAAGGTCACGATGAAGTAACCAATTATCCCCCCAAAAACGACAATCCCTGATGTTCCTTGAGGCCATTCCGGGTGCGGAAAGGCCCTGGTTTATCATCTACGAATCATCCCCGACCCCAAAGCCCGGCCCGTTTTGTGGCGAGAGGGTCGTGTGCGTGGAAATTGCTTGCCAGCGGTTGGCACAGGACTCGGTCAACTGCCCCAGGGCTTCGTCATAATTTTCCTGCTGAATGTTTTTGACGGCCTGCTGCACCAGCACGTCGTCATAAGGCGTAACCGCCAGGCTCGCCCCAGGTCCGAGCCCCAGCCCCAAAACCAACCACCCCAAGATGAATAACCCGCGCCAACCTCTCATCCCCCATCCCCCCTGCTCAAAAGCTCATCGCCCCTCTAGATTTTTAGAGGCAGACCATGGCACAATAGTGTAGAATGTAAAGAGATTTCTGGAAGTTATCAGAGGAAACAACGATACGATCATTAATTACTGAGCAATTCCGGCGTCCATAAGCAGTCCATATCTTGAGGTGAAGCGGTTTGGCCGCGGCGGGTCCCGAGAGGTCCGCCGGTTGGGGGGAGCCCCGAGGTGCTGAAAAGTTCGTGAGGTGAGATAATGGCAACGGAACGGGAAGAAAAGTCCCAGGTTAAGGCCAAATTTTTCCGGGACTTATCCGCAGTGCAAGACAATATGATGGAGTTGGCGACCCTGGCGGCCGCCGCCATGGAGCAAAGCTTCAAGGCCGTGCTGGCCCGGGACGCTGACCTGGCCCGCCAGGTGATCATCGGGGACGCGGCGCTCAATGGCCTGGAGGAGGCCATTGACCGGGAATGCGTGCGCCTGATCGCCTTGTTCCAGCCGGTGGCGGGGGATTTGCGCCAACTCATGGCCGTGGACCATATTATTACCGAGTTGGAGCGCATCGGCGATTCCGCCACCAACATCGCCGAAGAGGTGCTCACCCTGAGACACCTGCCGTCCCGGCCCATTCATCCCCGATTGGAGTCCATGGCTCAAAATGTCCAGGAGATGGTGCACCAGAGCCTGGAAGCTTTTTTCCGGAGCAATTCCCACCTGGCCCGGCAGGTATGCCTGGCGGACGCCGACGTGGATGCCCTGGACCATGCCATCATCCAGGACCTGCTTGGGGAGATGACCGGGGCCCCGGAGGCCATCCTTCCCGGCCAGTGCCAGATCAACATCGTGCGCAACCTGGAGCGGGTGGGGGACCATGCCACCAACATCGCCGAACAGGTGGTGTATATGGTGGAAGGGGAGAGCGTCCGTCACCGTTGCCAGGGGTAGGCGGCCCGCCAGGTGATCGGGAGGCCGGGGCGGTGCACCTTTTCCCGCAGGCAAAAATCCCCCCATCTCTTGACAAATCAGGCTATTATTATTAACTTAAAAGTTTGAAAATGGAACAGAATCGCGTCATGGAGCTCCTGGGGGAGAGGGACACTTTGGTCCTGAAAACCGTGGTGGCCCAGTACATTGTTACTGGGGAACCGGTGGGGTCGCGGACTGTCGCCAAGACCTCGGGCCTTAACCTTTCAGCCGCTACGATCCGCAACCTCATGCTGGACCTGGAAGAGCGGGGCTACCTGAGCCAGCCCCACACTTCAGCCGGACGGATCCCCACTCCCCAGGGCTTACGGTATTACGTGGACCGGATTCTGCCCATCCAGGCCTTGGGCCGGTCCATGCAGCAGCAGATCCAGGAGGCCTTCTCGCCGCCGGCCCATGAGCCGCAGGAATTATTCCGCCAGGCCTCCCGGGTGCTCTCCCTGGTGACCGGACATCCCGCCCTGGTGCTGGGCCCTCGCCCCGAAGGCATGCGCCTCAAGCATATCCAGTTCATTAATCTGAGTGGAGACGGGGTGCTGACGGTCCTGGTGTCCCAGGATAATCAAGTTCAGAACCGGTTTGTGCGCACCAAGAGCCGCTTTCCCCAGGAAGTGTTGGACCGCTTCAGCCGGTACCTCAATGAGCTCTGTCAGAACCTGACCCTCAGGGAGTCCCGGCAGCGGATCCTGATCAAGATGGAGCAAGAGAAGAGCCTGTTCGACAAGATGCTCTCCCAGGCCCTGAAGCTTAGCCGGCAGGCGCTGCAAAACAACGACGAGGCCGAAGAGCTTTACATTGAGGGCACCAGCCAAATCCTGGATTACCCGGAATTCACCGGCGATGTCGACAAGATCCGCAGCATCTTCAGGGCTTTTGAAGAAAAGCACCATCTGGTCACCTTGCTGGATCAAACCATGGCGGCCCAGGGAGTCCAGATTATTATCAGTCCGGAGGAGCAGTTTCCGGAGATGCAGTTGTCCCTGGTGGCCACCTCCTACGGTTCCCAGCAAAAGCCCATGGGCAGCCTGGGGGTCATCGGCCCTATGCGCATGGACTACGCTCGGCTGGTCCCGATTGTGCGGTATACGGCCTCCCTGGTGACGGGTTTGCTTACCAAGCGGCAGATGTGAATTTCCCGCCCCGGGCCCCGGCCCTGAGGGGTTTTTGTTTTTTTGAAACGTTATAGGTGGTTGGCAGTATGACAAGGAGAAAAGGCTTTATGTCCTTATCCAAATCCGATAAGGGATCGCATGATTCTCAGTCCGGGAAGGAGAAGACCGCGCCCGAAGGCATCCAGAAGTCCCCGGAAGGTTTAGGAGATCTGGCGGAGTTGCACCAGAAGCTGGAGGAAAAGACCAAGGAAGCTGAAGAACACTATGTCCGCCTGCTCCGGTTGGCCGCGGATATGGAAAATCTGAAAAAACGCCAGGAGCGCGAACGGGCGGACCTGCTCCAGTTCGCCAACGAGAACCTTGTCAAAGAACTCCTGCCCGTGGTGGATAACCTGGAACGGGCCTTGGACCACGGCCGGCAGCTCCAGGCGCCGGAGGCGTTGCTGGAGGGCATCGACATGGTCTACCAGGGTTTTCTCAAGGCTCTGGACCGGTTCGGCGTCACTCCCTTTAGCAGCGTGGGCCAGCACTTCGATCCGGCGATGCATAACGCCGTGATGCAGGAAGAGGCCCCGGGGGTCCCGGACTGCCGTATCACCAAAGAAGTTACAAAAGGGCTATCTCATGAACCAGCGCTTGCTCCGGCCGGCCATGGTCGTGGTGGCCCGCTCTACCCAAGACCCAAATACGTCATGTCAAAACGATTCGATCGTTCAGGAGGAGAAATAAATGTCCAAAGTTATCGGCATCGATTTAGGCACCACCAATTCCTGTGTAGCCATTATGGAAGGTGGCGAGCCTAAGGTCATCCCGAATGTAGAGGGGACCCGTACCACCCCTTCCGTGGTGGCCTTTACCGAAAGCGGCGAACGGTTGGTGGGGCAGATCGCCAAGCGCCAGGCCATCACCAACCCTTTAAATACCGTGTTTTCCGTTAAACGCCTCATCGGCCGGAAATTCAGCGACCCGGAAGTGCAGCGGGACCTGAAGATCCTGCCCTACAAGATTGTCCAGGCCGAGAACGGCGACGCCCACATCGACATCCGGGGCAAGGTCTATTCACCCGCCGAGATCTCGTCCATGATCCTCACCAAGATGAAGCAGACTGCGGAAGAGTATCTGGGCGAAAAAGTGACCGAGGCGGTGATCACCGTGCCGGCCTACTTCAGCGACGCCCAGCGCCAGGCCACCAAGGACGCCGGGAAGATCGCCGGGCTCGAGGTGCTGCGCATCGTCAACGAGCCCACTGCCGCCTCCATGGCCTACGGCCTGGATAAAAAGAAGGACGAGCGCATCGCGGTGTTCGACCTGGGCGGCGGCACCTTCGACATCTCCATCCTCGAGATCGGCGAAGGCGTCTTCGAGGTCAAATCCACCAACGGCGACACCCATCTAGGCGGCGACGACTTCGACCAGCGGGTCATCGACTTCCTGGCGGATGAGTTCATGCGGGAACAGGGCATCAACCTGCGCAACGACAAAATGGCCCTGCAGCGTCTGAAAGAGGCGGCGGAAAAGGCCAAGATGGAGCTTTCCACCTCCATGGAGACCGAAGTCAACCTGCCCTTCGTGACCGCCGACGCTTCCGGTCCCAAGCACCTGCTCATCAAGCTCAGCCGGGCCAAGCTCGAAGGCCTGGTGGCGGAGTTGATCAACAAAATCACCGGCCCCTGTGAGCAGGCGTTGAAAGATGCCAAGGCCACGTCCAAGGACATCGACGAAGTCATCCTGGTGGGGGGCATGACCCGTATGCCCAAGGTCCAGGAGAAGGTCAAGGAGATCTTCGGCAAGGAGCCCCACAAGGGCGTGAACCCCGATGAAGTGGTGGCGGTGGGCGCCGCCATCCAGGCCGGGGTCCTCAAAGGGGATGTGAAGGACGTCCTCCTGCTGGACGTAACCCCCTTGTCCCTGGGGATCGAGACCCTGGGAGGCGTCTTTACCAAGATCATCGACCGCAACACCACCATCCCCACCCGGAAGAACCAGGTCTTCTCCACCGCGGCGGACAACCAGACCGCGGTGACCATCCACGTGCTTCAGGGCGAACGGGATATGGCCGGGGATAACAAGACCCTGGGACGGTTCGAGTTATTCGGCATTCCACCGGCGCCCCGGGGTATTCCTCAGGTCGATGTCACCTTCGATATCGACGCCAACGGCATCGTCCAGGTTTCCGCCAAGGATATGGGCACCGGCAAGGAGCAGTCCATCCGCATCACCGCCTCCAGCGGCCTGAGTGATGATGAGATCAAGAACCTCATCAAAGATGCCGAACTCCATGCCGCGGAAGACCACAAGAAGCGGGAGCTCATCGAGGCCCGCAACCAGGCCGACACCTTGATGTACACCACCCAGAAGACCGTGACCGACCTGGGGGACAAGGTGGACGAGGCCACTAAGACCGACATCGAAAGCCGTATCGCGGCCCTCAAGACCGCGGCGGAAGGCACCGACGCCGAAGCCATCAAGCAGAAAAGCGAGGAGCTGATGAAGGCTTCTCACAAGCTGGCGGAGCAGATGTACGCCAAGACCGGCGCGGCCGGCCCGGGTGAAGGGCCGGGGGCTGGCGCCGGCGCCGGCGCCGGCGCGGGTCAGGGCCACGAAGAGAAGGCCAAGAAGCCCGAAGAAGAAGTGGTGGAGGCTGAATTCGAGGAAGTGAAGTAGGACCGAACCAGCACCTGTTACCTGGGGGAGGGGGCCGTCAATCCGGCCCCCTCTCCCAGTTGTTATCTCTGGATATTTTGGCGGAAGCACCTGGCTTTGCCCTCGCCTGGCATGAAGGGCGAACACTCAGGTCCGCCCCTAAAGCGGTTTATCGGGGAGCTGGACGGGGAAGTTCCTGGCCATAATTGGGGAAATTTCCCCGGCTCTGCCCGCAATTATTTTCTGAAACCAGATCCTGCGAAGGCCTCCGTTATGGTGCGAAAGCTCGCTGTCCTGTTACTGCTCTTGGCGCTGCTGCCGGCCTGCGCCGCCATGCCGCCCGCCTCTCCTTCCCAGTCTCAGGGCTCTCAGGTCCGTCAGTCCGATACCGCCCTCTTTCAAGCTGCCGAAGCCAGCTACCGCCGCCAGGCCTTTCGTCAGGCTTTTCAGCAATATGCCAATTACCTGGAGCGCTATCCCCAGGGGTCCCGGGCTATGGACGCCCGGGTCCGGGAAGCTGAGATTTCCGGGCTCCTGGGAGACTGGCAGGGGTCCCTCAGGCGCTACCAAAGTATCTTAAACCGCCAGCCCTCACCGGAGGTGGCCCTCAAGGCCCGTTACGGCATAGGCCGGGCCTACTTCAAGCTGGGCGAGTACCAGCCGGCGACCCAGGTGTTGGACAACCTCACGGCGGCCCCCGAGCTGCCCCGGTCTCTGTGGTTCTCCACCCAGGCCCTGATGGTCGAGATCGCCTTGAAACAGGGCCAGGTGCCCCAGGCTTTTGCCCGCCTCCGCCTGGCGGCCCAGGATTTAGCCTCCGGGGACCCGGAGTGGTTTGAGGATCTGAAGACCCGCCTCCTGGAGCAGGCCACCGTTTCGGAACTGAATCAGCTGGCGGCCCTTTACCGGGATAATCCCCTGAGCGCGGCCCTGCTCCTGCGCCTGGCTCGCCTGTCCCAGGATTCCGGCCAATTGGAGGAGGCCCGCAAATGGGTGGCCACCCTCAAAGAGCGTTTTCCCAACAGCCCTGAGGCGGCTAAAGCCGAGCGACTCCTGACCGGGAGCAAAGTGGCGGTGGGCTGCCTCCTGCCCTTGAGCGGCCAGTTGAGCGACCTCGGTTTCCGGGTGCAGCGCGGCATGGAGCTGGCAGCCAAAAAGGCCCCGGTAAAACTGGTCTTCCGGAACACCGCCACGGACCCGGAGACCGCGGCTGAACTCACCCGGGAACTGGCCCAGGATGAGAGCGTGGTGGCCATCCTGGGACCCCTGTCGTCGGCTGTGGCCCAGAGTGCGGCAAGCGCGGCCCAGGCCGCCGGGGTGCCCCTCATCGCCTTGTCCCAGAAAGATGGCCTTACCCAGACCGGCAACTGGATATTTCAAGCCTTCCTGACGCCTCGCCAGCAGGTGCGGGCCGTGGTGCGCCAGGCCCTCAGCATGGGGATCAAGCGCTTCGCCATTCTCTACCCCGATTCCTCCTATGGGCGCGCCTTTTTCCAGAATTTCCAGGAGGAGGTGGCGGCCGCAGGCGGTGAGCTGGCCACTCAGGCCTTTTACAGCCCCGGTTCCCAGGAATTCGCCCCGACTCTGACCGCCCTGGCTGAGAGCCTCAAGCCCCAGGCGGAAGGCGCGCCGCCGGCCACCGCTCTGTTCATTCCCGACGACGCCGCCACCGTGGCCGCCATCGCCGGGGGACTGGCCGGGACTCCCCTCAAGGACGTCCAACTGCTGGGCACCAATCTGCTGAACAACGCCAAAGCCCCTGCGTCCCAACTGACGGCCTTGCAAGGGGTCATCTTTCCAGACGCCTTCTTTGCCGGAGACCCCAACCCCGAGGTGCAGAAATTTATTGCCGCCTACCGGCAGCAGTATGGCGAGGAACCGGACTACCTGGCGGCCCAGGGTTATACGGTGTTCCGGGTGATGGCCCGGCTGGCGGCGTCCCCCCAATCCCTGAGCCGGACTGACCTGCCCCAGCAGTTGCTGTCCCTCAAGGGCGTCCCTGGCCTTCCCTGGTTCCAGAGGTTCAACGACCAGCGGGAGGAAGAGGCCTCGCTCTATCTCCTCACCATCACGGGCGGTACCATCCAGATGGTGCCGCCGCCTTCCGGGGGCGAGCCCCGGCAATGATTACCCGCGTTAAAGGATTCCTGGTGGGCCATGCCAGTGATTTCGAGAATCTCACGGGCTGCACCGTAATCCTCTGCCCGCCCAAGACCGTGGGGAGCGCCGATGTCCGGGGTTCCGCCGCCGGGACCCGCCAGATGGATGCCCTGGTGGGGCTGCACATTGTCGAGGAAATTCACGGCGTCTGCATCGCCGGGGGCAGCGCCTTCGGACTCGACGCCGGCGGGGGCGCCTTGGCATACCTGGAAGAGCGGGGCCTGGGGTTCGATGTGACCATTACCCGGGTGCCCATCGTGCCCACCGCGGTGATCTATGACCTGGCGGTGGGCAACTGCCGGCGGCGTCCGGACAAGGCCATGGGCTATGCCGCCTGCCAGGCCGCCACCGGCAGCCCCCAGGGGGACGGCAACGTTGGCGCCGGGGTGGGCGCCACCGTGGGCAAACTCTTGGGGGTGCAACAGGCCAGCAAGGGCGGTCTGGGCACCAGTTTTCTTGAAGGCCCCCAGGGCCTCCACGTGGGCGCCCTGGCGGTGGTCAACGCCTTCGGCGACGTGGTGGACCCGGGGACCGGGACTATCCTGGCCGGGACGCGCCGGGACCGGGACAGTCATGAGTTTGCCAACACGGTAGCGATGCTGCGCCAGGGGTTTGTACGGGAGCGGTTCGGTGACCCCAACACGACCATCGCGGTGGTGGCCACCAATGCCAGGCTCACCCGGGAACAGGCCCAGAAAGTCGCCCAGATGGGCCACAACGCCCTGGCCCGCTGCATCCGCCCGGTCCACACCTTGTTTGACGGGGACACGGTTTTCGTCCTGGCCCACCCCGAGGTGGACGCCGATCTGCACGTGGTGGGGGTGCTGGCGGAAGCCGCCCTGGAGCAGGCCATCCTGGGGGCCGTGAAGGCAGCCCGGGGCCTGGGGGGCTTGCCCAGCTATCAGGATATCTATCCCGCCGGGGGGATGGCCGGCAGCTAGGGGCCCGGTCCGGCCATATCTGAGCAATTACCGCCTCAATTGGGTTGGCCAGGCTCTGGGCGGTGAGCGCCCCGCCCCTTAAGGAAACGGTGCAGATTTCCGCCCGCGCTCCCTGGCGGGGCCTTTTGACCGACAAATCTTATAAAATCGGCTAAAATTTAGGAACCCCTATGACGTCAACAATCTCGGTGGATCTCATCGTCTTTGATCTGGACGGCACCCTGGCCGACACCCTGCCGGATTTGACCGCGGCCGCCAATTTTGCCTGCCGGCGCCTGGGGCTGCCGGAACGCGTCCCCTCGACAATTCGTCGGCTGATCGGCGGGGGCGAACGCAGATTGATCGAACGGCTGGTGGGCCCGGAACATCAAGACAAAGTGGAAGAGTGCCTAAAACTTTACCTGGATTACTACACCCGCCACAACGGGGAATTGAGCCTCGTTTATCCCGGGGTGGTGGGGACCCTCGAGCGTCTGCAAGGGAAACGGCTGGCGGTCCTGTCCAACAAACTCTGGCCCCTGACCCAACAAGCCCTGGAGGCGATGGGTATCGCCCGGTTTTTTGTGGCCGTCCGGGGGGGCGGCGCCAATCTTCCCCTGAAACCCGCCCCCGATCAACTCCTGGCCCTGATCGCCGACATGGGGGCAGGAGCGCCCCGCACCCTGATGGTGGGGGATAAACCTGCGGACATCCAGGCGGGACGAGGAGCTGGGGCCTTCACCGCGGCCGTCGCTTATGGCTATGGGGACCTGGACGCCCTGACCGCGGCGGGGCCGGATTTTTTGTTGGAGCGGTTTTCCCAAGTGCCCACCCTTCTGGCCGGGTGACCTGTTAGCCGCGCCCAAGGCTCAAGCGCGGAAAATCCTGGATTTCCCGGGGCCTTGGCCGAAGAAAAATCCGTCGGGCCCCCGGGGCCGGAGCCCGCAATTTTGTTTGACAGAATCGGCATTGCTGCATATATTTTCCGTAAGTCATGGCGGTGTAGCTCAGGTGGTTAGAGCATGCGGCTCATATCCGCAGTGTCCGGGGTTCGACTCCCTGCACCGCCACCACTAATTATTTTATGTCCTTTAAGGAGATGGGGGAACATGAAAAAACTCGTTACCCTGGCCAGTGTTGGCGTTTTTCTGCTGAGCCTTCAGGGAGCTTCTTTGGCTCAGGAAAAGGCCCCGGCCACTCCAGCCGCTCCAGCTGCCCCAGCCAGTCCGGCTGGTCCGCCGGCTGCGGCGCCTGCCGTCACCGCTCCGGTTGAGACACCGGCAACCCCTGAGGCCACAGGCGTTAAAAAGGCCAAGAAGACCAAGAAAAAGACAGCCAAGAAAAAGACCAAGTCCACCAAGAAGGCTAAGAAGACCAAGAAGACCAAGAAGGCCCAGAAGAGTCCGCCAGTCAAAGTTGAGGAATAAAAATTCAGTAGCACGCACCCCGGTTCGGAATTTGATCCCCTCAGGATCGAATTCCGGGCCGAGACTCATCGTGTTGCGTGCAGGAGGGTTTCTAAAATCGCTATGAAAAAATTCATAACCCTGGCCAGTGCCGGGTTATTGCTTTTTAGCCTCCAGGCCGCCAATGCTCAGAAAGAGGTGCAGCCGCCGGCAGTGCCACCCATGCTGGAGGGCCAGAAGCCGTTGGCCCAGCCCGAAATCCGGGAACCGGCCGCTCCCAAGCAAACTGAGGCGGGGAAGGTGAAACCCAAGGCCAAAACCAAGGTCAAAACCAAGGCCAAGGCCAGCAAGAAAGCCCAGAAAAAGGTGGTGGCCAAGAAAAAAACTTCCAAGAAATCTGCAAAAGTCACCAAGAAAAAAGGCCAGAAAAACCAAAAGAAAAAACCCGCGGAAGTGGTCCCCAAGCAGCCGGGTAGCCCTGAAGAAGGGTAAGAACTGCCAGGCTCATATTTTCCTCAGTCAAGGAGGGTAAGCCTATGAAATTTAGGGGTATAGCATGTGTCTCCGTGTTGGTGATGCTCTTGGCTCTGGCCACGTCGGCCCTGGCCGCTGAGAAAGGCTTTTTGTGGAATGGCTCCCAGTGGAAAGACATGACCAAGGACATCAAAGTGGCCTATGTCAAAGGGATCGGCAACATGGCGGATTTTGAAACCGCCGCGGCCGGTTCCGCCCCGGCTCCCTGTATCTCCAAGGGTTTTGTCGATGAGCTGAAGAAGAAAACCGTTGCCCAGGTCATAGCTGAGGTGGATCAATATTATCAAGCGAATCCCGGCAAGATGGATATGCCGGTGATCGCGGTGATTATGCAGCGTTGCACCAAGCTCTGTGCGGTTCCCCCGGCAGGGAAAAAATGATGAAAATCGCAGTTATCCTGTTAGTGGCAGGGGTCATGGCCGGCGCCCTGGTCGCGACCTCCCCGGCGGTGGACACCAACCAGGCTTTTTTGTGGAACGGGGTCCATTGGCAGCAGGTAACTACGGAAGGCAAAGCCGGATATATTTTCGGCATCGGCAACCTGGCCGACTACGAGCTTGCAGCCTCCAAGGGCAAAAAACTGTCCTGTATCTCCCGGGTCTTCGTGGATGAAATGAAGACCAAAACCGTTATGCAGATCATCCAGGAAGTGGACAAGTACTATCAGGAGAGTCCCGGAAATTTGGGCACCCCGGTGATAGAGGTGGTTCTGAAACAGTTGACCAAGGCCTCGCCGGCGCCGGTTCCGGTAGGGGGGACGAAAAAATGAAACGAGTGGCTCTGGTGATCATGGCCGCGGCGTTTTTGGCGGGCGGCTGTTCCGGCATGTCCACCACGCAACAGCGGACTTTGAGCGGCGGCGCCATTGGCGCCAGCAGCGGCGCCCTCATCGGCTGGGCGGCAGGGTGCCCGGCCTGCGGCGCCGCCATCGGCGGGGGAGCCGGCCTGCTGGGCGGGTACGCTTACGACCAGTATGAGAAATCGCAAGGCCGGTATTGAGGGTATCTTCCTTATTCTCCGGGTAACGTCGTGGTGAACCGGTTTCCACCCCGACCTTCACTTTCCCCTCCCTAACGTGTGCGGGTCCCTTCTCTTCATGACCCCTGGTCCGGGACCCCTCTAACCACAGTCGGCTACCGGTGGCATGGGTAGTGACCTGTGCTTTGACAACTCAGGAGAGGACGCAATGAAAAAGGTGGTCATCCTGTTGGTGGTCGCAGCCCTGTTTTTTGGAGGTTGCGCCAACATGTCTAATACCCAACAACGGGTGTTGAGCGGCGGCGCCATCGGCGCCAGCAGCGGCGCCCTCATCGGCTGGGCGGCGGGTTCGCCGGCGGCCGGCGCCGCCATCGGGGGCGGTGCAGGCATGTTGGGCGGATTTCTCTACGATCAGTACGAGAAGTATCAG
Organism: uncultured delta proteobacterium; assembly: GCA_963848565.1. Classification (GTDB taxonomy): domain Bacteria; phylum Desulfobacterota; class Desulfobaccia; order Desulfobaccales; family 0-14-0-80-60-11; genus 0-14-0-80-60-11. The sequence continues at coordinate 71,306 of CAWKEQ010000033.1, forward strand.
GGCCGACCTTAACCCGGCCGGCGTCCGGTTGACCTGCCCCCTCCGACCGCCGCCGGTTAAGCTGGACGCTCCAGCCAAGGGCCTTACTGCCGGCCCGAGGGATTGAGGACTCCGGATAAGCGCATCAGGCGGTCAGGCCATCGTCCCGGGGGAGCCAGCCGGCCTGAAGAAGGCTGCCGAGCCATTGAGGCAGGAAGATAGTCAAGCCGGACACCCATCCGGGAAGGAAGGCCACATGAGAAAAGGATTGATGCTGGTCATGCTGGCGGCCATGCTGTTTTCAGCCTGCGCCGATACGGACAGCACCTTCCGTAACCGCAACCGTGATGCCATGATCGACCGGGCCAACCTCTGTGCCACCTGCGGCGGCAGCGTCTCGGGCAACTATTTTGACAACAGCGCTTTTAAGGCCATCGGTCCCGGGAACTATTAAGCCGGTGGCGGGGACCCCGGGAAGGTTTCTTCCCCGGCTCCCCGGCCTCCAATTCCTTTAGGTCACTGCCACTCAAGGATAAAATGAGCCGGCCACCAGCGGGAGAATGCGCCCCGGGGAGGCGGCGCCCGGGCCACCCGAGGCGAACCGGTAAAACGGCAAAAAGGGAGCAGCCGCCGACCGGAACACTTGTCTGCCACTCCGGCCAGGTTACCATCGTTCCTCAGGCTTTTCCCCGGGCCGGTTTGGGTGTTTTGCCCGAATAATTCAGTACCTTCCTCCCGATCTTCACGTACTCCCCCTGATTCATTTCACGATGAGAGTGTCATAAAAAGGTAAAAAGAAGGAGAATTCACTTTATGACTCCCACGGCTAGGCTGATCGACGGCGTTATAGCAACGCCGGCCTGATCTACCAAATAGCCGAGAATGGGGGGCGGGCTCAAAACAGCCCCGGCTTTTATCCGAACTGCGCCCCCTCTCATGATATGGACCGAAAATCAGGGTGATTTACTCTAAATGCCAGGAGACCGGAAATGAACCTAAAGGAGTGCCGGGGGCTCCCAGCTAGTCGTTGCGAAGCAGGGGCAAGCTTAAGCAGCTTCGGAGGGATGTTGATTTCAACCATGGTAGTAGGATTTGCATTGATAATCATAACAATTTTTGCGTCGTCTGGCACTATTCGATAAAAATCTCATCAAATAGAAAATAGTTCCAATAGAGAAATCTCATGGCCATAAAATCAAAATATCTCGGGTTTATAGTGATTGCTTTATCTCTATGCTGTTCTGTATTATCTGCTGACGCAGGTGACGTATTCACGGAATATGAGAAAGTAATTTGGATTAATCAGCCAAAACAGGTGGGGATAGCCTATCAGGACGGCAAAAAGCTTTTCGAGTTTCCTATTGTGAGTGGCGATGATGAAACCACAACCAACCCAGGAATTTATACGGTTAAATTGAAGGATGATAGTTACTACTCGATCACCTACGACACCCCCATGCCCTACTCAATATTTTTCGATCTGAAGGGGAAAAAGGCTATCCATGAAGGAGAAGTGCCTCCCCCGGAAATAAAAAAAGATTTAGCCACCCATGGCTGCATCCATGTTGAACCACCCTATATTCAAAGGCTGTATGATTGGGCGGATGAAGAAGACACCGTTGTGGTGATCAGCGGCTGGCGAACGGGGGATTAACTCTCGTCCATTATAGCGTTTGCCAAAAGTATTTTCAGATGGCGGCATCATTCTAACCCCCCCTAACCCCCCTTGAGAAAAGAGGGGAACTATAAGGAATTGCTGCTAAAGTCCCCCTTTTGAAAAGGGGGACTTTAGGGGGATTTAAGAATCTCCGAGTGGAAAGAATTTATGGCAAACGCTATAATCCCGGCGCAATAGAGAACCAGAAGGCCCGCCGCGGACCTATCCGCCCCCCAGGCCAAAATCCACGGAAAAAACCTTCCGGGCAAGCCCGGCTAAGACTCCCGGCCTTCGAGAGATCCGGTCCTTTTCAGGTACACCATCAGGACGGCAATGGCCGCGGGGGTGACCCCGGAGATGCGGGCCGCCTGTCCCAGGGACCGGGGCCGCACCTGCTGCAATTTTTCCCGGATTTCCCCCGAGAGCCCCGGCACCCCGTCATAGTCAAAGCCCGGCGGGATGGGTTTGCCCTCCCCCTGGGCGAATTTCCTGGCCGTCTCTTCCTGGCGCTTGATGTAGCCCTCATACTTGTGCTGGATTTCCAGTTGCTCCACCACGTCAGGCGGCACCGGTGGTTCTTCCCCGGCCAGGCGGTACAGGGTGGCAAGATCCAGTTCGGGGCGCTTCACCAGGCTCAGGAAGGGGGTGGGGATTTTTATGGGCGCAGTGCCCCGGGCCTCCAGCTCCCGGTTAACCACAGCCGTGGGAAAGAGGCGGCGGCCCGCCAGGCGTGTCTCTTCCTCGGCCATCAAGCGCTGCTTTTCCCGGAAGCGCTCCATCGCCTCCTGGTCCACCAACCCCAAATCGTAGCCCCAGGCCAGGAGCCGGGCATCGGCGTTGTCTTCCCGGAGGATCAGGCGGTATTCCGCCCGGGAGGTGAACAGCCGGTAGGGCTCCCGGGTGCCCTTGGTCACCAGGTCGTCCACCAGCACCGCCATGTAGGCCTGGGAGCGGGAGGGCAGGAAGGGGGGGCGGCCCAGGATCTGGCAGGCGGCGTTGATGCCGGCCCATAGCCCCTGGCCGGCGGCCTCCTCGTAGCCCGAGGTGCCGTTGATCTGCCCGGCCAGGAACAGCCCCCTGACCCGCTTGGTCTCCAGGGTGGCCTTAAGCTCCAGGGGGTCCACGTAGTCGTACTCGATGGCATAGGCCGGGCGCATCACTTCGGCCGCCGCCAGGCCCGGGACGCTCCGGAACAGGGCCAGTTGGACCTCCGCCGGCAGGCAGTTCCCCAGGCCCTTGGCATAGATCTCGCTGGTGTCCCGCCCTTCCGGCTCCAGGGTCACCTGGTGGCTGATCTTGTCCGGAAACCGCATCACCTTGTCTTCCAGGGAGGGGCAGTACCGGGCGCTTACCCCCTTGATCACCCCGCTGTACAAGGGCGAGAGATGGATGTGGTCCCGGATGAGTTTATGGGTGGCGCCGGTGGTGTGGGTGACGAAGCAGCTCATCTGCTCCTGGGGGAGCCGCGTGGTGCGCCAGGAAAAGGGGCGGGGCCGGGGATCGCCGTTCAGCACGTCCATGCCGGCGAAATCGATGGACCCCGCCGCCAGGCGCGGCGGCGTGCCGGTCTTCAGGCGCCCCGTCCTAAAGCCCAGGTTCTTCAGGCAGGCGGCCAGGGCGGTGGCGGCGAACTCTCCGGCCCGGCCGGCGGGGATGCGGCACTCCCCGATGTGGATGAGGCCGTTCAAAAAGGTGCCGGTGGTGATGAGCACCGCCCGGGCCCGGTAGGTCAGCCCCAGGGTTTCCACCACCCCTACCACCCGGCCGTCCTCCACCAGGAGCCTCTCCACCATGGCTTCCCTGAGATCGATGCCGCCGGCTTTTTCCAGCAGCGATTTCATGGCCAGGCGGTAGGCCTGCTTGTCGCACTGGATGCGGGTGCCCCGGACCGCCGGCCCCTTGGAGAGGTTAAGGGTGCGGAACTGAATGCCGGCTAAATCGGCCAGGTGGCCCATCACGCCCCCCAGGGCGTCGATTTCCTTCACCAGGTGGCCCTTGGCCAGCCCCCCCACCGCCGGGTTGCAGGCCATCTGGGCCATGGTGTCCAGGTTGAGGTTGAAGAGCAGCACCTTGAGGCCCATCCGGGCCGCCGCCAGGGCGCCTTCACACCCGGCGTGACCGGCGCCGACCACGATCAGATCATATGCTTGCGGATAATTGGCCATGGGGGGGAATTTCTGACGTGAATAACTGGGAACAATCGCTCAGGAGCCGTTGGTCCACCCGTAAAACCTGGGCCACCGATGTAAAGAATTTTTCAGACGTTTGCCTTACCTGACAAATACCCGTAGATGTCAGGTTAACTCTAATAAACCTGGCCCCTGGCCTCTAATCCCTGCTCTTCACCGGTCCCACTCCACCTCCCGCACCAAGTCGATGAATTCCTGGGACTCGCCGTAGGATTTCATGGCCTGCTGGAAATCGACCCAGGACTGCCAGAGGGCCACCCACTCCTCATTGTGCCAGTAAAAAGGGCTATCCTCCCCTTTCTTAATCTGGAGAAAGTCCTCGTACTCCTCCTGGCAGAAGGGGCAGAAGCGGTAGGGGCCTTTTTGCCGCTTGTACATCTCGTGGGTCTCGAACTGGATTCCGCATTTGGCGCAGCGGGCCAGGCAGCGGGTGCACTGCACCACCTTGCGCACCGCCTCCATCTTCTTGGCCCGATCCACCTTGGCCTTTTTCTTCTGCTCCAGCTTGATCCGGTCTTCGATATCGATAACTTTAGACATGGCTGATCTCTGTGGGTAACGGCCTCCGGCCGCGTCCCCTTGGGGCGCGCCGGGCCTGCCTGGCATTGCCTGTTTCTCCATCTAAAGAATATCAGGTGGGGGGTGCCGGGTCAAGAGAGGCCGAGAGACCCTAGTCCTTTTCGGGGTCTCCGCCGTTGCGGTCCTGGTCCAGGTTGAACAGGCGCCGCACCAGGTCCAGTTCCTGGTGGGGGTTTTTGGGGCGCCGGTTGCGTTTCAGGAAGATGATGGGATCGTGGAGGAGTTTTTGGGTGACCGAGGCGGTCAAGACCTCCAGGGCCTGGCGCTGTTCTTCCGTGAGGGGACCAAGATGATTCAGGGTCTTTTTCAGCTCCGCCCGGCAGATGGCCTCCGCTTTGTCCTTCAAGGCGATGATGGTGGGATAGACTTCCAACGTTTCCAGCCAGTGGAGAAATTTCAGGGTTTCGGCGGCCACCAGGCGCTCGGCCTTGGTGGCTTCGTGCCGGCGGCGCTGCCAGCCCTGCTCCACCACTTCATTCAGGTCGTCGATGTTATAGAGGTAGACGTTGTCCAGGTCATTGATGCCGGGGTCCAGGTCCCGGGGCACCGCGATGTCGATGAGGAACAGGGGCCGTTGCTTGCGTTGCCGCATCACCCCCTTGACCTGGTCCCGGGTGATGAGGAGGTCGCCGGCGCCGGTGGAGCTGATCAGGATATCGGCGTAGAGCAGTTGCTCCGGCAATTCTTCCAGGGAGACCGCCTCGCCCTGGAACCGCCGGGCCAGGGCCACACCCCGCTCCAGGGTGCGGTTGGCCACGGTGATCTTGCCGGCGCCCTGGCCCTTGAGGTGCTCCAGGGCCAGTTCCGCCATCTCGCCGGCCCCCAGGAGCAGGACGTTTTTGCCGGCCAGGTCCCCGAAGATTTTCTTGGCCATGGCAATGGCGGCATAGCTGACGCTCACGGCGTGGTCGCCGATGCCGGTCTCGCCCCGCACCCGTTTGGCCACGGAAAAAGCCTTGTGGACCAGGCGGTTGAGGATGGGGCCGGTGGCCTGGTGCTCGGTGGCCTCCCGGTAGGCCTGCTTCACCTGCCCCAGGATCTGGGGTTCCCCCACCACCATGGAATCCAGGCTGGCCGCCACCCGGAAGAAGTGCTGCACCGCCTCCCGGTCCCGGTGGACATAAAAGGACTCGTCCAGGTCGCTCGAGGCGATCTCCGGGTGGCTGGCAAAGAACTCCCGGACCCGGGCCGCCGCCTCATCCGGCGCCTCGGAGACGCACAGCACCTCTACCCGGTTGCAGGTGGTATAGAGCAGGCTCTCCGAGACTTCGGGCCAGCTTTTCAGGTGGCTGTAGGCGTGCCCCACGTCCGGGATGAGGCAGGCCAGCTTTTCCCTGAGGGCCACCGGCGCGGTTTTGTGGTTGACGCCGCAGAGCAGGAGGTTCATGGCCGCTGCATGAAACTGGAGAAACTGTGGTAGCCGGTAAGCCACAGGTTGGCGCCCACGAAGGTGCCTATCAGCACCACGAGGCCGCAGATGGCCAGAAGGGCCGCCCGCCGGCCCCGCCAGCCCACTGTCAGGCGCTCGTGCAGCAGCACCGCGTAGATAATCCAGGCGATGAAGGTGAGAATCTCCTTGGGGTCCCAATTGAAGAAGCGGCCCTGGGTGTGCTGGGCATAGAGGGAGCCGGAGATGATGCCCGCGGTGAGCAGGGGAAAACCGGTGGTCAGGCACCAGTAATTGAGGTTGTCCAGTTGGGAAAGCGAGGGCAGCCGGTGGTGGAAAAAGCCGAAGCGCTTGCTCTTGATCTGGCGTTCCTGGATCAGGTAGAGGATGCCCCCGAGGCCGGCCAGGGCCAGGGCGGCATAGCCCGTCAGCGTCAGGCAGATGTGTACCGTGAGCCAAAAACCCTTGAGCAGGGGGGAGACGGTCCCGTGCCGCACCGGCAGGCTCAGCCCCCCAGACACCATCAGGGCCGCCAGCGGCGCCACCAGGGCCCCGAGGATCTTGATGGGATAGCGCCAGATCAGGACCAGGAAGGCCGCCACCAGGGCCCAGGTGAACAACAACAGGGTCTCCCCGAAGGTGGCGGCGGGCAGGGCCCCGGCGGCCCAGGCCCGCTGGATCAGGGCCAGGGTATGGCACGCCAGGCCCCCGGCCATGACCCAGACGCCGGCGCGGTAGTAGCCCTCCCGCTGGGCCAGGAAGTATAACAGCCAGAGCCCGGTGGCGCCGAAGTAGGCAAAAAGGGTCAGATAGAGGAAACACCGGGGTCATATCCTTGCCGTCCATGGGGGAAATCTCTTCACAGGCGAAAGGTCCGGCTCGCCTATGGAGGATGATATAATATTATAGCACGAATAATCAATTTTGCCGGAACAGGGGGCATCCCGGCAGTGTCCTAATTTAGCTAACGGGTCAGTTAGATAGGGGATTTGGCGAGATTGGGACAGGCTGAACCACTGTCAGCCCCCTGGTATATCTCGATTCACAAAAGTTCTCTTTGTATCCAGGCAATTTGTCTCAAATGCCTTTGCGTCAAGTAAAACATAAATAGCTTTACACAACCTCATTTAATGCGCTTGCACTTTACACAACCGGAGTTTGAGTACTCGTTCCCAAGCTCCTGCTTGGGAACGGACGTTATGGCCCAAGCTCCGCTTGGGCACCTTAATTGTTCAATCTAATTAATTTGTTATATTTTTGCCTGGTGGCACAGCCTTTCCAGGCTGTGCCCGACTAATCTGCTTCTACGGTACAGGCTGGAAAGCCGGTGCCACCGATAGCAAGGGCTTTTCGGTTCCCAAGCCGGGACCTGCTGCCGTGGAGCGGCCCGCCTCACCCCTCCGTCTCCTTAAAGGCCTGGGACACCAGTTCTCCCAGGACCGGGGTGCTTATGGCCGAGCCCAGTACCTCGTGGAGGATGTGCAGCACTCGGGCCCGGTCCCCCTGGGCCACCGCTTCATGCAGGGGGCTGCGCACCAGGCGGTGGAAGAGGGGGCCATTGTCGGGATGGGCCCGGCGCTCCGTCAGGAGCCGGGCCCGCACCCGTTTGAGCAGGTCCAGGTAGGGCCCGTATTCCGGACCGAAATGCTGCTGCAATTCCTCGCGCAACTGCCGGGCCAGGGCCGGGCTGGCGCCGCCGGTGCTGATGGCCAGGGTCAGGTCGCCCCGGCGCACCTGGGCCGGGACAATGAAGGTGCAATGCTGGGGCTCGTCCGCCACGTTGACCCAGATGGCCCGGGCCTGGGCCGCGGCGCTCACCGCGGCGTTGACCTTCGGGTCGTCGGTGGCGGCCATGACCAGGGCCATACCCTCCACCTGCCCCTCGCGAAAGTCTTCCGCAAGATAGGCGATCTCCCCACGATCGGCCAGGGCCGCCAACTCAGGGGTCAGGGTCCGGCTGATTACCGTCACCCGGGCCCCGGCGGCCATGAGGTCAAGCACCTTGCGTTCCCCCACGGCGCCGCCGCCCACCACCAGGCAGGGCTTGTCTTCAATGACGGCAAAAATCGGATAGGTTTTCACGGGGCCAGAGGCCGGCGCGGCTCCGGGGAGGAGAGATCAGCGCCATTCCGGATATTTATCTGCATGGCTAAAATGTACCAAGCCTGCCGGTGGTATGCAAGGGGAATGCCAGGGTTGGGCCGGGCAAATCGCCGGTCCGGGGCTTTGGCATTGACAGGAAGCCGAAATCTTGGTTAGATATTAAAGAAGAGAAGGGACGGCCTGCGGTGGATGAAGGAAGTGCGCCTTGACCTTGAACCTGCTTCGTCTCGTTGCTATCTGCCTGACCCTGGGGACCTTGGTCCTCCCGGGTCTCTGGGCACCGCCCAGTTGGGGGGGACCAGCCGACATGAACCTGAGCCCTGCTGATAGACAGCTCTTGCTGCAAGTGGCCCGGGACAGCATTGCTGCCCACCTCCAGGGGAAGGCCGCCGCTCCGGCCAAGGCCACCTCCCCCGTGCTGGAGGAACTTCGAGGGGCCTTTGTCTCCCTGCATCGCCGGGGGCAACTCCGGGGTTGCATCGGCTATATTGAAGCTATCAAACCTCTCCTGAAAACGGTGAGTGAAATGGCGCCCGCGGCGGCTTTTCAAGACCCCCGCTTCCGCCCTTTGCAGGCCGACGAGTTGGCCGACCTCGAGATAGAGATCTCCGTGCTGACCCCCCTCAAGCTTATCAAGAACACCGATGAGATTGAAGTGGGCCGAGACGGCCTCTATATCGTCAGGGGCCCGAACCGGGGCTTACTCCTGCCCCAGGTGGCCACCCAGTACCATTGGGACCGCCGGACTTTTCTGGAGCAGACCTGCAACAAGGCGGGTTTACCCCCGGACGCCTGGAAGGATCCCACCACCCAGATCTTCACTTTCAGGGCGGAGATTTTTTCAGATCATCCCACCAAATAACCAGTTGCAGGTTTACGCGAGGAGCCCGAATCTCCATGACGCCCAATGACACTCCTGAACCGGGGCATCTCCCCACACCGGTGGTGCCGCCCCCTGGGGGTCCGCCCCCCGGGGGGGTGCTGTACCTGATCATGCAGCACCGCTTCCTCGTTGTCTCCCTGGTGGTGGTGCTGTTTTTGGGGTCGCTGTTTGCCTGGGAAGCCCGGCACGGCAGCTCGACCCCGGCAAAGTCGGCGGAGCCTGCGGTGGTAATGGCCCCCCCTGGCGAACCGGCCCCCACGGCCCCCAAGGAATTAGAACTAAAACCCCTCATGCCGCTCGCCCCCAAGGGCGCCCACGAAACCGGCTCCGTGGCCACGACCTTGCCCCAGGTGACCCACGAGCCCGAGCCGGCCGCCCCCAAGGCTGCTCCGAGCCATGTCCCACCGGCTTCTCCGGTTGTGGTGACGCCCCCCCGGGAACCGGTCAAGGGTGAGGTCTTTACCCTGGCCCTGATCAAGATCATGGACGACCAGGTGAATAAGACCTGGTTCGGATGGCGGCCCAACACCATCTTGTTCGGCAAGATGGGCCTGACGGACAACGTCAACAATCTCCAACTGGGGGTCCTGGAAGTGGCCCGGCGTACCGTGGTGGTCCTCAACGAGCATATGACCCGGTTCGCCACCACCGAGGCCTACAACCCCCGGGTCAATGAGGCCATGAATTTTTTTATGGTCAGCCCGGACAAATACTGGTTCCCGTCCGCTTCCGGCAAGTACCGGGAGGCCATGCAAGACCTGGAAAAATATATCGTAGGCTTAAAAGGGGGCCGGGCCCGGTTCTATTCCCGGGTGGACTACCTCATCGCGCTGTTGAGCAACTATAAGGACCTGTTGGGCAGCAGTTTTCACAATCTCCTCAAGGACACCGAAGCCGACGGCCAACCCGTGTCCTGGTTCATGGTGGACGACTACTTCTATTATTCCCAGGGAATCGCCCTGGCCATGGCCGAGATGCTGGAATCGGTCAGTAAGGAATACCACCAGGAGCTGCAGAAGAAGAACTCCCACAAGCTGCTGGAGGACGCCATCCACGCCCTGCACGCCGCCTCCCACCTGGACCCCTGGGTGGTGACTAACGGCTCCAAAGACGGCATCCTGGCCAATCACCGGGCCAATATGTCCACCTACATCGGCGAATCCGAGCACGTCATCTCCACATTGATGTCCCAACTGGCCACCAATTAGGCGGGTGTGGGGGCCGCACCCGAGTTCCGCCGCCGGCGGGAATTTCGTTGAAATTCCCGCCGCTTTGTTTTATGGTGGGCTGACGAAGGCACGAGGAGGTTTGCCATGCTGGTCGGCCAGATCATGAGCCAGAAGATCGTCACTATCTCTCCCGACAAACGCGTCGGCCAAGCCCTAAAATTGATGCAAAAGCACCAGATCCGGCATGTGCCGGTCATGGAGCACGATCGCATGGTGGGGTGGATCACCTCCCGGGACTTGCGGGAAGTCCTCCTGGCCTCCATGCTGGAAGAGATCAAAGTGGGAGACGTGATGGTCCAGGCTCCCCTCAGCGTCACCTCCGAAACCGAGGTGGAGGAGGCGGCCCGCCTGATTCATGAACATAAAATCGGCGGCATGCCCGTGATGGAAGGCGAAAAGCTGGTGGGGGTCATCACCATGCTCGACCTGATCTCCGCTTTCATCACCATGCTGGGCCTGCTCAAGAGCTCCTCTCGCCTGGACCTGCTCCTTTCTAACCGCCCAGAGGCCCTGGACGTGGCCACTCGCCTCATCAAGGAGGCCGGGGGCAAGATCATCAACGTGGCCCTGGGGCCCACCAAGGGCGATCAGCGGCCTTACTATTTCCGCCTGGAAAAAGTCAACCTGGAGCCCATCGTCGATACCCTGAAGCAGCAGGGTTACGCGGTTCTGGATACCATTGCCTGAGATCGGGCCGAAACCGGCCGGGAGAAATGCGGTTTTTACCGGAGGCGGAGGCGAGGCTCCGGGGGAGGGCCGGGGTTCTTCTCCGGCCGGTGGAGAGGTTCCGGGCCGGCAACCCGGTTTTTTCCGGCTTGCTTGGCCCGGTAATGGGCTTCATCCGCGGCTCTTATTAGGTCCTCCATACCCATCTCCGGCCCCAGCCCCGCTACGCCGATACTGGCCGTAATCGTAAGCCTTTGTTCCAGCCGGTTCATGGAAGACTGGGCGATTTTTTGGCGCAGTCTCTCGGCCAGCACCATGGCCTGATCCGGGGCCGTCTGGCTCAAGAGCATGACAAATTCGTCGCCGCCGTAGCGGCAGACCAGGTCGGCCTGCCGGATCCCCTTCTTCAGGATTGCCCCCACCTGCCGCAGAATTTTATCACCCTTCAAGTGGCCCAGGGTATCGTTGACCCGTTTGAAATCGTCAATGTCCAGGAAAAGCAGAGATAACGGGGTGTTGTAGCGGCGGCATTTCTCCACCTCGTAGTGGAGCGTTTCCTTAAAATACCCGTAATTATAGAGGCTGGTCAACGCGTCCCGGATGGCCATGCTCTTCACCTGGTCGAAGAGCACCAGATTCTTGATGCCGGCTTCCCCCTGGAGAATAAAGATCCGGAAGAGTTCGGCTTCCTCCGAAGTGAGAGGCTCGTGGCGTCCGGCCGCGGCGGCCAGGGTGACGGTACCCACCGTGAGTCTCTCCCACAGCATGGCGGGCAGCGGCGTCCCGGCGGTCGGGGTGGGGGGGTCAAGCGCCGCTTGGCCGAGCAGCAAGTCCTGAAAATTTTGAAACGTGGCATCCGGGACGTCGGGCCGGTGCCGATAGGCCGAAAGGGGCAACTCCCCTTCCGCGCCCTGGAGTTCCAGGCCCAACAGTTCCAGGGGGAGGCTCTCCCAGATGAGATTGACCAGCCCCCGGATGAACTGGTCCCAGGTAAGGGGTCCGGCCAGGGTTTCGGCAATTTGCCTCACCTGGGTCAGCTCCCGGGCCCGGCGGGTGATCAGTTCTTCCTGGGCTTTCGTGATGGTGTCCACCAGTTCCCGGTTTTCCCGGGCCAGGTGGCGCCGTTCCAGGGCCCGGGCCACCAGGGTCTGGAGGTCGGACAGGCGCAGGTCCCTTTTCACCAGGTAGTCATAGGCCCCCAGGCGCAAGGCCTGGATCGCGCTCTCCAGGCCGGCATGGCCGGTGAAGAGAATAACTTCCGTATCCGGGGTGCGGGACTTGATCTGGGAGAGGAGATCCAGGCCGGAGCAATCAGGGAGCATCAGGTCCAGGAGGGCCAGGGCGAACTCCTGTTCTTGCAACGCCGCCTCGGCCTCGCGGCCGTCCGACGCCGGCGTCACCGCGTACCCCTGGCCGACCAGGAACTCCTGAAGCGTTTCCCGCAACTGGTGATCATCATCCGCCAGGAGGATTGTTTCTCCGGCCATCAGTGCCAGCCCTCTGAAGATATCACGGTATCGTGGTGAAAGTTTTCATTGTCCACCTTGGGGTAATCCAGGTTGTAATGGAGCCCCCGGCTCTCTTTGCGCCTCAGGGCCATGCGGATGATCAGGTCGGCCACCGTGGCGATATTGCGCAATTCCAGGAGATCGCTGGTGATGATGAAGTTCCAGTAATACTCCTGGATTTCCTGCTGGATCAGGTCGATCCGGTGTTGGGCCCGGAGCAGCCGCCGGTCGGTGCGGACGATGCCCACGTAGTTCCACATAAAGCGGCGGATTTCGTCCCAGTTGTGGGACACCACCACCGCCTCTTCACTGTCGGTGGCCCCGAAGGGATTCCACTCCGGCACCGGCGAGTTGGGCCGGGCCAGGAGATCGGGCAGCGTCTCTCGGGCTGCATGGGCCGCCTGGTGCGAAAAGACCAGGGCCTCCAGGAGGGAGTTGCTGGCCAGGCGGTTGGCGCCGTGCAGGCCGGTCATGGACACTTCCCCCACCGCGTAGAGGTTGAAGATGTTGGTCCGGCCCCACACGTCCGTCACCACCCCGCCGCACATGTAGTGGGCCGCGGGCACCACCGGAATGGGCTCGGCGGTGATGTCGATGCCGTATTTCAGGCACTCCTGATAGATGTTGGGGAAGCGGGCCTTGACGAAATCTGCCGGCTTGCCGCTGATGTCGAGGTAGACGCAGTCGGCGCCGCTTTTTTTCATCTCCAGGTCGATGGCCCGGGCCACCGTGTCCCGGGGGGCCAGGTCTTTCAAAGGGTGGTACTTTTCCATGAACGCCCGGCCAGCCGGGTCCATGAGGATGGCCCCTTCGCCCCGGAGCGCCTCGGAGATCAGAAAATTCTTGGCCGCCACGTGATAGAGACAGGTGGGGTGGAACTGGACAAACTCCATGTTGCCGAGCCAGGCCCCGGCCCGGTAGGCCATGGAGATGCCGTCTCCCGTGGCGATGTCCGGATTGCTGGTATAGAGGTAGACCTTGCCCACTCCCCCGGTGGCCAGGAGGGTGATGGCCGCGGTAAAGGTGTCCACTTCCCCGGTCTGGGTGTTGAGGACGTAGGCGCCCATACAGGACTCCTCGACGTTGGCCACCACCGCGCCCCGGCGCAACAGGCGCTGGCGGGTGACGAGGTCAACCCCCATGTGATTTTCAAAGACCCGGATATTGGGGTGGGCCAGGACCTGCTCGGCCAGGATGCGCTCCACTTCAGCCCCGGTCATGTCCTGGGCGTGAATCACCCGGCGGTGGGAATGGCCGCCCTCCCGGCCCAGATCATAGGCGTTGTCTTTGCCCAGATCGAAATGGGCCCCCAGGGCGATCAACTCCCGGATACGCTCCGGGCCCTGGCGCACTACCAACTCGACGATGTCCGGGTGGGAAAGGCCTTCCCCGGTGGTCAGGGTGTCCTTGATGTGATATTCAAACCGGTCATCCGGCCCCAACACCGCGGCGATGCCGCCCTGGGCCTTGCTGGTGGAGGTCTCCGTCAGGCTTTTTTTGGTGATCAGGTTGACCCGGGCAAACTCCGCCACCTTCAAGGCATAACCCAACCCCGCCAGCCCTGAGCCGATTACCAGAATATCCGAATTATGTTCCAAGTTAGTAAGTTCCTTTGTGATAACAGCCAGCTTGTTGATTTATCGCTCTCAGCGGTCAGCTTCAGGGGAGTAATCCTTGACTTCCCTTCTCCGGTTGGTTGATCGTCTTGATTATAATCCTAATCGGCTGATAAGCCGAGATCATAAGTTTATGCACGGTGCGCCCGGAGCACCCTAATTCGAACGGCGCGGCAAGGTGCGCACCCCATGGGCTTTGTTAGCTTTCATTTGTTCCTCGTTCCCAAGTTGCACTTGGAACGAGGAACAAAATTCCGGGTTGGGCTTTTTTATTGAGGCCGCAGAATATTCCGGTTCCTGATCCCCATAAGCACCGGCAAGTCCCTGGGCCGACAGAGCGGCCTGTGCTTCATGCTCCGCGACCAGCTCTTCCGGAGGGGCGATGGTTATAAAAACCTTGGAGCCGGGTGATATGGCCAGCCGTTGGGATAACCTTAAATGGAGAGCATCAAGAACCTGGGCTTCGATAAATTGCATGGCAGCCTCACTTTTGTTCCTCGTTCCCAAGTTGCACTTGGGAACGCATTTACCCGCCAAGTTCAGCTAACGTAGGGTGCGCCCTGCGCACCCTACGGGCTGATATATTTCTCGTTTTCAAGTGCAACTTGGGAACGAGGGGAAAAGCTTTTAGCTGAAAGCTGACCGCTGATAGCTGACAGCTAATACCCCAGCAACCTCGCCAGATTCCTCCCCATAATCATCTCCCGCCAGTCCTCCGGCAGGCCCGCGTCCTCCAGTTCTTTCAGGTAGCGGCTGACCGGGAGCAGGGGGTAGTCGCTGCCGAAGATGATTTTTCCCCTCTAAGGAATTAGGGAAAATAGCATCTTTCCCCTCTCCTTATGCCGCGTAGCGAATAATCTCCAATTCCGCGGCGGCGTCGGCTCTTTGCAGGATCTCTTCCACGCGATTCATCACCACATCTTCCAGCAAGTATTCCCTACAGCTATCGCATTGCAGCACCGGCAAGCGTTTCAAGATCACAATGCTCGTTTCGCTCACCTTGAAAGGCAAATCGGTGATCAAAGGCGTCAATTTCGAACCACACACACTGCATCTCATGAGATATCCCTCGTTCCCAAGTTGCACTTGGGAACGCCTTTACCCGCCAAGTTTAGCTAACGTAGGGTGCGCCCTGCGCACCATAGATGCTGCAACCCGAGGCAAGGTGAGCGGTGCGCACCCTACGGGCTGATATATTTCTCGTTCCCAAGTGCAACTTGGGAACGAGGGGGAAAAGCTTTTAGCTGAAAGCTGACCGCTGATAGCTGACAGCTAATACCCCAGCAACCTCGCCAGATTCCCCCCCATAATCATCTCCCGCCAATCCTCCGGCAGGCCCGCGTCCTCCATCTCTTTTAAATATCGGCTGACTGGCAGCAAAGGATAATCGCTGCCGAAGATGATTTTCTCCGGGCCGACCATTTCCGCGGCCAGGCGGTAGATCTGGGGCCGGTAGAGGTAGGGGGAGGCCGCGGTGTCGAAGTAGACCCGGCTGAGGACCTCGGGGCCTTCCTTTTTCATCAGGCCATAAAACGGCAGGCCCCCGCCCCAGTGGGCCAAAATCCAGTCGACCTCGGGAAAGGCCTTGATGACGTTATAGAGGGCCGGGAGCGACAACGCGGCCTTGCCCGGATACACCGGCCCTACCGGGTCGTTGGTGTGGAGCAGCAGGGGCGCCCGGTAATGTCCGCAGAGTTCGGCGATGGGGGCGAGCCAGGCCATGAGGTCTTCTTTAAGATCGGCTTCATACCAGGCCAGCTCGCCGACGCCCTTAAAGCCCGCGGCCAGGCAGCGCTCTACTTCCTTGGGGGCGCCGGGTTCCAGAATGTGCACCGCGCAAAACCCGATAAGGGTCTGGGGAAAGCGGCGCATGGCTTCGAGGATCACTTCGTGCTGGCGGCGCCAGAGGCCCTCCCGGCGCCAGGGGAACCCCATGACCACCGCGGCCTCAACCCCGGCCTCGGCCATGGCCCCCACCATCTCCTCGGGCCCTATCAGACTGGATTTGGGAGAATCGTAGAGCAGGCGGAAGGCCGGTTCATCGCTGAAGTAATCCTCCCGGTGGCGGCAGACTTCCTCCGGGAAGACATGGGTGTGACCATCCAGAATCATCTTTATACTATGGCCCTAAACGTGCAAAGGCGCAAGCCCTTTCTGGGGGTGGTAACTCTCGGGAAAACCAGGCTTTTCGCTAGGGTCGGCGACGGGCCTCCGCTACCCGGCCATTTTCCCTTGGTTTACGTTTCGTTATTCGTTAAAATATCCGTAATGTCAATGATCTGGAGAATTATCGCCCTGTTCCTGCTGGAATGGTTGATTCTGGCCGGAAACCCCGCGGGGGCGGCCGGGCCGTTCACCTACCGCCTCCCGGCAGGCCCGGGAGTGGACCCGGCCGCGATCACCGTGGTGGGCCAGCCCCAGACGCACCACATTGTGCGCTATGAGAATCTCTACAGGATTGCCCGGCAATACGACCTGGGGTTTTGGGAGTTGGCCCGCTTTCACCGCGCCCTGGACCATTTCTATCTGCCCTGGGAAACCGATATCGTCATCCCCACCCAGTGGATCATCCCGCAAATCACCAATCCCCCCGGCTATCTGCTCAACGTAGCGGAACTGCGGGGCTACCGGTTTTTCCCGGATAAGCACGAAGTCTGGACCTTCCCCATCGGCATCGGGGTCCTGGATTACAAGACCCCCTTTAACCAGCGCTTCCGGGTCCAAAACAAGGCGGTCGACCCGGGGTGGCATATTCCCAAGCATCTCCAGGCCAAGTACGGCATGTCCTATATGCCCCCGGGGGAAGACTGTCCCGTGGGCAACCGCTGGATGGGCCTGTCCCACTACGGCCTCCACGGCACCGCCGCGCCCATGGGGGTGGGCCGCCTGGTCAGCCACGGCTGCATCCGCCACTACCCCGAGGATATCGTGAAGCTCTTTGATATGACTCCGGTGGGCACCTCGGTGGAGCTCATCTATGAGCCCGTGAAAATCGGCTTCCTGCAGGGACGCATCTATGTGGAAGTGCATGAGGACATCTATTTCAGAATTCCGAATATGCTCCAGTACGCCATGAAGCGTCTGCAGGATGGGGGCCTGGCCGGGCGGATTGACTGGAACCGTTTTGTCCAGGCCGTAGAAGAACAAACTGGAGCCCCGGTAGACATTAGCCGATAAGTCTTAATATCCCCTTACTTTTCCCCGGCAGGCGCCTGCCACTGCCCGCAACCCGGCCTGGCCGAGCCCGGCAAGCTCCTTCAGGAGTTGATGAACTTTGAATCCGGCCTCTCAAAAAGGTGAGTCAGAGCGCATGGATACCCAGAGCGATGGGGATAGCTGTTCCAGAATAGTGCAGGTTATGGAAAAGCTCTCCCACTTCAAAGATGTGCACGCCTTATTGGATGAGGTGCTTCTCCAGGCTCGCCGGATGATCCGGGCCGACGCCGGCTCCATCTATCTCCTCCAGGATAGGGTTCTCGACTTCAGCTCCATGCATAACGAGACCCTGATTAGCCCCTCCAGCGGCAATCGAATTCTCTATTACAAGCATGCCCTGCCGATTGATAACCAGTCCCTGGCCGGATACCTGGCCCTGACCGGAAAGCCCGTGGTGATTGACGACGTTTATCACCTGCCGGCCGGGACGCCGTTCATCTTCAATAACGGTTTTGATCAAAGGACGGGCTACCGGACGCAATCAATCCTGGCAATGCCGCTGGTAAGCAGTAACCAGAAGACCGTGGGGGTAATGGAGATTATCAACCGCCAGAACGACGGTTGGCAACCTGCAACCTTTACCCCTGGAGACCAGTAGCGGCTCAGTTATTTTGCCCATAACGCCGCCGCCGCCATTGAAGGCGCCCTCCTGACCCGGGAGATCATCTTGAGAATTGATCAAGAGGCGCGAACTGCGGGAACCCAGAGAAACCGGGGTGCATGCCGAGCGGGTCGGGGCCTATGCCGCCGAGGTCTATCATCAGTGGTCCCTCAAGCGAGGCGTTCCCGAAGCCGATATCAAGCGGATCAAAGACTCCCTGAGAATTGCCGCTATGCTGCACGATCTGGGGAAAGTGGGCATCTCTGACCTCATCCTGAAAAAACCCGACAGGCTGGATTCGGGAGAATTCCGGATCATGCAGTCCCACACGATTCTCGGGGCCCGTTTGTTCCAGAATCAGGAATCCGACCTGGATCTCCTCTCCGCGGAAATCGCCCTGAATCATCACGAGAAATGGGATGGTACGGGATATCCGGGGAAAATCGATGATATTTACCAGGACCAGTTCCCTGTGGGGGCCGGCAAACAGGGAGAGGAAATCCCCATTGCGGCGCGCATCGTGGCCCTGGCCGACGTCTACGATGCCCTGATGACCCGAAGAGCCTATAAAAGCCCCTGGTCCGAAGCCATGACCCTCAACTACATCAAAGACCAGTCCGGCAAGCACTTTGACCCGGAAGTGGTGGAGGCCTTCCTGGCCATTTACGATGTCATTGCTGCTATCCGGGAAAAATATCAGCAGCAGGGCTCGTCCTCTCCCCTGGCTGCTTCTCATTAGCCTCCCGGCCGCCCCTCCAGCGCAAACATCTTGATTCCGTTTTTTATTTGTAGTAGGGAGAAGAATCCACTACCCGTTTTTGGCGGTGGCAGGTTGGGGTATAATTTGGCCAATTTTGCCCCGGTCGGTGCATGGCAGGATAAATAGCTTTGGTCTGAAACTCGACCGGGATAGGGCATGAAACTGGATAGCTTGAAGCCTCGCCTAGTGACCCTCACAACCGCCGTATCTCTTTTCATGGTAACCGTAATTCTGTATTACCTAAGCACCACCACAGCCGACCCGGATCTTTGGGGCTACCTGGCTTTTGGCCGGCTGTTCTGGGGTCAGGGACAATTCCCCTATCTGGATGTCTTTGCTTACGTGCCCACGCTCAAACCCTGGATTTACCATGAATGGCTTACCGGGGTACTGTTTTACCCCCTCTACCGGACGTTGGGAGGCCCGGGGCTACAGGTCCTCAAGTATGCATTGGGACTGGCCACCATGGGCGCGATCTACCTGACCGCCCGCCGGCGTGGCGCCGATCTTCTGCCCGCGGCCCTGGGAGTATTCTGTTCCCTCGTGGGCATGTCCGTCGGTTATAGCGCTGTCCGGGCCCAGGTCTTCACTTATTTCTTCTTTGCCCTCTTTCTCTACCTGCTGGAGGACGCCAGGCTGTCGGGGCGCTGGGGTAAGCTATGGCTCCTGGTGCCGATCCAGATCGTGTGGTGTAATCTGCACGGCGGTTTTCTCGCCGGCCTGGGGTTGATTCTGTTGTACGCCGTGGGGGAATTCCTGTCCCGCCGCCCTTTCTGGCCCTATCTCACCTGCTTTCTCCTGGCCATGCTGGCTACGTTGCTCAACCCCTATGGCTTGCAATATTGGAGTTACCTGGCTCAGGCGGTAACCATGCCGCGTCCGGAAATCACTGAATGGCTCTCGATATTTGCCGCGTATAAACAAGGTTTTTTGAGCGGTCAGGAACTTGCTTACAACCTGGCCTTGATTGCCCTGGTGGTCTTTTTGTCCTGGTGGGCCCGCTGGCGGGAAATCACCCCGGCTCTGGTACTCCTGTTCACTATTTACCTGGCGGTGACGCACAATCGCCACGAGGTTCTTTTTGCCTTGGCCTTCGGGGCTTATATGCCCGCCTTGCTCACTATTTATTTCCGGGAATTAAGCACTCGGCCCGGTTTCATGGTCTGGGTGAATCGCCTGGGCTGGAAAATTCCCGTCCTGGCGATAGTTTTCTTCACCTGCGTTCTTGCCTACCGCTTAACCGAGCGTAATCCCCTGCAACTGTCGGTCACCCCGTATTCGTCTTCGGTAACCGAAACCGCGATGTATTATCCAGTCGGCGCTATTAATTATCTAGAGCAGCGCCATCTCTCGGGAAAGTTGTTGGTTCAATTCCGCTGGGGCGAATACTGTCTCTGGAAATTATATCCTCGATGCCTCGTGGCTATTGATGGACGTTACGAGACCGTTTATCAGGAAAGTCTGCATAAGGAATATTTTGACTTTCTCAAGGGCCGGGAGGGCTGGAGAAACTTTTTAACCCATTATCCCCCGGACCTGATCTTGATCGAACTCCGTTCCCGGGTGTATGGTCTCCTGAGCGGCGATCCCCAGTGGTGCCAGGTCTATGCCGACCCCGGCTGTGCTCTGTTCCAACGTCACTATGAGGTTTCGCTCGGTCCGGCCCAGGCCCCCAACCGGCCTTGAGACCGTCTGTAGATAAAGCTGACCGCGTGGCCGGCGCCTTGGGGCTCGGCGGCTGCGGCCCCGCCCGGCTAAAGGTTTGGGAACCTCATGATGTGGGACTGCCTGATCTATAATGCCCTGGTCCTGACCATGGCCCCCGGCGCCGGGCCTCTGGGCCAGGGCTATGTGGCCGTTAAGGGCGGCAAAATCGCCGCGGTGGGGCAGACCGAGGTCCTACAAGACCTCCCCGCCGCCCGGGAGCGTCTGAATGCCCGGGGGGCCCTGCTCCTTCCGGGGCTGGTCAATACCCATTGCCACGCCGCCATGGTCTGGTTCCGGGGCCTGGCCGATGATCTCGCCTTGCAGCAATGGCTCACAGAGTTCATCTTCCCCGCTGAGGGCGGCTGGCTCGATGCCGATAAGGTTTACCAGGGCACCCTCCTGGCCGCGGCCGAGATGATCCGGGGGGGCATCACCACCGTGGCTGACGGCTACTTTTTTGAACCCGCGGTGCGCCGGGCCCTGGCCGAAGTTGGCCTCCGGGCCGTGGTGGCCCAGGGGGTGGTGGACTTCCCGGCTCCCGGGGTCCCGGACCCGGCCCGGAACCTGGAGGTGGCCGCGGACTTTCTGGACTCGGGGACGGATTACCCGGACCGGCTTACCTCTGCAATCTTCTGCCATTCCCCTTACACCTGCGGGCCCCAGACCCTCCAGAAGGCCAAGGACTTGACCCGGGCCCGGGGTGTGCCGTTTTTCCTCCACCTGGCGGAAACCCGGGAGGAAGCGGCCAGCCTCCAGGACCGCACCGGCCGGTCCCCGGGCGCCTACCTCGACCATCTGGGCGTCCTGGATGACCTGACGGTGGCGGTCCATGCCGTGTGGCTGTCCCCCGGCGATCAGGAACTCCTGGCCCGCCGGGGCGTGAAAGTCAGTCACTGTCCCGAAAGCAATCTGAAGCTGGCCGCCGGCGTCGCGCCCATCCCCGCTCTGCTCAAGCTCGGGGTGACGGTGGGGCTGGGGACGGATGGGGCCGCCTCCAACAACAACCTGGACCTCTGGGGCGAAATGAGCCTGGCGGCCCGGCTCCACAAGGTCTGGGGCCGTGACCCGACCCTCATGCCCGCAGCCCGGGTTGCGGCCCTGGCCACCCGGGACGGCGCCCGGGTATTGGGCCTGGGCGACATCACCGGGACCCTGGAGATCGGCAAAGCCGCCGATCTGATCGTGGTGGACGTGAATCAGCCCCACCTCACCCCCCTCTACGACCCCTACTCGCATCTGGTCTATGCGGCCCGGGCCGCCGACGTGCGGCACGTCATGGTGGGGGGGCGCTGGCTCCTGACGGACCGGCAGTTTACCACCCTGGATTGGCCCGCTCTCGCCGGTTCCGCCCGGAGCCATTGCCGGGACCTGGCCGCCTTCTGCCGGGAGCTCCGGTTGCGCTCTTGAACCACCCCTGGCGCTTCGCAAAAAGGTGATTATTATTTATTAATTAGGGATTGTTCGGCAAGGGTCCCGTTGCCATTACCTCATGATAAGGAAAATCGGCGCCCTATGGTTAAACCTCGCCTCCAGAATCGGGAACTCCTCGCCTCCCGGCTCGACTTCCTGATTAGCACTCCCGAGGTCTTGCGGCTGATCCACGACATCACCACCTGCACCGTGGAGTGGTTGGACCGTCCGGACTTGGAAGCGCTGGAGGCCTCCGGCGGCCGGGAGCTCTTCCCCTGCTTTACCACCTATCTGCAGGCGAACTTCATGGAAGTCAGGGGCTTCATCTATCCTAACCTGACGGAAAATCAGCAGGTCATTTATCACGTCATCCGCCTGGACCTGGCGGATTTTCAGTTTTTTTTCCGGCTGCGCACCACCCAGACCGCCTTCCTGCTCTCCCCCTTCCACTGCCGGTTTCTCAGCATGCTCTTCGGGCGGCTGGTGATCATGCACCTGTCTCTGGCGGGCCAGGGAGAGGGGGGGCCCTATCCTTTTACTCCCTACTCCCTGGAAGAACAGGTGGTGGCGGACTATCTCCAGAGCCTCACCCAGGCGCCCTGCGCCACCATCAAGCTGGACGCCCAGGACAACCCCTATATCGGCTCCATGCTCTACACCGCCGCGGGTCTGCGCCGCTGCGGCATGGTGGATAAGGTGCGGGAGGAGGCCATCATTCGGGCCTGGCGCCTCTTCAAGCGTCTGCTCTACTATGCGGTGGAGGGAGAGCGCCTCTTCACCGGGTTTGCGATTTTGAGCAACTACCGGCCCCTTTCGTACTACCGGCAGCACTGGCCCTCCCTCCTGTGGTTCCTTGAGGCCAACCATACCTCCCTGGACCAGGGTCTCCAGGGGCTCCGGCAGTTCCTCCTCAACGCCAATGGCCGCTCCATCTTTCTGGCCACCTACAACAACCGGATCGTAGGTCTGCTCAAGCTTATCCAGGGCGCTCAGCGCCAGCTCACCACTGCCGCCGCCTGGCGCACCGTGCTGCCCCTGGCCACCATCTCCAGCCGGGGCCAGATCAGCTTTTGGGTGGCTTTGAAGGGCCGCCAAAACCCCCGTATCCGCCTCTCCCTCCTGGAATATCGCCAGGGACATCTCCATATCCCCCTGTTCCAGGACATCTTCTGGCAGGAACTGGAGAGCCAGTTAAAAGAGGTCTGCGCCGGCTGCAAGCTTCCCGGGGGCGGGACCATGCCCCGCCTCAAGGCCCTGCTGGAGGTGGTGCGCCGTAGCGGCCACGGGGCCATCTTTCTCCTGGGGGTGAGCCAGACCCAGCTTAATGACCCCCATACCCCCATTGAAAACCAGGTGCGCCTCGAGACCCCGGCGCCCGTTGCCGAACCGTGGCTCCAACATCTTGCCGGCCTGGCCAAGTCCGACGGCGCAGTGATCTTCAATGACCGGCTGGAGGCCTGCCAGTTCCGGGCCCGCCTGAAACCCGCCAACATTTGCCTGCTCCCGGACCAGGACGACCTGGGCGGCGGCATGCGCCACCAGGTGACCCGGGAGTTCTCGGCCTACGCCCCGGACGTCCTGGGCGTTTGCGTCTCCCAGGACAGCTACATCTCCCTCTACCGCCAGGGGAAGCTCATAAGCCGGCTGTATTGAGGCGGGAAACCGCTGAAGGTGGGGCGGGCCTTAGGGCCCGCCTGGTCAGTGCCGCAGTCTTATTGAGGAAAAGATGAAAAAGCGGTCAGCGGTCGGCTATCGGCCAGAAAATGCAGGGTGCGCATGGCGCACCATGGCTTTTGTTCATGTTTCATCATGTGCATCCAAATCGGAGAAATCGCCATGACCATGGAGAATTATATCCGCACTATCGCCGGGAGTTTCATTCTGCTGTCCCTGCTGTTGGGCTATCTTTACAGCCCCTACTGGCACCTGTTCACCGCCTTTGTCGGCGCCAACCTGCTCCAGTCGGCCTTCACCAAGTGGTGCTTGATGGAGGACATCTTGCATAAACTGGGCGTGCCTAAAACGGGCTAACCCTCGGGTAGCACAGGCTTTCCAGGCTGTGACGCCGCTGGTCTCAGCCTGGGGCTAGAGAGAATAGCCCCTTAATTCCGACACGACAGGACCATTCAAGGTCGCCGATCCGGTGAACCGCGCCGCGGCTCTTGAGCGTTCCATGGTTTCATACCAGGTCCCAGGCAGACGGCAATTTTTCGTAGGGGCGGACCTATGTGTCCGCCCTTGAGTCAGGGCGCAGGCGCTAGGCCCGCCCCTGCAATTCAGCGTTTTGTGATTGCGACTCGATATACAGAGGCATGATCTTTATGAATGAAAACTTGGCCTGCTCCGGGCTCCGGCTAACCCGGGCTTAAGAGGTGAACACGTATGCGGTTAAAGGACAAGGTGGCGATTATCACCGGCGCCGGCACCGGCATTGGCGAGGCCATCGCCCATAAGTTCGCCCGGGAAGGGGCCCGCTTGGTTTTGAACGGCCTGCCCACCGATCCGGTCCGGGAGGTGGCGGAGGCCATCGTGGCCGGCGGAGGCCAGGCGGTCGCCTATCTCGGCGATGTGGCCGAAGAAACCGCGGCCCGGGCCTGTGTGGCTCTCGCCATCCAACACTTCGGCCGCCTCGATGTGCTGGTGAACAACGCCGGCATCTTCATCGCCAACGCCGAAACCCACGACTACCGGATTGAGGATTTCGACCGGACGGTAAGGAATAATCTCCGCACGGCCTTTCTCATGACCAAGTTCGCCCTGCCGCATCTGCAGAAAAGCCGCGGCAATATTATCTGCGCCGGCTCCGAGGCGGGTTTCAACGGCTCGCCGGGATTCACTTCTTATGGCGGCAGCAAAGGTTTTCTCCACGCCTTTGCCAAGGGCGTGGCCCTGGAGCAGGCCAAATACGGCGTGCGGGCCAACTGCATCTGCCCCGGACCCATCGACACCGCCTGGACGCGTCCGGATACCGGTCCCCTGGACGAAGCCATGGCGAATTCCATTGATGACGTGGTGCCCCTGGGCCGCCGGGGCACCCCGGAAGAAATGGCCAACATCTATGCTTTCCTGGCCTCCGATGAAGCCAGCTATGTGACGGGAGCCCTGTGGCTGGCCGACGGCGGCGTCACCCCCGCCAAGGGCGCTATGGGCGTCGACGTGCCGGAGCCGCTGCGCCGGCCCCCGGCGGGCGTCTTGCCCCTCCGCCATTCCCACGACGGCGAGCACGGCAAGGAAGTGTACCGCGCCAAGAAATAGACCGGCGCCCGGGCGCCCCGAGCGTGGTTAGGTTTTTGGGGGGAGGGCCAGGGGCCTTGACGAATAGCCCCTGCCCTCCCCCCAAGCCCCCATACGTAGGGGCGACCCGGCGGGTCGCCCTTTCATCCCGTCCCCAAGCTCCTGCTTGGGAACCCTCATGGTTGCAAAGTCCCACTTTGCAAAATGATGCGATTGGAATTTTATTCTTTCACCATTGCTACAGAGTTGAGATCTCTGCAAAAGTCCTTTGAAAAATAGGATTCAAAATAAGATAAAAAAATAGTTTAACTTATTGAAATAGTATGCTAATCTGCGATTAACGGTCGCTGCCGGAGGTCGCCGATGGATAGGTAACCGGACTCAGAAGGGTTCATCACTTTCCTTAAGGCCCCAAAATGCCGTGCGCCACAGCAACCATGTAGAGATCTCTGTTGAGCAGAGGCCTCAACTTGCTATAATTACTACAAGTTACCGGTAAGTGTCAGTCCTGCGCCCGTCGATCTTAGGGGCAGGGAAGACCCGGGGGGAAAAATCACCTTCCCATTTACCCATCCCTGCTTTATCATCGATGCATCTAACCTCATGCATGATCCTCAGGAGACCCCATGGATATCCTTGCCAGCCTGACCCCCATCTTCAAGCCCAAAAGCGTTGCGGTCATCGGCGCTTCCACCGCCCCCGGCAAACTTGGCCATGACATTCTGGCCAATCTCAAGAACGGCGGCTTTCCCGGGGCGCTGTACCCCATCAACCCCAAGGCCGACGAGATTTTGGGCCTCAAGGTCTATAAGAGCATCAGTGAGACCCCGGCGGCCCCGGATCTGGCGGTGGTGGTGATTCCGGCCCGGATCGTCGCCGCCACCCTGACGCAGTGCGCCGAGAAGGGGGTGAAGGCCGCTATCGTCATCACCGGCGGCTTTGCCGAGGCCGGCCCCGACGGGGAGCGCCTCCAGGACGAACTGGCCCAGGTTATCCGTCAGACCGGGATGCGGGTCATCGGCCCCAATTGCCAGGGGGTCAATATGCCCCATGAACTGATGTGCGCCTCCTGGCCGCTGGTCACCACCCGGGGCCGGATCGCCTTCGCCTCCCAGTCCGGCACCGTGGGCGCCGCCTTCCTGGATATGGCCGCGGCCGAACACCTGGGGGTGAGCGGCTTCGTGTCCCTGGGCAACCGGGTGGACGTGGATGAGGCCGAGGTGCTCATGTACTTCAACCAGGACCCCCACACCCAGGTCATCGCCCTCTATCTCGAAGGGGTCAAACGGGCCTCCTACTTCCTCGACGCCCTGAGGGAAGTAAAAAAGCCGGTGGTCATCCTCAAGGCCGGCCGCACCATGCAGGGGAGCCGGGCCGCCGAGTCCCACACCAAGTCCATGGCCGGGACCGACGCCATCTATGACGCCCTGTTCCGCAAGTACCGGGTCCACCGGGCCGACACCCTGGAGGAACTCTTCGACTTTGCCAAGGCCCTGGCTTATCTTCCCAAGCCGGCCGGCAAGAAGCTCATGATCAGCACTTCCTCCGGCGGGGCGGCGATTCTGGCCATCGACGAGGCCGAGAAAAACGGCCTGACGGTCCCTGCCCCCAGCCCCATCCTCCAAGAACGGCTCCGGGAGATGCTCCCGGCCCATTGCGCCGTGGGCAACCCGGTGGACCTGACCGGCGACGCCATCAGCGCCCCGGACCTCTATAAGCAGGTGATGGACAAAACCCGGGAGGAGTACGACACCCAGGTGGTGATCTTCGGGGACCCCATCCCCGGGGCCGCCCAACAGGTCACCCCCGGCGCCTCGGAGCTGGTCGTCTTCCTGGGCGGGGCCGAAGTGGAGCGGGAGGAGCGCCAAAAGCTCTATGAGGCCGGCATCCCGGTCTTTCCCACCCCGGAGCGGGGGATCAAAGCCCTGGCCCAGTTCTTCCGGTTCGACCCCCGGCCCGCCCCGGCCCCGGGCCGTCCCCCGGTGGCGGTCCCCGAGGGGCTTCAACTGGTCCCGCCCCCGGAAGCCACCGCCCTGATCACCAAAGCCGGGATTCCCGCCGCCGCCGCCCCCCTGGCCCTGGAGCCCGAGCAGGCCGTGGAACTGGCCCGCGAGCTTCGGCTACCCGGTGGCCATGAAAATCGCCTCACCCCAACTGGCCCACAAAACCGACATGGGCGGGGTCTACCTGGGGCTGGAAAATGACGAGGAAGTGCGCCAGGCCTACCAGGAGATCATGGACGCCACCCGGCTCTATGAGCACTGGGTCACCGTCCACGGCGTCAGCATCTCCCCCATGGCCAAACCCGGCGGCCTGGAAGTCATCCTGGGCATCATCACCGACCCCCAGTACGGCCCCACCCTGATGTTCGGCCTGGGCGGCATCAACGCCGAGATCTATAAGGACGTGGCCTTCTGTATCCTGCCCGCGGATGACGCCGAACTGGAAGACCTGATCAGACGGGTGAAGGGCTACCCCCTGCTCACCGGCTACCGGGGCCAACCCCCCCGGGACACCAAGGCCCTGGTGGCCGCCATGAAGGCCCTGGCTATCTTCGCCGGCAAACACCCGGAACTGGACCAGATCGAACTCAACCCGCTGCTGCTCTACGAGAAGGGCCTCTTCGCGGTGGACGTGCGGATTTTTTCGCGGGAATAGAGGAGAATTACTGGGGAAGGGGGCCAGGGGCTTTTTCGTAAGTGGCCCCTGCCGCCTTTCCCTAACCCCAAAAGTAAAGGTAGGGTGCGTCTTACGCACCATCATGCGAAGCGGAGCTTCGCAAACAAGTGGCGTTCCCAAGCTGGAGCTTGGGAACGAGAGGAAACCCCATCCCCCAACCCCATAGAGGGGAACCGGGGCCTGCGGCCCCACCATCCCGGATCAATAATATGCCTTGGTGGCACAGGCGTCCCGCCTGTGCTATTTCAACTCGTTCCCAAGGTCTGACTTGGGAACGACTCTGGAGTTAATGCCCAAGCTCAGCTGTACCGAGCATTTATATTAAAGCTTCCACTTTGAGAACCATCTGCACCCAGGTAGGAATTTCCCGAGCAGATTTTCTGGCTGCCTATGATAAAAGTAAATGCCACCCTTAGAATTCTTCCGCCTCCAAACCCGCCAAGAAGTCCTGGCCCTTTATGACCGGTTTGCCCCGGTGGGGGTGGAGGAACTGGATTTGGCCGAGGCCGGGGGCCGGGTCCTGGCTGGGCCCATCCTGGCGCCGGAGGACGTGCCGGGGTTTTTGCGCGCCACCATGGACGGCTACGCGGTCCGGGCCCGGGACACCTTCGGGGCCGGCGCCGGCGCGCCCCAGTACCTGGAAATCAAGGGCGAGGTGCCCATGGGCGTGGCCCCTTCCCGGGGAGTGGGCGGGGGTGAGACCCTGAGGGTGGCCACCGGGGCCATGCTGCCCCCGGGCGCCGATGCGGTGGTGATGATCGAATACACCGCCGAGCACCCGGACGGCACCCTGGAGGTGCGCCGGGCCGTGGCCCCCGGCGAAAATGTGCTGGCCCCCGGGGAGGACGTGGCCCGGGGCGAGAAGCTTTTTCCGGCCGGCCGGCGGCTGCGCCCCCAGGAGATCGGCCTCCTGGCCGCCCTGGGCATCAGGCGCCTGGCGGCTTATCAAAGGCCCCGGGTGGCCATCATCTCTTCCGGGGATGAGATCGTCCCCCTGGCCGCAAAACCCGGGCTGGGCCAGGTGCGGGATTCCAATGCCTATCTGGCCGCGGCCCAGGTGGCCGAATGGGGCGGCCTGCCCCTGATGCTCGGCATTATTCCTGACGATTTCAAGTCGTTACGAGAAACCCTGGCCGCAGCCCTGGAGGCCTCCGACCTGATCCTGATCTCCGGCGGCAGTTCCGTGGGCGTCCGGGACCTGACGCTCACTGCCATCCAGGACCTGCCCGACGCCGAGATCCTGGTGCACGGGGTGGCCCTCCGGCCCGGCAAGCCCACCATCCTGGCGGCCCTGGGGCAGACGCCCGCCAAGCCCCTCCTGGGGCTGCCGGGGCACCCGGCCTCGGCCGCGGTGGTCATGGAGGTGCTGGGCCGGCCGCTGCTGCTGCGCCTGGCGGGCCTGACCGGCCAGCCTCCCTGGGGGGGCGCCGTGACCTGCGGTGCTGTCCCGGAACCTGGCCGGCGCCACGGGCCGGGAAGACTATGTCCGGGTGCGCCTGCGCCGGGAGGATGCAACCCTGTGGGCCGACCCGGTCCTGGGGCCTTCGGGGCTCCTCTCCCCCCTGGTCAAGAGCGACGGCCTGGTGATGATCCCCCTGGGAGTGGAAGGGTTGTTCAAAGGCGAAGAAGTAGGCGTGCAGTTGTTCGGCGGGAGCTGATGGCGTTTCGTTCTGCATATCCTCTCGACAACTCTTTTCAATGAATTGGTAGTTTTGCCAGTAGCAAGGGCTATGGCATCGAGTCAAGCTTCCTTATGGTGATCAAAAGGCTGTGCAGAAGAGAGATATATTATAAGTAGGTAAGAGCGTGGGGATGAGATTTCCCCACGCCACTCGAATCGGTTATGTTACCATTTGGCCTCTTCTCAAAAGAGATCCCAC
Organism: uncultured delta proteobacterium; assembly: GCA_963848565.1. GTDB lineage: Bacteria > Desulfobacterota > Desulfobaccia > Desulfobaccales > 0-14-0-80-60-11 > 0-14-0-80-60-11. The sequence continues at coordinate 100,589 of CAWKEQ010000033.1, forward strand.
CCAGCTTAATATCCAAGCTCAACCAGGTCAGGCGCTCATTTGGCAGCAGCGGGCAGAAACGCGAACGGCTGAGCCGGCTCGAACTTGCTTGCCGCGCTGTTGGCATAAACCTCGCCTCCGGTGAGTACGAGCTTCTTCACCGGGGCGCCTTCCTTCAAGTCAAGCTCCGCCAGTGGCACCCAGAATACATTGGGGCTGGTGGCCGAATCGAAAAAATAAACCTTGTTCTTCTGGTCCGCCACCGTGCGCCAGACCGTTGATGCGATGTTCGGCTGGCCGGGGGTGGTGATGCCAAGCGGCACGCTGACACTGCGCATCACGCTGAGTACACTGAGCACTGCTTGATTGGCATAGGTCCCGCCCGGCACCGCCTTGATGTAGTTTGGGTCCACGGTTTTCGGAATTGCCTTGATCAGAAACGACGCACGCGCAAATCGGTCGGCGGCGCGGTTCGTACCCGGGAGAAAAGATAGGCCGCCAATGTTTGCCCAATAGGCGTTCAAGGCGAGCTGCTGGTCAAAACTCGGGGTGTTGGTCATTACCTGGTACTGCTTGCCGTGGTGGATAACCAGCTTGCCTGCGAGGTATTCGAAAATAGCCGAGTCGCCGTTCACATCCGAAATCGACAGATGCAACTGGGCGCCTGAGCCATTAGGCAATTTCGGCGCGATTATCCTAAATGGCTGCTTGCTTAAGGCCTCCACGGCTTCGGTAACGGTGGCAAAGTTGTCCAACACATACTGCCCCCAAATGCTGATCGAAAGGGGGGGCTTGCCGTCGAGCTTACCGTAGTCCGATTCGGCCAGATACAGTATATTGGCGACCAACCCCTTCTCGTTTATGCCGTCCGCGGTGCCCACGTCGTAACCGGAGGCGATCACGCTTCCGTACTTGGAGACCCACTTCGGGGAGTTCGGGCCAGCGGCGCCATCCCGCTTCATGCCCCGCGGGAACAACCAGAGGTTGGTTTTTATGTCCTCGTCCCAGTCCATCGATCGCCCGGTGATGACGGTGTCGTCTTGCCCGAGGTAGACCGCTCGAGTGCATGCGTCAGCCTTTGGCAGGGAAGTGAACCCCAAGGCCAGGATTGCCAAAACACCACAAATGGCCTGATTGATCCTATAGTTCATGCAAGCCTCCTGTATGGATTGAACTTCTGCACCGCTAGACAAAGCATATCAATATTTATTCAAGAAATGCGATAAGTTTACAATGTGGCCAGAAATCGAGGCTCCGGGCTTGGGCCTCCGGCCGGATATGGTGAGAGCGTGGGGATGAGATTCAGCCATGCTGCTCGAACTTCAGTGATCCCACCTGATCAGGGAACCATGAAGAGGAGACTGGCTCGGATGCTAACCGGATATCGCCATACGTGGCCATCTTGACTTTGCACCTAGGAGTAAGGGAAATGGCACATGCCGTACAGGGATTGCTGCTGGAGAGCACCCTGAGCGGCGCCGCAGGTGGGGAAATAAGCCCGAATTTGCTGTCATGCACCTGGTTCCCAGAGTCGGTGGCCAAGAGATTCAAGCCCTGTTACGAGAACGTCTGGTGGCAGAAGTGGTAGTCAAAACTGATGATTGGCAGGGGGATGCCTTGCCCTATCGTCATGAGTGGCTCGTTCCCGGTTCGGAGAAAGAGGCGCCGAAGGTTCCCCCTTGAGGCCACCCCTTGATCGCAATATCAAAGGCGATATACGTGGAGTCCATAACGGAGTCAGCCCCAGGCACCTGCCGCGTTACTTGGCGGAATGCTGCTCGCGCTTCAATCGTCGCTTCTGGGAACCACAGATGTTCAAGCGTATGCTTCATGCTTGCCCGAATATCTCAAGCATTACATTCTCGGAGCTAAGGGTAATAGGCGTTTTTCATTTTTCCGATTATCATTGACATTTATTCATTAAAATTTATTCGTGAGCAAACTTAAACCGTTCCTGGCTCAGAACCGAACCCTTTTAACGAGACGTAAAAATATCAACAATATTATGGAAGGTATAATATAATTTAGTAAATATTAAATTAAATGATCTGCATATGTGTATAATAAATGTAGGATACAATTTTCTATTCAATCTTTTCTTATAAACATTTTCTCGCCAGATAACTTTATAAATTGTATTTGCAGGATATTTGGGTAATTCGTTATTTATATAATTATTCAATAAAGACTTTGAAGATGGTAAAGCAGCTAATGCTCTTAAGTGTGGAATTTTTGATGTAGTATCATAATCATATTTTCCTTCACAATTTGCACATATGAAATATTTTTTTGAATAAATTTTGTATGTAATATCAAATAGATGTAAGTCTTTCGACCCAATAGGGGGAATCTTCGGAGTTTTAAACTCAAGCTCAAAACTTTTTGTTAATATATTAAGAGCTTTTCCACAATAAGGGCATGTTGGAAGATAACGATATTCTTTATTATTTGCATAAAACCAGGGATACAATGAGGCTGCTCCTTCGTAAATCGAGAATATTATAGTCTTCTCAGCCAAAGAACGACGTTAAACCGGCTTAGATCTAAGGCCGTGGGTCCATCGAGTCTAGAAAGGCAATTCTGGTGACGCATTGTGGTTAGAGATTCCTGCCTGGTGCGTGATTGATAATCCTCACGAATCGTAATTCATGGCAGGTTGCCATGTTTTGCGGGGGAGCGGTCGTTCGCTCTTCAAATTCCTTCTGAGGGGGAACGCTGAGGTCATGGACCATGAGGCTATGGAACTCCGGACTCCCTGATACGTCCTGATGGTTAGCCAAGTTCACCCTGACCGGAAAGGCGATGCCGTTTTGGTGCCGGCGCGGTGATTCAAAGATATGGTGACCGTTGTCCCGGGACCGGCGAACATGACCGCGAAAGTCCGGCAGGCTCTCCAGAGCCTGGACTCGCTCGGTCCTCTCATGGAGAAAAAACTTTTTCAGAAGGGCCTGAGCCATTTCCCGAGCCTCTACCCGGTATGTGCCTCGTCTTATGGCACTACACAAGCAAGCCTGGTTATTACTCGACTCAGGGGATGGTTGGTTGTCAGAGTAGCGGGCAAAAAGGAGGCGATATATCCGGCGATTTTCTCTCACTTCGGTAACCTCGCTACCTTAACCCGAAGGCTTTAGGCCGGTGGTTTTGCGTCCTTCCCTTTCGGGAGAGTTTGCCTTTTTCGGTGTTGAAAGTTAATTTCTGAAGCTGGCCACTTTTGGATATTCTATATAAGGTATAGCGCTTAGTATAGGTATATACCAGTCAATCCTTAAGCCTACAGAGCTAGTCGGCCCCTAATCTTGCCGAAGCAATAGGTCATATTGGCCACCATTGTCCAGACCTGGTTGCAACCCCCCTCCATGGCGGTGGGCTCGTCGTGCTAAACCCAGTCGGAGGGGCAGGAGGCTCACCTCGGGAATCTGCAGTGACCGTGATCAAATCCCACCCAATTGATCAAAATAATCGATTTATCTGGAAATTCAATCTTTTTTTATCAATAATTGGCAAATAATTTTTCTCGTCCAGGTGAGGGTATCCACCAGGCTTTTCCGTTGATTTTCTTGCGCTGATCCGCCGCCATCCCCCTATCTCTGACGAGCTTGGCGAGTTATGCCAGAATGTGCAACCGGCTCGATGAATCAAAGAGCTCAGGATAAAACTCAAAGAGTTGATCTCCGCTCTCTATGTTCCATCTTGAGAGAAATTATCTGATAGGTGCAGGTTATCTTGAAGGAGTCGCGCGGGCACCGATTGGCTTGGGGCTCCAGGTCACTTTTCCCGCCAGACGACCACGAGGCCGAGGCAGAGCCAGAAGGCTTCCCGGATACGCCGGAGGATGCTGAAGGCCGCGCCCAGAGTAAATCCCAGGTTAAAGCCCAGGGCCAGAAGGATGTTGCCCCCCTCCTGGACTCCCATGGCCGCGGGGATGAAAAACCCCAGGGCCGTGAAGAGCATGGCCAGGGCATCCAGGCAGACCGCCAGGCCCCAGCTGATGGGATGGCCCAGGAGCCAGAAAATCAGGAAGACCTCCACCGAATGGAGCAGCCAACTGATGAAAAACAGGGCAAAAGCCAGCAGGGCCCGGGACGGATATTGCCGGTAGAACTGGGACATGGCCGTGTCCAGACCTTCTAAAAAGCCCTCCTGATCCCTGAGAAAGTGGGGCAGCCAGCCGCGCCGGGAGAGGAAGCGAAAGCTGTTGCCGCAGGGACCCCGGCGCTGGGCCACCACAAAAGCGATGCCCGCGGCCGCCAGACCCAGGGCCGCCAGGCATAAGAACAGCATGTGCTTGGCCACCTCGGGTAAATAGATGGGGGCCAAGGCCAACCCGGTAAAGATATACAGCGCCAGGCTCAGGACCAGGATGCCTTTGACGATCACCACCGAGGCGCTGGCGACCTCGAGGGGCACGCCGTCGGCCTGGAGCCGGGTGGCCTTAAAGGGTTCGCCCCCCAGGCTGGCGGTGGGAGTGAGCTGGTTCAGGGATTCTCCCCCGAGACGCAGCCAGAAGAGGCGGCTCACCGTGGTCTTGGCCGGCGGGTGGACCAGGATATACTTCCAGGACCAGGCTTCCAGCCAGTTGACCACCCCGTAGGGCAGCAGGAGCAGCGGCCAATACCATCCCACCTGCCAGAGATAATGCCCCAGGATATCCCACCCTACCTCGTTGAGAATCCAGACGAAGAAAATTGAGGCGATCAGCAGCAGAATAAGATTGACGAGGCGCAACTATGCATCCTTTTCGCCCTCAGGCGGCGGAGATCATCACCCGGCCGGAAACTGGCCGTTATCCAGGAAGCATACCAGAGTGCGACGGATCAAGGAAGGGGTTCGCCCCCCGGATCTTCGGCGACGGCCAGCTTGGGGGTGCGGCGCATGAGGAAGACCAGGGGCAGCAGGCAGAGGAAGACGATGGTGAAAAACCAGTAATCGTCGCAGAAGGCCAGCATTCTCGCCTGGCGTTGGACTTCCTGGTAGAGGCTGGCCATGGCCTGGGGAGCGTTCCACCACTGCCAACTGGTCCCCAAATCCGGCAAGGCCTGGGACAGGTGGTGCTGCCAGTCGAGGAACGGCTGGGCCAGGGGAGTGAGGTGCTCCACCAGGCGACTCTGATGGAACTGGCTCCGCCGGGCCAGAAGGGTGGTGGCCGTGGCGATGCCGAAGGAGCCCCCCAGGTTGCGCATCAGGTTGAAGATGCCGGTGGCGTTGCCCATTTTCTCCTGGGAGATGCGGGACATGGTGAGGGTGGTGAGGGATACGAAGGTGGCCCCCAGGCCAAACCCCTGGACGAAGCGGGGCCACCAGGCGTGATGAAAATCAATGGTGGTGGTGTAGCCGCTCATGAGATAAACCGCGTAGGCGTTGAGTAACAGGCCCACAAAGATTATTTTGCGGCTGTCGACCACCATGGTCAGCCGGCCCACCACCGGCATGATCATCAGGGAGCCGATGCCCCCGAAGGCCAGGGCCCAGCCCGCCAGGGTGGCGTCGTAGCCCATGAGGGTCTGGAGGAACAGGGGCAGGAGCATGATGCTGCCGTAGAGGACAAACCCGAAAAAGAACATGATGGTCACCCCGGAGGCGTAGTTCCGCTCCTTGAAGAGCCGGAGATCCACCACCGGGTGCCGGGTTTTGAGCTCATGATAGATCAGGACCGCTAAACCCACCACCGCGATGATGGCCAGGCGGGTGATGAAGGCGGAAGAGAACCAGTCGTCCCGCTCCCCTTTGTCCAGCACCACCTGGAGGGCTCCCAGGCCCACGATCAAGAGCCCCAGCCCCCAGTAGTCGATGCTGCCGGCCCGCTGGCGCCGGATGTAATCCGGGTCGAAGATGAACAGCCAGGTGAGAATCAGGGACAACAGGCCGATGGGCAGGTTGATGTAGAAGGCCCAGCGCCAGGTGAGGTTATCGGTGACCCAGCCCCCCATGACCGGCCCGACAATGGGGGCGATGATCACTCCGATGCCCCAGATGGCCATAGCCATGCCCCGTTCCTGCACCGGGAAGGTTTCCAGGAGAATAGCCTGGGAGATGGGCTGGAGCGCCCCGCCGCCGACGCCCTGGATGATACGGAAGACGATGAGCATCCCCAAACTGGTGGCCATGCCGCACATCATGGAACTGACGGTGAACAGGGCGATGCAGAGAATCAGAAAGCGCTTGCGGCCGAAGAGGGCCGCCAGCCAGCCGGTGATGGGCAGGATAACGGCGTTGGAGACCAGGTAGGCCGTCAGGATCCAGGTGGTCTCGTCCTCGGAGGAGGCCAGGCTGCCGGCGATATGGGGCAGGGCCACGTTGACCACCGTGGTGTCGACGATCTCCATGAAGGTGCCGGCCATAACTGCGAAGGTGACCAGCCATTTGTTGACCGCCACCGGGGAGTCGTTGTTAGGAGTGGTCATCTCGGGTTCTTGCTTCGAAGAGTTCAAGGTTCAAGGTTCAAAGTTGGAGTGGCGGCCGGAAATGTAGGGTGCGCACTGCGCAGCAGCACACTGAAATTAAGCGCCCCGAGCACGACGGAACATGAAGCCGCCTGGTTTATTTATGAGACAACTGCCCCTCGGCTGGCCCCAATAACCGTTTGCCGGTGCGCTCCCGGGTGTCGACGATAACCTCGGCGGACATCCCCAGGCGCAGGGGCCGGTTGGCGGGAAAGGGCGAAATCAGCGTGATTTTGACCGGGACGCGTTGGACCACCTTGACCCAGTTGCCGGTGGCGTTCTCCGGGGGCAGGAGCGAAAAGGCCGAGCCGGTGCCGGCCATGATGGAATCCACCTTGCCGTTAAATTCGACTTCGGGGTAGGCGTCCACCTGAATCCGGGCGGGCTGGCCGATATACATATGGGTAAGTTCCGTCTCTTTATAATTCGCCTGGATCCAGAGCTGTGACGTGTTTAACGGCACGAGCATCATCAAGGGCTGTCCCGTCTTGACCCAGTTGCCCACTTCCACCTGCCGCCGGGTGATGTAGCCTTCGATCTGGGCGGTGATCTTGGTATAGCCCCGGTTGAGGCGGGCCTGCTCCAGTCTGGCTTTGGCTTCCTTGATGGCCGGCTGCTCGTCCAGGGGGATGTCGGTGGAACCGCCGATGGCGGCCAGGGATTCCTTAAGGTCCCGCTGGGTCTTGTTCAGCTCCGCCTGGGTGACCCGATAGCGAGTTTCCACCTGGTCCAGGGTCTGTTTCGGGATGGTGCGGCGTTCAAACAGGCTGGTATAGCGGCTCTTATCGAGGCCGGCCATCTTGAAATTGGCTTCCGCCTGGTGTATCCGGGTCTTGGCGGTGGATACGCGGACGTAGGCCTGGGCCAGTTCCTGGCGCAGACGGCCCAGGTTGCCCTCTGCCCGGGCCACCGCGGTATCATAATCCTGGGGCTCCAGGGTCACCAGGACCTGGCCGGGAGTCACGTGCTGGTTGTTGTCCACCAGAATTTTGGCCACTCGCCCATCCACCCGGGGCGAAATGGCCCCCATATAACCGGCCACGTAGGCGTCGTCGGTGCTGACGAAAATATGGATGTGCCTCCAGTAGGCGATCCCTGCCCCCACCATGAGGAAGACCAGGAGGACAATGCCGATGCGGATAAGAAGTTTACGGAACATGGCGCAGCTGGCTCTCCTGGGGGAGAAGTTCATTGATGCCACCGATGGCCCAGAGCATCTGGGCCTTGGCCATCTGGTGGTCGTACACCGCGGTCCAGTAATTGACCCGGGTCCGGGTCAAGAGGGTATCGGCGTCGATGACGTCGGTGGCGGTCCCGACGCTTTCTTTATAGCGCTCTTCGTTGAGGCGCAGATTTTCCTCGCCCTGGGTCACCGCGGTTTCCGTGGTCCTGATCCGGTCCACGGTCTCTTTAATCTTCAGGTAAGCGGTCTGGACATCAAGTTGGACCTGCTCATTCATATCCTTATGCTGCTCCTGGAGTTGCTGCACCTTGAGCTTGGCTTGGGAGACCGCAGCCTTGGTGTCCAAACCTGAGAAGATGTTCCAGTTCATGGCAAAGATGGCGAACCACTGGTGATTGTGGAGCAGGCTATTGTTTACCTGGTAGAAATGCCCGGCCTGGACGCCAAACTGGGGAAAGTACTGGGCCCGGGTCTCCACCACCACCTTTTCCTGTTCATGGATGCGCTCCTGGGAGGCCTTGAGATCGGCCCGGTGCTTCAAGGCGACCTCCGTGGCTTCTCCCAGGGCCCAGGCTTTGATATCGACTTTCTCATCCTTCAGGACCGTGGGGGCGGTCACGGGGAGCATCAAGGCCTTGTTCAGCGTCGACCGGATGTCGATAAAATCGGTTTGGGCCACGATCAGGTTCTGCTGGGCGTCGGCCAGGGACACCTTGGCCTGGAGCACGTCGTTCATGGTCACGATGCCAAATTGGTACTGGTCCTGGGCAATGCGGAGATGCTCCTTGAGGTCAAGGACATTCTGCTTGGCCACTTCCACCATCTTTTTGGCCCGGAGGGTCTTGAAGTAGCCCTGGGCCACGGTCAGAAAGACGTTGTCCCGGGTCTGGGAGGTGTCCAGAAGACTGGCTTGATGCCCCTTAATGGCCGCCATATACTTGGACGGGGTGCCCCAGAAGTCGAAGAGCAACTGATTCACCGAGGTCTGGCTGCCCCAGAAGTTCCGGTTGGTCTGGGGAAAACTGATCCCCCCGCCCGAAATGCTAAACTTCAGGGGATCATCGTAAATGGTCTGGCTCACCTGGGTTTTGACCTGGGGCAGCAGCCCGGACCGGGCCCGGACCACCTGCTCGCCGGCGATGAGGGCCTGGAGGCGGCTGATCTGCAAATTGGGGTTGGCCTTCCAGGCCAGGCGCAGGGCTTCCTTCAAATCCAGGTGGGTCGCCGGGGGTTCGGCGGTCCCGCCCGGCAAGACCATCGCAGCCCACAGGATCAGTAAGAGTCCGAGCCCGAGCCCGAAGTTTCTGGCCGTCATAGCACTGCTTCCTCCGCTAACGATTGCTTTTCCCGGATCAAACCGGAGGAGAGGAGGGCAAGAATAACCGGTAAGGCCTCTTTAGCGGCGTCGACCTGCCCTTCGGCCTCCTGATAGTAGCCGGTGGCCCTGACTAGCCCCCGGACCAAAAAGGTGAGGAGGCGGGGATTAGCGGGAATAAACTGACCGGCGGCAATACCTTCGGCAAAGAGGCTTGTCACCAGGGCGACAAATTTCTCTTCCAACTCCTGGTAGTGGGTCCAGAATCCTTCCCGGGAGGCCCGCTTCCCCCGGAGCAATTCCCGGGCATAGATGGGAAACAACAGCCGCTCCCGGTTAAGATATTCCAGGAGGACCGACACCATGCGGATCAACTTTTCCGCAGGTGTCCCGGGGGCCAGCAGAGAGGCCTCTATGTCCTGGAGAATATTTTCCCCCACCCGGGTGAGGAGGGCCTGCAGCAGATCGTCTTTGCTCTGGAAATAGAGATACACTGTGCCCTTGGCCACCCCGGCGGAGGCGGCGATCTCCTCCATGGTCATGGCTTCCAGGCCGCGCTGGTCCAACAGCTGCCGGGCCGCGGCCAGGATCTCCCGGGTGCGGAAGGCGGTGACGATTTCTTTCTTGGTGGCTTTGGGGGAGGCTGGCATTGGTCAAATGTTCTCTGATCGGCGCCCGGGACAGGCGGCGGCATTTTCCACGAACTGCCCGAACAGTTCGCTCTCAAGCATAGTGTAATGACTATTCGGTCATTGAAATGACCATTAAGTCAATAATCGGTTTTGGTCTCCTTGTCAAGAAAAACTTGCAAACTTACCTGGCTCTGTTTAGACTAGAAAATATCTAGAGGGTTGAGAGGAGGCGAACATGCACCGTCGTGATTTCGTCAGATATATGGCGGCCTTAGGCCTGGTAAGCGGGGCCGGCCGGCTGGTGTTGCCGGAGGAAGTCTGGGCCATGGCCCCCCGGGAAACCCCTCAACCCATCGTGGCCAAAGCCCAGGGTACTAATTACGCCCAGCTGGTAGGAGATACCATCCAGGCCCTGGGAGGCATGAAAAAGTTCGTCAATGCCGGGGAAGTGGTGGTGGTCAAGCCCAACATGGCCTGGGACCGGCCCCCGGAGATGGCGGCCAACGCCAACCCGGCGGTGGTGCGCCAGGTGGTGGAATTGTGCCTCCAGGCCGGGGCCAAGCAGGTGAAGGTCCTGGACTATACCTGCGACGACGCCCGGAAGGCCTACGGTACTTCCGGGATTCAGGCCGCGGTGGAAGGCCTCAAAGATCCCCGGGCGGTGGTGCAGTTTGTGGATGAACGAAATTTTGTGGAGGTCCGGATCGAGAAGGCCAGGGCCTTGAAAAAATGGTCTTTTTATAAAGATATTTTGGAGGCGGACCGCTTCATCAATATCCCGGTGGCCAAGCAGCACTCCGAGGCCCGCCTCACCATGTGCCTGAAGAACATGATGGGGGCCATCGGCCCCTGGCGGGGCCGCATCCACGTGGGCCTGCACCAGAATATCGCCGACATGAACCTGATTTTGCGCCCCGACCTCCACGTCCTGGACGCCACCCGCATTCTGCTCCGCAACGGCCCCAAGGGCGGCCGCATCGAGGACGTGGCCGTGAAGAACCTGGTGTTCGCCGGCGCCGACCCCGTGGCCCTGGACGCCCTGGGCACCGGACTGTTCGGCATGAAACCCGCGGATATCGGCTATATCACCCGGGCTCACCAGGCCGGCCGGGGTGAGATGGACCTGAGCAAGATTAAA
>CAWKEQ010000034.1:0-94200 GCA_963848565.1 uncultured delta proteobacterium
CCCCCAACCCACTCAGGCCATCGCCTGGCCGGATAACCGTCGACTGAGAGGCGATCCGGGATCAGCCACTTGAGAACCGGAGGCTGGTACACGGTCAACCAGGTCGAAAACCCAGGCGGATTTGGGCTTGGTTCAAGAAGAAAAGTAATCAACTAAAAGGCTGAGGAGGTGAAGCTGATGCAGGAACGTTAACTGCCACGATGCGACAAAATGTGCGCCTTAACTGGAGCCTCTGCAGCAAAAGTATTTGTTTCCAGCCTTCGGGCCAGGAAGAGCCGCAGGACGAGGCACAACTTACAGAGATGGATCAATCGCCTTAAATGGCGGGGCTTAGCCCAATTTAGAAGGAGGAAAGTATATGTTGTACCGGTCTTTTGAGAAGTTCAATCAGGACATGGAGAAGATCGGGGGCCTTGGGGATGGGACCCTTGACCTCTCTCATTATGTGGTGCTCGAGCCAGGGAGTGGAGAGGCTGAAGCATTTCTGGGCCATTTGGAGGAAGAAGGATATCTTCCCCTCACCGTTGCCTGCATTTCGGAGCAGGGGAGGAAGATCCGCTTTTTCCTTGCCCCCGATGGCGCCCATCCCTTGACTATTCACTGCAATGGCATGGCCTTGGAACTCCGCACTGGCAGGGGAGATTCTACCCCAGTGGATTGCCAGAGGTTTCGGAGAGGATCCTATGAAGTTTTTGGGGATCCGTCATACCTCATCATGAACCCCGTTCGGCTGCCTGGGGTGACCTTTGATTTCCTCCGGTTCCTGGCCCTTTTACCCCCAGGGGCCATCGACCTGCCGCCAGGGGAGGTGAAAAGGGAAGCCAAGTCTTGATCGGCTGACCAGAACCGCCGGCAGGGGCGAAGTGTCCCTGCCGGTGCCATTGGGGCAAGAGAGGAGGAATCTTTCGGTTCAACGGGCTCAGAGCCCGTAATATTGGCTTGACCCCAAAATTGGCCCGTGGTATGGAAAAGCGACGGGAGACTTGGGGGGTAAAGTAAACCGCCGTTCACTTCCGTGGCCCTACTCAAGTAAAATGAGGTTGCTAAGGATGACGCTGACCATAGATAAATTTTCCCCTGCAGCCAGTCCCACCAGGAAACCACCTCCAGGTTAGCCCGAGCACTCCCCCGGATCTCAAAACTATTTCCCGCCCTAAGAAATCTTTTCTTCACATCGAACTGGCATGCCTACCCTTTATGGGCACGGGAAGGCCGCTGCTGGGAAAGGCAAAATCCATGTCCTCCAAGGGTCAAGCTCAGACAGCTGAAGACACCCGTTCGTCAATTATCTGCACCGAACTCAAATGCTACAGCTGGAAGGACTTCGGCAGGGACCTTATAGGGATGCGTCCCGGTCGCCAGACCGGCTACAAGGCCCTGGACCAACATCTCCGGATACCCCGGGGAGCAATTACGGTGGTGGCCGGGAGACCCTCCCACGGGAAGACCTCCTTTCAGCTCAACCTCCTGGTTAACATGTTAAGAAACCCGGCCAATAAAGACTACAAATTTTATTTTTTTAGCTACGAAGAGGCCCAGAAGTACATCACCGCCAAGCTTATTATGATCATGGCTGGGGAGGTGTTACACGACAAGGACAACCTCAACGCCTACCTCGCTCACCTGAAGGACTGTTTCAAGGGAAAGAAAAAACGAGGCAAAGTCGTTATAAACAGGGCCATTGAAGAATTTAAAGGCTTTACAGACCCTGACTCTATGAGGCTGTTTATCATCGACGAGACATATACTGGAAAAGAGTTAGCCTTAGTCCTTACGGAACTCGGTCGGGATCAGCAGACCGGCGCCGTCTTTATTGATTACATTCAGAAGATTCCGTTGGGAAGAGAATTCCGACCAACGGCCCGTTATTTGGAAATAAAAATAGTTTCGGAGTTGCTCCTGAATAGTGCGAAAAAAGGGGATATCCCCCTAATTGTAGGGGCTCAATTGGGGAGAGATGCGTCCCGTACAGGTAAATTGACCCTCCATTCTCTCCGGGAGTCTGGCGATCTCGAACAAGACGCCAATGTCGTGCTGGGTCTCCACAACGAATCGACGGAAAATGAGGAAAGCTTTCATTACGAGAACGGCCCAGCAAATCTGCAGGTGCACATCCTCAAAAATCGGGGTGGCCCGGCCGGGAAAATAGTGACCCTGGGCTTTGACGGGCGCGTCTTGAAGGTTAGTGACAAGAGAGGATTTTTTTGATCATGGACCAGTTTCGGCCAGATTTATACAAAGTCGGCCTTTTCTTGGAGTTGCATAGATTTAAGAACCCTCAACGAAAAGGTCGAGGATGGGACCTGTCTATGGAAGAATCGCGGGCTCTTTCCACCATCACCCTACTCTTGGCGCAGACTAACTATAAAGGCAATGAAGAACCAAAGAACATAGAGAACAAAAATAACAAGTACTGGAAGCGTTTAAAGACCACTCCGGTTCTATCCTTCTCCTGGAATGAATATCTTGATTGTTATTATGGGAACCAACCATCAGGTTTTGGCTATAAAGGCCAGCAGGCCATAATACCCAAACGAGCATTAAGATTATTGTGCGAGAAACAATTGAATATAACATACTACCTCAAGAGTATTAACCGATGGCTTTATTATGAAGGCCCTATTATTATTGATAATAATAATTCATTAATTAAAGGAGTCAGAAAAAGAAATGTTGTATTAGTATTCCACCCCATATTTAAAGATATCGTAAAAGAATTTTATGTGCTCAAATCCAAAACCCTGGTTCAGGACATCCAGAAATATCTTAAGAAGAACAGATTTAAAAAGGCAATTTTGCTTTTTATCGAGTGGCTAATCACCAAGAATAATAGTCCGACCATTATCAGTGAAAACAAGCTCATTGAACGATTGTGGTTAAAAAGTCTCCAAGAGAGCAGGCACATCTCCAGACTGAACGAAACGTTGGATGAATGTTATACCACTGCCAAAGGACTGGGGTATCTGCTGGACGATGTCGAGAGGGATGGATTCGGAAATCTCACCTTCATCCTCAACCCCAAAAAATGCACCAGGCTGGACAGGCAGAAAAAGCAGACCTAAACATTTTTCGGAGTATCACCTCTGGTTTCTAAGCCCCCGTCAACCATCTCTAAATCAATCCCAAGAACCGCATTTCCCTACCAACATACCCGTGGTTAAACCTAATATAGCCGCTAATAAAACTCTATAATGTCGACATATCCACCAATATAATCGCAAGCAGATACCTTGCAATACAGATTCCACGCCGAATTCCTCCCCCATCTTTACTACTAGTATATAACGATGAAGCATCGAATAGAAGAAATAGGCCTAGGTAACTATCCATTTCAAGCCGAATTCTCGGCGGTTCGAAGCTTTTGGTTTTATTATCGGGATTAGCAAATCCCTCCCCGCGGCCTCAAAGCGTCCCTCTGCGCATATCAGCGCGACAGTACCTCCAAGCCAAGCCGTAAGGGACTACTGAAGCCGATTTAAGAGAAATCCGATAGTCCACTGGAAGTTACCTCCAGTCTATAAACCCTCCAGATTCTCAATCTCCCCAAACAAACCCCGCATCGATCAGGTTTACTCCGCGCTGAACCTGCTCCTGTGTGCAAAAAAAACCGGGGCTTTTCTAGGTGCAGTTCTCGAGGAGATCAAATCCCTCTGGAGTTTGCCGAGCCCCAATGGCGAAAGCCTGACACTGCCGTAAGAAGGTGGGCTTGATCAAGAAAAGCAACTACCAAATTAAACAAACCCAAAATAGCGGAGGTTAAAACCATGATCGACGTCGACCACCAGGAAAAGCTCTTGACCACCAAGGATGCTGCGGAATTGCTCGATGTTTCCGTTAAAACCATCAGGACCCTGGTACGCCAGGGGCTTATCCACAGCTTGAAATTAGGCCGCCAGTTTTTCTTCCGCTACGAAGACCTGGGCGCCTTCATGATGGGGCCCTTCGTCAGGATTGGAGGTTAACCCCGGGCCTCGTAAGTATGAAACCCAAACAGGGCTCTGGTTATACGCTGACTAAAATATTTTCCGACTCAAACCAGCCCAAATATGTGAGCCCGGGACCACTACCGGTTAAAGCCGGGACAGGTTGACACCCCCCGAAATTCACATGTAAACCACTTCACCCGGGGGGCCCTCAGTTTCCCCCAGATGCTGAACCAGCGAAGGCTCCAGGTACCCAGGTAAATGGTCATAGACGACGCCTTTCGAAAAACCAAAAGCTGGGCTTTTTTCAATCAGAAAGCAACAACATCAAAAAAACCCTAAGACGGAGGTACCATCACATGCACCAGAACGACCAGCAGCTCCTGGCAGTGGACGAGGCAGCCCGCGCCCTGAGTATCTCGATCCACACCCTCAGGGCCTGGGTCAGTCAGAAACGCATCCCCTATGTCAAGTTAGGGCGGAGAGTCCTGTTCCGGTCCGAAGACCTGCAGGCCTACATCAACTTCCACTTGGTTCCGGCCAGGCGCTTTAGAGGAGAAAATCTATCTATGAATTGAATCCAGCCCACCCCACCGAATTCGTAACCAGGAACCGCCGCACCCAACCCTTAATGCAGCAGCGGCCTGCCTTCAATTAACCTAAGCCCGGTAAGACCTGGGAGCACGGCTCAGTCGAGGACCCTACCTTGGTAAGAGCCCCTCCCAGGCTGCACCGGCATGGCCACTCTCATCAACAAATGTAGGTAAGCCCCGCATCTTCTGAACAAGACCCGGTTTTTGGGCTTTTTCAAGAGGATGAGCTTAAACAATACCTTTTAACAGGAGGTCGGAACGGCTGAAGGCAAATGGACGAACAGGGTATTCACCCGCAGTCTGGTATTCACCCACAACTCATTGACTGTCAGGTCAAACAGGAGGTTACGCATGGAAAGCCATCTTATGGAGCAGTCATCCCCGGAAGCCCGGCGTGGCGAGGAAAGTTATGAGGCCTTACTTCCGGTGATGGCGGTGACGCCTTTACACCCTGGCGAGGCATTAGCTGAAAGCCCCGCCAGTATTGACGAGGAGGAACCGGCCGGGCGTCAAGCCCCGGTTCCGGGGCATCCCGAACCCACGATACCCCCGGCGGGGATGACCATGGCCACCCTGGCCGAGGCGCTGAAACTGGAGATATCCTTCCTCCAGGAACAGGGGATCAGTGATTGCAGGAAGGGCGGCCAGGCGGCCGTTCGTATCCCATATCTCGACCAGGACGGCCAGCCTCTGGCCTTCAAATGGCTGTTCAACCTCCGGGGAGATAAGGCCTGCCTTGAACGGGGCAAAGGCGCTAAGCCTGCCCTCTACGGCCTGTGGGATTTGGATGATATCAGAGAAGCCGGGCAAGTTTTATTGGTTGATGGCCCCCTTGAATCCTGGATCTGCTGGCACCATGGTATCGTGGCACTGGGGCTGCCAGGGAAGGGGGTTTGGCGGGACGATTGGACCCAGTACCTTTCCGGATTGACGGTCTTCGTTTTGGAGAAGGACGCCCCGGCCTTGGCGCCGAGGCTGGCCGCCGCGGTGCAGGACCTGCAGGTTATCAGGATGCCAGAGGGCTTCGATAGCCTCACCGCAGCCCATCTTCAGGAAATGGACCTCTTTGAACTCTTGAAGCCAAGTGTAGATCAGGCGGTCCCCGGGGGGGAATTCTTGCAGGATCAGGCCGACAGCGTGCTCGGGAAGCTCCAAGCAGATGCCGCGGCGGTGCTCGCCGCACCCGATCCCGTGGAGGTGGTGCGGCGAGAGATACGCCGCTTGGGATACGGTGGGGATCTCAAGCCCCCCCTGATCACCTATCTGGCCCTCACATCCAGGGTGCTGGCCATGCGCACCGGTGCCATGCCGGTCCATCTGCTTCTCCTCGGCCAGCCTGGGGGAGGGAAATCCTATTGTCAGGGGGTGGTTGTGAAGTTAATGCCACCGGAGTCTTACAACAGGATCGATGCCGGTTCCCCCAAGGTATTGATCTACGATGATTTTGATTACCAGCACCGGGTGGCCATCTTCTCCGAGGCGGATTCTTTGCCCGCCGGGGAGGACAACCCGGCGGCCAGTGCCATCCGGAATATGTTGCAGGACAATTGTCTGAGCTACAAAGTTACCGAGCGCGACCAGGACACCGGGCAATTTGCGGTCAGAGAGATCAACAAGCCCGGCCCCACGGTATTGGTGACGACGGCGGTAAGACGGTTAGGCGCGCAGCTGGACAGCCGCCTGTTTACTCTGGAGGTGCCGGATGGTCTTGAACAAATCCAGGCTTCTTTAAAGGCCCAAGCGGACATCGAACTTGACGGTGTGGCAGAGCCCGCCCCGGCTCTCATTGCCTACCAGGCATACCTCCAGGCTCAGGCCCCCTGGGATGTTGTAGTCCCATTCGCGGTAAAACTGGCTCAAGAGATTGGCCGTCTCCCTAATGCTAGCAGGATCAACCGGGATTATGCCCGGCTCATTTCCTTGATCAAGTCGGTGGCGGTACTGCGGCACCAGGACCGGGAAAAGGATGACAATGGCCGCCTCATTGCCGAGATCGAGGACTATGCCTTGGTCCACGAACTGGTGGGGCAGATGTACGAGACCTCGGTCACCAAGGTATCGGACAAGCTCCGATCCATATTAAGGGCAGTGGAAGAGCTACGGCGGGAAAATGTTAAGCCGCTGAGCGAAACCAAGGTAGCAAAGCGCCTGGGTGTTTCCAAACAGGCCATCACCCAAGCGGTAAAGACGGCCCTGAAACAGGGATGGCTGGTGGACCACGAAACCAAGCGTGGTTATCCCTTTGACCTGGACCTGGGCGAACCTTTGCCGCAAGCCTTGGGGCTGCCGGACCCGGAGTCGCTGCGGGAAGAGCTGTGAGTACCACAGCGAGGTGAGATGGCAGAAGTCATCGAACTTCAAGTGCCTGGTGATCCACAAGATACTGGAGGGGGTCAGGCTGTCCAGCCCTTGACCGTGGAAAGGTGGTAGCCTAGCCCAGGCGGATTTCTTCGCATTGCCTGCTGCACTCGCAGCGTCCTTATAACCAAACCTACCTATCTAAAGAAAGATCACCGCTGCGGAGATGGAAAATATTCTCCTCAAGGGATGGGGGAGAATATGGCCTGGAGTGGCCCGCCAAGGGGTTTATCTTCCTGGCGGGCCTGGCCCGCAACCCCGATCTCGATGGGATGCCGGTCTATAAACCCAGACAGGGACCATGGCAGGCTGTGGCCCCAAACCCCAGCAGGGTAATGATGGATTTCCTGCTATGGCTTGATGATGATCGCAACATAACGCTAACTCAACAGAGAGGAGACAGCAGCATGATGTTCACAAACGATCCGTGAGTTGAATGAAGATCTTAAACGTAATCCCCAGTTAATCTATGGTGGACTGCAACTGGATAATTATCTGGTCGTGGTGGCTGAAGATGATGAGACCAATGACTGCTTAAGGAGCCTGGAGGACAACGAGTATCTCCCACTCACCCTTGCCTGGCACGACCTGGAAGGACGTAAAGTCCGCATGTATCAGCGGGCGAAAGGGATTCAGGCCGGAAGGATTACCATCTTCGGCCTGGACATGACGTTCTTGACTGGTGTCGATGCCGTGTGTCCGGTCGCGAGCCCAATCAACCGCCTCCGGGACTATGACGACTCATGGGACGAGTCATTCCTCCAAGAGGAGCCGGCAGCCCTGAACCGGCAGGCTCTAAAGATACTCCAGAGCCTGATCTATCTCGCCGAGCGTCTATCGTTTAACGAGTGGGAGTAACAAGCTTCAGGCAATCTGACTAACAGGGGCGCAGGGACTCACGTCGTTGCCTGCGCCTCCTGGTTTTGAAGTCCAGGGTCTGGGCCACTACCGGCATATTATCTTACCGCAGCAGGAGCTTGAGGGTACACAATTCATATTTCCGGATGGGCCAGTTGCTCGAGCAGAGCAGTGAGCTGGCCCACATTTTTTCAGCGTCTGCCGTCTGGTACGGCGACGCCCCCTTCGAAGCTCCCATTTCTACCCGGCCGGCCGGCTGGGTTCTGGGAGAACATACAGCAGATGGCATCATCTTCGCTTGAATCTGACAACAATTTTGAGATAATGACCGTTGAGGAGGTCGCCCAGTTTCTCCGGAAAAGCCCGAGTTGGGTTTACAAAAACTGGAGATTGTTGGGCGGCAGGAAGCTCAGGGGTTCTCTCATCTTTCCCTCTCAGGAGGACCTCTATGAGCATCTATTTCAAAAAGGGCGCGGGGTGGAGGTACGACTTCATCCTGCAAGGCAATCGGTGCACCAAGGCAGGGTTCAAGACCAAAGCCGCGGCCAGGCAGGCCGCGGCCAAAAAAAGGGAGGAGATCGAAAATCCACCGCCGGTTGTGGAGACCCCAACCGACATGGCCTTCTTGGAGTTGATTAACCTGAGACTGGACTACGTGAAGGCTTACAAGAGCCACACTTACTACCTGGAGCATTTCTACCTGGCCAAGAGACTGGTAAAGATCTGGGGGAAAATGAACTGCAAGGACTTAACCATCCGGATGGTCCAGGCCTACCTCATCAAACGGGGCCGTGTGTCAGCTAACACCGCCAACCGGGATCTCCGGTACCTGAGGGCTACCTTCAACTTCGGGATTAAGCAGGGCTTAATCACCACCAATCCTTCAAATGGCCTGGAGTTCATGCCGGTGGAGCGCAAGCTCAAGTATATCCCCTCCAAAGAGGACGTGGCCAAGGTGCTGCTGGCCGCGGAACCGGAGGTCCAGGACTACCTGGTGGCCATCATGAACACCCTGGCCAGGGTGGGGGAAATCAACCGGTTGACCTGGGAAGACGTGGATTTTGAACAAAGATGGGTGGTGCTCCGCACCCGCAAAAAACGGGGCGGGCATTTAACTCCCCGGAAGGTGCCCATGACCACCCGGCTCTACGAGATGCTCTTGAAGCGGCATAAAAAGCGGGACCGGGGCAAGCCCTGGGTCTTCTGGGGCCGGCACTGGAGCCGCAAAGCCGGGGCCTTCGTGGAAGGCCCCTACCAGCATCGGACCAACCTCATGGCCAAGCTGTGCCAGCGGGCCGGGGTGAGGCACTTCGGCTTCCATGCCTTGCGGCACTTCGGGGCTTCGGTGCTGGATCGGGCCAATGTGCCCATCGGCACTATCCAGCGAATTCTGGGCCACGAGAACCGGACCACCACCGAAATCTACCTGCACTCCATGGGTGAGGCGGAAAGGGAAGCCATGCTGGTCTTTGAAAGGGCCTGCCAGACGGCACTTCCGGAGAAAAGTCACACACCAATCCACACACCAAGAAAAAAGAGGGGTTAGCCGTTGAAGCTAACCCCTTGATATCATTGGTGGGCCGTCGGAGACTCGAACTCCGAACCTAGTGATTAAGAGTCACTTGCTCTACCAATTGAGCTAACGGCCCGGCGGTTAATCTTATTGAATATACTGGCCCCTAGAGGGTTTGTCAAGAGAGGCGAGGCGCTAATATCAATAGCCCATAACGATATCCCGTGGTCTGCCGGCCTGAACTGTCCGGTTGGTTTTCAGATATTTTTGGCATATCCTGGGGTTATCTCCTGGGAGGGTCGTCTAAGGGGGAGAGGGAGTAGGGTGCGGGGGGTAGAGCAACCGCCTGCAATTTTCTAACCGGACACTGCTGGGATTTAGGGGGATTTAATAGCAATGAGCAATCATAAAACTATTATCTGTCATTTTGAGCGTGGCGAAGAATCTCTTTTTTGTTACGCCTCCGAGGTTCTTCACCCCGCTACGCTCCGTTCAGAATGACATAATTATTAATAGTTTTTTGGCTGCAACTCAGTATAAGAATCTCCAAGTGGAAAGAATTTATGGCAAAGGCTATAAAAGCCGCCGCCGACGCCTATAAAGCCGCGCCACCCGGTTCCCCGGCAGGGGAGCCGGGACTCCAGGGGCGACCCGGCAGCCCGGATGCAGCCTTCCCCTGGGCAACTGCCGCCGGGAACCGGGGAGTCCGGGAAATTCCTTGACGTGTTCCCGGGTTATGACATAAATAAGAAAACCTTTTCCGGATGACGACACGCATGGGCGCCATGGCCGCAACGTTTCTCCTCAGCCTGATCCCGCTGCTCCCGTTTCTGCTGGCCGGTTGTCTGCCGCTGTGGGTGGGGGCGCTCCTGGCGGGGGTGTCGGGATTGCCGATGCGTCCGGGAGTCCTGGGGGCGGGCACTCTGGCGGTGGCGGCCCTGATCCTGGCGGCCTTTGCCGGCCGGGAAGCCTTTTTGCCCGGAGCGGGGCGCTGCCCGGCCTGGAGGCTGACCTTCAGCGCCCGGCCGCCGGAAATCTCGGCCTATGCAGCCCTGGCGGTGGCCGCGGTTCTGGGGCTTGCCCTCCAGTTCGGTTGGCGCACCGGCGATTTCACCATCCCCTTGGGCGGCCTGGGCATCCTGGGGGGGTATTTCTCCTTTGCGCCGCCTCTGGCGTGGCATCGCCGGGGTCTGGGAGAGGCGCTGGGAGGGTTCTGCTTCGGGCTGCTGCCGGTGGCTACCGGGCTCTACCTGCAATGCGGCCAGATGCTGACCGAGGTCCTGCTCTACGGCCTGCCCCTGACCTTCACCGGCTTTAACCTGTTTCTGATCTATGGCTTTCCCGGCCCCGGGGCGGCGCCGGGGCCCCGCACCCTGGCGGCCCGGGTGGAGCCGGCCACCGCGGCCCTCATTTTCACTCTCAGTAATATTTTGACCATCATCGGGCTGGTGCTGATCCTGCTCTTCCCGGCCGCCAGCCTGCCCTGGCGGTTTGGGCTGTGGCCCCTGTTGATCCTGGCGGTGATCAACCAGGAACTCATCAAACGGAAAGCCTACCGGGAGGAGGCGCGGCTCAAGCTGCTGGGCCGGCTGACGTTGACGCTGCACCTGGGTATGGGCCTGGTGTTCGTCCTGATGCTGTGGCAGCGTCTTTAAGGGGGTGAGGGAGACTGCCGGCCGCGGAACCAGGAATCTCCTACCCGGTGCCGGCAAATCAGGTGAGCTGGTTGCCAAGGCCGGAAGTCTTTTTCTTGCTGGCGCCGGCTCAAAAAAGCAAAATATCCCTTAACCCATCCGTGGCAACGAGGGATGGGGGGATATAAAAAACAGCCAGTGGAATGAATTTATGGCAAATGCTATAAATTAGGTACCCTTGGCTTTGACAGGCGCCGGCGGGGGCGAGATGCCTGGGGCGCTAAAGATTTTCAGGCTGGGCTTTCACGGGCCCAGGCAACTATCCCGGTAACGGCAACGTGAGACCTCTGGGCCGGGCCATTCGGTTAGCCGGGGCGGAGCGGAGGATTTTGTATTTTCTTGTCGTTATGGGATTCTTCGGCCGCTTCGCTTCCTCAGAATGACAGGTTAGGGGACTTGAGCAGCGGTTTCAACTTGATAGCAACTATCACTGACAGAGTTTTCGGCACGGCAGCGCACAAGGATCACGAATCATGCAAGGGCGGCGAGGGGTGAGGGGATTCGGCCGGTGGGCAAGGGTGGTGGCCCTGTGCCTCATCCTGGCGCTGACGCCGGGCTGCCAGTGCAGTGCGGCCCAGATTTACATTCCCCTGGGGTACGGACTCACCGGCCTGTGCATCGCCTTGCTCATGTCCCCGACGCCCCTGGCTGCGGTGGTGGGGTTCGTGGCGGGGGTGCTGCTGGGGGCGGCAGTCTACAATAACTCCCTCAAACGCCAGCTATCGGCGAGCCCCGGCACTGGACCTCCTGATGTCCAGTAAGAGTCCGGACCAGGGATTGGCGGCGGTGCTGCAGATCCTCCGGGGCGCACCCGACGCCATTTCCGGGGAGCGCCTGGCGGCCCAACTGGGTCTGAGCCGGGCCGCGGTGTGGAAGCGGGTCCACCGCCTCAAGGCCCAGGGTTACGCCATCGAGGGCTCGCCCCGGCGAGGTTATCGCCTTCTGGCCGTCCCCGACAAGCTCCTGCCGGAGGAAGTGCTCCAGGGGCTCCAGAGCCGCGTTTTCACCGGGCCGGTGCACCACTTCGAGACCCTGGATTCCACCAATGACCTGGCCAAGGAACTGGCGGTCCAGGGCGCCCCGGAAGGCGCCGTGGTGGTGGCGGAAACCCAGACCGGCGGGCGGGGCCGGTTGGGCCGGGAGTGGGATTCTCCCCCGGGGGTCGGGCTCTACGTCTCCCTGGTGCTGCGCCCGATGCTGCCCCCCATGGAACTGCCCCAGATCACTCTGACGACGGCCGTGGCCGTGGTCAGGGCGGTCCGCCGGGTGGCGGGGGTGGCCCCGGGGATCAAATGGCCCAACGACCTGCTGATCAACGGCAAAAAGCTGGGGGGTATCCTCACCGAGATGGAGACGGAGAGCGACCGCATCCGCCATGTCGTGGTGGGCCTGGGGTTGAATGTCAACAACCCGTCGTTCCCCCCGAGCTGGCCGCCACGGCCACTTCCCTGACCCTGGCGCTGGGGAGGGCGTTTTCCCGGGTGCAGCTCCTGCAGGCCTGGCTGGAGGAATTCGAGGCGTTGTATGAGCGGTTTTTAAACCAGGGGTTTCCCGAGATTCTGGAGGAATGGAAGGGCTATACCGTGACCTTGGGGAGGGCGGTCACGGTGCGTCAGGGACCTAAGGAAATTTCCGGCCTGGCCGTGGACGTAGCTCCAGACGGGGCCTTGCTCCTCAAAACCGCCAGCGGGGAAATGATCCGGGTGACTTCCGGTGAGATAACCCCCGGCTCCGGCGCAGAACCGGGGGTCTAAAACCTGGTTGGATTGCAGGACTATTTCTTCAGTTCTTCGATTTCGGATTTCAGGCGATCAACTTCCGCTTTGTATTTTTCCACTTCGGCCTCCGCCATCTTGGGAGGCTCGTAAGCCGGGGTTTCGGGTTTCTTAAAGAACTTATCTTTGGTTTCTTCGAAACCTAAATATACGGCCAGAGCGCCACCCAAGAGAAGTATTAAGGGAAGGCCCCCGGCCAGCAGGCCCAGGAAATGCTTCCACCACATGCCGAGCCCAATCAATCCCAGCGCCACCGCGACCAGTCCGCCTACCAAAGCCGTCATGCCCTAACCTCCTTGCCCCAGATAAGATTTCCAGCTCATCGCTGGGTTCGTGCTACGATAGCTTACATAGAATAATATTCTTAGCAGAAAGGAAAAGATTAATCAAGGAGGAATTCAGGAGAAACCGGAAGGTTTATAAGATTTATCCAATGAAATACGAAGGTTATAAGGCTAAACGCCTTGACAAAAATCAGCCCGCACTTATAATTAAAGCAAATTACCCCCAACGGAGTGGTGAGAATTATCATGGCGGAGAATGATTATTATAAAATCTTGGAAGTGGGCCGGGATGCCACTGCCGACGACATCAAAAAAGCTTACCGGAAGCTGGCCATGAAGTACCATCCCGATAAAGCCAAGGGGGATAAGAAACAGGCCGAAGAGAAATTTAAGCAAATCAGCGAAGCCTACGCCGTTCTGAGCGTTCCCGAGAAGAAGAAGGAATACGACGAATTCGGTTCCCAGGTCTTCAAAGATAAATTCAGCCAGGAAGACATTTTCCGGGGTTTCGATTTCAGCGATGTCTTTGGTGACGCCGGCTCTGAAAGTATCTTCAGCCGGATCTTCGGGGGGCAGGGGGGCGGCCGGCCCCGGGGCCGGAGCCGCTCCTTCCGTTATGGCGGGCCCGAGGCCCATTATGAACCGATGCAGGCCCCCAAGGGCCAGGATCTCCAGGTGGAAGTGCCCATCACCCTCCACGAAATCGCCTTCGGCACCGATAAACTGGTGAGCTTCACCCACCAGGGCCAGATGGAAAAGATCTCGGTGAAAATCCCCCCTGGTTCGTTGCCGGGGAAAAAACTGCGCCTCAGCGGCAAGGGAAGCCCCGGTCCCATGGGCGGCCCCCCCGGGGATCTCTACGTCAAACTGAAAGAACTGGAACACCCGGTCTTCAAACGCGAGGGCAGTGACCTGTTGGTGGACCGGCGGGTCAAGCTGAGCGAAGCCACCCTGGGCACCAAGGTGACCGTCCCCACCCTGGACGGCAAGACCATGAGTCTCAAGGTGCCGCCGGGCACCCAGAGCCATACCAAGATGCGGCTCAAAAATTACGGCCTCCCCACGGCCAGCGGCAAGGGCCGGGGCGACCAGCTGGTCCGCATCATCGTGGAAACCCCCGCCAATCTTACCAAGAAGCAAAAAGCCCTCCTGGAAGAACTGGCCAAAGAAGGGCTCTAAGACCGTTTCCGGTGTTCAAAAAAAATTGACCGTCGGGTGGGCCCTGCGCACCCGATGATCGTGCTGCTCCTGACCGCTAACTGCTCATACCCCTGGAGGTTGTTATGCCTATAGAACTGGCACCCAAGGTGTACTGGGTGGGCGCCATTGATTGGACCATCCGGGATTTTCACGGATATCTCACCGAAGATGGCTCTACCTATAACGCCTATTTGCTGGTCGATGACCACATCACGCTGATCGACACGGTGAAAAAAGAATTCGTGCCCGAGATGATGGCCCGGGTTGCCGAGATCGTGGACCCGGCCAAAATCGATTATATCGTCTCCAACCACGTGGAGATGGACCATTCCGGGGGGTTGCCCGAGGTCATCCAGCGGGTGCAGCCGGAAAAGCTCTTCTGTTCGCCCCGGGGCAAGGATGGCTTGAGCCGCCACTACAAAGAGGACTGGCCCTTTGTCGAGGTCAAGACCGGCAGCGAACTGTCTACGGGGCGCTACAACCTCACCTTCCTGGAGACCCCCATGCTCCACTGGCCGGACTCCATGATGACCTACCTCAAGGAAGAGCAGATCCTCTTTTCCAGTGACGCCTTCGGGGCCCACCTGGCCTCCAATCAACGCTTCGACGACCGGCTGCCCGCCTTCCCCCTGCACTATGCCTGGCAGCTAAAAAAGTACTATGCCAATATCCTGATGCCCTTCGGGAGCCTCATCACCCAGCTCTTCGGGAAGATTGCCCAAATGGGCCTCACCTTCAAGATCATCGCCCCGGACCACGGTCTGATCTATCGGAAAAATATCGACTGGGTGCTGGAGGCCTACCAGAGGTGGGGCGCAGGCACGGTGGAGCGAAAAGCCCTGGTGATTTACGACACCATGTGGCACAGCACCGAGATGCTGGCCGAGGCCTTCATCCAGGGCCTGACGGACGCAGGGGTGGAGGCCCAGATGCACCACCTGCGGCGCAGCCACCCCAGCGACATCGTCACCGAGCTCCTGGACGCGGGGCTGCTCCTGTTCGGCTCCCCCACCCTCAACAACCAGATGTTCCCTACCATGGGAGAGTTTTTGACCTATCTGAAGGGCCTGGCGCCTAAAAACAAGGCGGCCGCGGCCTTCGGCTCCTTCGGCTGGAGCGGCCAGGCCGTGGGCCTGATCAACCAGGAACTTGAGGCCATGAAACTCAAGGTGGCCCACGAGGGCTTTAAGGTCAAATACATCCCCGCCCCCGAAGACCTGGCCGCCGCCCGGGCTTTAGGGGAAAAACTGGCAGGGGAGAATTTGGCTGGATAATCTTGAGGGGAGGACCGGGGGACGAGGGTCCCCCGCCCTCCCCTCAAACTCCCCTCCCAACCCCCTGTAAGAATGTATTTGGTGACATAGGCGTTTCTTATCTCGTTCCCAATCTGAGCTTGGCAACGCCTCTTATACCGAGTTCGCTTTGCAATGAAACAAACAGATCAGATAATCTGTTGATATCACGTAGGGGCGGGTTTAAACCCCGCCCCTCCATTACGAACATGGTATTGCTCCGCCAAGCTAAGCTTGGCAACCGTTTTCGTTCCCACATGCAACTTGGGAACGAGTGAGAAAGTTCCTGAGGCCCCTACCTCCTAACTTTGAACCTTGAACTTTGAACTTTGAACTTTAAGGAACCACCATGACCCAGGCCAGCGCTCCCATGAGCCCGGCGATCAAAGTCGTCACCGGGCTGGTTCTGGCGATGATTGCCGCCCTGTTCCTGGCGGCCGTGAAAGTCCACGCTATGCTGTGGGCGGGTGCGGCGATCTCGGTTGTCGCCTTGTACTGCTATCTCCGCGCTCCCGTTGCCTATGAGATCAGGGGCGATGAGCTCACGGTCCGGTTGCGGATGGGCCAGAAGGTTTTTGGTGCGGTAACCGGATGCGAAACCCTCAGCGCCCGCCCTCCCGGGGGGGTGCGCCTCTGGGGCAACGGCGGGCTCTTTGCCGCCACGGGGATTTTCTGGAACCAGGCCTACGGCGTCTATCGGGCCTATATTACCAGCGCCCGCTACCAGGACTATGTCCTGGTGGCCACCCGGACCCGAAAGATCCTGATCAGCCCGGAAAACCCGGCGGAATTTGTCAAAACCTGGAGATCATCCGCACCCGCAACTTCGGCGCCGGGCTAATTGCGTCCCTTCCGGTTCCCAAGCTCCCCCTTGAGGACCAGAGAACCCAGCCGCACATGACTGAATCGTGGCCTCATCTCCAAGATGCCGCCAATGACTTGCGCTATCTCCTGGCCCGGGGCTATCCCCGGAAGAACGCCCTGGGCCTGGTGGGGAACCGCTATGGCCTGGATGCAACCGCGCGGCGGCTCCTGCACCGGGGGGTGTTCGCCCCGGAGGCCGCGGCCGCCCGCCGGGCCAAGCTCCGCCGGCTGGCGGACCTCCCGGGCCACCCCCTGGCCCTGGACGGCCACAACGTCCTCATCACCCTGGAGTGCGCTTTACGGAAACTGCCCCTGGTGGCGGCGGACGACGGCTGGGTGCGGGACGTGGGCGAGGTTTCCCGGGCCTTCCGGGTATCCCCGGCCACCGACCGGGTCCTGGCGCTCCTGGCCGGCTATCTGGCAGACCGGGCGGCCGGCCCCGTTGACGTCTTTTATGACGCCCCCCTGAGTGGGAGCGGCGAGTTGGCCGGGCGTACCCGGGAGATCTTCGCTTCCCGGGGCCTGGAGGTCCGGGCCGCGGCGGTGCCGGTGCCGGAGCGGCGGCTGTCGGGATTTCCCGGGGCCATCGCCAGCAGCGACACTGCCTTGATCGACGCCCATGAAACCGTGGTGGACCTGGCCGGGGAGATCATCCGGCAGCAGAGAGAGTGGCCGGTTATCGATCTGGGAGAGTCGGGGCATAAAGGGAAGCTTGGCCGCCGGTCCGAGTTTTTCAGGGGCCGGGTTCCGGCCGGGAAAAAGTTGCTAAAAGGAGTCCCCCAGGGACTTGTCAAAAAAACCTTTTTGGATTATACCTTTTCAAGCGAAACCGCGGGCGGTTAACTCAGCGGTAGAGTGCCATCCTCACACGGTGGAAGTCACTGGTTCAAATCCAGTACCGCCTACCAGCAAATTCAAGGGGTTACGGACTTAGGCCGTAACCCCTTTTTAGCTTTTGCGACCAATTTGTGACCGGTTGTCCCCAAAGCTGCATTTTCCAGCCGGCGAGCGGCCTCTTGGTGGGTGGAATTCATCAGAGGGGCATAAAGCGTTTGCCAAAATTATTTTCCGATGGCGGCATCATGCTAATCCCCCCTAACCCCCCTTGAGAAAATGGGTGAACTATAAGGAATTGCTGGCAAAGTCCACCTTTGAAAAAGGGGGATTTAGGGGGATTTGCAGAATCTCCAAGTGGAAAGAATTTATGGCAAACGCGATAAACAGTTAGGGTTACAGATCGAAGGGGTAGCCTGCCGAAATGGACAAGTACCGCCGGAAAAATAACCTGCAACGTAGGGTCCGATTATCATCAGGGTGAAATGAGCGGTGGAGAGGGAAAGATGCTCCTGCCCCGGATCGGGTTCTTATTGAGCTTTTCAGAACGAAAAGCTTTTGACCGTCATTCAGCCGGGGGAAGGGCCGAATCTCGAATCCGAGCCCGGGTGATCGAGGGCGTAACGTGGCGCCTGGTCTTTGGGCGCCGGGGCAAGCGCTAGGTTGCCGGTGGAACACCCGGCTAACAGAAGAACGACTGCAATAATTGCGAATAAACAGGTTTTCATGCGGCGGGTTCGTTTTGGGTTAGCTCAGAATCGGGATCTCCCCCGAAATTTTGGCGATAGCGTTGAGAAGGTAACGGGTTGATCTTCCGGATCGCTTCTTCTGGCAGGAATCTGGTTGCCTCCGGGGCTTGACCCCTCGTCGCTCATCCCCTCCTGCAGGAGGCCGGAGATCTCCTCAAAATAGGGTCCCAGAATATTGTCAGCTACTCTCAGCATCAAGCCCCTGCATTTGATGCAAATCGCGGTGTCATCGTCAAGTCCGGCCACTCTTTGATCCCAACTGCCGCAATCCAGGCAGCGGTAGCCATAAATAGGCATCAGGCTTTGTATTCCCCCTTTCAAGTATACTTCCCGGAAACTGCATGTCATGAAAATTATCACCCATAAAAATTACCTCTCCATTAAATCAACAATAATAATTGGTTAATAATGCCCTCCATCAGGGATAACGGCTGCGGAATCTCCTGCGGGTGGGAAGCACTGAGGGGAGGGCGGCTGGCATGGCCGCTAACCGGGCCGACCAACGGCTCATCAGCCGAACCGGCCGGTGATATACTCTTCCGTCTTTTTCTGAACCGGTTTGGTAAAGATCTGCTGGGTTTCGCCAAACTCGATGATATGCCCCTGAAAGAAGAAGGCGGTGAAATCGGAGACCCGGGCGGCCTGCTGCATGTTGTGGGTGACAATAACGATGGCATAGCTGGCTTTGAGGTCGTTGACCAGTTCCTCGATCTTGGCGGTGGCGATGGGGTCGATGGCGGAAGTGGGTTCGTCCATGAGCAAGACTTCCGGTTCCACGGCCAGGGCCCGGGCGATGCATAGCCTTTGTTGCTGGCCCCCGGAAAGCGCGGTGCCCGGGCGGTGGAGGAAATCTTTCACTTCGCCCCACAGAGCGGCGCGGCTGAGGGCTTCTTCCACGCGGTCCGCCATTTCGCTTTTTTTCATGGAGTAATGCAGCTTCAGGCCGTAGGCCACATTATCGAAGACGCTCATGGGAAAAGGGGTGGGCTTCTGGAAGATCATGCCGATCTTGCGCCGCAGTTCCATGATGTCATAGTGGGGGTCGATGATATTGGCGCCATCCAGCAGAACGTCACCGGTGGCCCGCTGGTCGCGGTAGAGCTCATAAATCCGGTTGTAAATCCGGAGATGGGTGGATTTTCCGCACCCGGAAGGGCCGATGATGGCGGTCACCCGATGGTCGGCAATGTCCAGGTTGTTGTCAAATAAGGCCTGGTTGTCGCCATAGAAGAAATTGAGCTGACGGGCGGCAACTTTACTGGTCAGACCCAGACGCGCCAGAAGGGCCGCAGATTCTCTGGAGCCTTCGTCTTGCGGCTCGATGATGGGGAGTTTTTCTGCCATTTGCATGGTGGTTCTAGGTTTTTCTCAGCCCCAGGGACTGGCGGTATTGGGAAAAATCATCTGTACTGCAACCCTCGTCACGATAATGCTGGCCCGGCGGGCCGATCCAATTCCAAGAGTGCATCCAGATGTTCTTGCCGAGGGATGTCTTCCAACAGGGAATATTTATTGAAGATATCTTCAGTGGCCCCGAAGTCAAGGATGCGGCCGCGATAAAAGAAGGCGGTGTAATCGGAGATGCGGGCGGCTTGCTGCATATTATGCGTGACAATGGCAATGGTGTATCGTGATTTCAGCTCCACAATCAATTCTTCCACCTTGGCCGTGCCCACCGGGTCGATGGCCGAGCAGGGTTCATCCATGAGCAGGACTTCCGGCTTGACCACAATGGCCCGGGCGATGCACAGGCGCTGCTGCTGTCCCCCCGACAGCGAGGTCCCCGGCCGATGCAGCACATCCTTCACTTCATCCCACAACGCCGCCCCGCGCAGGGCGTCCTCCACCCAGTCGGCGGTCTCGCTTTTGCTCAGGCGATAATGCTGTTGCAGCCCAAAAGAAATATTATCATAAATACTCAAGGGGAAGGGGATAGGCCGCTGGAAGACCATACCCAGCCGGCGGCGAAGTTCCATCAGGTCCTGACCGGGGCCTAGAATATTGCGGCCATCCAACCACACCTCTCCCTCAGCCCGATAGTCAGGATACAATTCAAAAATGCGGTTGTAAACCCGGATGTGGGTGGATTTGCCGCACCCGGAGGGACCGATGATGGCCGTCACCCGCTGGGGAGCGATGTCCAGGCTATTGCTGAATAAGGCCTGCTGCGAACCATAGAAGAAATTCAGATTGCGGGCGGAAATCTTGGGCGCCGGCGAGGAGGTATCGTGATAAGCAGGCATTATGGGGGTAAGCTGGGAAAGGTCGGTCATGGTCCGGTTCTCCGAGGGGTCACGCTTTTCTCTCCCGCAACAAAAAGCGGGCCGAGATAGTTAAGAGGAGGACGCTCACGGTGATCAGCAGCGAGGCCCCCCAAGCCTTCTGTTGCCAGTCAGGATAAGGAGACATGGCGTAATTGAAAATGGTGACGGTGAGGTTGGGGGTGGGTTGGTTCAGAGAGCTGAACCAGTAGGGGCTGTTGAGGGCGGTAAACAGCAAAGGCGCAGTCTCCCCGCTCACCCGGGCCACGGCCAGGAGGATGCCGGTAATCAGCCCGCTCTTGGCGGCCCGGAACACGATGACCAGGGTGACTTTCCAGCGGGGCGCCCCGAGAGCCAGGGCCGATTCCCTCAAGGTATTGGGCACCAGCCGCAGCATATCTTCGGTGGTGCGGGCGATCACCGGCAGCATCAGGATAGCCAGGGCCAGGGCCCCGGCATAACCGGAGAAGTTCCCCCGGGGCACCACCACCAGGGTATAGGCGAAGATACCCACGATGATGGAGGGCATGCCCATGAGGACGTTGGCGGAAAAACGGCTGTAGTCGCCCACTTTGGAGTCGTCACTGAATTCGGCCAGATAAATTCCGGCCATCAGCCCCACAGGAACGGCAATTAACGTGGCCACCACGGTGAGCACCAGGGTGCCGACGATGGCATTGGCCAGCCCCCCGCCCGCGACCCCGGGAGGGGTGGGCAACTGGGTGAAGAAGGATAGATTGATGGCTCCCAGGCCCCGGGCCAGAACCACGTAAAGGATCCAGAACAGGATCAAGATTCCCAGGAGCGCCGAAGCCCCGGCCCAGATGCTCACCGCCAGGTCGGTGAGGCGGCGCCCGGTGGCCGGCCGCAGTTTCATAATCCCACACTCCAGGCGCGGTACATGCGGCGCAGCATTATCTGGGCAACCACCTGTACCAGATAGGTGATGAGATAGAGCACCAACCCCAAGGCCACCAAAGAGCCGACGTAGAGCGGTTCGGTGGCTTCACTGAATTCATTGGCCAGGGTGGAGGCGATGGTGTTGCCGGGGGCAAACAGGGAGGCAGAAAGGCGGTGGGCGTTGCCGATGACAAAGGTAACGGCCATGGTCTCACCCAGGGCTCTTCCCAGGCCCATGAACACCGCGCCGATTATTCCCACCAGGCCGTAGGGGATGGTAACCTTATAGGTTACCTCCCAGGTAGTGGCTCCCATGCCGAAGGCCGATTCCTTGACGACCGGAGGCACCAGTTGAAACACGTCCCGGGTGATGGCGCTGATGAAGGGCAGCACCATGAAGGCCAGGATGATCCCGGCGGTGAGCATGCCAATCCCCATGGGGGGGCCTTGAAAGAGGGGGAGAAAACCCAGCGTCTTCCCCAAAAAGGGCTGGACATAGTGGGCCATGAAAGGGGCGAAGATAAAGAGCCCCCACATGCCGTAAATGATGCTGGGCACCGCGGCCAGAAGCTCGATCAAGGTGCCCACGGTGCGGCTGATCCGGGGCGGGGCCAACTCTACCAGGAAGAGGGCGATGGCCAGGCTCAGGGGCACGGCAATAACCATGGCGATGAGGGTGGAGATCAGGGTGCCGAAGATGCTGCTGAACGCCCCGAATTCCTGGAGCACCGGGTTCCATTCCGTGGAAAAGAAAAAGCCAAAGCCGAATTGCTTGATCGCCGGCCAGGAAGACCGGATCAGATCCAGCCCGATGGCCAGCATTACCAGCGGCACGAGCAGCGAACAGAGGAAGGTCAGCCAGCGGAAGGTCCGGTCGCCTCCCGGAGAGGTCTTGACCTGGCGGCCTTTGACGACGGTGAGCGCTTCAGGCGGCACGTCTTCAGGGTCCTTGTGCTGATCAGGGTTACGCATCATGAGGTATCTGTCAGAGGGCAAGAGAGGCGGGCTAACCAGCCCCGCCTCCCTCAATTGTAGTTATTTGGGGTTGGTTAAGGCCAGAGGGGTTTGCCGCCGGATTTAACTTCCTTAGCCCATTCGGCTTCCACCAGCTTGACGACGTTGTCGGGCAAGGGCACGTAGTGCAGTTGCTTAGCCATGTCGGCTCCATGCTTATAGCCCCAATCAAAGAATTTGAGGATGGCTTGGCCTTTGTTGGCATCGGCATAATCTTTATACACCATGATGTAAGTGGCGCCGACGATGGGCCAGCTGGCCTCTCCCGGTTGATTGTTCAGCATCAGAGAGAAGCCTTTGGGGGCCTTGCTCCAGTCGGCATTGGCCGCGGCGGCCTGAAAGGATTCAATGCTGGGGGAGACAAATTTACCGGCTTGGTTTTTCAGCAGGGCGAAGGGAATCTTGTTCTGGAAGGCGTAAGCATATTCCACGTAACCGATGGAGCCGCTGACCGCCTTGACCTGTCCGGCCACGCCTTCGTTGCCTTTGCCGCCGATGCTGTTGACCGACGGCCACTTGACGGCTTTGCCGGCGCCCACTTTCGACTTGAATTCCGGAGAAACCGCCGCCAAATAGCTCGTAAAGATGAACGTGGTGCCCGAACCGTCGGTGCGGTGCGCTACGGTAATAGCCTGGGAGGGCAGTTTCAGGTCGGAATTGAGTTTTTTGATGGCCGCATCATCCCATTTGTTGATTTTCCCCATGAAGATGGCTGCCAGGGTGGGGCCGTCCAACTTGAGTTTCCCCGATTCAATCCCCGGGACATTGAGCACCGGCACGACGCCGCCCATCACGGTGGGAAACTGTACCAGGCCGATTTTTTCCAATTCCGGCGGCTTCATGGGCTCGTCGGTGGCGCCGAAATCAACGGTTTTGGCCTTGGTTTGGGCGATGCCGCCGCCGGAGCCGATGGATTGATAGTTGATCTTCACACCGTTGAGTTCGTGGTATTTGTGGGCCCACTGGGAATAGACCGGGTAGGGAAAGGAGGCCCCGGCGCCATTGATGGACAGGGACTCGGCCTGGCATATGGTTGCCAGGGATAGCAGGAATAATGCCGCTAATGAAAAGCACCAAAATTTTCTCATGTGATCACTCCTTTTTGTCTAAGAGACTGAAATATGACTTAAACAGGAGTATAGCGACTTAATGTTAGGGTTCGGTTAGGGCCAAGTTAATATTTAGGTAATTCTTGCCTTCAAGAGAGGCACCGGCGGAGAGGAGCTTAATCGGCCTGCACCTGCAGGGAGAAGACGGTCTCCCGCCCGGGAGAGCTGGTCACGGTCACCTTGCCCCCGTGGGCCAGGGCAATATGTTTGACAATGGCCAAGCCCAGACCCGAGCCGCCGATCTTGCGGCTGCGGCCGGCATCGAGCCGGTAAAACCGTTCAAAGATCCGCGATAGGTGTTCCGGAGGGATACCGGGACCCTGGTCCCGCACCTGAATCAGTACGTGAGGGCCTTCCCGCCGGGCTTCCACCTGGACTACCCGGCCCGACTCGCTGAATTTGACGGCATTGTCCACCAGATTCACCAGGGCTTGTTCCAGCAGAGGCGGGTTAATCTGGGCCCGGAGGTCTTCGGGACATTGCAGCTCTATGGTGATTTTCTTGCCTGCCGCTTTCGTGGCGCATACCTGGATGGCGCTTTGCAGGACTCCCTTAATTTTTTGCCCGTTCAAGAATATCTGCCGCCGTTCCGCATCCTGTTCGATGCGGGACAGGGTGAGGAGATCGTCGATGATCTCATTGAGACGGTCAGTCTGTTTGGCAATGATCGTCAAGAAGTTTTCGGCATTTTCCGGTTCTTTGAGCGCTCCCGCCAACAAGGTCTCCACAAAACCTTTGATGGAGGTTATGGGGGTCTTCAGCTCATGGGACACATTGGCCACGAAGTCCCGGCGGGTATTCTCCAGTTGCCGCAGTTGGGTGATATCGTGCAAGACGACCAGGGTCCCCAGGGAAATTCCCTGGGAGTCCCGCAAGGAGGTGCCGTGGGCTTTGAAGATCTTCCGGCCGTTGTCCTTGATCTCCACTTCCCCTTCAATCGGTTGCGGGGTAGACAAGGTGCGGTTAATGAACCATTTCAGCCCGGAGTCCTGGATGGCATCTTGAACCGGCAGGTTGTGGGCTGAAGCGGGATCGAGGCGCAACATTTCGGCCCCGGCGCTATTGATGGTAAGCAACCGTCCCTCGGCGTCCAGAGCCAGCACCCCTTCGGTCATGCTCGAGAGGATGGCTTCTTGTTCTTTTCCCTGCCGGGAAAGAGACTGGATTTGGCTTTGCAGGTGGTCGGCCATATAGTTCAAGGCTTCGGCCAGACTGGCCAGTTCAGCCGTATTGGGGATCGGCAACTCCCGCTCCAGGTCACCACGGGCAAAACGCATGGCGCCCCGCTGAAGATCGTTTAAAGGGCCGCTGATCCGCCGGGCAATGAAAAAGGCCAGGAACGCCACCAGGATAGCCACCCCCAACCCTCCCAGGGCGACTTTTAGGTAAAGTGCCCTGATGGCCCCTTCGATAGCGCGCATGGGCAGGGAGGCCCGGACGACTCCTTGGAGCCGATCCTGTTGCCGCCAGGGCACTGCCACATACATCATGTTGTGCCTTAGGGTGAAGCTGAAGCGGGTCGACACGCCCACTCTCCCCCGCACAGCCTCCCTGACTTCCGGGCGGTCCGCGTGATTATCCATGCGCTTGGGGTCTTCCTCGGAGTCCCCCAACACCTGGCCCGAGTCGAGGATAACGGTCAAGCGGGTAGAGGTAAGTTTTCCCAGTTTCCGGCATATTTCGTTGACTTGCAGCGCATCAGGAACCGGGCGCACATCCTGTAGGTAGGTGGCCACTAACTGGGCGCGGTTCTCCAGATCCCCAGCGGTCTCCCCCAGATAGAAGGTTCGCCATGAATTGGCCGTGTACCAGGTGCCGGCCACCAGGCAGATCACGCCAATCAGGATGAAGGCGGGAAAGAGTTGCCAAACCAGTTTTATGCGCGTCATGGCTATTCCTTAAACCGGTATCCTATGCCCCGGATGGTCTCAATCTGGCCGCCGAAGGCCCCCAATTTTTTCCGGAGGCTGACGATTTGCACATCTATGGAGCGGTCTGACACCGGGTAATCCTCTCCGTGGATTTCACTGACAATTTGGGTCCTGGTAAAGACCCACCCCGGCTTGCGGGCCAGGAGATGCAGGAGGCGAAATTCAGTCACGGTGAGCGGGATGGCCTCTCCTTGCAGCAATACCTCATGGCGGCCGGGGTGAATGACCAGCTCATCGGTCTTTAAGGCCTCGTCTTCCAGCGGGAGCGGTTGGCTGCGGCGTCTTAGCACGGCCCGCACCCGGGCCAGGAGCACCCGGGGACTGAAGGGCTTGACGATATAGTCGTCTGCGCCTAATTCCAAACCCGTGACGATATCGGCCTCTTCTCCTTTGGCGGTAAGCATGATGATCGGCAGGTATTGGGTGCGGGCCTCCCCCCGGATCAGGCGGCAGACTTCCAATCCATCAATGCCGGGGAGCATGAGGTCCAACAAGATAAGCTCGGGCCGGCGGGACCGGACGGCCTGTAAGGCTTCTTCTCCCGAGGCTGCTCCGAAGACCTGATACCCCTCTTTTTCCAGGTTATACTTGAGCAGTTCCCGGATATCCTCTTCATCCTCCACCAGCAGAATGGTTTCTTTGGCCATAGGTTCACCGCCTCGTCAACATGGAGAGTCTTTTCTCTTTTAACTGATTTTTTCAAGCTTCACAACCTGTCGAAATGCGACCATAGGCGTTTGCCAAAAGTCTTTTCCGATGGTGGCATCATGCCAAATCCCCCCTACCCCCCTTTAGAAAAGGGGGGGAGACTGCGGCTTCCTTAAAGCCCCCCTTGTTTAAAGGGGGATTGAGGCAGCAGTGTCCGGTTAGGTTTTTGCATAGGGGGATATTCACTAGGCGTAGTCCAACAATTCAACAATTCGCTAAAGGACTTCTTGCTCCGAGAAGATTACTTCCCCCTCACCCTAGCCCTCTCCCCCATTGGGGGAGAGGGGAAAAGCTGGGACCGATTTGCTGCTTTGCCATCAAAAAGCGGCGACC
Source organism: uncultured delta proteobacterium (assembly GCA_963848565.1). GTDB lineage: Bacteria > Desulfobacterota > Desulfobaccia > Desulfobaccales > 0-14-0-80-60-11 > 0-14-0-80-60-11. Next base: position 26,194 of record CAWKEQ010000034.1, read on the forward strand.
TCATTTACTCCCTCTCCACCCGCTTCGGGGGGAGAGGGGTGGGGTGAGGGGGGCCAAACGACCGCATGCAATTTCCTAACCGGACACTGCTGGGATTGAGGGGGATTTAAGCATTTTCAAGTGGGAAGAATGTATGGCAAACGCTATAAAGGGTCTTCATCTCCCGGCCGAAAGCCCCGGAAAGGAGACGACCATGCAAGCCGGAGTTGGATTTTTCCGGAAGCCGGAGGAAGAAGGCAGGAGCATACCGCGGCAGACGGGGACAATGCGCAGGGGGCCTCAGGCCCCGGGTCTAGGCTATGGCGGCCCGGGCCCTGACTGCGTCAGCCTCGAGGTGGCGGCCCGCCTCCTGGAGGAAGGCGGCATAATTTTGCATCAGGTTGACGGCATCCTGGGTCGGGGGAGACTGATGGGTTTCACAGATTTCCAGGGCCCACTGATAGTAGGCCTCGGCTTCCTCATGACGGCCCTGGGTATGGCGGAGGACGCCTAAATTGTTCAGAGTTTGACTGAGGTCCGGGTGTTCCGGCCCCAGCAATTTTTCCTGGATGGTTAGCACCTGCTTGAGCAGATGCCCGGTCACCTGGAACTCTTCGAAGGCGTAGGAGAGTTCCGCCGCAGCATTCAAATACGCCAGACAGGAAGGCTGCAGGTCGGCGGCGAGTTGATAATACTGCGTCGCGGCAAAGTAGTTGAAATCTGTTTGCGCCAACTGCCCGAGGAGAAACGCGGCGCTGGCGGCCAGCTTCTTGTTCCTGGCCACCGCCAACTCAGAACCCGAAGCCTCGACTAACTGCTGATTGCCCAGGAACTGGGCGCGTTTCAACAGAGCCGCCGCCTTCCCCGTCGAGCCCCGCATTAAGGCCATCCGGGCCAGGGCTATCTGGTCTGAACCGCACAGGTCTTTAAAGTCATCCAGCCCTTTATAAACATTCCGCAGCCGGGCCACGAGTTCCTGCTTGGTGGCGGGAAGATCCGCCAGCCGCCGCTGAATTCGGCCCCGGAAATTCTCCAGCACCTCCAGCAGCCCAAAGTCCATCCCCATTCTCTCGGCGTCCCCACGCAGTTCGGCATCCCGGTGGACGAGGGTGTTTTTAATGGACTCCAGGTCAAGATCAATGTGAAGCTCGCCGTCATCCAGCCCTCGCCTGGCCTCCTCATATCTCCGGCTGAGCCGGTTTAAATTCCGCCTTTGGAACCAGCTGGATGTGGCGGAGATGAGGACCGCCAGCACTACCCCGGCGAACCAGATGATCCAGAGGACGGTCAGGATGTCCAGAAATCTTCTTTGGATCAGGGTAGAAATTGACTCCAGGAAATCCATAACATACCTCCTGTCTGCGCCGGATATGGCTGAACCCGGCGCCTGGGAGCAGGTGCCCTCCAGACTCCGAACTGTTGATTAAAGTAAGCCATCAAGAAATGATAAACAATTAGGAAAAAGCTGATTCCGAGGCTCCAAAACTATGAATTAGAGGGTCGTTTTTGGCTGCCCGGAGGCGGACAGGAGGCCAAGCCAGGGCGGCAGGCCGAGGCGGTTGGCGGGTGTGGCGGAGTGGTGCGGATGGAGGCAGCTCAGCGCGGGGAGAGAGGTCGAGGTCGCACCCAGACTCCGGGCCGGCCCCGGCGGGCTGAAATTTCCTTACGGGTTCCGGCCTCCTTAGTCACCCCAACCAAGGGCACTTGTGCTAAGATAATTCTGGAGCGATCCGGGTCAGGCGTGATCCCGGCGGCGGTCCCGGCCAAAATCTTCGGGAGCAGATAAGTCTGGCCGGTAGTGGATGTGGGGCTTGAGGGCGGGGACCCTTCGGGTCCTCCGGTTTGCCGGACACTGGCGCTTGAAGCGTCATTCCGGTTTTTGCTCCCCGAGGTTCCGTCAGGGCCCTGATGGCGGCAAGATCTTGGGGCTGGGTGAGGACTTCAGAGCAGGCGGTCTCTTTCTGCCTCAAAGGAGAATGTCGTGATTAGCCACCTGACCATCCTGTTAATCATGGTGCTGAGCCTGGGGGCGACCTCGGCTGCGGCCGGGGAAAGACCCGGAGCCTTAACTGAACTGAAGAAAGTGGTGGCCGCCAACCCGCAAGATCCCCAGGCGCACTACTCCCTAGGGTTGAAATACGAAAGTCTGGGGCACACCAGGAAAGCCATTGGCGAGTACCGTAAGTCCCTCAGCCTTAAACCGGGCAACGACAAGGTGCTCTATAGCCTGGGGCGCTTAATGGCCGCGGGCGGCGAGCCCGACAAGGCCGTCGGCATCCTCCGGCAGGCGGTGAAGCTCAACCCGAAATCCGCGGAGGCCCGGAACCTGCTGGGGGCGGTATACAACCAGCAGGCGATGGCTCTCATGCAGCAGGGCAACCTGGAGGCAGCCAAGCAGGCCCTGGAGGCCGGCATCCGGGCCCAGGGGGATGCCGCCGTGACCGAAGCTCTCCGCAATAACTTGGGGTGCCTTTATGTCCGGGAGAATAAACTGGACCAGGCGGTGGGAACCTGGCAGGAAGTAATCCGCCAAAACCCGGACGCTCCCCAGGCGCATTACAACCTGGCCCTGGTTTACTACACTATGGGGAACCCCCAGGCGGCCTCCCGGGAGTTTTTCGCCCTGAAGGGCATCGACCGCGATATGGCCGCCGAGCTCTCGGCTTACCGCTTTAGGATTGAGACCTCCACGGAGGTTAGGCCCCCGGTCAAAACCATGATAACCTTTAAGGGTAGCCCACTCTTAACCAAGGGGACCATACCGCCGGATTTTGCCAGATAAGGCGCTGACCAAATCCTCCGGGACCCATGGGGCTGCGCGCCGCTCTCAGGGGAGATTAATATGGCGCAACGGCTGCACGGAGCCGGCCACCCGGCGGCTTCCGGCCAACTGACCCTCCAGGCGCCGTTAAGCCCCCCGCCCGGCCCATAATTTCCCGGCCACCGGCCAAATCCCCATTTGACAAGTCGGGAGGTTTGGGATAATAATTTCATGGAGATAACGCCCTCTTAGCTTAAGGAGATTTGCATGGCCATTGAAGAATTCCCCCGGATGAAACGACTGCCTCCCTATGTCTTTGCCACAGTCAACGCCCTGAAAATGATGGCTCGGCGCCGGGGGGAGGATATCATCGATCTGGGGATGGGCAATCCCGACCTGCCCACCCCGCAGCACATCGTTGACAAGCTCATTGAAGCCGCGGGAAAAGGTACCAACCACCGCTATTCGGCTTCCAAAGGGATAACCAAGCTGCGCACAGCCATTTCCGACTGGTACAAGCGCCGATTCGACGTGGACATCGACCCCGAGACCGAGGCCATCGCCACCATCGGGGCCAAGGAGGGGCTGGCCCACCTGATCCTGGCCACCGTGGAGCCCGGGGACGTGGTGCTGGTGCCCAACCCCACTTACCCGATCCACTCCGCCTCCGTGGTGATCTCCGGGGGACAGTTGGTGAGTATCCCCCTGGCTCACGACCGGGATTTTTTTGAAGACCTGGCCAACATCACCGAACTGATCCGGCCCCGGCCCACGATGCTCATCATTTCGTTCCCCCACAACCCCACCACCCGGTGCGTGGATCTTGATTTCTTCAAGCGCATCGTGGAATACGCCCAGAAGTATAACGTGTACATCGTCCATGACTTCGCCTACGCCGACCTGGTCTTCGACGATTACAAGGCCCCCAGCTTCCTCCAGGCGCCCGGGGCCAAAGAGGTGGGGGTGGAGCTGTTCTCGCTGTCCAAGAGCTACAATATGCCCGGCTGGCGCATGGGGTTCGTCGTGGGCAACCAGCGCCTGGTTCACGCCCTGACCCGCATCAAGAGCTACCTGGACTATGGGGTGTTCCAGCCCATCCAGATCGCCTCCATCATCGCCTTGAACGGCCCCTACGACTGCGTGGAACAGACCGTGGCGGTCTACAAGGAGCGGCGGGATGCCCTGTGCCGGGGCCTGCACAACCTGGGCTGGCGGGTTGACCCCCCCAGGGGGACCATGTTCGTCTGGGGCCGCATCCCCAAGAAATTCCGGCACCTGGGCTCGGTGGAATTCGCCATGATGCTCATCCGGGAGGCCAAAGTAGCGGTGGCCCCGGGGCTGGGTTTTGGCGAATTCGGCGATGAACACGTGCGCTTCGCCCTGGTGGAGAACATCCATCGCACCAACCAGGCCGTCCGGGGTCTGCGCAAAGTCCTGCGCATGAGCCTGGAAGAATTGGGCCTGCCGGCCGCACCGGAGAAGTGAGATAAACTTGAGGGGAGGACCGGGGGACGCTCCTACGAAAAATCCCCCGCCCTCCCCTCAAACTCCCCTCCCAGCCCCCTGTAAGGGGTGGGAGGCGGGGGCGAGGCTTGTTTCCGGTTCCCAAGTTCAACATGGAAACCAGAGAAAGCGAAGCGCATCCCGCCGTTAGCGTCTACCTAAGCTTGGGGATCATAAGTAAATCTGAAGAAATGCGCCTGGAATACCGGCGTGAAGATCTTGGCGCCGGGGTTCGGGGCAAGTATTTTGAGAGGTACATGAAACCCATTAACATCGGCCTGATCGGTTTCGGCACTGTGGGGAGCGGCGTGGTGCGCCTGCTCACCGAGGAGCAGGAGTTGCTGGCCCGGCGCCTGGGGGCCCCCCTGGTCCTGAAGAAGGTGGCTGACCTGGACCTGACGCGGCCCCGGCCCGTGGCCCTGCCCCCGGATCTCCTCACCACCCGGGCCGAAGACATCCTGGGCGACCCGGAAATCGATATCGTGGTGGAACTCGCCGGCGGCACCACCACTGCCCGGGACTATGTCCTGGAGGCCATCGCCCGGGGCAAGCACGTGGTTACCGCCAACAAGGCCCTGCTGGCCCTGCACGGCAACGATCTGTTGGCCGCGGCCGCGGCCGCCGGGGTTGAGGTCGCGTTCGAGGCCTCGGTGTGCGGCGGCATCCCCATCATCCTGGCCCTGCGCCAGGGCCTGGCGGCCAACCGGATTCAGGAATTGTTCGGCATCTTAAACGGCACCGCCAATTACATCCTCACCCGGATGACCCAAAGCGGCGCCTCCTATGCCGACGCCCTGGCCGAGGCCCAGGCCCACGGCTACGCCGAAGCCGATCCCACCCTGGACGTGGAAGGCATCGACACTGCCCACAAACTGGCCATTCTCATGAGCCTGGCGTACGGGTCCCAACTCGACCTGGAATCCATCGCGGTGGAGGGCATCAGCCAGCTTAACCCCCTGGACCTGCAATTCGCCGGGGAATTCGGCTACTGCCTGAAACTGCTGGCCATTACCCGGGATGACGGGCACCGGGTTGAGGCCCGGGTGCATCCCACCCTGGTGCCCCGGGACCACATGCTGGCCAGCGTCAACGGCGCCATGAACGCGGTCTACCTCACCGGAGACGCAGTGGGACCCATCCTCCTGTACGGGCAGGGCGCCGGCATGATGCCCACGGCCAGCGCCGTGGTGAGCGACCTGATCGATCTGGCCCGCAATCTTCTGCGCCGGGTCCCCGGCCGGGTGCCGGCCCTGGGATGGGAATCGGCCCTCAAAACCCGGCGGCTCATCAAACCCATCAACGACCTGGTGACCAACTACTACCTCAGGATTAAGGCCCTGGATCAGCCCGGGGTCCTGTCCCAGGTCTCGGGCATCCTGGGAAAACACAACATCAGCATCGCCGCGGTGATCCAGAAGGGCCGGGAAGTGGCGGGCACGGTGCCCATCGTCATGATCACCCACGAAGCCCGGGAGGCCGACGCCCGCCAGGCCATGGCCGAGATCAACCAGTTGCCCAGCGTGTCCCCGCCTACGGTGTTTTACCGCATTGAAGACCCCCACCTCCACGCTGCCCAGATTTAGAAGCAGGGGCGCCGGGGGACGCAGCCGCGGTTCCTGAACCGCCGGTAAACCGGTATCCCTTCATCTTCCGCCCCCGATCACCGCTCTTTGTCCCCAAGAATAGTGAAGAAAATCGAAGCACTGGTCGACAAACCCGGAAAGCGGCACTAACATACAAACCACGAGGATTATACATCCCAGCCGCGGGAGGAGGACTTCATGAGCGACTTCTGGGCGTTCCGGACCATGGTCACTCCGGTCATTATCCAGATCCTGTTTTGGGTCGGTGCTATCTTATGTCTCATCATCGGCGCCATTATGGTTATCTATGGAGCCACCCATTATCAAGGGGGCCAGGGCCAGTACCTGTGGCAGGGCGCCCTCCTGTTCGTGCTGGGGCCCCTGGGAGTCCGGGTTTATTGCGAAATCCTTATGGTCTTCTTTCGCATCAATGAGACCCTGACGGAAATTAAACACGCCATCGACCGGCCGGCGCCCCAACCAACCCGGCCGGAGGCGGTATAAGCACCTCGGGATGACCTGAGGCGTGAATCCGGCGGCTGGCCATGGGGATCGCTCCCGGGCCAGTGAAGATTCGTCCGGGGAAGACCGGGGCCCTCGAGCAGACAACTGCAGCAAAATATACCGGTAAGGAGGTACAGGCACTATGAAAGGTAGAGCAGCTTGGTTAGGGGTGGCAATTTTGACGGCGGTGATGGGCCTGGCGTTGGCGGGTTGCGCCACCGGGCCGTCCGGCAGCTCGGCGGCCAACACCCAGGATGACCTGCTCACGCAGGCCGGGTTTAAACTGCACACCGGGCAGGGGGGCGAATTGGCTTACATTAAGACCCTGCCGGCCAAGAAGGTGGTGTTGAATCAGTACCAGGACAAGCCCCTTTATTTAGTCTGTACCGACCCCGATGCCAAGCAGTGCTTTTTGGGGGACCAGGCAGCTTATGAGCGCTATCAGCGGTTGGCCATCCAGCAGAGCATTTCTGAAGACCAACGCAACGTTCAGGAACACCGCTGGGACCCTGAGGCTACACAGATGTGGGTGAATTCCCAGGGCGGGGGTTGATGGGCTGAGAGTGGGTTGGGCCGGCAAGGGGTAATAGCCGCCATTCCCCCAGTCCCGCTTTCTCAGGGGGAGAGAATATCCAATCCGGAAGCGGGATGACCCTTATTAAGAAAGCATGCCGGCGTTCGTTTCCGTGCTGAGGCCCCGATCGGTTCGATTTTAGTGCGCTCTGCCGCATTAACGAGATATTGACGGAAATCAGGCCCGCTATGGAGCAACGCCTCCCCGAGGCGTGAGCTGTTCAGCCGGACCAGGGTGACCGGAGGCGCCAGGACGCCCTGGGGTCAGGTGCGTCCTCGCCGCACAAATTTTTCCGTTTTCCTGGCGGCATCTTGCTTCACCAGGGCCCTACCAGTTATTATTAACCAGACGTCCTCACCCCGGGGGTTCCGGGAGGCGGGTTTGCATTCACTCTGTGGCGTAGGGGTCAGGTTTTCTATGAAATACGTTATTCTCGTCGGCGACGGCATGGGGGACTATCCGATGCCCGAGTTGGGCGGCAAAACCGTGCTGGAGGCGGCAAAAACTCCCCATATGGATGAACTGGCCCGGCGGGGCGAGTTGGGTTGCGCCCGCACCATTCCCCCGGGCAAGGAGCCGGGCAGCGACATCGCCAATCTGGCCATCATGGGGTACGACCCGGTACGGTACCACACCGGCCGGGCGCCGCTGGAGGCCGCGGCCCTGGGGGTGGATCTGGCTCCCGGGGAGGTGGCCTTCCGCTGCAACCTGGTGACCCTGCGCCACGAGGACTCGCAGCTCATCATGGAGGATTACGCCGCCGGGCACATCACCAGCGATGAGGCCGGAGAGCTCATCGCGGTCCTGGAAGGCGCCCTGGGGCGGGAGGGACGCCGTTTTTACCCCGGGGTGAGCTACCGGCACCTCCTGCTGTGGACCCAGGGGGACGCGGCCTGGCGCACCTATCCGCCCCACGACTGGACCGGCCAGGAGGTGGGGCACCTCATGACCGGAGAGGCCCGGCCCTTGTGGGACCTCACCCGGGCCTCCTGGCCGGTGCTCCAGGACGCCGCGGTCAACCGCCGGCGCCTGGCGGCCGGAAAAAAGCCGGCCACCTCTATCTGGCTCTGGGGGCAAGGACGCTCGCCCCAGATGCCCACCCTCAAGGAACGCTTCGGCCTCACCGGCGCGGTGATTTCGGCGGTGGACCTTATCCGGGGCATCGGCAAGTATGCGGGGCTTATCCCCATCATCGTCCCCGGGGCCACGGGTTTCCTGGACACCAATTACGCCGGCAAGGTGGCCGCCGCCCTGGACGCCTTGAGGGAGATGGATTTGGTCTTCGTCCACGTGGAAGCCCCGGATGAAGCGGGGCACAGCGGCGAACTGAAACTTAAACTTCAGGCCATCGAAGACTTTGACGCTCGCGTGGTGGGGCCCCTGCGGGCGGGCCTGGATAAAGCGGGGGGGGATTACCGCCTCCTGCTGCTCTGCGACCACCTGACGCCGCTGGCGCTGCGCACCCACACCAGCGAGCCGGTGCCGTTTATCCTGTATGACTCCCGGACTCCGGGGGACCGTCCCCGGCCCTACACCGAGGCCGCGGCCAAGGCCGCCGGCCTGCTCCTGGACCAGGGGGCCGACCTGATGGCCCGGCTGCTGGAACGGTAGAAACAATTAATATTGAATCGCCATCAATTGGCGACACAGGCGTTTCGCCTGGGCTGGCGCAGACGAAAGGTTCGTGACCCTGGGAGTTGGTCAACCCCGGGACAAAAATCCCCGCTACCCCCCTTTAGAAAAGGGGCGGAAAGACTGCGGCTTCCTTAAAGTCCCCCTTTTTCAAAGGGGGACTTTACCAGCAATTCCTTATAGTTCCATAATTTTCTCAAGGGGGGTAGGGGGGATTAGAATGATACTGCCATCGGAAAATAATTTTGGCAAACGCCATAATTTGAAAGCAGGGGCCAGGCGCTTGGTCCTTGTCCTCCTGAAGAAATCCCCCGGCTCTTCTTATCCGGAAACCGAAAACAAGCTTATTCGGCCTGCTCCTGGATGACGCGGCCCTGGGTGGCGAAGGAAAACCCCTGGGCCCCCAAAGAGCCGATTATCAGGCACTCGATAATCGGTTCATTGACTTTTTTCTCGGCCTGCCACTGAATAATAAAATTAGCCCCCAGCCCCTCCGCTTCTTTCTTGGACTCCTTCACCACCACCCGCATCGCGCCCAATGGATTCAAAGTAACCGGCGCCTTGAGGTAACTGCTGACTTTTTTGCCCTCGGTGTCGTATTCATCGATACGAGCTATGGTGATCGCCTGGGACGGGTCGGTGTTATGGATCACCAGGTTGGCCCGGAGAGGGACCACCATGTAAATGGGCGGCCCGCTGATGACGTTGGCGTAACTCGGTATATAAATCGTTTGGCCTTTAACCAGCTTAACGGCAGCTAACGCCGTCCCGCCGCTGGCCAAGAGCACCAGGGCCGCCAGGCCGGTGAACCAAAACAGCCGTCTCACCTTCTGCATCCGCATCTCTTGTCCTCCTTGAGGGCCGGGGTAAGGGGAAGTGCTAACCGCTTTATCGACACGCTGACCGGATGGGTTAAAAAATTTGCCGGCCGGTTGACCCTTAAGGGAAGGGGCCGGCTGGGACCGGGGCCGTTCCTTGCTAAACCTGGTCCTCGAGGTAGCGCACCGCGTTCTTGAAAATGGCCAGGCCGTCGCCGACCTGTTCGGGGTAGGGCTCATTCCGGCGGCGCCAGGCTTCTTTTTCCCGGGTCCAGGTGGGGTGCTGGAAGGAGGAGATGTGGGCTTCGGGGTGGGGCATGAGGCCCAGAACCCGGCCGGTGGCGTCCGTGATGCCGGCGATGTCCAGGAGCGAGCCGTTGGGGTTATGGGGGAACCGGCCCATGGCCGCGCCACCCGAGGGGGTGGCGTATTTCAAGGCGATCTGGCCCCGGTCGGCCAGCTCCGCCAGGACGGGGCCATCGGCGTAAAATTTCCCCTCCCCGTGGCGGATGGGCAGCTCCAGATGGTCCAGCCCCCGGGTAAACACGCACGTGGAGTCCACGGCCTTGAGGTGGACCCAGGCGTCCCGGAAGTTCCCGCAGTCGTTGGGGATGAGCGCGGTCAGACGGGCCTCGGTGCGCCCGGGCAGGCCCGGCAGCAGTCCCAGGTTGACCAGGACCTGGAAGCCGTTACAGATGCCGATAACCAGGCGGCCCGCATTGATGAACTCTTGGAGGGCCGAGCCCAGGGCCAACCGCAGCCGCAGGGCCAGGATGACCCCGGCGCCGTGGTCGTCGCCCCAGGAAAACCCCCCGGGCACGGCCAGAAGGTGGTAGTCCCAGAGGAGGCCCGGGTTCTCCAAAAGATCGGTGGTGTGGACGCGTACCGCCTCGGCCCCGGCTGCCTGCAAAGCATAAGCGGTCTCATAGTCGCAGTTGAGGCCGTAGCCGTAGAGCACCAAGGCCTTGGGCTTTGTGGCCGGGTTTGCAGTTGGCGGTTTTTGGTTTTCGGTCATGTCCAGAGCTCTTACGCCTCCATGTTCGAGTCCAACAAATCACCGCCTTTAAGGGGGGTGGCATCGCGAGATATAAAACTATTTTGTCCATTAAATTGCTTTGTATTTTCATTTTCCTCGATATAGTCGGTGCCCATATCTTTGCAACCACGCACTTGTATCTAACAGTCCATCGCTTAGCGGTTTTAATATCGCATAAAACAAGGCAAGCCCAATTGCTATAAATAAATAAATTGGCATCCTCTACATCATTCTACTGTTTTTGATGCTCGTTCCCAAACTCAACCTATAGCCCCATAGGGCGTGCTGTGCATGCCGATTTTGGCGGCCACAGGCCGCCCTATGATATTGGGCTCAAGGTGCGTAAGACGCACCCTACGAAAAACTATTTCTTGACGCTCTTCTTTTTCTTGGGCGCCGCCTTGGTGGTCTTCTTTTCAGCCCGTTTCTGTTGCTGGGCCGAAAGTTCGGCGACTTTTTCCCGCTTCACCACCACCCTTTTGGCTTCTTTGCGCCAGGCAAAGACGATGGGGCTGGCCACAAAAACCGAGGAGTAGGTGCCCACCAGGACCCCCAGGATCATGGCCAGGGCGAAGTCCCTGAGGACCACGCCCCCGAAGAAGAACAGGGCCACCACCACCAGGAACACGGTGGTGCTGGTGATGATGGTCCGGGACAGCACCTCGTTGACGCTGAGGTTGATGATCTCTCCCAGTTTGCCCCGGCGCCGGGCCAGATTTTCCCGGATGCGGTCGAAGACCACCACGGTATCGGTGAGGGAGTAGCCCGCCAGGGTGAGGAGGGCGGTGACCACCAGCAGGGTGATTTCGACGTTGAACAGATAGAAGATGCCCAGGACGGCCAGGACGTCGTGGAAAGTGGCCACGGTGGCGCCGATGCCGAAAATGAATTCGAAGCGCCAGGCGATATAGATGATGATGCCCAGCAGGGAGATGATGATGGCCACGATGGCCTTATTGCGCAGGTCATTGCTGATGGAAGCGCCGATCTCGGATTTGCCGATCACCGTGAACTGATTTTCCGGCATGGCTTTATTGAGAATTTCCACCAGGTGGTTGGACATCTGGCCCACGGAAGTCTCGGACTTCTTGAGCTTGACCATGAGTTCCTTGCCGCCTTCGATCTGCTGGATCTCGGCGTGGCCCCAGCCTTCCTTATTGAGGATGCCTCGCACCTGGTTGACGGTGAAGGGCTTGGCCGCGGTCATATCCACCAGGGCGCCGCCGCTGAACTCCACCCCCAGGTTGCCGTGGCCCAGGGAGAGCTGCACGAAGGCCACCAGGCCCAGGAGGCACAAGGCCCCGGAGATCACAAAGGCGTAATGACGCCAGCCGATAAAATCGAAATTGGTCAGCTTGAAAAATTCGAAGAAGCTGAGCTTTTTCAGCCAGCGCTTGATCAGCAGGTAGTCATAGACCACCCGGGTGCCGAACAGGGCGGTAAAGAGGTTGAGAATTACGCCCAGGCTCAGGGTGACCGCAAAGCCCTTGATGGGGCCGGTGCCGAACAGGAAGAGGGCGCAGGCGGTGATCAGGGTGGTGACGTGGGCGTCGATGATGGTCCAGAAGGCCTTGTCATAGCCCCCGTCGATGCTGGCCTTGAGCGGCTTGCCGGCATGCATTTCCTCCCGCATGCGCTCATAGATCAGCACGTTGGAGTCCACCGCCATCCCGATGGACAGGATGATACCGGCGATGCCCGGCAGGGTGAGGGTAGCGCCCAGGAGGGACAGAGCCCCCAGGAGCAGGATGACGTTGAGGACCATGGCGTAGTTGGCCACCAACCCGGAGAAGCGGTAGTAGAAGATCATGAAACCGATGACCAGGAGGGTGCCCAACAGGCCGGCGGTGAGACCTTTCTTGATGGAGTCGGCCCCGAGGGTGGGACCCACGGTGATGTTCTGGACGATCTTGACCGTGGCGGGCAGGGCCCCGGCCCGGAGCACGATGGCCAGGTCATGGGCCTCGGCCGGGGTGTAGGAGCCGGTGATCTGGGCCTTGCCGCCGCCGATGCGTTCCTGGATGGCCGGGGCCGAGCGCACTATGCCGTCCAGAATAATGGCCAGGCGGCGCTTGACGTTCTCTCCGGTAATCCTGCCGAACTCCGTGGCCCCCCGGCTGTTGAAGTCCACGGACACGTAGGGCTCGTTGTAATCGCCGATGCGCACCGTGGCGTCTTTGATGGCGGCGCCGGTGAGCAGGACCTTCTTGTGGAGCAGCAAGGGCTTGGACTCCAGCCGGCCGGTCTCACGGTTGATGCTCTTTTCGATATAGACTTCATCTTCGGCGGGAATCTTGTCGGCCAGGGCCTGGTTGAGTTGCTCCCGGGTATAACCGGGTTTGAGCTGGCCGCTCTTGAGGGCGGCGTCAATCAATTCGGGCAGATTGACCTGGGCCTGGTCGTCCACCAGCTTGAATTCCAACTGGGCGGTCTGGCCGATGAGATCCAGGGCCCGCTGGGGGTCCTGGACGCCCGGGAGCTGCACCACGATCTGGTCGGCTCCCTGACGCACCAGGACCGGCTCGGTCACCCCGAACTGGTCAATGCGGTTGCGCAGGACCTCAAGGCTCTGGGACAGGGTGCGTTCCCGGAGTTGGTCGATTTCAGCCGGCGTGAGGCTCAGCTTGAAGACCAGGGCCCCGTCCTGGCGTTGGGGTTCCCCGGCCGCCAGGTGGGGAAACTCCTCTTTGACGAATTTCTGGAAAACCGCCTGTTCGTCTTTATTGGGCAGGGTGACGGGCAGCACCTCTTTGGCTACATCCCCTATTTTAACGGTCAGGCCCCGCTTTTCCGCCAACGCCTTCATGTCGGTGGCATCGCGGTGCAAGGCATTGCTGACGGCGCTCTCCATGTCCACCTGGAGGATCAGGTGCATGCCCCCTTTCAGATCCAATCCGAGCTTCAACCCGCGGCTCACATGTTTTTCCCACCAACCGGGCAGTCCCCCGGTGAGGGAAGGGAGGACAAACATAATGGCGATGACGGTGAGGATAAATAAAAAGAGAAATTTTAGGCGAACCGCTCGCAACATGCACCTATCTCCTTAGCGCCGGGGTTGAGGCCGGCGTCGGTAATACTTGGATTTCCCCTGAAATGCCAGGAGGTTATGATTTTGGGGGACACCGGGGCTGTGCCCCACCCCTCGGTTTGGCTCAATCTATGATAATTATCTCAGACTTGCCGGACTGTCAAGGATAATGCCCATCGGCGCGGACGTGGCGGGTCGGAGATTCCGGTCAAATCCGCCGGTCAAAAAAGAATTCTTCCCCGGGCAGCTTCAAGGCGGTGAGGAGATTCCCATACACTGCGCCGGTGTCGATCCCGATCTTGTTAGGCATGAGCAGCGGCTGCTTGAAAGGCGTATGCCCGAAAATGACCCGGCGGCCAAAATCCTCCTCGGAAGTGATAAATTCGCCCCGGATCCACAACAGGTCGTCTTCCACCTGATCGGCCAGGGACACGCCGGGCTTGAGGCCGCCGTGTACGAAGATATAGTCCGGGATGTCATAGTAAAGCTTCAGGTCCTGGTAAAACTGGGCGTGGTCCGGCGGCAAGGTCAGGCTATCCCGTCCCTGGGCCAGCCAGTCATTTCCCCAGTAGTTTTCCATGGTCGCGAGGCCGCCGTTGTAGAGAAAAATTTCGCCCGGGCCGCCCGCCAGGTAGTCCAGGAACATGGCCTCGTGGTTGCCCTTGAGGCAGATGATCTGCCCCGGCGGGGCCTGATTCTTCAGGCGGATGATATAATCCACCACCCCCTTGGACCGGGGGCCCCGGTCGATATAGTCCCCCATGAACACCAACCCGTCTCGGGTGAGATCGGGGTTGATTTTATCCATGAGGCGTTCCAGGGAGTCCAGGCTTCCGTGGATATCGCCGATGGCATAGAGGTCAGCACTCATGTGAATCCTTCCGGGGTTTGTAGGGGGCATCCATGTGTGCCCCCTGAGGACGGACACGCAGGTCCGCCCCTAAAATGCCATTGCTCTCATAGCCAGCGAAAGAGTTTTTCCCGCCGGTCCAGCCTGGTGAGGCCCGCCTCCCGGGCCAGACGTTGAGCTTCTTCGTACTCCGGGCCGGTCAAAAACTTGCCCAGGGAGGGGTGCTCTGCGGCCCGGCCACAGGGCCGGTACTGTCCCATGACGTTGACATAGGTGCGGGGCGAGACCTCCCGGGCTAAAAATTCCATGATTTCCCGGGTGCCGGCCAAACCGTCGGGCAGCACCAGGTGGCGCACCAACAGGCCCCGCCGGGCCACCCCCGGTTCGTCCGCTACCAGGTCCCCCACCTGGCGGTGCATCTCCTTGACGGCCTGCCGGGCGATTTCGGGGTAGTCCTCCGCCTGGCACAAGTCTTTGGCCACCTGGGGGTCCCAAAACTTGAAGTCCGGCATATAAATATCCACCACCCCGTCCAGGAGCCGCAACGTCTCAAGGGCGTCATAGCCCCCGCTGTTGTAGACTAAGGGGACGTTGAGGCCGCCGGCGATGGCCAGGGGCAGGGCCGCCAGGATCTGGTAAACCTGGTGGCTGGGGGTGACAAAATTAATATTGTGGCAGCCCCGCTTCTGGAGAATGAGCATCATGGCGGCCAAATCCGCGACGCTGATCTCCTCTCCTTCCCCCCCGTGGCTGATCTCGTAGTTCTGACAAAAAATACAATACAGGTTGCAGTGGGTAAAGAAGATGGTGCCGGACCCCTGGCTTCCCACCAACGGGTCTTCCTCGCCGAAATGGGGCGCATAGGACGACACCACGGGCAAATCGCCGGTGCGGCACAACCCCAACTCGCCCTGATGCCGGTCGACCCGGCAGTTCCGGGGACAGAGCGTGCACTGGCTCAATATTTCATAAGCCGCGCCGATCTTGGCCTGGAGCAACCCCCGGCGATGCGTCTCTAAGTAGGCCGGCTCCCACTGTTCCATGAGGTTCCCTGAGTACGGTGCTTCATAAATACGACAACGTATCCCTTTCCCCTCACCCTGCCCCTCTCCGCCCCGTTTCGGGGTGAGGAGGCGATGCCTCGGGTGTATTTATGAAATCCTCTATTGAGTTGCCTAGGCGAATGCCCGCCATTCCTGATCATCAACCGGAGCGCGGTGCGCACCCTACGCCGCAATCTCCATAAGACGGGCACGGTCGCCGAATTTTGGCGGCCACAGGCCGCCCTATGGGATAACTTATTTATTTACCTTGATAACTTGGTGCGTAGAACGCACCCTACGGGAAAACTTTTCGAAAGCAGCGAGCAGCTACATGGCGGGCAATGCCCGCCCTACACTCCCTCCCCCAAACCCTTATAGGGGGTGGGGCGGGGAGTTTGAGGGGAAGGCGGAGGACCTTTACGAAAAACGTCCCCCGGCCCTCTCCTCAAGACAATCTCACCACTCCTCCACCTCGGCCCGCCAGGGTTCCAGGAGGTCCCGGGGGAGGTCGGCGATGAACCGGGACGGCGAGTTGACGGTCATGCCGAATTGCCGGCTATAGCCGATACTGGGAAAAATCACCGCCAGGTAGTTCCGGGCCCTGGTGGCGGCCACGTACATCAGGCGGCGCTCCTCCTCCATTTCTTCGTCCCGTTCCTGGGAGTAAAAGCCCGGGAAGCGGCCTTCCGCGGCCCAGATGACAAAGACCGCGTCCCACTCCAGGCCCTTGGCGGAGTGCACCGTGGACAGGGTCAGGTAGTCATCGGTGGGCGTCACCACGTCCGCCAGGCTGCTGGGGGGCTCCAGGGTCAGGTCGTTGAGGAACGTCTGCAACTCCTGGTAGCGGGCGGTGATGGTCAGGAGGTGTTCCAGGTCCTTCATGCGCTTGGGATAGTCGTCATAGCGGGCCTTGGCCAGGGGTTCGTAATAGGCCAGGGCCTGGTTCATCCGGGTCATCAGGGTCTGTCCCGGGGCGTTGAGGGATTCCATGAGCCCCGCCAGGTCCTTGAGCTCCTGGGGCCGGCGCTGACTGCGGAGCCAGGTGATCCCGGCCGGGAGGTCAAAGCCGCCCTGGACCTGGGCATTGAACTTGTTGCAGGTGGCCCGGCCCACCCCCGGGACCAGGAGGAGCAGCCGGTTCCAGCTCATGGTATCCTTGGGGTTGGCCACCACCCGGAGATGCGCCAGGAGGTCCTTGATGTGGGCGCTCTCCATGAATTTGAAGCCCCCGAACTTCATGAAGGGAATCCCGGCCCGCACCAGTTCGATTTCCAGGTCGAAAGAGTGGTACCCGGCCCGGATGAGCACCGCCATCTGGCTCAAGGGAGTGCCCTCCTCCTGGAGGGCCTGGACCTGGGCCACCACCAGCTTGGACTGCTCGTTTTCCGTGGCCGCCCGGAAGAGCCGGGGCCGCGTGCCGTCGGCCCGGCGGGTGAACAGGCACTTGGTGTACTTGTCCCGGGCCCCGGCGATGATGGCGTTGGCCAGGTCCAGGATGGGCTGGGTGCTGCGGTAATTCTCCTCCAGCTTGATGACCCGGGTGCCGGGGAACAGGTTGGGAAAGTCCATGATATTGCGGAAATTGGCCCCCCGGAAGGAATAGATGGACTGGGAGTCGTCCCCCACGGCCATGACGTTCTTGTGGGAATAGGCCAGGAGCTGCACCAGTTCGGCCTGGAGCCGGTTGGTGTCCTGGTATTCGTCCACCATCAGGTAGCGGAAGCGGTTGGACAGGTGGCGGCGCACGTCCTCGTGCTCAATCAACAGGCGCCGGCCTTCCAGCAGCAGGTCGTCGTAGTCCAGCAGGGCGTGGCGGCGCTTTTCGTCCTGGTAGGCCGCGGCCATTTTGGCCAGGTGGTCCCGCTGCTCCAGGAACTGGGGGTAATCACGGCTAAGCAGAAAATCCAGGGACAGGTCCTTGTTGACCACCGCCCCTAAGATCTCGCCTATGGTCTCTTTCCGGGGAAAGGGCCCGGAGAGCTTTTTAAAGCCCAAGCGCTCCTTGAGCAGGTTCAGCAAATCGCCCTGGTCGGCCCGGTCCATGACCGTAAAGCCCTTGGGGTACCCCAGGCGCTCGCCGTACTGGCGCAGCCAGAGGTAGCAGATGCCGTGGAAGGTGCCGCCCACCACCTGGCCCAGGGCCTGGTTCAACAGATGCACCGCCCGGGTGAGCATCTCCCGGGAGGCCTTGCGGGTGAAGGTCAAGAGCAGAATGGCCCCGGGGTCCACCCCGTGCTCCACCAGATAGGCCAGGCGGTAGACCAGGGTCCGGGTCTTGCCGCTGCCGGCCCCGGCAATGACCAGGATGGGCCCCTCCAGCGTGGTCACCGCCTCGTACTGCGCCGGATTGAGCTCCTGCTCGTAATCAATCCGCCGCGCCGGGGGCTCGAAAGGTTCGGGTTTAAAGATATAGGGCATAGGCTTTTCGGGAGTGAGCCGTGAGCGGTGAGCAGTAAGCAGAGAGTTTTATGACCTCTCCTTGAAACACGGTTGATTGCCCACTACCAATTTTATGGTGGCACCGGCTTCCAGCCGGTGCGTCGCCTGCCAAAGTTTGCGGCAGCCGGGGACAGAATAGTTTTTCAATAAGTTATGGTTGACCCAAACCTGCTCACCGCTTACTGCTCACTGCTCACCTTCCCCTCAAAATATTCCACAATCGCCGCGGCCAGGGCCGGGATGGTGAACGCGGCCGGCTCGATTTGGGGCGTGATGCCGTATTCCGACAGGGTCGCGGTGGTGATGGGGCCGATGGAGGCCACGGTGCCCCGGGCGGCCAGTTTCTGAAAGGCCTCTTGGCCCACCAGCCCGGCGAAGTTGTGCACCGTGCTCGAACTGGTGAAGGTGAGGATGTCCACTTGTCCCGACTCCAGCACTTCGGCGGCCTCCGGGGACACGGAGGCCGGGGGCACGGCCCGGTAGACCGGCACCACGTCGACTTTAACCCCCAGGTCGGGCCAGGCCTTCGGGCAGCACGTCCCGGGCCTGCTCGGCCCGGGCCAGGAGGATGCGCCTGCCGCCCAACAATTTCGGCTCCAGGACCGAAAGCAACCCCTCGGCCCGGAAGGTGTCCGGCACCACATCCGCCACCAGGCCATAGCCCCTCAGGGCCTCGGCCGTGGCCGGGCCGATAACCGCGAGGCGAGCCCGCCCCAGGACCCGGACATCCTGTCCCAGGTGGAAGAGCCGGTCCATAAAGGCGCTCACCCCGTTGGCGCTGGTGAAAATCACCCACTCATAGCGCGACAGGTGCTGCAAGGCCGCGTCCAGGGGCGCAAAATCGGCGGGGGGGATAATCTCGATGGTGGGGACCTCCAGGCACCGGGCCCCGGCGGCGCCCAGCAGGTCCACCAGGCGGGACGCCTGGTCCCGGGAGCGGGTCACCAGCGCGGTTTTGCCCCACAGGGGCCGGTTTTCCCACCACTTCAGGGTTTCGGCCAGTTCCACCACGCCCCCCACCACCAGGACGGCCGGCGGCTTGATGCCGGCCTCCCGGGCGCGTTCGGCGATGGTGGCCAGGGTCCCCACCACGGTGCGTTGGCTCAGCGTGGTGCCTGATTGGATCACCGCCGCCGGGGTGTCCGCCGCCCGGCCCGCGTCGATGAGGCGCCGGCAGTTTTCCCCCAGGTTTTTCACCCCCATGAGGAAGACCAGGGTGCCGGGGTTTTGCCCCAGGGCCGCCCAGGGAATGGTGCTGGCTTCCTTGGCGGGGTCTTCGTGGCCGGTGATGAAGGTCACCAGGGTGGTGTAGCGCCGGTGGGTCACCGGAATGCCGGCGTAGGCCGGCACCGCTACCGCCGAAGTCACCCCGGGGACCACCTCGAAGGGGATGCCGGCCGCGGCCAACTCCTCCGCTTCTTCGCCGCCCCGGCCAAAGACAAAGGGGTCGCCGCCCTTGAGGCGCACCACCGTGAGCCCGGCCCGGGCTCTGTGCACCAACAGTTCGTTGATGCCGCCCTGGGGCACCGCGTGCGCCCCGGCCTTCTTGCCCACGTAGAGCAGTTCAGCCCCTGCCGGGGCTTCTTTCAGAAGTTCCGGGCTGGCCAACTGGTCATAGACCACGACGTCGGCCCGGCGCAAGAGCGCCAGCCCCCGCACCGTGATCAATCCCGGGTCTCCGGGCCCGGCCCCTATGAGATAGACTTTTCCTTTCATGGCTATAACTTATATCTTTTCAAGCGCCGGTTGACGGCATCAAGATCGAACGCCTCCGCATCGAAATCGTCTCCCATCCATTCCACCCAGTGTTCACGATCCGGGTGATCAGGGTCTCTCAGGGCATCGAGCATTTCAGCATAACTATAGATACCGCCGCAGTCTTCCGGCGGACAGGCTCGCCGGCCCTCCAGACATACCGGGTGAGATTGCCCCGCTCGATCCGTCAAAACCTTTTCCACCACAATTTCATGTATCCAATCGTCTCCCATATCATACAGGTAGATAAACTTGCTTTTGGCCCGGGAGACCGCCTGGGACAACATAAGACTCTTGCTGAGGCGTTCTCTGCCTATATAGAAGTCGTAAAGATGCGCATTCTCCCACCCCATGACCACTTGCAGAATATTGTGGAGTTTGTTGAGGGTGAGATCGTGGCTAACCTCGAACCTTCTCCAGATGGGGGGCTTGCTATCCCGCAACGTGACTTTAAGCTGACAGATAACCTGGGAACCATTGGAAGAACCTTCGGGGCTGACGGATTTCTTCGCTGGCATAAGATCTCCCCCTCGTGCCTCGCGGTACCGAACCATATAAAAATATCATGCACGCGGAAATTTACCTAATTGCCCGGATGCGGCAAGGGGATGGACCCGTCGCTGCCGGCCATCAGCCCCCGACGCTCAATGACAGGTCTTGCAGCCCCGGTGGTGCTCGATGGACTCCACGACGCCGCGGTATTTTTCGTGGATCATCATCCGGTCGAATTCCTGCATCCGGGCCAACAGGTCGGCCTGCTCGGCCTCGCTGAAATAGGTCATGCACGGGATAAAGAAATGTTGGTCTTCTTTCTCGATGTGCTTGGGATAGAACTCCACCAGTTTGCCCATTTGCTCCATGAGGTCGTTCAGGGCCCCGGGCTTTTCCAAAAGATAGCCTTCCTTGGCCTTGACCAGGGCGGCAGTGGCCTCCCGGGCCCAGACATGGTCCTGGATCAATTCATCCACGAGCTTCCGGTGCTCCGGGGACAGGTTTTTCTCCGCCAGGGCCTTGAACAGGAGGTCTTCCTCCTTGCCGTGGTGGCAGCGGTCGGCATAGGTGTGGATGAAATCCACCGCGGTGTCGATGAACACCGGGTCCACGAAGGCAAAATCCGGGTCCACCTCGATATTGGCCTTGATCCGCGCAAATTCTTGCGCCATCAGGTGCAGCAGGCGCTCGATCAGGCGGTGTTCGATCATTAAAGGTCCGATGGGTTGCATGGTCATTATCCTCACATTGGTTAAGAACTGAGCGATCTTGGCGCCTTTGCGCCTTGGCGTGAGAAGATTTCTCGCCAAGCCGCAAAGAACGCAAAGTTATGATGAATTTAAGAGCCTAGATTTTTACCAGTTCGTACTCCCGGCTTCCCAGGCCCAGCTTCTCGGCGTACTCCAACTGGATGGGCCAGTCCACCTGGGGATAAATCTCCTTGAACTTGTCGGAGCCGGGGCTCAGGTTTTGGAGACAGGAGCCGGCCAGTCCGGGACTGGCCAGCACCAGGTCGGCGCAGGCCTGGTCGATGGCCACCGGGTCCCGGGAGGCCACGATGCCAACGTCGCCCACGATGGGCAGGTCGTTGTGGCCGTAGCAGTCGCAGGCCGGGGACACCTGGGTGATGAAGCTGATGAACACGCCCCGGTCGGGCTTGGTGGTCATAACGCCGTGGGCGTACTCCATCATCTTCTTTAAAAACACCGGGATGGATTCGTTCCACTGGATCTGGATGTTGCCGTAAGGGCAGACCAGGATGCACTCGGCGCAGCCCACGCATTTTTTGGGGTCAATGACCGCCTTTTCGGTCTCGGGATTGATGCCGATGGCCTCCTGGGCGCAGTGGGCGATGCAGTCGCCGCAGCCGGTGCATTTCTTTTCGGTCACTTTGGGAGCGATGTTGGAGTGCTGGGCGAGCTTGCCCTTACGGGAGGCGCAGCCCATGCCCAGGTTTTTCAGGGCGCCGCCGAACCCCGAGAGTTCGTGCAGCTTGAAATGGGTCAGGGTCACCAGGCCCTCAGCCTCGACGATGGACTCGGCCAGAAACACCGACTTGAACTGTTCGCCCTTGATCTTGACCTCCACTTCGGCCTTGCCGGTGAGGCCGTCGGCGATGACCAGGGGCGCCCGCACCACCGCGTAGGCGAAGCCGTTTTCAATGGCGGTGGTGAGATGGCTGACGGACTCGCTCCGGGTGCCGACGTACACCGTGTTGGCGTCGGCGAGGAAGGGGCGGCCCCCCGACTCCCAGATCTTGTCCACCACCTGGCGCACATAGACGGGCCGGATGAAGGCGGCGTTGCCCTTCTCGCCGAAATGGAGCTTCACCGCAATGAGCGGCCGCTTCTTCCGGCGCTGAATGATGCTCTTGATATCCAGGGCCTCCAGCAGACGGCCGAACTTCTTAAAATTGGGCTCCTTGGCGGAGGCCCGAAGGTCCATGAAATAAACCGGACTGGGCATGAATTACCTCCCATCAGGATCAGGGGTCAAGGGCAAGTTAATGCGCCCAAAAGATTTCTTATACTTTCATCACAGAGTTGCATGAACATCATGATCCGTCATCCGCTGTCGAAAGGGCCTGGCGGCGCTGACTGGGCATTGCCACCCCTCACCCCAGCCCTCTCCCCTCTCAGGGGAGAGGGGGAAAAGCCAAAACCTTTCGCTAAGTTATAGTCTTTCCTCCCAGACTACTTTTTCACCCACGATAGTCATCACCCCTTTGCCTGGCAAGGACCCGCCGTGGAAGGGGCAGTCGCAAAATTTAGAGAGCCGTACAACTCAGAGCTACCCCCTCTCCCCCGATGGGGGAGAGGGCTGGGGTGAGGGGGAATTCTGCTTCCCATTCGCCAAGATCGTAAAAATCGCCGTCAGAACCGCCTCAGTTTCCTGCAAGACTTCATTGTTCCAAAATCTTAAGACGCGATATCCCATCTTGTTTAAGTATGCCGAACGCTGGAGGTCCGCTTCCGCGTTTTCGGCATGTTGCCCGCCATCCACTTCAATGACCAGATTTTTCTCTATACAGATAAAATCGACTATGTAGGCTCCTACCGGATATTGCCGCCGGAATTTCCAGCCGCCCAGTTCTCGATTCCGCAGATGCCGCCAGAGCAATCTTTCTGCATCCGTCATCCGCTGTCGCAAGGCTCTGGCGCGCTGATTGGGCATTGCCACCCCTCACCCCAGCCCTCTCCCCTCTCAGGGGAGAGGGGGAAAAGCCAAAACCTTTCGCTAAGTTATAGTCTTTTCTCCCAGATTGCCCTTCCCCCTATCATAATTGTGGGGCGCGCCCTAGGCGTCTTTAACGTACTTTACATGGAACAGATGGTGCGTAGGACGCACCCTACGAAAAACTATGCGGACCGGAAAGATCGGCGGGCCATGCCCGCCCTACTCCCAGGCTCAAGCCTGCGGCTCCATTTTTTCACCTGGGAAAACTGGTCCCTGGCCCCTCTTTATCTTACACTGCTTACTGCTCATTGTTCCTAATCTCCTCCCAGACTACCCTACCCCCCACGATAGTCATAACGGCCTTGCCTGGCAAGGTCCAGCCGTTAAAGGGGCAGTTGCGGGATTTGGAGGCGAAGCGGTTGGCGTCCACGGTCCAGGTGCGGCTGGGGTCCATGAGGGTGACGTCGGCGGGGCTGCCGATGGCCAGGGTGCCGCCGGGGACGCCCAGGATGCGGGCCGGATTCGTGCTCATTTTGGCCACCAACTGGCTGAGGCTCAGGACCCCGTCGTGCACCAGTTTGAGGCTTAGACCCAGGGAGGTTTCGAGGCCGATGAGTCCGAAGGCCGCGGCCTCGAACTCCAGGTCTTTTTCTAAAGAGGTATGGGGGGCGTGGTCGCAGGCGATGGCGTCCAGGGTGCCGTCGGCCAAGCCCTCTTTAACGGCCGCGACGTCGGTGGCGGTGCGCAGCGGCGGGTTGACCTTGGCAAAGGTGTCATAGCCCCGGACCGCCTCATCCGTCAGGGAAAAGTAATGGGGCGCGGTCTCGGCGGTGACGGTGAGGCCCGCGGCCTTGGCGGCGCGGATCAGGGCCACGCTGCCGAAGGCGCTGACGTGGGCAATATGGAGGCGGCCGCCGGTGAGTTGGAGCAGGGCCAGGTCACGGAAGATCATGGTTTCTTCGGCCGCGGCCGGGATACCCCTTAAGCCCAGTTCCAGAGAGACCCGGCCCTCGTGCATCACCCCATTGGCCCTGAGGTCCAGGTCTTCTTCGTGGGCGATGAGGGGGACCTGGAAGGTCCTGGCGTACTCCAGGGCCCGGCGCATGAGCATGGGGTTCATTACCGGGTGGCCGTCGTCGGAGAAGGCCACCGCCCCGGCGGCCTTCTGGTCGCCGTATTCACTCAGGGTCTGGCCCAGGGAGCCCAGGGAGATGGCGCCCACGGGATAGACCCGGGCCAGCCCCGCGGCTTTGGCCGCCTCGAGGATAAAGCGAGTGACCGCGGTGTTGTCGTTCACCGGGCGGGTGTTGGGCATGGCGGCCACCGCGGTGAAACCGCCGGCCACCGCGGCCCGGGTCCCCGTCAGGATGGTCTCTTTGTACTCTTCCCCCGGCTCCCTGAGGTGGACGTGCATGTCGATGAGGCCAGGGGTCACCACCAGGTTTTGGGCGGTAATCACCCGGCGCCCCTCGGCGGGGATGGTTCCGGGAGGTGACAGGGCGGCAATCCTACCGTCTTCGATCAAGAGGTCCCGGGGTTCCGAAAGCTCCTGGGCGGGGTCAACCACCAGGCCGCCTTGGATTAATAAGCTCACGCTTTTTCTCCTCCAATCAAGAGGTAGAGCATGGCCATGCGCACCGCCACGCCGTTAGTCACCTGGTCCAGGATGACGGAATGGGAGCCGTCGGCCACTTCGGGGGAGATCTCCACTCCCCGGTTGAGGGGGCCGGGGTGCATGATGATCACGTCGGGTTGGGCCAACTCCAGGTGGCGGGGGGCCAGCCCGAAATAGCGGCTGTACTCCCGCAAAGTGGAGAGAAACATCTGCCCCATGCGTTCCAGTTGCAACCTCAGCATCATGATGACGTCGGCGCCCGCCACCGCCTCCTCCAGGGAGCAGGTGACCCTGGCGCCCAGGGATTCCAGATGCGGCGGCAGCATGGTGGCCGGGCCCGCCACCGTGACCTGGGAGCCCATCTTGGTAAAGGCGTGAATATCGGAGCGGGCCACCCGGGAGTGGGCGATGTCGCCGATGATGGCAATTTTCAAGCCGTCCAGGCGCCCCTTGGCTTCTTGAACCGTGAGGAGGTCCAGAAGGGCCTGGGTAGGGTGCTCATGGAGGCCGTCCCCGGCGTTGATGACCCCGCATTTGAGCCGCCGGGCCAGGTAATGGGGGGCGCCGCTGGCGGGATGCCGAATCACCAGCATATCCGGCTGCATGGCTTCGAGATTGTGGGCGGTGTCCAGCAGGGTCTCGCCTTTGACGGCGCTGGAGGCCGCCATCGTCAGGTTGAGGGTGTCGGCGCTGAGGCGCTTGGCCGCGATCTCAAAGGACATGCGGGTCCGGGTGCTGGGCTCATAGAAGACCGTCACCACGGTTTTGCCCCTTAAGGTGGGGACCTTTTTGATGGGACGGGCCGAAATTTCTTTCATGGACGCGGCGGTGTCCAGAATGTGGCGTATCTCTTCGGGGGCCAGCTCCGCGATGCCCAACAAGTCCTTCCGCCGGAATTCCATAGAGAAACCTTCCTCGCTCGAGAGGGGTAAGGAAGAACCATTCTTATCCGCACCCTTCTTTAGTTAGGGGCTCGGCCTGCCCCGCGGTCAATCCTGACTGCCGCCATCCGAACCCCTGAAGCCCGGGACATCGTGAAGCCCGCCCGGGCCGGAGGCAGATCCCCGGGGCCCAGGCTTGATGACCACAGGGGGCTCACCGGCTCAGCGTCAGACTTTCCAGGCCGTGGCAAAAAAAAACCTCCTCGTTCTGAAAGGAGGCCGGGCGCAGGGTTTTCGGTAAACTCGACTCATAAAGGCAACCTTCTTACTATCTATATATTTTTACCACTAGCGGCAGCCAAATTCAAGAAGATTTTCCGGCAAGTTCCCCCGGGAGGGTAGGTTGACAGGCAACTGATCGATCCCTATCTTTATTCCGAAAACCCTAAGCATCTTGGCTTTTTACTGAGATTAACCAGGCCATTTTCGAGAGGGCCTGACAGGATGCTGCCCGGGGCAATCAAGCATAATTTCATGGATCAACTTAGTTAAGGAGGGACTATCTATGTCAAAGGACCTCATGGAATGGCGGCCGTTTCGGGAAGTCTCTCGCCTCCGGCGGGAGATGGACCATCTCTGGGACGATTATTTCGGTTCTGGCCGGCGGGGGCTGCAGCCCCTCAAGGCGGAATTCTCCCCTGCGGTGGACGTCACCGAGACCGCCGAGGCGGTCGTGGTGAAAGCGGAAGTTCCCGGAATGGATGCCAAGGACATAAATATCTCGGTAACGGGTGAGGTGCTCACCATCAAGGGCGAGAAGAAGTCGGAACGGGAGGAAAAAGAGGAGAACTATCACGTGGTGGAACGCAGCTACGGCTCTTTTTCCCGCTCCATGACCCTGCCCGCGGCGGTGGACCTGGATAACATCGAAGCTAAATACGACAAAGGGGTGTTGACCGTCACCTGTCCCAAGAAAGAGGAAGTCAAGCCCAAAGCTATCGAGATTAAGACGGCCTAACCCGCCCCGGCGGCGGGCCCAGAACCCCCCCTGCCTGCCGTCCCGGCTGCGGGGCGCAAGCCGGGGGGCTTGTCTTTCTGAGGCTTTGCGTTTATGATGCCAATCTACCGAGGCAGAGCCAATCTTGTACCTCAACGTCGTGATCAAAGGAAGCCATTATGAGCGCCGAACTAGAGGCCATTATCCAGAGCGCCATCGCCCAGGAAGAAATGTCCCATGGGTTTTATAAGCGCCTGGCCGGTCTGGTGAGCCATCCGGAAACGAAAAATACTCTGGAATACCTGGCCAAAGAAGAACTGGAGCACAAGGCTTTTCTCCAGAGCTGTTTTACCGCCAGCGGCTGCACGCTGGTGGGAGAGGCCCAGAACGTCCACCTGGCGGAACTGCTGGAGGCTCCGGCCATCAACGCCGGTATGACCATCAAAGAGGCCCTGGCCATCGCCGCCAAGCGGGAGGAGGGGGCCTACCGGTTCTATCAGGCCCTGGCCAGTCTCCAGCCCCCGGGGGAGGTCCAGGCTTTCCTTGACAAGATGGCCAAGGTGGAGCTGGCGCACAAGGAAAAAGTGGAATACCTCTACGATAACGCCGCCTTCCCCGAAGTGTGGTAGGTGGCCCCCGTGGCAAGTCGAGGGGTTCTCCTGGCCCTGGAAGGGGTGGATGGCTGCGGCAAATCCACCCAGGCGGGGCTTTTGGCCACCGCCCTACGGGAGCGGGGGCTGGAGGTGGTGCTCACCTGTGAGCCCACGGATGGCCCCATAGGCCAGCATATCCGGGAGTATTTTCAGGGCCCGACCCGGCATCTCAGCGCCAGAGAGGAGTTGAACCTCTTCATGGCCGACCGCCGGGAACACGGAGAAGAGGTCATCAAGCCGGCCCTGGCTGAGGGGAAGATCGTCATCACCGACCGTTACTATTACTCCTCGGTGGCCTACCAGGGGGCCATGGGGCTGGACCCGGACCGGATTCTGGCCCAAAATGAGGTGCTGGCGGTGCGCCCGGATCTGACGGTCATTCTTGCCCTGCCGGTGGCCCAGGCGTTGGCCCGTCTATCCGCAAGCCCCCAACGAGCCCGGCAAGTGAGCGAGGATGCGACCTATCTGGAACGAGTCGCGGCCATTTATGCTTCCCTGAAAGGGCCCCACCTGCGGCATCTGGATGCCTCCGGCCCCACCCAGGCGGTTCACGCCGCCCTGTTGGACCTGAGCCTGGAATTCCTCAAGGCGGCCGGGGACTGATAGGGGGGACGAGGCGTGGTGGCGCCGGAGAGCATAAAATTACCGCCGAATTAGAGCCTCGGGAGGCGGCGGCCGGAGAGACAAGGGGAGTCCTTCTTTCCAGACTTTTAGCGTTGCAGATTTGCTTGACAAGTCAATCTCCAGGGGTTAATAATACTCTGTTCGGGCCGTTAACTCAGTTGGTAGAGTATCTGCCTTTTAAGCAGAGAGTCGTTGGTTCGAATCCAACACGGCCCATAAAATGCGTCCCCATCGTCTAGCCTGGTCCAGGACACCGGCCTTTCACGCCGGCGACCGGGGTTCAAATCCCCGTGGGGACGCCAATTGATATCAAGGGGTTGGCTTACATAAGCCAACCCTTTATTTTTATGTTCCCAGCTCTAGTCCTAACATCAACCACCGAAAAGAAGAGATCCCGAATATAGCGTTTGCCAAAAGTATTTTCTGATGGCGGCATCATGCTAATCATCCCTAACCCCACTTTAGAAAATGGGTGAACTATAAGGAATTACAGATAAAGTCACCCTTTGAGAAAAGAGGATTTAGGGGGATTTAAGCATCTCCAAGTGGAAAGAATTTATGGCAAGCGCTCTAGGTCCTGGTCTGGTGGGTGATATATTTGTCTTCCGTGGGCTCCCAGTAGGGTGGGGGGTCAAAATAGCAGGCGTAAATGCCCGGCTTTTTCGGGGTGTCATACCGAGTTGCGATCAAAAGGCAATTGTTTGCAGACGCAGGCTTTAGCGTGAAACTTCAAATCCCCCTAAATCCCCCTTTAAACAAGAGGGACTTTAAGGAAGCCGCAGTCTTTCCCCCCCTTTTCTCAAGGGGGGTAGGGGGGATTTTTCTCCCCGGGATTGACCAACCCCAGGGTCACGAACCTTTCGTCTGTGCCAGCCCAGGCGAGACGCCACTGTCGCCAATTGATTGCAACTCGGTGTAAGTGGTTTTCCAGGCCTGCTTATCCAGAACCTTGGTTTCCTGGAGGGTGTCTGAAAGATCGGTCTTCTCTTTCCCGACGACCACGCCGGACTTCTTGGGTTTGGTCAAGTCCATGCCATTCTGCTCAGAGGGATGGCAGAAGGCCAGGATCATCTCCGGGCCGGGGTTGCCGCCCTGCACCACCATGGATTTGTCCGGTAGGATCACGCCGAGATGCGCCTGGCAGACGCCGGCCAGGCCAAAGACGAGCCCCAGGCATCAAGAGAGTGCTGTCCAACGTTTCATGACATCCCTCCCGGTAAGGTTGTGTCTTGGCAGGCACAGCCTGTGTGCATACGGGGGAACTAATTCCCCACCTTGCGCCAGGCCTCCCAGTTGGGACGGCCCTGGGAATCTCGCAAAGACAGAACATAATTCGCTTTGGTGATTTGGTAAGCGGTCGCCTGGAGCTTGCCGTCTTTTTCCTTTTCGCACATCCCCTTGACCCGTACTTCGTCTCCGGGGTTGAGTTCAAACTCTTGGCGCTCCAGATACCAGACCGGACCCAAGTGAACCAGCACTTGGCCATGATCTTTGGTGTCCAGGATTATGGCCATGCCGGGATGCATACCCTCTTCCAGGCTCTCGGTAAGCACCTTTGCCACCTTGCCTGCTTCTTCAAATGGTTTGCAGACGCCCTTCATCTGACACACATAAGGGGCATACGGGCAGGGCCGAAAGCCCTGGCCGCGGCCGCTCCATGCCGGGCCGGCCTGCACCAAACACCACATCGAAAGACCCAAAACCCCCGCTGCCACGAGCTGCCACCGTTTCATATGATGATCCTCCTGTGCGCAGTTTTAAAAAGCATACACCATGGACAACATCGGCGTCAGCGCGGTATCGGTGTTTTTGCCTATCAGGTCGATATTCAATCCCAGGGCCAGGGAGAATTTTTCCGTGGCCATGTATTCGATACCGGGCAGCACCGACACTAACGCGGCTGGGGCCAGGTTGGCTTTGTGGCCGAACAGGCGCCCGCCCTCCCAAGAGCTGGTGAGTTCCAGAAGGGCGACCCATTTTTGGGTTATGGGATATTCCGCTGCCAGGTTAAGGGTGATAATGTCCCGGGGATAGTTGCGAAAATTCGTGGACCTGGGATCGCCTTCCTCCAGTTCGCCGGAAGGCACACCGTTGTCATCCAGCATCGATACCAAGGGGCTGCGGTCCTCTCTGCCGCTGAACGCGGTCTGCATGGTGTACCAGAGATTGCCATAAAAGATGAAGGGTTTGACGTACTTGGAGAGGTTCAGGCCGGTGGTAAAGGCAAAGGCGCCGCCGCCGATCTCATCGGTCCCTAGGCGCCCGGGGTTAAAATGTCTGAAATGACCGGTGGGAAAATCGGTGGCGAACAGGGCGGTCACCGTGGGTATGGTCTCGGTCTCCTCCACCAGGCGATACTTAAAGGTCAGGTTAATGTCGCCGATGCCGCCGAAGTTGGCGTTGCGCTCCCCATTCGGCCCCCGTTCATTGACACTGCTGGCCCAATTTTGGGTGAAGGGAACATCAACAAAGACCTCCAGGTTGTTCCACAGGCCGTAAGTGAATTTGTAATCCATGCCGAAAGTCTTGTAATTGCCGCCCGCCGAGACCCGCCGCCAGTTTTGGGTTAAGCTTTTGGTGACGAAACCCAGGCCGAAGGTGGGTTGGATGGCGAACCCGCCCTTCTCCATGGGAATGGCGGTGTCGGTGATGATGGGACCGAAGGTGGAGGGGCATTCCTCCTCTCGGGCTTCCTCTTTTTTACTTTCCCCTTTGGCTTCTTCCTTCTCCGGCTGAAAACCTTCTCCCCGCCCGCCAACCTCTTCGACAGACGCGGCCTTTGCCTCGCCGGCGGCGCCGGCCTCCCTTACCGCCCATCCCGCCGTGGGCCCAGCCAGAGCCAGGACAAGCAGCAGAACGAAGAAACAACGTACTAGCTTCATAACCATTTTCCCCCTTGGTTAGTTCGTTATGGGTTGACAGCAGTGGTCATGGACATGGCCACAATGCTTCACGGTATGGTCCGAAAAATCTTGTGCATGGGAGACGATCATGGAGGCGATGTCCAAGTCCTGAAGGATATGCATAAGACGATGCTTGGTATGCTCATCCAGGCCCGGGGCGGGCTCATCCGGGAGGAGGAGTTGGGGCTGCAGGGCCAGAATGGTGGCCAGGGAGACCAGCTTCTTCTCACCCCCGGAGAGCTTATGAGTCACCCGGTCTCCGAAGCCTTGCAGCCCCAGGTGCTCCGCCACCGGGCCTATCGACACATGAATCAGCATGGCCACGTAACAAGCCGCGGACAGAATGGCCACCCGGGGGATGGCCACATAAACAAGTTTTTTCAGGCCGATGACGCCTCCCACCACCGCCAGTGCGGCACCACCGGCCAATACCGCCGGAGAAAGCACTCCTTCAGAAATACGCATGTCTTTCCTGCCCGGATGTTTTGATTTGCCGAGTGTCGAACCAAATGCCGGCAAAAATTCAAATGGCCCAAAATAAAAAGCCATGAAGGCAGACGTCCTCTCCGGAGGAACGGCAGCCTTCATGGCTTTTTAGGTTAGGGTCTCGGTTGTTGCGAGTCCGGGGCTTCTGCCCCGGATTGTGGTTCTTTACTCTACCAGATGTTGAACAGGCACAAGAAGATAATTAACAAAATCCTCACTCAGCAGGTTAATGGACGCCCGTGCCGCCAGGTTAGCAAAGTGCAGGGCTTGACCCGGCTCAGAAGCACGCAGGTGTAAAAGGAGCAGGGGACACCTTCACTAAAGTCCATATTTCGCTCTGCCACAGGTAGCAAGGGGTGCGCAAAAAAGAGACGAGACTCTTTTAGATTATTCCATTTTTGGCCAGATAGAGGATTTTCGCCAATCCTAGTCTGGCGTGCCACGCCAAGCATGATCTTCCTGGTAGTGCTGGGAAGGCAGTTAATATGGTTAAATCGCATAGAAACAACCGTCCAGTTCCAAAAAAAACTTAACACCGTCATAGAGAGCCTCCTGAATGGCATCCGGCAGTCTGGCAGGACCAAGTCTCCCGAGTCGCGGTGAAGACATACTTCAACGAATATCCAGAAGGACTCATCTCACTCTGCCGCTAAGGTTCGGCGACTTAATAAATAAAAAACCACGACGCCCTGGAGCTTTCTAGCTCCCTGGCCTTCGTGGCTTTGCAGGTTAACGTTACTGGTTACCGAACCTTGCGGAGATCCATCCCCGCGGTGTTTTCAATTAAAACCATTCGCTCGGGAAAGTCAAGCAATTTGAGGGGCGGGCTTCGCTTCGCCCGATTGCTCGCAGATGTCCCCGGTCTCAACGGTCCAAAAGGCGAATTTTGATCTGGGGGTCTCGCAGGTGAAAACCTGGGACGCGGGTATCAACGCCCTGCTGTTAAAGCGGCTTTCTGTCAGCTTTGCCTATTACAACACCTTGTTAGAGGACACTTGATTAACATTCCGGTACAAGATTCAACTTGATTTTCCCTTCGCAGTACAAATTATTAAACCCAAAGGACCTGGCAGATACAGGAGAACAGAAAATTATTATTAGATATCGGTGAGTTATGTTAATTGGAGGGCTTGGTACGATAAGTGCATAAGATAGTAGCATACATGAACTGATTAAGGACCCCCCAACCCCCCTTAAGGTTCATACCATTTTCTCCTTTAGACTGGCCGGGACTCCCCCTCTCGGCCAGTCTTTTTTTCTCGGAGCACATCACCTCCAACTTTGCTAGCCGCAGGCCAGATGACCCCAAACAAAAAGAGTTTCTGGAAACCAATCTGAATCGTGCATTTTTCAATTGGCCCGATCTCCCCGGGATTTTCCCAGGCTGACTCTGGCCGCGCGGCATTATCATCCAGAATTGGCTGTGGGCAGATTGGCACGGAGACAAAATGAGCGCAAGCCTTTGAAAACAATACGTTTGCTGAGTGGCGGGATCCGCACAGGGAGTCTACAACGTTGCCAGCCGAATCTTTTTGGGTTACAGTATCAAGAAAAACTTGTTTCAAACCTTGGAGATCTAGCAAATCCCCGGCCCAATAGACCAAGAAGCCTCCCTGGCCCCGGCAAGGTAATTGCCCCCCAGAAGAACGGCACCTGGAACATTGAGCTGCCGGCTGTCCTAAAATCCGCTCTGCATTCACTCAGGCCTACTAAGAATATCCCCCGGCCAGCAGTATGATCTTCGGTAATCATCCCGATAGATTGGAGCCAACCTCCCCGGACAGCTACGAACCGGATCTCCAAACCCTGGAGCAGGAACTAAAACCAACAGAAAGGAGAGCAGTATCTCCATGACCAACATTACACCTTTAAGAGAGGGAATCTTGGGATAACCCGGGCCTCCCTGGCCCTAATGGTTCTATTCTTTCTCTCGCCAGGCATTGCCAGATCCGGCAGTAATTGGTGGGAGCAGGCCCCGCCCCCGGTGGTACACGGTAAGGTCATGCCGTCCCCCTGGTGGGAAGAGGTCAAGCGCTCGAGCGGGCGTTATCATGT
This sequence comes from uncultured delta proteobacterium, assembly GCA_963848565.1. GTDB lineage: Bacteria > Desulfobacterota > Desulfobaccia > Desulfobaccales > 0-14-0-80-60-11 > 0-14-0-80-60-11. The sequence continues at coordinate 59,081 of CAWKEQ010000034.1, forward strand.
CAACCCTTTCCTGGTAGCCGCGGTAGCCTGGATTGAAGGAAATGGCTGGGACGGTGATCGGATTGGCCATAGCCCCTATTGGGGGCCTATGGGGATTAACGAGCAGTGCGGGGAAATTCCCCGCTGGAAAATCTATGACGACCTGGCCAACATTGAATTGGGGGTCCGCGCTTTGAGAGGTAATGTCCCGGCGGTCCTAAAGCGCTACAACACCAAGTGGTACAAAGACCACTACATCAGGGACGTTATGGCCCTGCAAAGGCACTTGGAGCAGGAGGCCCAGATCAAAGTAGGTCTTAGAGTCAAAGGCAGGAGGAGTTCCGAGGGAACAGGATAACAGCCCCTGGTTTCGGCCGGACCAACGGCTGCGTGAAGCTGAAAACCGAACTCTGAACCGCTCAAGGGCGTGCCCCGATCCATCGTGGCCGCCCTTGAGCTTTTTAAACCTCCCTCAAAATCAACATGGCAGTGTTGCCATGGAGGTTTAGTCAGCCAGGGACTCAGGTGAGAGCCACGGGCCGGGTCAGCCATGCCCTGGTCTTGCGGCTTATAGCGTTTGCCAAAAGTATTTTCCGATGGCTGCATCATTCTCATCCCCCCTAACCCCCCTTGAGAAAATTGGATAACTATCATGAATTGCTGGTAAAGTACCACTTTTAAAAAGGGGGATTTAGGCGGCAGTGTGCGGTTAGGTTTTTGCATAGGGGGATGTTCGGGCGTAGTCCAACAATTCAACGATTCGCTAAAGGACTTCTTGCTCCGAGAAGATTACTTCCCCCTCACCCTAGCCCTCTCCCCCATTGGGAGAGGGGAAAGCTGGGACCGATTTGCTGCTTTGCCATCAAAAGGGGATGGGGTGAGGGGGGCCGAACTACCGCATGCAATTTCCTAACCGGACACTGCTGGGATTTAGGGGGATTTAAGATCTCCAAGTGGAAAGAATTTATGGCAAACTCTCTATGCCCTTGTATTCTTGCTTAAAGGATATCTGGCGATTAGCCTTTATTCTCAAAGGGTTCCAAAAGGTGAAGATAGGATGGCGGTGATTGGGCCCGATCCTCTGGCCCCCGCGGCTGCTATCGTGGTCAATGAGCTGGTGGGGTCCAATGAGGGCGCCGGCGGGTTTTCCGGGAACGGGTGGGGATGACGATAGCCGCAGTTGTTTTTCACCACCTGGCTCGCCGCGTACCCGGGATAGGCATTGCCCCGGCGGTGCCGGCCCTCGCTAGGGCCGCCACAGCTTCCTGGCCCTTCCCCCTCTTTGCTCCGGGGTCCGGGCCTGGGCCTGCTCCGGATCAGGGTCAGGTGAAACCCCTGCCCGGTTAGATGGTGGTGACCAGTCGCGGCGTTTTTCAGGCAAACATCGTTACGTCACCCTTTCCGGCCCGGAGGACCTCGGGAACGTCTTCGATCAGGGAGATGACGCTGGACGGTTCCGGCAGGACGATGCCGCCATCGATGACCAGAGCCAGGTGGCCCTTGAACTTGGCTTCGATCTCGTAGGGGTCGCTCTCCACCGCTTCGTCCGGCAGGGCCGCAGTGGTGGTGATGATGGGGTGCTCCAGGAGTCCCACCAGCCCCAAGGCGATGGGATGGTCCGGCACCCGGATGCCCACGGTGCGCCGCTTGGTCTGGAGGATCTTGGGGACCTGGCGGGAGGCCTCCAGCACGAAGGTGTAGGGGCCGGGCAGCAGCCGCTTCATGGCCTTGTAGGCGTAGTTCCCCACCAGGGCGTATTCGCTGATGTTCTTCAAATCCCGGCAGATGAAGCTGAAAGGCTTGTTCAGGGGGCGGCGCTTGATCTGGTAGATCCGGTTAATCCCCTTGAGGTTATACAGGTCGCAGCCGACGGCATAGCACGTGTCGGTGGGATAGGCGATGAGACCGCCGCTGGTGAGGACCTCCACGGCCTTGCGCAGCAGGCGCTCCTGGGGGTTGTCAGGGTTGATCTTGATAATCATGAAAAACTTCTCTCGAATCGGTTGCGCCTGAGCCTTGAACTCTCTCCAAGACTAGGCAAAGCAGTTGTTCGTTGGCCTTACCCATGAAAAGTTCGGTGGGGCGGGTCTCCGTGCCTGCCTCCAGGCAATGGTGCGCGGTGCGCACCCTACAAAAAAATTTCTCCAGCAGTGGCAAAAAGCATCCCCCCGGGGGAGCCCAAGCAACAAGACCCCGGGACTCCGGGGGGTCGGCGTATCTCCCCCCGGCGGTCTCGGGGCCCTGGGCGTCCGGTCCTCAGTTTCTCTTCTTTTTACCTTTGGCGGCCTTGCCCTTGGCCTTGGTGGCCTTTGGCTGGCTCTGGGCCGGTTTCGCTTCGCCGCTCGTGGCGGCGGCCGCCCCGGTTCCGGCCTGGGCCCAGACCCCTTCCACCTGGTCCCTGAGCCAATGGGGGTCCCACCATTCCAGGGGGTCGACAAACTCGCCCTGGAGGTTGATGGCGAAATGGAGGTGGTCGCCGGCGGCCAGACCCGTAGTGCCGGTGCGGCCCAGGGTGGCGCCTTTCTCCAGTTTATCCCCCACTTTCACGTCAATCTGGCTCAGGTGGCTGTAGCTGGAAAAAACCCCCATGCCGTGGTCCAGGATCACCGTCTTACCATAAATCCCCAGGGGCTCGGCATAGACTACCACGCCGTTATTCCCGGCGTAGACCGGGCTGTTGATCAGGGAGGCCAGGTCCTCACCCAGGTGAGTCTGCTGATCCACTGCTTTGTTCTGGTACATATAGGTGCGCCGGTCCCCGAAGCGGGCCATGGGCTTGCCGAAAAACCGTTTAAAGGCCCCGGACCACAAGGGTTGGGGGGCGCTTTGGGCGCCAATTTTCTTGTAGGTCTCGTGATTAAGCTTGCGCAGGTTCCGGTTGACTTCCAGATAGGACCCCAGGAGGTCGTTGGGATTGGGCACCGGCAGGCTGGTGGCCACCTTGCGGAGAAACCCATCATTGAGGTTGATGCTGTCGTGGCGCCACCGCCGCGGCTTGGCATGCAGGGACACCGCCTGCTTCACTTCGTTGCCCAGGGATGGCCGGGCCACCAGGTCCACCCGGAAGGCTGCCGGCCCTTCCTGGGGCACCGGGAACAGCACCACGTATTCCCCCTTGGTCCCCTTGGGGTTGGGAAAACCCTGATAGAACCGGTTCCCCACTATGACCCCCGACTCCTTGACTTCCTTGTTGAGGCGGTAGCAGATGGTTCCGGTCCCACCGGCATGGAGCAGGTGGCTCGCCACCTGAAAGGACAGGCTGATGGGCACCAGGTCGATGACCACTTCCTGGCTGAGGGTCGCGGTGCGGCCCTTGAACAGGTTTCGCCAGGACCGGTCCCAGGCCTCGACGGTCAGCGCGGCCTTGCCCTCCTTGAAACCCAGGGCCTTGGGCTCAAGGATCACCGGAACCTCCACCAGTTCACCCGAAGCCCCTCCCGGCGGAAAGGTGCGTTGAGCCACTACCTTGCTCTGGCCCCCCTGGGAAAAGGTGACCTTGACCTCTCTCAGACCGCTGGTCTGATCGCCTGCTTCAATCATCAGGCTGGTTTTGGCGCCCACCACCGCCACCGGGGTTTTAAACGTTACTGTGGGGTCGTCAAAGTCCAGGCGCCCCGCCGCCAGCCATATCAGGACGGCGACGACCACCAGACCCGCCGCACCCCAAATGACGTATCCCAGCTTCCCGCCCCAAGACGGTTTCAACATCGTGCCCATGGCTGTATAGTATCAATTCCCTCAGCCCCTAGCAAGGCGGGAGAACTCTGGCGACTCACGCCCGATAAGGGATTTCGGTCTTATGCCATCAATCATTTCCATACAGACACAACGAAAGATGAAGAATAACCGGTGTTGGCAGGGCGGCCGTCTCTGGCTGCCTCTCGCCGGCGGGCACGGAGGCCCGCTCCACCGAGCTTTTTCCCTATAAATTTGCCTTCAATCGGTGGCACAGGTTTTCAACCTGTGCCACCGCAGGCTAAAGCCCGCGGCCCCAGTAATAATCTTATGATTGCGACTCGTTATTTCCCTGCCCCCGGAACCATGCAGGGCCAAAGGGGCGTGCCCCTCTCTCTTGCCTTTTGCCTTGGGCGTATCTATCTATAAAGGTAATATCAGGTCCGCCTGTTGATAACCTGCACCCGAGGAGATTAAGACAATTTCTGCCCAGACCGATGAAATCACCCTCTCCGTGGGGGGCATGAGCTGCGCCGCCTGCGTCGCCCGGGTGGAACGGGCCCTGACGGCCGCCCCCGGGGTGGATTTGGCCACGGTTAACCTGGCTACCCGCCAGGCCAGGGTCAAATATGATCCCCGCCTTACCAACCCCGCAGCCCTTACCCAAGTGGTTACCGAGGCGGGTTACACCGTGGAAGGTTCCTCCCGGGAACAGCGGGCCCCCCGCTCCCCGGAAGCGGAGGTCAAAGAATATCGCCGGCGCTTCCTCCTGGCCCTGGTCCTGAGCCTGCCGGTGTGGCTCTGCATGGTTCCCCCGGTGGCGCAAGCCGTCGGCCTCAGCCATCATGCCATGGCCTTCGTGCTGTTCGTCTTTACCACCCCGGTGATGTTTTACTCCGGGGCTTCGTTCTTTACCGGGGCCGCCAGCGCCGCCCGGCACCGGTCCACCAACATGGACACCCTGGTGGCTCTGGGCACCTCGGCCGCCTATGTCTACTCCGCCTGGGTCACCTTCTTCCCGGCCTCCGTAGCCGCGGCCGGCCATGAACCCGCGGTTTACTACGACACCGCGGTGATGATCATCACCTTCATTCTCCTGGGCCGCTGGCTGGAAGCCCGGACCCGGGGCCGGGCTTCCCAGGCCCTGCGCCGCCTCTTTGCCCTGGCCCCGCCCACCGCCCGGGTGCGCCGGGGCGACACCGAGCAGGAAGTGCCCCTGGCTGAAGTCGCGGTGGGCGACCTGGTGGTGGTGCGCCCCGGGGAAAAGATCCCCGTGGACGGCGTCGTGGCCGAAGGCTTGAGCAGCGTCGACGAATCCATGCTCACCGGTGAGAGCATGCCCGTGCCCAAGGAACCGGGGGCCGAGGTCTGGGGGGCCACCCTGAACCACCGCGGTTTCCTGGTCTTCAAGGCCAGCCGGGTGGGCCAGGACATGGTCCTCTCCCAGATCATCCGGTTGGTGGATGAGGCCCAGACCGGCAAGGCCCCCATCGAGCGCCTGGTGGACCGGGTGGCGGCCGTCTTTGTGCCGGTGGTCATGGGCATGGCGGCGCTGACCTTTCTGGCCTGGTACTTCTGGGGGCCGCCGCCCGCTTTCAGCCGGGCCGTCATCAGCATGGTGGCGGTGCTGATTATCGCCTGCCCCTGCGCCATGGGCCTGGCCACTCCCACCGCGGTCATGGTGGGGTCGGGACGGGGCGCCGAACTTGGCATCCTCCTCAGGGGCGGCGAAGCCCTGGAACGGGCCTACCGCCTCACCACCGTGGTCTTCGACAAAACCGGCACCCTCACCCGGGGCGCCCCCCAGGTGACCGACGTCCACACCTGGGAACGCTGGAGCGCCGAGGCCGTCCTGGCCCACGCCGCGGCCCTGGAGGAAAAATCGGAACACCCCCTGGCCGAGGCCATCACCCACGCCGCTAAAGCCCAAAACCTGGCCCTGCCCCGGGTGGATGACTTCCAGGCCGTTCCGGGTCTGGGGGTCGAAGCCACGATCGAGGGCCAGGAAACCCTCCTGGGAAACCTGACTTTTCTCACTCAAAAGGGGATCGCCTCCGAAGCCCTCGCCGCCCACCAGGACCAATTGTCCCGGGAGGGCAAGACCGCCATCTTCCTGGCCGTGGCCGGTAAACCCGTGGGGGTGATCGCCGCCGCGGATACCATTAAGCCCAAGGCCGCCCAGACCGTGGCCGCGCTGAAGTCCATGGGCCTGAAAATCCTCCTCTTGAGCGGCGACAATAAAATGACCGCCGCGGCCGTAGCCCAAAGCATCGGCATCGAAGACGTGCTGGCCGAAGTGCTCCCCGGCGACAAGGCCAAAAAGGTGGCGGAACTCCAGGCCGCGGGCGAAGTGGTGGCCATGGTGGGGGACGGCATCAACGACGCCCCGGCCCTGGCCCAGGCCGACGTCGGCATCGCCCTGGGCACCGGCGCCGACGTGGCCCTGGAGGCCGCGGATCTGACCCTGATCCGGGACGACCTGGAACTGATCCCCGCGGCCATTCAACTCTCCCGGCAGATGATGCGCATCATCCGCCAAAACCTCTTTTGGGCCTTCTGCTACAATATCGTCGCCATCCCCGTGGCCGCGGGGGCCTTCTACCCCATCTGGGGCTGGACCCTCAACCCAGCCCTGGCCGCGGCCGCCATGGCCATGAGCTCGGTCTCCGTGGTCACCAACTCCCTGCGCCTGCGACGTTTTAAGAACTGACTTTCAGGCGCGGGTTCGCTCCAAATAATCTCTATCGCAGATATTCTTTGTAATCATTTCTTGACATTTATTAATAAAGGTGGTTCGATGAAAATCCGAAGATAGGGTTCAGCTTGCCGTCCCGAAGGTTGACTGGATGGAGGAGGGAATGATGCGCCGGATTATCGGTTGGTTGGCGGTGATCCTGCTCATGGCCACGTTAGGGATTGGCTGTGCCGGGATCCAGATCGGCACCCCCTCCAAATGGAGCAGCTGGGATCATTCTAATGCGAAACCAGATGACATGACCATTATGTTGAAAAAAGTAGCGGCTTTTTGATTTATTGAAGCCATCTGACGCCGCAAAAATTGATCTACCTGGAGGAAAATTAACGCATAATGGTCAGGATTTGATCGGACCACCCCTCCATCCAAGCCTACTCTCAGGAAAAGATTCTGGAATCTCCCCCACCAAAGGTCAATTTCACTGCCCAAATTATACCCGTTGCCAAAAGGAGCGCAGTACACTGAAGCACCTGAATATATTTGCCGCCTCAAACCAATTCTTAACCCGCTCTTAACTCACCTTTAACAATCCAGGATTATACTCGTACCGGAGATTGTTCTTCTGAAGTTGACCTATAGCCTTGCCATGGTGACTCACAATATGCAGCAGGCAGCCTGTCTTTTCGATGATACGGCCTTCTTCCGGCAAGGGGGGATCTGCGAGTCCGGCCCAACCGGGAAAATCTTTACCAACCCCTGGCGCCAGAAAAGCCAAGACTACATTACCGGCGGTTTTGGCTGAGCCGGTCAACAGGAAAAAAGAACTTCGAGTGAGGGGTCTGCGGACCCTCGGTGGGGCCTAACATGGGAGAAATCCAGATTTCGGTGGCTATGGTTGTCATCATCTACGCGTTCATGATCTTGGCCTACAAAAAAGGCTGGTGATGGTCTCATCATAAAATGAATTATTAATCTTCCCTTAGCCGAAAAGAAACAATGGCGTGAGACAATGCCCACCAGAACCTCTCAATAATAAAAGGAATGTTTCAACGGGGAGAAAACGTGAACCATAGCGATTATGTGGGCGAGGCGGCAGAGGCGCTGGAAGCCCCCGGGGAGATTTGGCTCTTCCGCGACAAGATCCTTTTCGATCCCGCCAACCGGGAATGGCGTTTTATTAATTCCCAGGTAAAGGGATTGCAGTTTATCGGAGAAACCAGGTACTGGGTCTTGAGAATTTGCGGCTGGCTTCAATTCAAATACCCGGAAGGACCTATCTGTTCCATGTGACAGCAAGGCGCATCGGATGACCAGCTCTCTTGACGAAGGGAAATAGAGAAACGGGTATACCGGCATACATGGATCAGACTCCCGGAACAAGCAGCAGGCCTCGGAAAATCTCCGCAATGCATGACGGCAGCTAGATCGGGACCGGTTTGGCAAAGAGCCCGACCCCGAGGAAATTTTGGCTCCTGGTCGTCTGGCAGCAGGTTTGGCCGCTAAGAGGGCCGATTTTAAAGAGCGGGAAAACCCAGTTCATCAAAAGGTCGCCTAAAAATTCCTCCACCTCTTAGAGGCTTGCCAGGTCAGGGGGTTATGAGGGACCTGATGTGAGGATCTTTATACCCAAGGGAGGACCTCCGGGTGAAAAAATTAATGAGGCGCTATAGCCCCCGGTACCAAGATAACCCCAGGTGGGACTGCCTGCTTTGCCACCAAACCTTCTACTATCTTGATGTCGCAGTTGCGCACCTGGCTGCCCACCATGGAGTGAACAGCTGCAACATTTGCCTAGTGAGCGGCAATATCAAAGAGGCGCAGTCAGAGGCTGGTTCCCGGGCCTGAAAGTCTCTCGGGAGCAGGCCAGGGGACCATTTTTTCTGGAATATAGCTTGCATCCCAGGTGAACGTGACTTGCAAAGCTGCATGTGCTCATAATCATTTGATCTTCCTAACCTTCGTCTGATATCCAGTCCTGATTTCTCCCCCGCGGCTTCACCGCTCCAGTTTCTCTCCTCGTGCTCATGATGAGGGGAATTTTAGAGAAGCGGTCTCAAAACTTTAATGAAAAATTAATGTTAAATTCAAGTTATCGTAACAATTTCCGTTTATTATCAGATGAGCCTCTTTGACTATGGTTCAGTTAGCCGGATGAGGCAAGGAGAAAACCGGATGGAAGTTATCTATAATTATTTAAATCACTATGGCTACCTGGGCATCTTTTTCCTGCTGGCCCTGGGGGTTTTCGGGCCGCCGGTGGCGGATGAATTTTTGCTGCTGTTCCTGGGGTACCTGGTGCTCAAGGGAACCCTCCACTTCATCCCTACGGTAGCCGTCGTAGTGGCCGGGACCTGCATCGGCGTCAGCCTGGATTATCTGCTGGGCCGCAGCCTGGGCCACTATCTGCTGCATCGCCCGGATTCGTGGCTGCACCGGAAGTACCGCCGCATTTATCAACTGCGTCAATGGCTGGCACGGTCGGGAGGATGGGCCTTTACTGGTAGTTATTTTGTGCCTGGATTGCGGCACTGCGCCCCGGTGGTGGCGGGATTGTCGCATGTCGATTTTCCCCGGTTTGCGGCCTTAACCTATTCCGGTGGACTGCTCTGGTCCCTGAGTTACCTGTGCTTGGGATACTTGTTAGCGGAAAAATGGAACCCCGAATTGTTGCAGGCAAACCACTGGATGATCGTTATCGGGGTATTGTTTTCTCTGGGACTGGCCTATAAATTCTGCCGGAAAAAAGCGGGTTGGGCCTAAAGGCGGGAGCGCATCCCGGAGGCATTCAGGCCAGCAGGTTGAGTCTCAAGGGGCAAACTTCGACACTGCACCAGGAAAAAACTTCATGCCGACGGTGCGAGCGCGGCGTCGCCGCTGGCCTCCGCTGGCGGGCTATAGTAACGGATGGCGCTCTCGCCGATGAGGCGGGACATGGACAGGGCCGCCAGGCTGCCCGTAACCATGGATACCAGGGGGTGCAGTCCCAGGACGTCGGCCAGGAAAGGGGCGCCGACGGCCAGGCTGGTGCCGGCCACCACCGCCACCATCTCCGGGACCCGGGCCTGGTCATCGATATCTTTACCGTAGAGCAGGGCGATTTGCATGATGAGGTAAAGGTGCATCCGCACCAGTGCCGAGGTGCCTCCCACAAAGCCCAGGACCTTCAAGGCTTGTCCGACCCCGGGGATCATGGTGGGCAAATCCAGGATCAACCCTCCCACCAAGGAAAGCTGGGTCTGGTCGGTAATGAGCCGCCGGGCCCGTTGTTCCACCGACTCCTCCGGGAAGCGGGCGTTGACGTCGGCCACCACCTTGCGGATGCGGTCTTTGCGCAAGCGCAGAAAAAAATAAAAGAAATCATCGGTCATCCGGCTTTGGCGTTTGGACGTTACGAGCTCGGTAGACATACATTATGTCCTTTGGTCATTGATTGATGGCCCGGGCTCCGAGGCCATATCTCACCATGCCACAAGCGTAGGAGCCTCTGGAGGTCTTGAGACCGGCAGAGGCCCTCGACTCTGAACCTGGCCCGCCCGGGCACTGCGGTATGAAGGGCCTGGATCATGCTTGTTAAGGATGGGCGCTCGCGTCGGGCGAAAAAATGGCCTTAAGCCTTTTCTCCGGCAGGCTTCTTGGCGCGGGTGCTCTCTTTTTCCGGCGCAGCCTCGGTTTCGACGGGAGACCCCGACTTGGGCAAAACGGCGCAGGCCACCTCTTTCACGCCATCCACGGCCCCCACCAGGATATCGGTGACGGCCCGCAAAGCCGACTGTCCCAAAGTGCCGGCGGCATCGATGGCGCCGCCCGCCGCCGCCTTAGCGGCTACCCCCAGATTGCCGCCCAACTGGTCGGCAGCCTCCAGGACCCCGGAGACGGCTCCCTGGGCCACTTTGGCCACGTCGCCGCCGACTTCCGCGGCGCCATTTACCGCCCCTTTGAGCAACTGGGCGGCCGCCTGTTGGACATCGCCACCGACGTCCGCGACCCCCAAGATGATGCCTTTGGCCACATTCTTGGTGGTGACGATGAGGCCGCTCCCCACTTCTTCCGAGGCCTTGATGGCCCCTCTGATCACGTCCCGGCTGACAGTGAGGGTTTCAGTCGCCACCGAGCCGGTGGCCTGCAAGGCGTGGCCCACGGCGTTCCGGGCTACGGTCACCATCTGGCCCTCGATTTCGCCCAGACCCTTGAGGCTGTCAACGACGCCGTCTTTTACCGTGGTTCCCGCCTGGCCCAGCTTTTCTCCCAGGCCTTCGGGTTCTTTGCTTTCCGCACCAGCCATATGGTCCTCCTCTGAGAGATTTCTCTCTCCTGGTGATCAGTTATCCTGCCAGACTTCATGAAAACTGTCTGCTTTGACATGATTAAAACTTGCCGCGGCCTACTCAGCTTGCAGATTGGCGCTGAGCAGGGAGGTCAGTTCCCCCAATCTCGCTTCCGGAAAAACCGCCGCGAAGGCCCCTTTGAGGGCCAGGAGGGAAAACAGGGAAGTTAACTGCTGGTAATTGAAGAAGACGGTCAACCATCCGGCGTCGGAATCAACTTCCAGTTGGCGAATACCCCGGATGGGAGCAAACCGCTCCCGTATTTCCCGGGCCAGGTCGTGATTGTCCTTCAGTTCAACGATGGCCAGGCTAATATAGCCCGGTCCACTGTCCCTCACCTCAAATCCGTCCATAGTCACTCCTCAAAGGTTCGGGTATCTAGATAACCACTACGGAATTGATTAACAATAGCTCCCTATCGATACATATCGGCTGGCGTAAAGAGGAAACCGCCCCAGAAGATTGAATTTTTAACTAAAAATTAACTTTAATCTCATCGAATTATAATTAACCTTTGCTATAAAAAATCGCAACTCTCTCTCTCCTTTTATCCTGGGCGTGGCGAAGAGTCCGGGTTTTCGATGGATCGGATTCTTCGCTTGGCTCAGCATGACATTCCCCCGGGAAATTCGACTCCAAAACGGGTTCCAGACTAAACGAGATCCTCACTATTATGCCGATGACGCAAAGAAATTAGATGATGCACACTGCCTGGTTAATTTTTAGGATTCGCAGTCTAAACTATCCCGGTTGGCAGCGGCGTCGAAATTGTAACGGGGGAATTCCTGCGGTGTTGATCAGAAATACAGGCCTCCGTCTCTTAATCCACTATGACTTCAAGAGAAAAATGTGGAATTAACCAAAAATTAACAGAACCATTATTTTTCTATAACAAACCTCCCTTACAATTATAACCATCACAAAACATTGCGGCTAAGGAGAATCCTATGAACCGTTCCGCCTCATATGTCCATGCCCTGAACGGGAGACTGCGCCTCAAGATTCCCGAACTCAAGGGCAACCCCATGAGGGCCCAGGAGATTGAGCATCAGTTCAGCCTGATGACCGGCATACGGCAAATGACCGCCAACCCGGTCACCGGGAGTTTGCTCTTCATCTATGACCCGCGCCTCCTCAAGCAGGAGGAAATCTGTGCGGTGTTAAGAGAGATGGGTTATTTCCAGGATCATAGCGGCGGACACCCCGGTTTTCTGGATTCGGCCGCCGGCACTCACGGCGTGGTGGAAAAAATCACCACGACGCTGGCTTCCGGTCTCATGGAAGTAGCCTTGACCCGTCTGGTAGGCGCTCTTATTTAAAGAGCAAAAACCCCTGACCGCCGCCAACACCCGCCCCACATTCCCTGATTTAGTCGGGAATAAGCCGCTATTGCTTTCATTCATTCGCCTGCCGCGGGGAAATCAGCTTCTTCCCCCTCTTTCCGGCCCTAACGGGACCTGCCCAGGGTAGCCCCGTCTTCGGACTTAACCGTCTGAAGCCTCAGGGGCCGGGGTTGACTCCGGGGCACCCTCCACCCACCGCCGGTTCAACATGACAAAGGTGCTGAAGGCGAACCACAGGTAATCGTACCAGGCGGGGAAGCGGGTTTCTTTGGAGGCAAACAGACTGCGACCCCCCAGAAACAGGAGGGTGAGGGGCAGAAGGAGATTCAGGTTGAAATTCCGGCTGAGGCCGGGATGCCCCACGGTATTGAGGGCGCCCAATAAACCGCCGGTGGTCTGAGCCGCAGCGCCCGCCTCCATCAGTTCCTGTAATCCCGCCGCAAGTTCCTCTAATGCCACTTCCGGGAAGAGTTCAGCAAAGATTTCACCCAGAGGTCCCAGGGTTTCCACGGAAGCCAGCATGGCGACGTCATAGAGGATCACCAGGCTGCCGGTTGCCGGGTTGGCCTCGACCCGCTGGATGCCCGGTACCAGGCCCAGTTTCTCCTGGGCCTGGCGGGCGAGTTCCGGGTTATCCTTGACCTTGGGGATCTTGAGGCGCACCCGTCCCGGCAAGGCATGGGCCACCGTGATGCCTTTGAGGTTCCTCCCCATCTTTCGTGCCTTCCGTCAGGGCTATTTGCCCTTGCCAGCCGCGCCTGCAGCCGCGTCCGCAGCCGCGCCGGTTGCGGCCCCAGCCGCCGCGGCCGCCAGGTCAGCGTTCCTTTCCGCTCTGACCTCGGCCACCAGGTCGCTCACCTGCTCCTGGGCCTCGGCGCTAAACTCCTTTACCGTGTCCGCCAGGGCCAGGTAACCCTTAATCAGGGTCTTAGCCAGGGGGCGGGAAATGGAAGCTACGGCGGGAAGCACAATGGGGGCCGCCAAAGCTACCCCCAGGATGACCAGGATGCTTTTCGTCGATCCTGAAAGCCCGTCTTCAAGCAGTGCCATAAAAACTCTCCTCTTTTGGGAAGTAGGCCTAATTTTTAACAAAAAACTAACGGTATCCTCAACGATTGCTAACCGACATATGTCATATATCGACTATGCTCAATTCTCGGCAGATCCACCGGGATTTCATCCAGGGGATGGTGAAGATCTTTATTCTCCACCAGGCCAGCCTGGGCCCGATATACGGCAACAAAATGAGCAAGGCCCTCCAGTCCTTCGGTTATCAAATCAGCCCGGGCAGCCTTTATCCCTTGTTGCACGCCCTGGAAAAATCCGGCTTGTTTCACAGCCGCGTCCGGGTCTTTAAAGGGCGGTTACGGAAATACTACGACCTCACTGAGCAGGGCTATCTTTGCCTGTCGGAACTGCGCCAGGAATTGGGAGAGTTGGTCCAAACCGTCATCCTGGGCCCCCTGCCGGTATTCTGCTCCAAAAATCTCGATACCAACCCCACCAATAATAAACCCCCCTCAAACGGCCCCTAACCAGTCCTGCGGGGTACGATTTGCCACGGATGAACGTGGCGGGAGCTGGGAGCAGACCTGCTTGCAGAGGCGCCTCGGTCAGGGTGAATCTCGGCCTGCCGTTTTATGCTGAGTAATCATCTCATTCTTTGATTTCAAGGGCTAAGGAAAAAAACGGGATAAACAAAAAACTAACTGCTGGGAAATACGGGGCAAACAAAAGGGGAGTACAAAGAAGTCACTTGTAGAGATGAGGCCGGCTTAAATGAATGATGTTCCCCGGCCTCGGCTGCAAGAGGTTCCCTTAACTAAATAACCGAGAAAGGAACAAGACTATGGAATGCTTCAGTCTGAGCGACACGCTTCTGAAAGACATCCTCCATTTCGCCAAGCCCTTTGGACACCGCGAGGATGCCGGGAGTCTCAACCTGGGATTCGGGTTTCTCTATTATTCTCTGGTCCGGGCTTTGCGACCCAAGCACACCTTGGTGATCGGCTCGGGATACGGCTTCAGCGTGGTCTGCTTCGCCTTGGGCATGAAAGATAACGGCATCGGGTCTCTCACCTTCGTTGACCCCTCCTATTCCCTCCTCAATGACGGCCCCCTGGCCACCATCGGCGGCCGCGGCATGTGGTCGGATGAAAATTCGGTGCGGGACCATTTTCAGCGGTTCGGCGTGCAGGACCTGGTCAAGCATTACAAAATGCGCAACGACGAATTCTTTCCAACCTATAACCGATACAACCTGCCGCCGGTGGACCTGGCCTTTATCGACGGCAGCCATGCTTTCGAGGATGTGAAATACGATTTTACCAACGTGTTGGCCCGTTCCCGTAAGAACACCTATATCTTGCTGCACGACACCAATATCTACATCCGGGAATTGCTCACCCACGCCGGAGTTAAAAAGTGGATGAAGTCCATCAAAAAGGAAAAAGAATACTTCGAGGTGGTGAACTTCCCCTTTTCTTCCGGAGTGGCCCTGGTGCGGGTGATCGATCCCTCCATCGGGAAGGAGTTGCATTGAACCTCTGGCTCTTAGCCCCGCCGCTGGTCCTGGTAGCCGGTCTGCTGTTCTGGCGGCACGTCTGGTTTTTCCGCAATCCGCCCCGCACCCCGCCCCCGGGGGAGAATATCGTCAGCCCCGCGGACGGCACCGTGGTCTACGTCAGCCGGGTAGAGCCCGGTCAGGAAGTGGTTTCGATCAAGCAAGGGGTTTCGGCCCGTCTTACGGATATTGTCAGAGAGGACGTGGACCAACCCAAGGTCATCATCGGCATCTTCATGAGTCCGTTCAACGTGCATTACAATCGCGTCCCCCTGGCGGGCCGGGTAGCCTCGATTAAGCATCATGCGGCTATTCCCCAAAACCTGTCCATGTTTTTCATGCACTGGCGCATCCTGCTGCATCGGCCCCCATTTTATCGCCATTCCAAACACATCATCCAGAACGAAAGGACGGTGACCCGGATAGAGAGCACCTTCAGAGGAGAGCAGTGTGCTTACTACATTGTGCAAATTGCCGGCTGGAGTGTAGCCGGCATCGACAGCTATGTCGAGGTGGGGGAAGAAGTGAGCAAGGGGAAAATCTTCGGCATGATACGCATCGGTTCCCAGGTGGACCTGGTTCTGCCGTATCGTCCAGACATGAACCTCATGGTGGAACCGGGGCGCAAAGTCCGGGCCGGGGAAACGCTTCTGGTTGGCTGACCTGATAAAGGAGAAAACTGATGAAAATTGATCTGCACGTGCACTCCAAGTTTTCCACCCGGCCATCCCATTGGGTGCTGCAAAAACTGGGTTGCCATGAATGTTACACTGAACCTCTGGCCCTCTACCGCATCGCCAAGGAGAGGGGAATGTCACAGGTGACCATCACCGACCACAACACCATCGCCGGCTGCCTGGAAATCGCCCATCTGCCTGATACCTTTATCAGTGAGGAGATCACCACGTATTTCCCGGATGGGTGCAAAATCCACGTCCTGGCTTATAACATCAACGAAGGGCAGCACCGGCAGATTCAAAAGGCTCGGGACAATATCTTTGATTTGGTAAGTTACCTGAATGGCGAAGCCATTGTCCACAGCGTGGCTCATCCACTCTGGTCCATCAATGACCGCCTGACTATCGAGCATTTTGAGCAGCTCCTCCTGCTGTTTAAAAATCTCGAATTCAATGGCGGCCGGGATGAACACCTGAACCAATGGCTTCAGGCCATCTGTGCCGAACTCAGCCCGGAGAAGGTCAACGAGTTAACGGAGAAACATCAGATCATCCCCACGATTCCCTTCCCCTGGGTCAAGAACCACACCGGCGGCTCCGATGATCACAGCTCCCTGCATATCGCCCGGAAATATACCCAGGTGAGCGAGGCGTCGGGATTTCAGGATTTTCTGGCAAGGCTTAATCAGGGAGGGGCCTCGGTCCGGGGACGGGCTTCCACCCCCTTGACCCTGGGCTACAATCTCTACAGCATCGCCTATCAATTCTACAAAGATAAGTACCACGTGTCTTCCCAAGGCGAGAGCAACACCTTAGCAGCCTTCTTTGATAAAATTTTGCAATCCGATGTTAAGGTGAAGCACTCTTATCCAAAATATCAGCTTTATTATAATCGTATTAGAAATTCTCTCCGTTCAGTGAGTAAAGACGAAAGTTTTATTAATTTAATCAAGAAAGAAACCTCTCAGTTTTTCACCCAAGCCGCCCTCCCGGCGGATGACTATGAATGGTTCTCCATGGTCAATCAGATGGCCCAAAAAATGCTCACCCAGTTCCACCGCAAATTGCGCAAAGCTCTCTTGGGAGCCAATTTCATCGACCTGATTAATTCCGCCACTTCCAGCGGGCTGGTCTATATGGCCCTATCCCCCTATATTGCAGCTTTTTCGTCCTTCGCCGCCGACCGTAATCTCGGTCTGGATGTGGTCAAGAGATTCTTACCCGAGGGCCATGCCCAACGGGAGTCATCACCGCTCTTCAACATGGCCCATTTCACCGACACCTTTTACGAAATCAACGGTGTGGCGCTTTCTCTGAAAAGCCAGATGGAATCGGCCCGGCAGATCGGCAAAGATTATACCATCATCACCTGTGACTCCAAGAAGCGCCCGGCCCAGCCGGGAATAAAAACGTTTGCTCCCCTGGGGGTATTGCAGCTTCCGGAATACCGGGAGCAGAAACTTTATCATCCGCCATTTTTAGAGATCATCGATTATTGCTACCTCAGGAACTTCACGCATATCATGGCGGCCACTCCCGGGCCCCTGGGTCTCACCGCCATGGCCGCGGCGCGGATTTTACAACTGCCCCTGTGGGGGACATATCACACGGCCCTGCCCCAATATGCCCAATACCTCACGGAAGACCCAATGATCGTGCAGGTCATGTGGAAATATATGGTCTGGTTTTACAACCAGATGGACCTGGTGTTTGTGCCGTCCCGGGCCACGGGCGAGGAACTGCAACAGAGAGGGGTCAGTGGGGATAAGATGCGTATTTTCCCCCGAGGGGTAGACCTGCAACTGTTCAATCCCACCAAGCGCAACGGCTTTTTGGAGAGCCGGTTTCAGGTGAAGGATGAAACCAAACTCTTGTATGTGGGCAGGGTGTCCAAAGAGAAGAACCTGGAAATACTCGTCAGTGTTTTCAAAAGCCTGATCCGAGAATATTCCGGCATCCATCTGGTCATCATCGGCGATGGCCCTTACCTGAAGGAAATGCAGCAGGAGCTGGCCGGAACTCCCTGCACCTTTACGGGATACTTGCAAGGGGAGGATCTGGCCGCGGCCTATGCCTCGTGCGACCTCTTCCTGTTCCCCAGCACCACCGACACCTTCGGTAACGTGGTGCTGGAGGCCCAGGCCTCGGGCCTCCCGGTTATCGTCACCGATTTCGGCGGCCCCCAGGAGAATCTCATTCCGGGAAAAACCGGCCTGGTCATTCAGGGAGATAGTGAGGAAAGCCTGTGCAGAGCCATTCACGACCTTTTGGCCCAGCCGGAACGGCTAAAAGACATGGGCCTGATGGCGCGGGGCCACATGGAGAAACGTTCCTTTGACGCCGCCTTTCAAGACACCTGGCGCCTTTTTGAAACGGAGGCGCTCCATGAGCATTAGCCCGAGAATGCCAGGTATCCGCCCAGGCTCGCTGGATGCTGCTCAGGCTGAGGAGGCATCGAGGAAAATCGTCCCTTATGTGGAAGAGGCGGCCGAGGCTCTGGGGCTGCCGGAAGAATTGCAGGAAGTAATGCGGACCATCTCCTATGATACGGGAGACCAGGAATGGTATTCAACGTACCATGAGTTCCAGGAAACGGCCATTCCGGTTGAGGTATTTTCCTGGGCCTTGAGGCTCATCGGCTGGCTGCAATTTTCCTATCCCCAGGGGCCGGCTTTCCCGGAGGTTTCCTGTGGCTAACCACGAGCCCAGATCATATGAGCAATCCGCCGAAGGAGGGAATATCTATGGCTGCTGAACATCTGCGGCGGATGGACGCCTGGCGGGAGTTATGGGGCCAGTATAAGGCGGTTATCGACGCCTTCGACGGCGTGATTTATATCTGCTCCCCTTCGTTCGAAATTGAATTCGTCAACCGGCATCTGGCCGAGATGCTGGGCTATTCTCCCCTGGGGCAAAAGTGCTATAAAGCTTTCTATAATCTGGAGCATCCCTGCCCCAAGTGCCCCAAGGCAAAGGTGCTGCGGGGAGAAACCCTGCGCCAAAAATCCTTCAATCCCCATAACAACCGGAGCTATTATCAGGTTGCCACGCCCTTTCAGATGAATGGCGAATCCCTGATGATGATGACTATCCTCTATCTCCCCGCGAACACCCCTGTCCAAATAATCTCCATGGACCCCGAAGAAGGCGCCGAGGTGATGTCAGGAAGATGGGTGGCTTGAAACCTGGCAATTGCGGCCTGCAAATAAATATCTTGATAAATCAGACTGTTATCCAAAAAAACCCCTTTATTAAGAATTAACTGAAGCTTAATTTCCCCTTAACAATCGTTTGCTAAGTATGGGAGCAAATTTCTTGGAAGGGGGGTGGACCTGGGTTTTTGGCGTGTGTGGGCTGGATGCTGCCAGCATTTCTTTCCAAAAAGAAGACGAATGAACTAAAGGAGAAGTGGTGATGATTCTTAAGAAGAACCTCAAGCATTGCGCTTTGACCGCATTCCTGACCTTGTCCCTGGGGGTGGGCGTATCAGCCTTACCCAACGTTGGCGTCAGACCGGCCCAGGCCTGTGATCAACTTTTCCCGGCGGGTTTCGCATCTCTTGGCGCCCGAGGTGACTACCTGGCAGGGGATTTTCATAACCATACCCCGTTTAGCGATGGTTCCACCAGCGTGCCTGTCCTGGTAGGCAAGGCCATGCAAAACCTGGACTGGTTTGCCCAGTCGGGGCACGGCGGCGCCTTCAGCCGTGACGGCCGCTATAGCGACCCCGAATACGACGGCAGCGGCAGCGGCGAAGGCAAATTCCTGGATGAAACGGTAAATCCAGCCACCTTCAAGGGCATTGATGCCGGCACCCAGTATGGCCACAAAAATATGTGGAGATGGCAGTCTCTGCAGGACTATCTCTATCCCGTCACCTGGCAAAACAGCAAGACCTTAAAGAAACCCATCTGGGCCGCGTTCGAGTGGCAGGTTCCCGGCCATGAGCACTGCAGCATGGGCGTCCTCACCGGTCAGTTCCCCCGTTCCGGCAAGATGGGGAATGCCAATGCCCTGGCCCAATTCGAGTACCTCTTCGACTATGTGGACAAAGACACCAGCGAGGGGGGCGGACAGGGCTGGACCGGCAAAATTACCAACCCGCCGTCGGACGGCACCGACGCCGGCGTTGCCGGCCATGCCAAGGCACTGGCCGCCGCCGCCTGGCTGCAGAAAAATCACCGCTACTCATCGTATCTGGTTTTTGCCCACATCGAACGTAAGGACCTCTGGAACCCAGACAAGGGCGGCAACAACACCGGCTTTAATGTCGAACACTTCCGTGATTTTAACAACGCCGCTCCTGATGTCTGCTTCGGCTGGGAAGGCCAGCCCGGGCACCAGGCCGAATCTGATCGGGGGGGCTTCGGTTCCGGCGCTTACCCGCATGGCAGAGAAGTCGTGGCCGGTAAAGGAAACGTACCCGGCGGCACCTTCGGCGGTACCGGGTATTACTGCGCCGCCATCGGCCACATGTGGGACGCCCTCTTGGGCGAGGGCCGCAACTGGTGGCTGTTCGCCAACTCCGACTATCATTCCCGGAGTGTGACCGAAGAGCCTGCGTTTGATTCGGCAAAAAATCCGGCCGTTGATCCTAACAGTGACAAGCCGGTAGCTAATCCTCGCACGCTCGACAGCGGCTGGCGGGGCGTCACGGCCACCAAGGCGGACTTCTGGCCCGGGGAATACCAGAAGGATTACGTTTTCGTTAAAAACTCGAGAAAAGCCACCGCCCAGGATGTCCTCGATGGGATGCGCAGCGGCAACAGCTTTATCGTCCAGGGGGATCTCATCAGGGGTCTCAAGTTCACCGCCAGCGCCAAGGGACCGGAAGCCGACATGGGCGAAGTCTTGACCGTGAAGTCCGGAGACCGGGTCCTGGTCAAGGTCAAGGTGTATGTGCCCAACGTCAACAACCTCTGCCCCTACGCCTTCGATAACCCCTCCCTGGCGCAGCTCAACATTCACCGGTCTCTGAACCGGCCGGTGCTCCACCATGTGGATGTCATCTACGGGGAGATGTATGGCAAAAGAACCCCGGGAACGGATGCGTACAAAGACCCCACCAATGCCACGGCCAAGATCGAACAGAGTGTACTCGTCTCCGATATGAAGAATGAGGGCCGCGGCTGGAAGTCTTTTACCTTCACCTGTAGGCCGGAGGAAAGCTGTTATTACCGTCTCCGGGGCACCAACCTGCCGGCGAATACTCCCAATGAAACCGACGCCGAGGGCAACCCCTTGTCTGACACCCTGGCGAAAAACATTATGTATGATTATCCGGGCAAAGGCAGTACCGCTCTGGATGCGGACGTGGAGGCCTGGGCCGACCTGTGGTTCTACTCCAATCCGATCTTTGTCTCGGTTAAAGACAAAAAAGACAAAAAAGGCTGGTGGTAGACTTTTCAGGCCTCCGGCCATGGACCTGGCGGTTTGAGGTTTTTTCCCGGCCGCAATCTTAAACCCAAGGGAGGGGACTGTTACGGTCCCCTCCCTGCTTACTAGTGGCCGGGACTGATGACACCTCCATTTCGTCGGTTGTCTGCAAAAGCTTGTTGGAACTAGCTTGCGCAGGTCCCCTGGAGAAATCCGATTTATGTCACGTCAGTATGTTCAGCTCGGCTCTCTCTACATCCTGATTTTTCTCTCCGGTCTGGCCGGCCTGGGATATGAAATGGTCTGGAGCCGGATGCTCGCCACTGGCCTGGGGCACGAGATCACCGCGGTACTGGCCGTGATGGCAGCCTTCTTCTGCGGTCTGGCCCTGGGGGCCTGGAGCCTGGACCGGCGGGTAAGCGCCAGCCGCACCCCGGGCCGCTGGTATGCCGGCTTGGAACTGGCCGTGGGCATGTGGGCCGTGGCCTTGGCATTTCTTATTCCCTGGAGCTCCGGGTTCGCGGCCAGGTTGACGGGCCCGGAGCCCTCGCCCTTCCTCCACTGGACCATAGCCTTCGCCCTGCCTTTCTTGCTTTTGCTGCCGGCAACCTATGCCATGGGGGGCACGCTCCCAGCCATGGAGCGCCTCTTTTCCCGCCTGCGGCAGGACGGCCGGTGCGTGGGCGGCTTGTATGCCGCCAACACCTTCGGGGCGGTGGCCGGCGCCCTGGCCACCACGTTCATCATAGCCCCGGCCTGGGGCTTCCGAACCACTCTGTTCATCCTGGCTGCCGTGAACGTGATTTGCGCCGCCGGAGTGTCTCTGGGCGCGGCGCGTCATGAGGCTCAACCGGAGCCGGCGGAGGTGGCCGGAGCGGCTCTGCCTCCCCCTGGACGCCTCTACACCATCCTTTTTTTCACCGGCCTTTTGGGAATCGGCTATGAAGTCCTGGTGGTGCGGGTCCTGAGCCAGGTTCTGGAAAATACCATCTTCAGCTTCGCCGGCATCTTGTCCGTCTATCTCTTGGGGACTGCCTGCGGCGCGGCGCTGTATCAAAGAATGGCGCCCAGATTAACGTATGAACCGGCCTTGACCTATCTTCTTCAGGCCCTGTCAACCACCTGTCTCCTCGGGGTAATGTTCCTCTGGGGCGCCGAGCCGGTCTATGATGCGGTCCGGACCGGACTGGGAGGCGGGTGGTTCGGCTCGATCGCGGGCGAACTGGTTTTGTCGGCGGTGATCTTCTTGCTCCCCACCGTGGTGATGGGCGCCACCTTCAGCCATCTGGCCCAGGCGGCGCGCCGCCGGCGCGGCGGTTTTGGCCGCGCCCTGGGGGTCAATACCGCGGGTGCGGCCTTAGCCCCTCTCGTCTTCGGGGTGCTGCTGCTCCCCCATGTGGGCGCCAAGCTTGCTTTAATCCTGGTGTCCACCGGTTACTTGTTGTGCCTGGCTCCCGCTAACCTGAAAAAGATTTTGCCGGCGGGGGTGCCGCTCCTCCTGGCTATGCTGTTGCTGGTCATCCCCGGGCCTTTGCAATTAGTCACCACGCCTCCGGGAGGCAAAATCCTGGCCTCGGTTGAAGGGGTAATGGCGGCGGTTTCAGTGATCGAAACCGCAGACGGCGAATCCCACCTCAAAGTGAACAATCATTTTGTCATGGGCGGCACCGCCTCGGCCTACTCCGACCGGCGGCAGGGCCATATCCCCCTCCTGCTCCATCCCAACCCGAAGCGGGCTCTCTTTTTGGGTCTCGGCACCGGCGCCACCTTTGCGGCCGCGGCCGACTACCCTGGTTTGGAAGCCGATGGAGTGGAACTCATTCCCGAAATTATTCCGCTGCTGCGTTATTTCGTGAAATCCACGGGAGAGTTCAGCCAATATCCGGGCCTGCACCTCAAAGTGGCCGACGCCCGCCGCTTTGTCAACGCCTCCCCGAATACCTACGATGTTATTGTGGCCGACTTATTCCATCCCGCCCGGGACGGCGCCGGCTCTCTTTACACCCTGGAGCATTTTCAGGCTATACGCCGCTTGCTCAAGACCGGCGGGCTGTTCTGCCAATGGTTGCCCCTTTATCAACTTGATTTGGACACCTTGCGAGTCATCATCAGAACTTTTCTTCAGGTTTTCCCGGATGGAAAAGCCTTTCTGGCGCATTATAGCCTCCAGACGCCGATTATCGGCCTGATCGGCACCACCGATCCGGTGAGGTATCCGGCGGATTGGCTCGACCGCCGGGTTCAAGACGCCACCTTAAGAAGGGAGCTGCAGGTCCTGCGTTTGCACAACTCTTATGCGCTGTTTGGGAATTTCCTGGCCGGCCGGGACGACCTGGCCGTTTTCGCGGGCACAGGCCCCCTCAACACCGACGATAATCCCGTCATCACCTTTACAGCTCCCCGGTTCATCTATGGTCAGCCACAGCCTGCTGCTCTGCGTCTCATGTCGCTGATCAACACCTTTAAACCGCGCCCGGAGCAACTCCTGGCAACTCCTTATGACGTCGCCGGCGCCGCAGCCGCGGGACGCCTTACGGCATATTGGCAAGCTCGGAATCAATTTCTCCGGGCCGGGGTCGGCGTTCAACCAACCAACGATGCCAGGCAACTGCTGAAAAGCGTGCGCACACCTCTGTTATCGGTGGTGCGCCTCAGCCATGACTTTGCCCCGGCCTATGACCCGCTGTTGATCCTGGCCCGGCGTCTTTACCCTGTTGATCCGGATGGGTCAAAGTCTCTCCTCCTTGACCTGGAACAGGCAAATCCTGTCAGGGATGAGGCCCGTAGTCTCAGGGAGCATCTTTTTCATTAACTATGGACCAGAGACCGGGGCAGGTCAGGTCACTTATGGCTTTTGCCCTTTCGGGTTCGGATTTCGGCAGATTATTACGCTTGATGAGATCGGCTAAAAAAGGAGCATGACTATCATGGATGTTGACGGGGCGGTGAAACTTATGGCCAAAGAAACCATTCTGGTGGTGGAGGATGAAGAGGATATCCGGGAACTGCTCAAGTATAACCTGGAAAAAGAGGGGTACCAGGTTTTCGGGGCCGCCTCGGGAGAAGAAGCCTTACAGGCCGTCCGGGCTCGCCGGCCCGAGCTGATCTTGTTGGACCTCATGCTCCCCGGCATTGATGGTTTGGAGGTCTGCCGCCTGATCCGGGGGGAGGTCCGCACCCAACACCTGCCGATCATCATGCTGACCGCCAAGGGGGAAGAGGCCGATATCGTCACGGGTTTGGAATTAGGCGCAGACGACTATATCGTCAAGCCCTTCAGTCCCCGGGTGCTCCTGGCCCGCCTGCGCGCCGCTCTGAGACGCCGCAGCCAGCAGCTCCCGTCGGAAGACGCAGCCTTGAAGACCGATGAACTGGTCATTCACCCCGGCCGTCATGAGGTGCTGCTGCAAGGGCAGGCCATCCCGCTCACCGTGACTGAGTTTCGCCTCCTGCACCTCCTGGTGCGCAAACCGGGGTGGGTCTTTACCAGGACCCACATTGTGAATGAAATCCACGGAGAGGATTACCCGGTGTCAGACCGCTCCATAGATGTGCAAATCGTCAGCATCCGGAAAAAATTGGGGGCCTTCGGCAGCCAGATAGAGACCATCCGGGGCATAGGCTACCGGTTTAAGGAATAGCCCTGAGGCGCCTGGAGCGTTTGCCAAAAGTATTTTCGGAGGCGGCATTATGCTACCCCCCCTTAAAAAAATGGGGTAATTATGTGGAATTACTACCAGAGTAACTATTTGAAAAAGGGAAACTTTAGGGGGATTTAATACCAAAAAGCAATCAAAAGACAATTATTGGTCATTCTGAGCGTAGCGAAGAATCTCGCTTTTTAAGCCGCCGAGATTCTTCACTGCGCTGCGCTTCGTTCAGAATGACATCGATTTTCAATGTTTTTTGACTGCAACCTCGTATAGGAATCTCCAAGTAGAGAGAATTATGGCAAACGCTATAGGTGATCGGGAATCGCCGCCGGGCCCGCTGCTCTGTCTCAGTGCCTCGGAGCTGCTTTAATCGCGGCGGCAATTTCCTGGCTGAGCTTGGCCACCGCCCGGCTTTGGGCCGCCACCAGAGCGGCATAACCGGGACCCGTCACCGGCTCGCTCAGACTGGACCGATTCATTTTGATCAGCTTCTTTTCCGGACCCTGGAAAATTCGCCAGCGCGCCACCAGGTGGGCGGCTTCGCCCAGCCGGCCATCACAGCGGATGACCTCCAGGGCGACCTGGTAGCCGATGGGCACGGAGCCGCGCCAGGGGTAGAGGTAAATCCGTTCGGTGGGCACCATGAAACCGATATTTTCGGCCAGGACATTGACGAAGTCATCCTTGAAGGACCCGGCCCAGCGATCGTACTCGGCTTTGAGCAGCTGATTGTCGCCGGTGCGGGTAACCAGGTCAGACTGGTCGAGATAATCGGCTATGGTAACGGGACCGATGCCGATAACCGGGTTGAGCGCCGCGCTGCCACGCTTTGAGCTCATTTCGTCCTGTGACATCGGAGTTAACGTGTAGAATCGCGGGGTTTGACTCCTCGTGCAGCCGGCTGAGAAGATGGCCACGATGGCCAGGATGACCGGTAAAGCGCGAGAACATAGCGTCCCTATCATATTATTTCCCTCCAGGCTTAGGCTTGGCCTTGCCGCGAAGCAGGACTTCGGGATGCTCTTCCAGATAATTGGATAAATGCCGAAGTGACCGGCTCATGGCAGAAATCTCCTTCAGGGTGTTCTCTAAATCCACAATCAGCGGTGAGTCTTCGGAGAGGAAACCTCTGGCCTTGGCCAGGGTCTTATCCAAACCGCCCGACACCCCTGCCACCTGGGCGTCAAGATTATTCGCCAGTTTGGCGATATCTCTGACGGCTTTTTTGAGGTCTTTCGACAGCGGGTCCACCTGCCGGTCCACATTTTTGACGAGCTTGTCGGCGTTCTGCAGGGTATCTTTCATGGCCCGGATACTGACGGCCAGATCCGGGTTGTTGACGAGCTTGTCGACCCCGGCCAGGGTCGCTTCCAGATGCTGGTTCAGCTTGGCGATATCCAGCTTCTCCAGGGCATCCATCAGCCGTTCGGTGGTGGACTTGCAGGTGGGAATGACGATATAGTCCTTATAGATCTTGTCGACTTGTGCCGGAGCATAGCAGACGCGTGAGTCGGGATAAAAGCCAATTTCGATGACGAGCTGCCCGGTAATAAAACTCTGGGTGCCCAGTACGGCCCGCAGGCCCTTTTCGATGAGTTTGGGTAGCGTTTTCCGGGGATCTCGGGGCATATTCTGGCCCCCTCCACCCACCTTAAATTTCTCCGGCTCGTATTCGATGATGACGGGAATTTGTAGCTGCAGACCCTGCGGGTCGACCTGGAGAATAATGCTTTTCACCGAGCCGATCTGAACGCCCTGGAACAGCACCGGCGCCCCCACGCTCAACCCCTTGACGGACCCGTCGAAGTACATGACGCATTTCACGGTTTTCTTGAAGAAATCGCCCGAACCGAATATCACTACGCTGGCGGCCATAATGGCCACCCCGACGACCACGAAAACGCCGATCATCATTCTGTTTGCTTGCTTAGCCATCTGTGCCCATCCTCTCGGTTAAGATTTCTCGCCACGGGTTAAAAAGAGGCGCAATTCGGGGTCCCGGGTTTCGGCCAGGAGCTGGTTCGGGTTGCCCGTGGCCGTCATGGTGCGCTTGGACACATCCAGAAAGACGGAATTGTTGCCGATCGCAAATATGCTGGCCAGTTCATGGGTCACCACGACCATGGTGGTGCCCAGGCTCTCACGCAGTTCCAGGATCAGGTCATCCAGACGCCGGGCGCTCACCGGGTCCAACCCGGCGGAGGGCTCATCGAAAAACAGGATCTCCGGGTCCAGGGCCATAGCCCGGGCGATACCGGCCCGTTTCTGCATGCCGCCGCTGATCTCGGAGGGATAAAACTCGCCGAATCCGGCCATCCCCACCAAGGCCAGTTTCAGTTCGACCACGTCGCGAATCTGGCCCGGGCTTAAATCCGTGTAGAGTTCCAAGGGCAAGGAGATATTCTCGGCCAGGGTCATGGAGCTCCAGAGCGCCCCGCTCTGGTACATCACCCCGGCCCGGCGAATGAGCCGGTCCCGGGTCTCGTGGTCGGCTCCCCAGAAATCAATCTTGCCATAAAAGACCTTGCCCTTGGCCGGGGCCTTCAAACCGATGAGAATGGTCATCATGGTGCTCTTGCCGCAGCCGCTGCCCCCCATGACGATGAAGATGTCCCCCCGGTTTATGGTAAAGGTCAGGTCCCTCATGAGGACAAAGTCGCCGTAGGCCATGGTGAGATCCTGCACCGTTATGTGGGCTTCTGGTTCCGTCATGTTTACTTTATCCTGATGAGCCGTATCGGCGGCACTCCCGTTTGGCGGTAACTGACTCATATCCCCAGCACGTTGCACAAAACGGTGATCACCGCGGTGGAGAGAATGATCCCGACAATGGCGGTGACCACTGCGGAGGTGGCCGCATCACCCACGGCCGAGGCACTGCGGCCGCACTGCATTCCCCGCATGCAGCCGGCCAGGGCCACGATGACGCCGAATATGCAGCCGGAAAAAAGGCCGATGCCCAAGTTCCAGAGATTGACCGCGGCCGCCGTCTCATTATAGTATTGGATAAAGCTGATATTGAGCATCCCTACCCCCACCACCATACCCCCCAGTATGCCCATGACATTGGCATAAAGGCACAGCAAGGGCATCATCAGCGCCAGGGCCAACATGCGGGGCAACACCAGAAACTCCATGGGCGATATGCCCAGGGTTTTCAGGGCATCGATCTCCTGGTTCACCTGCATGGTCCCGAGTTGGGCGGCAAAGGCCCCCCCGGTGCGGCCGGACATGACGATGCCGGTCATCAGCGCCGCCATCAGGCGCACCATGGCAATGCCCACCAGATCGGCCACATAAATCTGGGCCCCGAACAGCTTCAGCTGGATGGCGCCGATAAAGGCCAGGATCAGCCCCACCAAAAAGCAGATGAGGGAGACGATGGGCAGGGCTTGCCCGCTGCAGGACTGCATGATCAAGCGCAGATCGGAGCGGCGGAACTGGGCCTTGCCCCGCAGCAGGCTCAAAACGGCAATGACCGCTTCGCCGATGAATTCCAGCATTTCGCCTATAGACCGGAAGAGATGGACGGTTTGGTCGCCCAGAAAGGTGAAAAACGACATCTGCCCCACCGCCTGGTGGGCGTCTTTTTTTTCCGGCACCGCCGAGGCCAAGGCCAACAGTCTCTGCGCCCCTTGGGGCAGTCCGTCGCTATTCAGGCTGATTTTTTGCTGGGAGCAGAATTTGCCCAGGTTTACCAGGAAGGTCAGCAGTCCGCTGTCCCAATAGTCCAGCTCCCGGGCCTCGAAGACCAGGTTGCGAATCCCCGGCTGGCTTTCGAGCCTTTGCTGAACTTTATCGGCCCCCGGCAGTTCAGCGCTCAGCTTCCAGTGCCCGGAAAATATCACCTTCAGCGTGTCTGCTGAAGGCTGCTCCAGGATCATTTCACCACGGGCCGTCATTGCGATTTTCTCCACGGTAGCTCTCTATCTGATAATTGGGGGCTTTATCCTTCCTCAGCGGCCTCAGGCCCGCCCAGCCCCGGAGGCTAACTCATTATCAAGGAAGTGCCGGACTTCCGGTTCCGGTTCTTGCAAAAGTTCCGCGTAGGTCCTGGCCCTGGCCGGAGCCTCCCTTGAGGTTGACTCCGGCCAGGGTTGCAAGGCAAATAAACCCTGCCGCTAATCGGCGCACCAGGACTGGGGAAAAGGGATTTCCTCATAGAGACGCTGGAGGGTTTCCGGCTCCTCAGGAAATCGTTCCGAGACCGGGGGAAGGCCGGTAAACTCAGCAATTGTCCGCACAGTTTCAGGGGGCATCGGCAAGACTCCGAGGAGGCTCCTGACTTCGGTGTATTAATTTCCGGCGCCAAGCAATTTTCCTGATTGATAGGATTTAAATAATTAATTGGGAAGGTAGTTTACAATAACCTGCTGTACGATGAAACGATGATACCATATACTATGGTAAAATAAATGAGCAAGTTATCTTAAAGTTTCAACCGGCCAAGCGCCTCTGTCCGCACAGGGAAGCCTATCTGGAGGCCTGGCAATTCCACCTGGACCAGCCCTGCCGGGACCCGCTCCGGCGGGGCGGTGACGGTGCTGCTGACCCGGGCCGGGGCCCTGCACCTATGGGGAGCTTGCCCCGGCGTCCTCGGCTTTTTTCCCAAAGACCCAACCGGTGGCAAAAGTCAAAAAGGTGCCGATCAACAACAGCCAGGTCCATCCCAGCGGCACTATCTGTTTTTCGGAAAGAATCAACAGGACCAGCATGCCCAGGGCGGCGAGGGTCATGGCGACGGCGTTGACCCGGTTGCACCGCCTTTTGGTGAGCAGGCCGAGGAGAAAAACCCCCAGGAGCGAGCCGTAGGTGACCCCGCCGATCTTAAAGGCGAGCCAGAGGAATTTTTCAAAATGGCTGAAAAAGTAGGCGATGAACGCCAGGATAATGCCGAAAATCACCACCGCAACCCGGGAAACGAACAGGTAGTGGCGTTCCGTTCCCGACTTAAAAAGCACCGGACGATAGATGTCCGTGACAAAGGAGGAAGTCAGGGAACCTAAAGGCGAGTCGATGCTGGCCATCACGATCGCCGCCAGCATCAGCCCTCTCATGAAGGGGGGCATGGTCTGCTCGATGAAATGCGGGAAAATTTTGTCTAATTTTGCCGGCAGGGCCAGCCCGGGATGCTGGATATAGAAGGCATAAAGGCAGGCGCCGATAAAGAGGAAGAGGACCATCACCAGGAAACTGCCGATGGGGGTCAGGAGCATGGTTTTCTGGCTTTCCCGCCTGGTTTCCACGGTCAGGAGCCTCTGCATGATCTCCTGGTCCGTCCCAAAGGCGGCCATGGAGCCGAAAAACCCGTTCAAGGTCGCCAACACAAAGATATTCGGATCCGTGAGCAGGCTTTTCAGGAAGGCCGGCAGTCCGGAAACCGACAGAGATGGCCCCCAGTCGAAGATTTTCAGTTTGCCGGCGTCGCCGGCAATGGCGACCACGGCTGCGGCGCCCCCGTCAATGTGCGTCAGCAGGAAAACGATGGCCACCGCGCCCGCCACCGTGAAGGTCAGGGCTTGCACCACGTTGGTCCACACCACCGCCTTGATACCGCCCCAGGCGATGTAGAGGATGCAGATGACCGAAAACAGCAGGATGGTGGGAATGATCGGCCAGCCGATCAGGATGCTCACCGCCAGGCAGGCGACCATCAGCCGGACGCCGGAAGCCAACAGACGCGTGATGAAAAACAGGATGGAGCCGGCGATTTGGGTTTCGGACCCGAAGCGATATCCTAAGAATTCATAGATGGAAGTGCAATTATATTGGTAAAAAGCCGGGATAAACAGAAAGGCGATGACGATGCGGGCCAGGAAAGAGCCGATAAAAAACTGGGCATATTCCCAGTTTTCCATATAGGCGACGGCGGGAACCGCGATCAGGGTGACGGCGCTGATTTCCGTGGCGACAAATGACAGACAGGCTGCCCACCAGGGGATTTTCCTCCCCCCCAGGAAAAAGTCCGCCGTGGTTTCTTCTTCTCTACCGAAGTAAATGCCGACAAAAAGTAACAGAATCAGGAGCACCAGAAGGACGGAGTAGTCCTGCCAGGTCAGACTGCTGCCGCTGACAAAAAGGGTTTGGATTTCCATAAAAGACCAAACTATCGTATCAAAAAATTATTTGCATGGTTAAAATGATCTCACTATGAAATTAGCGGAATTAGTGGGGGAACGGCTGGTCATCGGGATTCCCGGGACCAGGATCACGCCTGAGATTGTCAGTCATTTTAAGGAGCTGCATGCGGGCGGGCTTATTCTCTACCGGATCAATTTTGAGTCGCCGGCGCAGATTAAAGGGCTGATTACCGATCTGGAAGAGGCTCTGGGCAGAAGACTGCTGGTGACGGCCGACCATGAAGGCGGGCGGGTCATCATGTTCCGGGACGGCATTACCGTGTTCCCGGACAATCTGGCGGTGGGCGGGACCGGGAACGTCGGCTATGCCAGGCAGCAGGGTGAGATCGAGGCCCGGGAACTGAGAAGACTGGGGCTGGATGTGAACTTGGGGCCGGTGCTGGATGTGCTCACCGAGGCTTACAGCCCGAATATCGGCATCCGGGCTTACGGCCAGGATTGGCGGCTGGTGGCGGAGATGGGCGCGGCGCGGATTGCCGGCATGCAACAGGGCGGACTTTCCGCCTGCGCCAAGCACTTTCCCGGTAAGGGTCATGCCCCCGTGGATGCCCATCTGGGCCTGCCGGTCATCGGCTCCACCTGGCAAGAGATGGAAGCGGTGCACCTCAAGCCTTTCGTGGCCGCCATCCACGCCGGAGTGGACCTGGTGATGTCTTCTCATCCCTACTATCCCCAGCTTGATCCCGACCCCAAGATGATCGCCACCTTTTCCCGAAAGATTATCTATGATTACCTCAGAGGCGAGCTCAACTTCACGGGGGTCATTGCCAGCGACGACCTGGAAATGGGGGCGATTAAAGCCATCTGCCCCATCGGCGAGGCGGGGGTATTAGCGGCCCGGGCGGGGCACGATCTCCTGCTGGTCTGCCATGACCTGAAGGCCCAGAAAGAGGTGTACGATAAGCTGCTCGAGGCCTACCGGCGCCAGGAACTGCCCCTGAAAGAGCTGGAGGAGAGCGCTGATCGGATCAACAGATTGAAATTAAAGCGGAAAGACCGATTTGCCGGGGGAGAACCCGGGGCCGAACCGACCGGGGCCGGCCTGGCGGCCAGCATCTGCCGTGAATCCGTCCGGATTCTCCAGGACGAGAGAAAAATCATCCCGCTGCAGAGCGGCGAAAAACGCCTCGGGGTTATCTTTCCGCAATTCTCCCGGCTCGATGCCAAGATTATGATTGAGAAGGAAGTTTTGCCTGAACAGGAGTTCGTCCGGCAGGAGTTTGAGAAATTCGGCTTTCATCCTGATATTCTCGTGATCCCCATCGAGCCTACGGCTACCGAAATTCACCAGGCGGCGGAGCTGGCCGGCAACTCAGAGGTGACCATCCTCTTCTGCTACGACGCCCATCTCTATCCCTCCAACCAAAGACTGCTGGAGGCGATTCAGGCTGCCGCCGGAGAACTGGTGGTGGACCTCTTGCGAGACCCTTATGACGCGGCCTTGCTGAAGGCGGGGGTGGCCGGCCTGACCGATTTCGGCTGGCGGGCCTGCCAGATCAAGGCGGCCATTGCCAGAATCTGCGTTCCTGCCTCGGCCTAGCATATCTTGCCCAAACCGGAACTCGTCTAACATCCCAGTATGTCAAATGATAGTGACCCTTCAAGGAGAAGTTGTCCGGTCAAGTTTTGACCATGATATAGCGTTTGCCAAAAGTCTTTGCCGATGGCGGCATTATTCTAATCCCCCCTTGAGGAAAGGGGGGAACTATAAGGAATTGCTGCTAAAGTCCCCCTTTGAAAAGGGGGATTTAGGGGGATTTAAGAATCTCCAAGTGGAAGAAATTTATGGCAAACGCTATAAATTCATTATCATCCGGGGGCGGCGGTGTGGCGCCCCGGTCGCACTCCGGGGCGGTGGAGGTTTTTCGGTTATTTCCCGGCTCACCGGGGTGGCTGTAATTGCCGGACCATTCCTGGGGCCGGGAAATCGCCGCTTTCCCCAGTTAATAGATTGTTTTATCGGTTGCGGGTGTGTTAAAGTTCTGACAGTAAAACTTCTTTCGAGGAAGACGATTACGGCATCATGGTTGCCCGCCCCGAGTCGCAAGCCAATTTAACTATCCCCAACCTCATCACCCTGTTCCGAATCATCCTGACGCCCCTGTTCATCATCTTTTTGATCCAGGGGAATTATCGCAAAGCCCTGATGGTGTTTGTCCTGGCCGGGCTGAGCGATCTGGCCGACGGCCTCATCGCCCGGACCTGGCAGCAGAAGTCCCGCCTGGGGAGCTACCTCGACCCGCTGGCGGACAAAATCCTCATGGCGGCCAGTTTCGTCACCCTGAGCATCTATCACCAGATTCCCTCCTGGCTGACGGTGGTAGTGCTCAGCCGGGATGTGATCCTGGCCCTGGGGGTGTTGATTTTCCGGCTGGCGGATATTCCCCTGGTGATCCGGCCCACCCTGTGGGGCAAATGGACGACTACCTTCCAACTCGTCACGATAGGTTTCGTGCTGCTGAGCAAGATCCTGACTTTCCCCTCCCTGCTTTTGCTGGGCCTTTTTTGGGTTACCGGCTCCTTGACCGTCATTTCCGGACTGCAATACTTTTATCGCGGCATTAAGCAGACGAACATGTTCCAGGGCAACGGGTCCAAAGAGAACGGCAGTGGCTGAAATCATCAATCTGTCGCGCTTCCGGTCCAAGATCGCCGCGGACCAGGGGTTCCGCTCCTGGCTGGCCCGCTTCCAGGAGCAGTTTGGGCCCGATACCCGGCTTAGAGATCTGAGTCCATCCACCCTCCTCTACCTGGCCACCCCCGGGGAAGAAAATCTTTTCGTCTTCTTCGACCTGGTCATGGGGGCCCAGGGACTGGGAGGGTCGTTGCGCTTCCGCCTGGATGATCTGGATAACGATCTTAAGATGAAGATCATGGACACCGCTTTTGCCCTGGTGGACCGGGTGCGGTTTGAACTCATGCGCCGCCTGGGGTGGGTGGCGGCGTTAGAGGAGGCGGAACCCCCCATCATCGAACTGGTGCGGCAGGCCTGGCGTATGGGGGCCGAGTTCGGCCAGGAGTCCGCGACCCTCTCCCCGGAGCATCCGGACTACCCGGCCTACGCCCGGCTCAAGGCCATGGACCGGATGGTCTTCCTGCGCCGGCTCATCCCCCGGGCGGTGAGTAGCTTCCGGGAGCAGGTGGAAGCAGGCGGCGGCCAGGAGCAGCCCTGACTCTGCCTTCGCTGGGCCCCTGAGGCCGTGCTCCCCCTCTGCATGGTTTAATTCTTAGAAGTCATTTCAAGACCGATTTTAAGCGTCATGTTGCCTCAACCAGAGGAGCTTTAGCTGAGAAAGAATCACCCCCCTTTTCTAAAGGGGGGCAGGGGGGATTAGATAAGCGCCTGATAATCCCCCTAAATCCCCCTTTAATAAAGGGGGACTCTCAACTCCCGTTTCCATCCCTTCATCGGTTGAGAGAAAATCTTTGCAGCGTAAGACAGGTTTTGCAACAGGTTCTAGGCCCGGGCCGTGCCCCCGGAAATTCCCTCAGCCCTCTGGCGTCAGCCATCCGGAAGACCTATCTTCCTGACCAGCATGGCGGTTGATCCCTAATCCTTCCCTCACGTCGAATCAGGAGCCCCCTATGAGCAGTGTCTTGTTTTCGCCTTTTTCCCTGCGGGAGCTGAGCCTGGCCAACCGCATCGTGGTTTCGCCCATGTGCCAGTATAGCGCCGAAGACGGCAACGCCGGCGACTGGCACCTGATGCACCTGGGTAACCTCAGTGTCTCCGGCCCCGGGCTGGTGATGGTCGAGGCAACCGCGGTTGAACCCCGGGGGCGCATCACCTATGGCGACCTGGGTTTATATTCGGATGATAATGAAGCGGCGTTGCGCCGGATCGTCTCATTCTGCAGGCAATACGGCGGCAGCCGCCTGGGCCTCCAGTTGGCCCATGCCGGGCGCAAGGCCTCGGACCACCTGCCCTGGGAGGAGCATGGCCGGCCCCTGGCGCCGGATGAAGGCGCCTGGACCACCGTGGGGCCGTCAGAGATAAGCTATGGGGACGCCTGGCCCCGGCCCCAGGCATTGGACGCGGCGGGTATGCAAGCGGTCAAGGAGGCCTTTGTCCGGGCTACGCGCCGGGCGGCGCGCCTCAAATTCGACCTGGTGGAAATGCACGCCGCCCATGGCTACCTGCTCCACGAGTTCCTCTCGCCCCTGAGCAACACGCGGGGCGACGGCTACGGCGGCAGCCGGGAGAACCGCATGCGCTTTCCCCTGGAGGTGTTTTCGGCCATGCGGGAGGCCTGGCCGGCGGGTAAACCTTTGGGAGTGCGGATCTCCGCCACGGATTACGCCGACGGCGGCTGGGATATCATTGATTCCCTGGCGTTCGCCCAGGCGCTGAAAGACCGGGGCTGCGATTTCCTCGACGTCTCGGGCGGGGGACTGGTGCCTGCGCAGCGCCTGGCCGTGGGGCCGGGCTACCAGGTGCCCTGGGCCGCCCGTATCCGCCGGGAAGTGGGGATTCCGACCATAACGGTGGGCATGATCAACCAGCCGCAGCAGGCGGAAGAGATCATTGCCCGGGGTCAGGCCGACCTGGTGGCGCTGGCCCGGGGGATGCTGTACGACCCGCGCTGGACCTGGCACGCCGCCAGAGAACTCTGGACGGACCTGGAATATCCGCCGCAGTACCGGCGTTGCAATCCCTCGCGCTGGCCCCAGGCCTTCCCGCACCGCCGGGCGGT
>CAWKEQ010000035.1:0-65194 GCA_963848565.1 uncultured delta proteobacterium
CTGCTTTTAGCAGAGACTTTTCCGTTTGCCGGCGCTCAGACTGCGAGACCTGACTCTTTTGGCCGGTATGATTTGCCATTTCTCATCTCTCCTGGGAGGTCACAGTCTGTCGTCCGGGCCGCTCAAGCTTAAGCAGTGAAAGTCAGGCCCCAGGGGCCCGGAGGCCCCTGGGGTTAGGGTGAGTAGCATTATCGTTGTACGGTTCCGAGATCAGGTAACGCTTAACGGGACTAACGGGATCAGCTTCCTACGTTAACGGCTCCCCTTACTGAAGATTCTTGGGGGGGGCGAATTTGGGCAGCATCACCACGTCGATACCCTGGGCCACGCCATTGGTCGCCATCATGTCGGGTTGGACGATATGAGCGTTATTCACCATGTATTTGTCGCCCATCATAGAGAAATGCATGATCCCGGCGTTGTCGGTGGGGCACATGGTCTTGCATTCTTTCAGGACAATCAGCTCCTTAGCCTTGTACTTGCCCGGGGTGATGTGAAAGTAGACTACGTCCCTGACGATGGCCGGATCACCCATAATCTTGTCCATGGTTGCTTTGGGCATCGTGGCGAAGGCCGCGTCAGTGGGGGCAAAAACCGTAAAGGGGCCCGCCATCGACGTCAATTCCTTGACATTGGCTTTATCCACCATACTCAAGAAAGTCTTATAATTCCCGGCGGCCGCCAGGGTAGCATGCAGATTGGTGGGGGTTTGGGCCATGGCCATTCCCACGGGGACCAGAACCAACAGCAGGGTCACTAAAGCAATTTTCATTTTCATGGTTTTTTCTCCTGGTGAAATTTTTGGTGGCATAAGCTTTTCATCCCGTTGAGCGTTACCTGATCTCGGAAAACCTACGTTGGTGGCCTCACCCGGGGCTCTTAGTCCAGGCGCCTGCCTGGCTGCCGAAACCCCGGCGTGCAGCTTTGCTATGGTTATGGCTTTTTCGCCTTCATAC
Source organism: uncultured delta proteobacterium (assembly GCA_963848565.1). Taxonomy (GTDB): domain Bacteria; phylum Desulfobacterota; class Desulfobaccia; order Desulfobaccales; family 0-14-0-80-60-11; genus 0-14-0-80-60-11. Next base: position 957 of record CAWKEQ010000035.1, read on the forward strand.
GGCTTTCTCAGTATTCAACCCGCCCGGCCTAGCGCTCCTTTCTTTCTCTTTCCTCAGCCGGAGGAGCTTTGGCCGGTTTTTGGCCGGTCGCACCAGTGGCTGCAGGGGCGTGGGCGCCAGGGCCAGCAGGGCCGGGGGTACGAACCGCAGGACCGGTAGCTCCGGGGGTATGGCCGCCCGGACCAGTAGCCCCGGGAGTATGAACGGCCGGACCGGTAGGCCCGGGGGTACGCACCGCCGGACCGGTAGCTGCGGGGGTATGGCCAGCAGGGCCGGTGGTTCCCGGAGTATGGCTGCCGGGGCCGATGGTCCCAGGAGTACGCACCGCGGGACCGGTGGCCCCAGGGGTATGACCGGCCGGACCGGTGGGTCCAGGAGTACGAACCGCAGGGCCGGTAGCGCCGGGGGTATGGCCGCCAGGGCCGGTGGTTCCGGGGTATGGCTGCCAGGACCGGTAGTCCCGGGAGTACGAACGGCCGGACCGGTAGCCCCGGGGGTATGGCCTCTAGGACCGATAGTTCCCGGGGTATGGCTGCCAGGGCCGGTGGCCCCGGAAGGACGGACGCCATGGAACCCTTGATTCCAACCGCCACCCTGGCCACGATGGTGCTGCTCATAAAATTTCTGGTCATAATGCCGGGTGTATTGGTGGTTGCGCCAATAGGGATACCGTTGCGTAAAACTCTTCCAGTAATGAGGATTTCGTTGGTACCACGTATTCCACCGCTGACCATACCAGTCATTAGGCCTGACGATGTAGGTCGGAGCGAAGGAGTAATACGGGGCCCAGCCATAGTTATTGCCGAAAAAGTAATAGAGGATTCCATTCAAAAACCAATCCCCGTTGTAATAAGTCCACGGTGTATTGGACCCAACCCAAGGTGAGGCGTAGCGGTCCTGGGGCGGGGGTGGATAATTATAACCGCCATAACTCTGAGCATAGGAAGGCGTCGACATGGCGCCGACCGCGCTTCCGGCCACCAAGATGGCTACCATCAAAACAAAAATGAACTTTTTCATTCCTCTTCTCCGAATAAGTGGTATTTTCCAAATGAGGCTGGATCAGTCCCCGGCCTGGCTTTTAGTTTTTTTCCTAGCCAGGTCTTTTCTTTGGAGAGTTGGTGCTAATGATGCATCAACCCGATAATACCTATGACAATCAAGTAAAACGCCACGATGTAGTTCAAGAGCCTGGGTATCAAGAGAATTAATACCCCCGCAATCAGGGAGACCACCGGCGTCAGATAAATAGTTGGGAACATTTTCCTGCTCCTTATTAAAGGTAATATTGATTATTGAGGCCTATCTATTGCTGATAGGGCATCAGGCCTAAAGTCGTCCAAGGAGAAAAAGGATGAGAACAATGATCAGGATAGTCCCAACGATACCACTGGGAGCATAGCCCCAATTCCTGCTGTGACCCCAGGTAGGCAGGGCGCCAACGAGAAACAGGATAAGGACGATAACTAAGATAGTGCCGAGCATGGTATTCCTCCTTTGTGGTTAGTTATATGCGGCAGGCTTAACTTGCCGCGGTCCCAACTTGGTGCCCGGCCTTGGCACCTCGTTTACCAAGGCCGGGTTATTCGTCAGTTATGCATCAGTAGCGTTAATGATCGCGGTCTCTATGCTCCTGACGCTCACGGTCTTTTGCGGTCCCGTCTGGTCTCCTGGTGCTGATAGTGTTGGCGCCTCTCATAGCGGTAGTCTGGCGTTACCGGTGGGGCGACATAGTAGAGCAATTGGGAAAGTGGGTCCCTCGCATAGGGGGCGCGGTAATAGTCATTGTAACAAGAAGGGTCACTGGGGTTGCAAGACAGGCTGGGAGTATAGTAGTCCTGTGCGAAAGCCGCACCGCCTCCCAGACCGTAGTTTCCTGACCCGCCCCAGCACATCAGCATAAGGGTAAGCCCTAAAGATAAGCTCAATTTCTTCATAAAAAATTCTCCTTGACCATTTCCAAGACCAGAGCACTGGCCGGCGCTCAACCTTCCGACAACTCTCCAGGCGCCTGCCTGGTTGGCTGTCTCAGCCCAGGATGATAGAAACCGTTCTTGCTTCTCTGGGCCTTGGGGCCGGGAAGGCAATCCCAACGGCAGGGTCAAAAATCTGACCCGGGCCGGGTCGTGAAGCTTATTTCTTCTGCCCGGCGGCTTTCTGCTTCCGTTTATCCATCATCTTCTGGCGCCATTGTCCCAATATTATAAGATAGTTGGCTTGCTCAACCGGGGTCATCAGCGCCAATTCCTCGTCCCGCTGATTCTTAAAAGAGGTAAACATTTTATCCTGGTCAGCGGTCAGGGCGCTTACCAATTCCTTGAGCTTGGCATCGTCCGGGTTGGTTGCCGCCAACGCCGCCTGCAAATCATCATTAGCCTTCTTTACGCTGGCGACGATTTCCTGGCGCTCTTTCGCATACTTATCTTCCACTGCCAGAATTGCCTTCTCTTTTTCAGGAGCAAGCTTCAGCTCTTTGAGCATCTTGGCTTTTTGTTTCTTGTAGCTCTCCCCTGCCTTGCCTTTGCCCTGGGCCAGTGCAGGAACCACCAGCATCGCACTCAATAGGGTACACAGTGCCACCAGTTTGAAGCTGAATTTACCTTTCATGTTATCCTCTCTTTGGTGAGTGTCTTATGCCGCGTGAGGCGGCAGCCCAACTCCGTTTGTTGAATCTTTTCTCAGCGGTTATCGGGTTTTTCGCACGTCGAGCTTAGGCCCCTCAGCTGAAAAGTTGACGTCGTAGTGATGGACCTCTCCAGACTTAATGGTCATGTGGGGGAACCGCACATCCGAGGTGCCGCCGCTGCCGCTATAAGCCTTGAGGAACAAAGTGTACGTCCCGGTTTTCCGGCCGATTACCCGCAGGTCATAGAGACCGCTGGCCGGATTGGTCAGGTGGATGTCCGTATCCTGGGGACCCGTCCGGTTTCCGTCAGGATCGGTGAGCACAAGTCTCCCCGGGGGGGAGCCCCCGGTCTCGGATTCGATGCTGAGGTCTAAGGTCTGGGCCGCGGCGGCGGCTGGAAAAATGGCCAGGGCCGAGGCCATGAATAGGCAGATCGCCAGCCCGGCTGATATTTTTATGACTCGGTTCATGGTAATCCCCTTTGGTAGTATGGTTGAGGCGGTCTTATTTGCCTTCTTCCTCGAGTTGCCGCAGGCTCTTTTCGACGGCTTTCTGGCGCTTGATGGCATCCTGCTGACGCTTAACCGCGTCTTGCTTGCGCTTGCCGGTATTTTCCTGTTGCGCCGCCTCCCGTTCCTGCTCTTGCAAGGTCTCTTGCCGCTTCTGCCGCAGCTCTTCAGTCGTCTGCGGATTGGTCTGGGCCAGGACCGGGCTCGCCAGCCCGAGATTGCCGGGGATTACCAAGAAACCGGCCAGGAGCATCGCCCCCAGTCCCATGATCTTTTTCATCTGCCCCTCCTCATCAGTCCGGAATATCTCAGCCGTCGGCGGTGGGCGATGGCAGGCACCAGCATCCCGCCCAAACAATTATCGTGGCAGGGCCAATAAGCCACCCCCACCTTGCACCTTGCCCTGGCCGTCAATCACTTCCCGACCTGATCTCAGACCCGACATGTCATCAAACTGGCCTTAAAGTAATTATTAATAAGGGTATGTCAAGGTTTTACCCTATAATTTACACGATTAACCTAAATTATATTGAGTTATGATAATATTTATAATTTAGTATTGACATTGATAGCTATATATATTAATATCCAAAAGCGAAGGGGAGAAAACTCATGGAAAATAACCTGGTGCTGACCACAGAGGAAGCGGCGGAGTTTTTGAAGCTGACGCCTTTTACGGTGCGGGATTATGCCAGGCGGGGGGTCCTACCGTCCCGCAAGGTGGGTAAGGCGTGGCGGTTCTATAAGCCCGATCTGCTGGCCTGGTTACGGGACTACGAGACTCCACCTTGAGGGGAGAAAGCTATGGGGAGTTGCGCATGGAAGCGGACTATTCATGGGGAAAATTCTTGTTAGGGGCAAAGAGGCTGTGCGGGATCATTGTGGCCGCGGTAGTAACTCTATTCCTGACTCTATCCCCCAACCCGGGCCAAGCTCAAGCCGGCGGTTGGGTGAAGCCAATCGGCGATGACCTCCTGGTGCGGATGGGGAAGAGTTTTACTAAAAGCTCTCGCGTCCAAGAAACTCTCACCACGAAGGTCATGGCACCGGGGGCAGGACAATTCTTGATGGCATCCTGGCGTCCCCTGAGACCTTTCGACCGCCTGCCGCGCTTCACCTCGCCGTTTACTAGCGTATCGCCGCCCTCAACGCCGCGGCCGCTCCGGTCTGAACCAGTTAGCCTCATGGACCGCACCCTGACCCAGGCCCGGGATTATTTAGGTGCTCCCTACAGGCGAGGCGGGTCCCTACAAACCGGCCGTAGCACCGATTGCTCAGGATTTGCGCGGTTTATCTACAAAAAAGCCGATATTGACCTGCCTCGATCCAGCTCCGAGCAGGCCCGGAAAGGTGTGATAGTAGCCCGCAACCTGGATTTTGGCATTATGCGGCCCGGAGATCTCCTCTTCTTTAGGCGCGGGGGCCGTCATATCGGACACGTGGGAATTTACCTGGGAGACGGCAAGATGATCCATGCCTCCGGCCGCCGCCTCGGCGTGATCATTACCGATCTGCACCAGTCATCGTACGAAGGCGCCTTCGTGATGGCCAAGCGCCTCGTGGAGCCGCGATCTCCTCAATCAGCCTCCATCCGGAAACCCCTGCCGATTCCCTCCTTGGGCAACTGACCGTTACCCACAAGCGAGGCAGGAGCATAACTCCTTGAGAGAATGCTAAAATCCTCTCTCCCCTTGAGAGTGAGGGGCAGAATAAGGGGAAATATCATCTCTTTGCCGCGGCGAATCATAAGTGACCTGAGCAGTAAAAGATTTACCCCATGGGGTCAAAGGCCCCGCCCCGCCGGAGAAACTTGGTTAAGGAGAGCAGAGGCATGCAAGGAAAAGGTCCGATATTGGCTTTGGCGCTCATCCTGGCTCTTACCCTGGCCTGCGGGCCCGAAAACCAGGGGGGCCCGGGGCCGGAAGACGGGGCCGTGTACGACCGGATGTACGACTCAAAAACCGTGGAGACGGTCAGGGGCGAAGTCGTCTCGGTGGCTAAGATCACCGACCGGGGCAAGGGTTACGGGGTGAGTCTGACCCTGAAGACGAACCGGGAGACCATCCTGGTGTACCTGGGGCCCGGCTGGTTCCTCGAAAAACAAGGCATCTTCTTCGCACCCAAAGATCAGGTGGAGATCACCGGCTCCCAAATCACCTTTCAAGGCAAACGGACCCTGATCGCCGCGCAGGTGAAAAAAGGCGGCCAGAGCCTGACACTGCGGGACCCCGCCGGCACCCCGGCCTGGGCCGGCGCTGAAAACCAAGGCACCTCGATAATTGGCAAATGGCTGCTGCAAGAAATGATCGAAACGAGCGAGTTTAAACATCCTAACGAGACTGCCGAAAAAAAATGGGGAAACCTTGAAATATTCAGCACTAACACGTTGGAATTTTACTCTTCTGATACGCGGGGAAAGTGGAGTTTCCTTGATGATGGCAGAATAAAAGTCGTCTCCGATTATTGGGGAACGTTTTTTCTATCGATCGAAGGAAATAAATTGATCATGACTTTCCCTGATGATCCAATTAAGTATATTTATAAAAAGATAGATTGATAATATTGTTTATGGGTGCAGTGGATAACGTTAGCATTTCCAGATTACTGAGATTTATATTGGACCTGATCACATGCATTAAGGTAGTGCCGCAGAGCAGGACCAACCGCGTCGCCGAGGTCGCGGATATGCGGTGACGATAATTGAGAACTGAGGAGGAAATCGATGCGCAAGAGAATTATCGGGCCTGGCCCGAGTGAGGCCGCCACCGGCGAGCCCGACTGGCTGGACCTTGACCGCCTGGCACAGGCAGAAATCACCTCTGAGGCCGTCGGCCACCCGATGGAATCGGCCCTGATTCCGGGTACGGACTCGGGCTGGCGGGCCTCGCAGCCTGGAGAGCAGACGATCCGCCTGACGTTTGATGAGCCGCAAAGACTCACCCGGATCCATTTGGTGATTCAGGAAGATGAGCAGGGGCGCACCCAGGAATTCGTTTTGCGGTGGTCACCGGACGGCGGTCAGTCGTACCGGGACATTGTGCGCCAGCAGTATAACTTCAGTCCGCCGGAGGCGGCGCGGGAAGTCGAAGACTACCACGTCGATCTCGACGGGGTAACCACACTCGAATTGAGGATTGTGCCTGACATCAGCGGTGGCAGCGCCCGGGCCTCCCTGGCCCAACTGCGCCTGGCTTAGTCATCAGGCTGACTTCGGCACTTGGTCCAAGGGGGTACAGCCTCGCTGATCGCGGCAGCCGACAGCCCCGGATCAGAGGAGAAATTTACCTAAAAATCGTCTTTCGACCCCATCGACAACGGCTAAGATGAGAGAGGCTGGATAGCCGCGTAACCCTGGGCCGGGCTTACGATCATTAATCCCGGGCAGCGCTCGAAGCAGAGGGGCAGAGAGAAGTTGTCGATCACCTGCCCTGGACCCGATACCCCACCAGGTTCTGAAGTACTACCCGCAAACCTCCGGCAAAACCGCACTAGGTAGTAAAATCCCGGGGCATAAACTCTTTTTTCGTGAGGCCCCATCTCGATTTCGCTTCTTCGGCGTTGATGGCGATGGCGGTCAGCTGCTAGCGAGAATCTTCTGTGATGCCGGTCAATTTCGGCAAATCGGTCCAGCCCCACAAGGTTTTTTGGTTATCCCGATCCGAGGCGAGCCGCCGGGAATACACTCCTCGTCCGGGGCGGCTCACCGGAGAAGCCGGTCCTCAGAAGTACGACTGGAGTTCGCCTCGGCGGCGCACGTCGAGGGTGGCGCAGTGGAAGGAGCCGCCGAAAGGGGCGTAGTTGGCAAACGAACAGGGAATGGGCGTAAAGCCCCAGTCCTTGAGCTTCCTGATGAGCGACTCCTGCAAGCGCTCCACGATGACGCGCTTCTCGTCGAGCATCAACACATTGATGCTGAGCCAGCGGCTGCACATCGAAGGGATGCGCCAGGGGATGGGGTTCGGTTCCGGGGCGATGAGGATGTCCCAGGAGGCGAACATCGGCGGGAGCCGGCTCGGGTCAATGTAGTCCGGATTGACCAGCAGCTTCCCCGGCGCCAGGGGCAGCAGGCTCGAGTCGATGTGCATGGGCTGGCGACAGCGGGTTTCGAGGAGAGTGACACGGAATTTGTCGCCAAGGTGAGTCCGGAGCCAGTGAATGCCGGCTTGGTTGGTCACGTTGCTGCGGATGCCGAACAGGTCCCGGCCGCAGCGGACAAAGTCGGCGGCGTCGAAGACAGGCTCATACTCGTTGACGACAAAAGGGATCGGCTCCCCCGCCTCAGGGAGGCGGTAGTCGTGGTTGTAGAGGGCGTCCACCAGCGACGGGCGCGGCGGGGTGGTCCACTTCGCCCCTGCCGCGGTGTACTCCTTGAGCAGCGGGCGGTAGGCGTCCACCTCGAAGTAGCGGGACCGCCAGGCCATGGGGGTCTCGATGATCTCATCGCCGACGACGAGCAGCCCGTCTCTCGGGCAGGCCGAGCAAAAGCCCTTCGATTTCCAGTGCGGCGTCTTGAAGGTGACGGAGAAGTCCGTCACCGCGGGGCGGCGCACGGTGACGCCTTCGGCCTCGAGGATGTGAATGAACTCGTCCAGTTCGCGCTGGGCCGGGCGCACGACAAAGCTAGGGTAAGGCAGCCCGGCGATCAGCTTATAGATCTTCATCAGCCTCTGGGGGATGTTGAAGGTGACCGTGAGGTGTCTGGACGGGATCCTGGCGCCCTCGAGGCGCCCAACCACCACTTCCTCGAGGGGGTCCCATTCGTTGTAGGAACAGACCGGTGAGCCCGTCACCAAACGTTCTCCCACCGGCCAATCCTTAGGCTTTGTAGCCCGGATCGTCCTGAACCGGGATTCCTGAGATGGATCATATGCTTTTTCCTCTCGTGCGGCGGCGCGGGCCAGCTCAGGGCGCGCCCTGAAGTGCGTCCCGGCGACCGAACGATATGAGCCGCAATACCGCGACGGGCCAGCCTCGTCTGTCCTGATGGGCTAGTTTGGAACCTAATTCTCGCGTTTATCCCCTATGATCTGACCATAGGATTGACGATCTTTTAATAGACCTGACTTTGGTAAAAGTCAAGGTCTCCCCGGAGCGCAGGCATAATGACTGAGATTTAAGCTAAGAACCGCCAAATCAAGATCAAACTAAATCTTATGTTGAGGATTATAACTTGTGCTATCATTGCATCGACGCAAGACTTCGGATTCAAGAACAAAAACTTTGGAGGATTTCTCCCGGGCCCAGAGGCCCCAAAAACCATTTTGGTTACGGTAGCTTAGATTGCCGCATAATCCCGGTTTGCCGGAGAGAGGGAAGCCATGACTGTTACAGAACTGATTAGATCTATGGGAAAAAAGGTTTTCTTGCCCTTGGTGGCGCTTTGTTTAGTGGGGGTGTTTGCTGCCGTCTCTTTTGCAGAGGAAGGCACAACGAAAAAGCCGGCTCCAGAAACTCCGGCAGCGGAAATCCCGCCTAGTGCGCCTCCGGGCAAGATCGAGCGCGCCGGGCAGGCCACGGGCAAAGGCATTGAGCGAGGTGCGAAGGCCACGCAACGGGGGGTGCAGCGCGCCGGCGAAGCGACCCGCACCGGCATTGAGAAAGGTGCGAAGGCCACTGCACGGGGAGTGAAACGTGCCGGCGAAGCGACCGGGAGAGGAATTGAAAAGGCGGGCCAAGCAATCGAAAAGACCTTTTCCGGCGATTAAGTTCAGGCGTGCCAGACCATCAATGAGTCAGTGCCTCTCTGCCTGTCAGCTTGACTTCCCAACCGTTGGGTTCGACCCGGGAGCCCAACGAAATCTTTCAAACTTGGCCACGCCCTTTCCCCTGGAGACCGGGGCCTCGTTGACTATTGCCCGTAAACCGGATAAGATTTGAACTGTTACCGCGAGGAAAAGCTTATTGAAAGCATTGGTAACCGGGGCGGCAGGATTTATTGGGAGCCATCTGGTGGAAGCCCTCCTGCACCGCGGCGTTCACGTCAGATGCCTCGTCCGGCCTACGACTCATTTGCTGTGGCTGAAGGGTCTGCCCGTCGAGATCATCTACGGAGATTGTCAAGAGCAGGATTCTTTAGGGCCGGGGGTCAAGGATGTCGACCTGGTCTTTCATCTCGCCGGCGCCACCCGGGCCATCGAAGCAACAACCTATTTCGCGGTGAATGCCCTGGGCACGGAGAATCTCGTCCAGGCCTGCCTCGAACATAACCCCCGACTCCAAAAATTTATCTATCTTTCCAGCCAGGCAGCCGCAGGCCCGGGGCGGGACGGTGGAAAGAAAAAGGAATCCGACCATTGCCGGCCGGTCTCGCCCTACGGAATGAGCAAACGGCGGGGGGAGGAATTGGCCCTGGCCCTGGCCCAGGCCCACAAACTGCCGCTCCTGATCCTCCGGCCCTCTGCGGTCTATGGGCCCAGGGATAAAGCCTTTTTGGCTCTTTTCCAGTGTCTGGCCAAAAGGATCAAGCCCTCTATCTCCGGCGGCGTTCAACACCTCAGCCTGTGCTCGATCCAGGACCTGGTCGGCGCCATGCTCTTGGCGGCCGAGACCCGCACCCGGAATGGAGAAATATTTTTTCTGTCGGATGGGCGGGACTACAGGATGGAGGAAATTAACGACATTTTTGCCCAAGCGATGGAAGTGACCGCCTTCCGCCTTCGCCTGCCCCCACGGGTGCTCTGCGGCATAGCCGCAGTGGCAGAATATGTCGCTAAAGTCTCCGGGAGGCCTGCCCTCATCAGCCGGGGCCGGGCCGCGGAAATGCTCCAGCCGAACTGGCTCTGCGACATCACCAAGGCCAGAAAACTCCTGGGTTTCGAGCCCCAAATTCCTTTGGCCCGGGGAGCCAAACTCACCTTCGACTGGTATAAGAAAGCAAATTGGTTATAGGCGAGGCGAGATTGAGCCTTGCAATAGGGGCCAGGCGGCTTTATGTTATTGCTTCCCTTAATGTTTAGAAAAGCGGGACGGTCTTAAAGAGAGGGGATACATGCGAATCTTGCTTCTGTCCATGCCCGACACGGCCCAATTTACCGATTTTGTCACCCGTCTCCCCAATCTGGCGATCCTTTCCCTGGCGGGTAATCTGCCGGGGCATGAGGTTCGGGTCCTGGACTTGGTCCTTTTTAAGCCGCACTTCGAGGCGGCGCTGCGCCAGGCGTTAGCCGATTCACGCCCGCAGGTGGTAGGCCTGAGCGCCATGACCTTTCAATTCGCCACCCTCTTGCGCGTGGCCAGCTTTATCCGTGACTTTGACCCCGCCATTAAACTGGTGGCCGGTGGCTACCATGTCAGCCTGATGGCCCGTGAACTGACGGCGGATGCGGAAGAATTGCCCCTGGATTTCCTGGTCCGGGGTGAAGGGGAGACCACCTTTCGGGAATTGATTACTGAACTGGAGAAACCAGCCCCCGACCTGAGCGGCATCCTGGGCCTCAGTTATCGCCAGGGCCAGGAGTGGGCCCACAATCCCAAACGCCCGCTGCAGGACCTGGATACCCTGTCCTTGCCCGGCCGCCAGGCCAGACTGGCCAGCGGCTTTTATTTTTTAGAGATGCCCATGGACGTGGCCGAAACCTCCAGGGGCTGCCCGAATAACTGTAAATTCTGTTCTATTACACAGATGTACGGCCATACGTTCCGGCGATTTTCCCTGGAGCGCATTATCGCCGACCTGAAGGCGATTCGAGACCAGGGTTTCAAGGCGGTGTTTTTCGTCGATGACAACATTACCTATGACATAGATCATTTTCGTCAGGTCTGTCAGGCCATTATCCGACATCAATTGAATGACTTGTGCTATCTGACTCAGGTGAGCGCCGCCGGGATTGCCCAAAATCCCGAGCTGGTGGCTGACATGGACCGGGCCAATTTTCGCATCACCTTTGTGGGGTTCGAGTCCATGGACCCAAACGCCCTGAAGGGTATGAAAAAGCCCACGAATCCGGAGCTCAACCGCCGGGCCGCGGCGCTGCTAAGGCAGCATCACATCGCCATCATCGCCGGATTAATTTCCGGGTATCCGGACGATACCCGGGAAACCGTGACCCAGAACTGGCGCATGATTGAGGAGCTGCAGCCGGATTTAATCTATTCCCAGTACCTGACGCCCTACCCCAAAACCCCGGTGCGCCAGGAACTCCTGGAGGCCGGCCTCGTCGTTGATGTGGATGATTATAGCAAGTATGACGGCTGCCATTGTAACGTTCGCACCCGGCATCTGAGCAGGGACGAACTTTACCACCTGGTGAGAGGCTTGGGCTTTAAAAGCAATTTCAATGTTTCATTGATCGTCCACAATCAATTTCTGCGGAACCATATGAGATACTTTCTGCGTAGCTTAAGTAAAGTGGTGGCCGAGGGGTTATACAATGTAACTCGTGATCTCCTCCCGAAGTTTTTGCAGCCAAGGAAATTTTAATTGCCCAGAATCTGGAGTGACCTAGTGAGATTTGATAGAGTCCATTACCGTTGCCTGAGAAACCTAACCTCAATCAGGGTAACCATTCACGGTTATCAGCATTTTAGCGACTTAACGAAATCATAATGGCCGACCTGGAAATCATTGCTGCGGAAAAAGGCTCGGCCCTGAAAAACTTCATTGATCTGCCCTGGGAGATCTATGCTCAGTACCCTCTATGGGTGCCCCCTCTTAAAAAGGACGTGAGCCGGCTGTTGGACCCCCGGCGGCATCCGTTCTGGGAGTTTTCCGAACGCCGCCTGTTTCTGGCCCGACGCGGTGGGAAGACGGTGGGCAGGATCGCGGGCATCATCGACCGGCATTATAACGAGTTCCACGGCGAAGCCATGGGCATCTGGGGATTTTTTGAATGCCTTGACGATCCGGAAGCGGCGGCGGCCCTGTTTTCTGCCGTGGAAACCTGGGTACACCAGCAGGGCATGACCTTTTTAAGAGGCCCCCTCAACCCCTCTCCCAATTACGAAGCGGGGTTGCTCATTGAGGGATTCGATTACTCGCCGGTGTTGGGGATGACGTACAACCCGCCGTACTACCCGAAGCTGGTTGAATCGTGCGGTTTCGTCAAAGAGAAGGATCTTTTGGCTTTCCTGATAGAAGACCCTTACCAGGTTCCCGAGTGGATGGATCGACTGGCTGAACGGCTGGCCCGGAAAAAGGGGGTGCACATCAGGCCCTTCAGTCTCCAGGATCAGGACTCCGAGTTCCTGCTGATCAAGGAGATTTACAACGAATCCTGGTCGGATAACTGGGGTTTCGTCCCCTTAAGCGAGAACGAAATACGGGATATTCAAAAGGACGTGATGAAATTTGCCGATACGGATCTGGCTTTCTTCATCTATTATGAGGAGGAACCGGTCGCCGTCTGCGTGGTCTTACCCGACCTCAACCCTTTGCTCAAGCGGCTCAACGGCCGGATGGGTCTGCTGGGCTTGCTCAAGTTGCCCGTGTATCGACGAGAGGTCAAGGGGTTGCGGGGTTTTATCTTCGGAGTCAAGGAGAAGTACCGGCAACTGGGATTCCCCCTGTTAGCCACTCACCATCTCTATGAAATCGTGAGAAAAAAAGGGAAATATCATTATATGGAGATGGGCTGGTGTCTGGAAGACAACGAGTCGATCAACTTTTTGATTGAGGAAGCCGGGGTCAAAACCCACAAGAGATATCGCCTCTACAGAAAGTCTGCATAAGTTCAAGAGTTAACTGTTTGGCGTTGACCAGGAGGTCTGGATTTAGTGGTTGAGCCTCAAGCCCCCATTATCGCTTTCGTCTGGCGGCCCGAGGAGATTATTCCGGCGGTGACCCAAGTGGCGCATCGAACCGGGAGCCGGGCGATCTTCGATGTCTCCGGGCTGGGGGTGGAAGCGCTGCGCCCTTTCTTCCGCAAGGCTGACCCTGCCGGCCAGGTGCGGGATATCAAGATTTCTGCCTCTACCCTGATGGAACCATCTCTGGGACCATGGTTGCAGGAAACCGGGGTCCAGGACATCTGGGTGGAATGCCACCCCCAGTTTTTCCCAGGCGATCCTGCCGCGGTTCTGGCGAGATTGAGGCAATTGTCGGGAACCCATCGCTGCTTTCCGATCATCGGGGACTTAAATTTCCTGGCCGCGGTGGTTAAGGATAGCTCGGGGGTCGGGGGCATCGTCTTAAAAGGCTGCGAGGCCTCTGGATTCGTGAGCCCTGAGACCACCCTGGCGCTCTATGCCGCGGTCAAGGACATGCGGGCCACCGCTCCTCCTGCCCCGGACATCCTGATCTGGGGAGGCGTGGCCACCCCTGAGGCGGCTGCGGCCTTCCTGGCCACCGGGGCCGCCGGGATCGTCTTCGAGAGCGTTCATTGGCTGACCGACCTGGTTGCCATTGATGCTCAGCAACGGCAGCGCCTCGTAAGCCTCCGCCTGGATTCCACCGATTTGGTCGGCCTGGACCTCGGGGTTCCTTGCCGCCTGTTCAACAAAGGCAACTCCCGGGCCTTCAAGGAGATCAAGGCGTTCGAGAGCTTGCAGTGCAGCGCCGAGATCACGGCAGAAAGCCGCCGTGCCTTCGCCAGCCGGGTGCAGGCCGGGGCCATCCACCCTCTGGCCAGCCGGTTCAGCCAGGATGAGGTCATCCCCCTGGGGGTGGAGGCTACCTTTGCGGCGTCGTTTGTGGAGCGTTTTGGGGCTGAAACCGCAGGAGCCGTCCAAGCCTGCATGGACGAGATTCGCCATGCCTGCCGCCAGGCGGAGCTGAAAAAAGCTGCCTGGTTGGACAATCCGGTGGCCCAGGAGATGGGCACCCTCTATCCCTTTATCCAGGGCGCCATGTCCTGGATCACCGAGGTCCCGGAGTTTGCCGCCCTGGTTGCCGATGCCGGGGGCCTGCCCACTATCGCCCTGGGCCTGATGGATGCGACGGCGCTTGACGACAAGCTGGGAAGTCTGCCGGAGATCATGGGAGGCCGCCCGTATGCCGTCAATGTCGTGTCTTTGGCAGAAAACCCTTGCCGCCAGGTGCAACTGGACTGGATAAAGCAGCACCGGCCCCGTTTTGTGGTGATCGCCGGCGGGAATCTCTCCTTCGCCAAAGAATTGCTGGAATGCGGCCTTGAGGTCATGTATATCGCCCCGGATGAGGCCCTGATGCGGCTCGCCCTGGAAGCCGGCGTCCGGTACGTGATCTGCGAGGGCTATGAAGCCGGCGGCCACGTGGGGCCCCATAGCACCCTCAGCCTGGCTCAAATGGTGTTGAATCTGAAACGGCGCTCCCCATCTCTGTGCCAAAACTGCCGCCTGATCCTGGCCGGAGGCATCTTCAATCGGGAGACCGCCTTTATCGCCGCGGTGCTCGGGGCGGACGCCATCCAGATGGGCACCGCCTATCTGGCCACCCGGGAGATTGTGGAAACCCGGGCCTTGACGGCGCTCTATCAGCGGCTGATCCTGGAAGCGCCCCCGGGGGAAACCGTTGTCTCAGGCCAGGAAACCGGGCTGCGGGTGCGTTCCTTGCGGACCCCGAGAATTGCGGCGATCTTATCCCTGGAGCGGGAGTTTGCCGCGGGCCGCGCCGACGAGGCCGCCTTTCGGACGAAGATGGAAGAAATGGCCGCGGGGAGCCTGTTCGCCGCGGCCCGGGGTCTGGACCGGCCGGGCGGGGCGCCTCTGTCGGAGCCGGCCTGCCGTGAACGAGGGCAATTTATGAGCGGGGCCTGCGCCGGGGGCATCCATCAGGTCCTGAAGCTTGAAGCCTGGCACCGCGAACTGGCCACGGGTCCGCTAAAGCTCTATCAGCCCTTTGCCGGGGCGACTGCCGGCGAATCCCCGTCCTTTGGGGTTGCCCGGGAATTGCCGTGGCTTACGACCCAGCCGGACGCGCCTGACCGGGTGGCCATCACGGGGATGAGCCTGGTCAATTCCCTGGGGCAGAGCCCGGAGGAAGTCTGGGCGGCCAGCCTGGCCATGAAGAGCGGGATTATCCCGGTTCCGTCTTCCCGGTGGAATCACGATCTCTATTATGACCCCCGCCCGTTCGTTCCCGACAAGACCTACTGCAAAGTGGGCGCTTTCCTGGACTTTCAGGTCTCCCGGACTGAACTCGGGATTCCCCCCCATGATTTCCGGACCATGACCGATTCCACCCGGATCACCATGTGGCTGGCGGACCAGGCCATCCGGGCCTCCGGCCTCCTGTCGTCAGATATCCCCCCGGAGCGTATCGGGGTCCTCATCTCCCAGAACTCGGGAGAGGCGGCGGGGAGCCTCGCGGGTATCATCATCCGGGCCAACATTTGTCACATCCTCGCCGACATCAACAGGGCCATGCCCCTGACGCCGGATCAGGAGAAGGCCATCGCCCAGGAGATGAAGTCCGACCGTCTGGCGCCGGACGACACCACTCTTCTGGGCCGGCTCAACTGCGCCGCGGCCGGGTTCATCTGCAATCGCTATGGGTTCATGGGGCCCAGTTATTCGGTCTCCGCGGCCTGCGCCACCTCCCTGGTGGCACTGTTCAGCGCCATCCAGATGATCAAGAACGGCATCATCGACGCCGCGGTGGTCGGAGGAGCCGAGGAGATTCTTAAGCCCTTGCATTTTCTGGAATTCGCAGGTTTAGGGGCACTTTTCGGGCTGTCCGGGAAGGACAGGCCGCCTCACGAGACCTCCCGCCCCTTCGATGCCCAAAGAGATGGGATGGTTTTAGGCGAAGGCGGGGGCATAATCGTCATCGAGCGGGAAAGCCTGGCCCGGGCCCGGGGGGCGAGGGTCCAGGCGGTCATCACCGGCATGGGCGCGAGCAACAACCCTCTGGGCATGGTGGAGTCCTCCAGCGCTTCCCAAGAGATGGCCATCCGCGCCTCGTTCCAGGGGCTGCCGTATGGGCCGGAGGCCGTGGACCTGGTGGAATGCCATGCCACCAGTACCCGGCAGGGAGACGTGGAGGAGGCCCGGGCCCTGCAGGCGTGCTTCACTGCCGCTCAGCGCACCGTGCTCACTTCGTTCAAATCCCAGATCGGCCACACCCTGGGCGCCTCGGGCATTAACAGCCTGATTCGCGGCGTCATGGCCATGCAGGCCGGGATTTTCCCTCCCACCCTCAATTACCAACATCCGGACCCGGAAATCGACCTGGAAAATTCGGGGCTCCTCATCGCTACGGAGCCGCTGACGTGGGAGTCTCGGGCCGGCCGGCCCCGCAGGCTTCAGGTCAATGCCTTCGGGTTTGGCGGTTCCAACTACGTCGTGCAGGTGGAACAGGCCATGGACGCTGCGGATACGGTCCTGGTCGCCCCCGGCCATGAGCCGGGGTTGGGTCCTCCCCCACCCCAGGGCGTCTCTTTTTTCAAGACCGAGATGGACGGCCATAACTGGCGGCTGGCCGTGGTGGCGGCGTCCGAAGCCGAAGCGCTCACGGTCATCGAGAAGTCGGCCCCGCTGGCCGGGGGCGGCATGGTTTCATCTAAGGCCCTGAAGTCATGGGCGCGCCAGGGGATCTTCCTGGGCCGGGAAGATCAACCGGTGCTGCCGCTGGCCCTGGTCTTTCCCGGGCAAGGATCCCACTATAACGGCATGGGGCAGGAGCTCTACGAGTCCTTTCCCGTCATCAAGGAATGGATGGATCGGGCGGCCGCGGCCGCGGACTTCGACCTGCTGCACCTTTTATTCCACGATCAAGAGGAAAATCTCCAGAAAACCCGGTGGCAGCAACCGGCCCTGTTCACCGTGGAATATGCCGTGGCTCGCTACCTCATGGGCCTGGGCATCTACCCCGTGGCTATGGCCGGGCACAGTTTGGGCGAGCTGACCGCTTTGTGTCTGGCCGGGGTCTATTCCCTGGAGGACGGCTTCCGCATCGTCAACCGGAGAGCCCTCTGCATGGATAAGGCCGCGACGATGGGTGTGGACCCCGGTGTCATGGCGGCCGTGGACGCCCCCCTGGACCTGCTGCACGAGATGCTTAGGGGAGAGGAGCAGGTCTACATCAGCAATATCAATTCACCGAACCAGGTCGTGCTGAGCGGCAAGACTGAGGCGGTGACTAATTTTGGCAACCGGCTGAAGGAGATGGGCTACCGGGCCACCCGGTTGCGGGTCAGTATGGCCTTTCACTCGCCCATCATGAGGGTCATCCGGGATGAGCTCGAGGCCTTCATCGGACCTATCCCCTTTCAGGCCCCCCAGATCCCCGTCATCTCCAACACGACCATGGCGCCGTTTCCCGCCGATCCCGAAGAGATCAAGCGCATCTTGATGGCCCACCTGGAATCCCCCGTTCATTGGATGCCAAACGTCCAGACCCTCTGGCATGACTATGGAATCCGGCTGTTCACCGAGGTGGGCCCCGGCGATATCTTGAGCAATCTCATCTCTGACACGCTCCCTGAAGCGGCCTGCATCCAGACCTGCCTACCCGAAGCCGAGAGCCTGACGTGCAAGAGCGCCCTGGCTCAGCTCTTCACGCAAGGGCATTTGCCGGTGCAACGGGAACCGCGGTTTATTTCCCTGCCCGGATTCGGGAAGGCCGCCGCCGCTCCCCGCCCCGCCCCGGCGCCCGGGCTACGAGCCCCGGAACCAGGCCCCGCAGGGTTTAAACCGGTGGAAAGGATCATTCAGCGGGAAATCAACCGGTTCGTGATGCAGACGTACGGCCGCTTCTTTGAAGGCGATATCCTGGCGGCCATCCGCCAGGAACATGACCCAACCTTCCAAGAAAGCGATCTAGCCGCGGCTATCCAGTCCATGATCCGGGGAGCCGGCACCTCCGAACTCCGGCCACCAATCTCTCTAGAAAAACCGGTATCCCCGCCTCCCAAGCCTATCCCGGCGATTCCGGCCCCGGTCCCTCCTGCCCCTGATATGGCTCCCGAGTCACAGGATCACCTGGAGACGCTGATTCACATTATCATGGAAGCCACCGGGTTCAACCGGGACGAAATCGAACCTGACATGGATCTCAGGCGCGACCTCTCCATCCGCTCCAGCCGTCTCCCGATCATCATGGATGCAGCGGAACGCCAATTCGGGATCACCATCGAATTGGAGGATTTTATCGATGTCCGGACCGTGCAGGACATCGCCCAGAGGATCTCCGAGATCGTCAAAAGGCAGGAAGGCGCGGGCCTACCGCCGGTGGCTCCGGCGGTTGACCCCGGACCGGAGCGGGCCGACACCCTGAAGCCCTCACCGGCTGAGGCGAGCTTAAAACGGCTGGTATTCCACCGGGCCGAGGTTTCGCCGGCGGCCTCCATGCCCATGGAATTGAGCCCGGGGGAGTCAGTCCT
Organism: uncultured delta proteobacterium; assembly: GCA_963848565.1. Classification (GTDB taxonomy): domain Bacteria; phylum Desulfobacterota; class Desulfobaccia; order Desulfobaccales; family 0-14-0-80-60-11; genus 0-14-0-80-60-11. The sequence goes on from CAWKEQ010000035.1 coordinate 19,328, forward strand.
CCTGCTTTCACCGAACCGGGATGATCGCCTGGCTGGAAGTGTGGAAGATATACTCCGACTGGATTACGGGGTTGAGACGGTTCCCATGCTTTTCATGCCGACGAACTTGGGTCCGGGGATAGAGAGCTTCAATCTTCTGACTGATGCAGGGTCCTTACGGGCTGCCGAAAGAATATCGGGCCTGGCGTCCCATGCCGGCATGGTCATCACGCTGCCTCAAGACGGATCGGCAAAGTTAGGAGACCTGGCGGACGTGGCGGGACTTTTCAGGGGGCTCTTCGGGGTCCTGAAGGCCTTTCTCCAATCACCAGCAAGGAAATTCGTCGTGCTGATCCATTCCCGGGAAGATACCGATACTCAGAGTGGGCTGATCAGCCCAGGGGATGCTCGGCCTGTTTCTATCCGCCGCCCAGGAATACCCGGCGGTCCAGTTTCGCACCGTGGCAATCGACCCGGATACCGACCTGGGCGCCGCCTTGGGCCTGGCTCTGGACCGGGGCTACCCCGCGGTGGAGATGATGCATCGGGATGGCAAGGTCTTCACCTCAGAGGGGCGCGTGGCTCCGTCGGTCTTTAATGGTCCGGCAAGTCTGGATCTGAGCCCCGGAGACGTGGTTGTCATGTCCGGGGGCGCGGCGGGAATCACCGCCCATCTGGCCCGCAGCCTGGCGCCCTTCAGGCCCCGCCTGGTCTTTCTGGGGCGGACGCCGCTCAATCCCGGCCTGCCGGGCGCCACACCGGCCCCGTCTGAGACGTTCACCGCCGACCACCGGGCCGCTGAGATAGCTCAGACCCTGGCGGATTTGCAGGCTGCCGGGATCGAGGCCACGTACCATACCTGCGATGTCACCGACCCTGAGGCGGTCCGAATGGTCCTGGGCGAGGTGGCCGGCCGTTACGGCAAAATCGACGGCATTATCCACGGGGCTGGAGTCCTCAGAGACGGTCTTCTCAGTCACATGAGCTTGGATGACTTCTCCCTGGTCACGGAGGTAAAATTTCTGGGGGCGTGGAATCTCTTTTCGGCGGCGGCGGGGGCGGGCTTGAGGTTTTTCGTGGCCCTGTCCTCGGGGGCGGCGGTCCTGGGGAATCCCGGCCAGTCCAATTACGCCGCCGCCAACCGGATGATGTCGGCGCTGCTCAGCTATCTCGGGCGGAAAAACCCCGGCATCCGGTTCAAGACCTTGATGCTGCCTCCGGTCGAGGGCGCGGGCATGGCCGACGACCCTATGGTCCGGGAGGTCATGCAGCGGAAGGGCGTAGGGTACATCCAGGTAAATGAGCTTGCCGGGCTTTTCTGCCGGGAGCTCCTGATAGCCCCGGCCGGCGACGATCGGGTGATGTTCATGAGGACCCTGCCACCCGTAAAAACGGCGCGGCTTGATGCAACCATCCCCCCGGGGCTCGCAGGAGAACTGGCCGGCGGCGCCGTGGCCTTTAGCCCCGAGGACTTCCCCCTGATCGACCGCATCGCTCACCTGGACCTGCGCCGGGAAGAGCTGGAAGCCTTCCGGTCCTTTTCCCCGGAGAAGGACCTGTGGCTCCCGGATCACCGGCCCCTCAAGTTCGTCGAGCCTCCTTTGGTCTCAGCCGCCATGGTTCTGGAGACCTTCATGGAAGCCGCCCGGCTCCTCTATCCCCACCTCCAGGTGCGGGGAGTTCGCCGGGTGCGCTTCCTGGACATGATCCAATGCCCTCCCGGGATGCCGCGGACGGCTAAAATCCTCTGCCGCCGAGCCGACCCCTCCCTGGGGGAGGTATGGTGCGAGGTCTCTCTCTCAACCCCGGCGATTTCCCCCACCGGCAGGATGACGGACCGTTTCACCCCGGACTGCCAGGGCCAGGTGAGCCTGGATGGCGGGGGAGGTTCTCTCGGGGAAGAGTTAACGGATTTCCCGGTCCGGCTGGACGAACTGCAGACGCCGCCCCTGGATCAGGCCCAGGTGCTGGCCTGGTACGAAGAGCGCAGCGGCCTCAACGGCAGGTATCGGGTCATAGAGTTGTTGGACGGCGCCGGTCCGGGGGTGGCCCGGGGCCGCACCACCTACCGTGAGGCCGATGATTTCGCCCACTTGAGGAACACCCGGTACCAATACTCTCCCTATCTGTTCGAGGCCCTGATGCAGTTGGCTTTTTTCGCCATCGTCGCCCTGGACCCGTCGGAGCGGCGCGCCATGCTTCCCGTCGAGATCGAGGAAATGAGATTTCTGCGGCCCTGCCGGGCGGGGGAGCAGATAACCGTGGAGGCCCGCCGGCGGGCTCGGGATGAGGCCGGCCAAACCTGGGACGCCAGGGGGCTTGACGATCAAGGCCGCCTCCTCATGCAAGTTTGGGGTATGCGGCTGCAGTGGGTTTCGGAGTGAGCCGCACTCCCGGGGATAGGCCCCGGGCTCAATGCGGTCTGTGGGGAGGGGCGAGAGTCCGGCTTTTTTGAGGGCCGCGAATATTTCTGCAAAGGAGGTTCAGAAATGGACGTCAAGAATCTATCTCAGAACGTTAGGCCGGGCAGGGCTAAATTTGTCCTAATCGCCGCGGCCCTTCTGGTGTGTAGTCTGGCGCCAACCGGGGCGCAGGCTATTTTAGGCATAGGTGAGCCGGCCCCAGCTTTCTCACTGGAATCCGGAAATAATAAAAAGCTCTCCCTCGACATGCTCAGGGGAAAGGTTGTCGTCTTGTTTTATGCCACCAGGGATACCGTCGAGGTTAACGATGCCTTATCACGTTATCTGGATGAGCTTTACGCGGCTCAACCGCAAAACATTCAAAATCAAATATTCAGATTGCTGGTCGTCAATGCCATGGAGGCGACCGCGGTAACAACCTGGAAAGAAAAATTGAGTGAAACCTCCGCCAAGCTGAAGGTGACTGTTTACGGGGATTGGACCGGAAGCATGTTTGTGGCGTACCGGATGAGAGATGATGACAGCAATTTTGTCATTATCGATAAGAAGGGCATCGTCAGATATGCCGCATCCGGCAAGATAGCTCCCAGCCGGTTTGAGGCCATAAAGAAACTCCTGTTACAACTGGCGACTGGCAAGTAATACCGAGTTGCTGTCAAAAATATACAGACGAAACGTAGGGGCTCACCTGTGTGTGCGCCCTCATGGGGGGACACACAGGTCCCCCCCTACAAAAACTGTCCATTGAAGGCTAAACGGTATAAGAAGCCCCGGGGCCCAGGGGAGGAACTTTTTTCACGTCTCCCCAAGGGAAAATCGCTTTCACCGGGGTTTTTACGCAGAAAGCGCCGCAGGGGGGATTTTAGTGCTTAACATTGCTAGGCAAGGATTGGGTAAGCGCCCTCGCCTGCCCATGGACAGCCGGGGCGGCTGTCCTACATTTCACCGCCGAGGGCGACGGGGCTCTATTTTCATGCTTCTTGGTGTCCGTAAGGAAATGATCGTTGGTATTAGATTGGCAAAAGAGGTTTGCAGCACCTGAGATTAATCCCGGCCCCTGTAAAGGTAAAAAATAGAAATCCATGGCTAACGAAGTTGAACACGCCATCGAAGTCGAAAACCTGACGAAGCGCTACGGGGATTTGCTGGCGGTTAACGGCATATCGTTTACGGTCAGGAAAGGCGAGGTTTTTGCCTTCCTGGGTCCGAACGGCGCCGGCAAATCCACTACCGTCGAGATCATCGACATGATCCGCCGGCCCACGTCGGGAAAAGTGAGACTTCTCGGGATGGATGTCACCAAGAAGAAGCGCGCCATCGTCCCCCGAATCGGCGTCCTCCCGCAGGACTTCAGCTCCTTCGACCGATTAACGGTCCGGGAAACCATGCAGTTCTATGCGCGGCTCTTCCCCCGTTGTGCTCGTATCCGGCGAAACGGCGATATCGACGGGCTGATCAAACTCGTAAACCTCACCGACAAGGCCGACGACCAGTATAAAAACCTCTCCGGGGGCTTGCAGCAGCGCCTCGGCATTGCCATTGCCCTGGTGAACGACCCCGAGGTCGTGTTCCTGGACGAGCCGACGACCGGGCTCGACCCCCGGGCCAGGCGCGAGGTGTGGGACGTCCTGCTGGGCCTGAAGCAGCAGGGGAAAACCATATTTCTCACGACCCACTACATGGAGGAAGCGGAGATCCTGGCCGACAGGGTGGCCATCATCTCGAAGGGGAAGATAATCGCCACGGGCTCTCCGGCGGCGCTCATCGAAAACCACTCGAACTACCTGGTCCTGACGCTTCAGAGCGTCGATGCCAACGCGGTTGAGATCATTCGGAAGCTGGGCTTCGAGCTGGTCCATGACAACCACCAGGACCTCAAGGTCAGGGTGGAGCACACGGAAGACATCCTGAAGGCCCTCAATGCCATTAAGGACGCCGGGGGGTCGTTCCTCAGCCTGGACGTTCGCCGACCCAACCTCGAAGAGGTCTTCCTGAAGCTCACCGGCGAGGCGCTCCACACCGGCGCGGCCGGAGGCGGGGAGGTGGTATGAAGCTGCGCGTCATCAAGGCCAATCTCATCGTGAAGCTCAAGACCTTCTACCGGGAGAGGACCGCGATGTTCTTCACGCTGGCTTTCCCGATCATCCTGATTCTGGTGTTCGGCACCATTTTCCTGGACCGGGACAAATTGGGTTTGGACCTTTACGTACAGGACCTCGACCACACCGCCGCCTCGGCGAAGTTCGTCAAGACCCTGCAGTTCAACGGGAACTTCAAAATATTTGAGGTCGATCCCGCCAGTGACGCCAGGGAGTACGCCCAGGAGCACAAGCTGAACCTCATCCTTGTTATTCCCAAAGACTTTGAAAACCTGCTCAATCAGAGGGAGGACGATAAAACCCCCGATGCCTCCGTTATCCTCACGTATGTTTACGACCCCAGTTCTACTTCGGTGAAGACGAAGATGGAATACCTGAACATGGAGTTTGCGGGGATGAACCAGAGGATGTCCGGGAAGCCGCCGTTCTACCGCTGGGAGGATGTCTCGATCCTCAACCAGAAGTACCGGTTTATCGAGTTCTTCATCCCCGGCGTCATCGCCATGGCGGTGATGATCGCTTCCCTGTTCGGTACGGTGAACACGAACACGGAATTGTTGCAGAAGGGTATCATCAGGAAGCTCTCCACCACCCCCATCACTCGCACCGACTGGATACTGTCGAACGTCCTGTACCAGTTCGCCCTGGCAATCATCTCGACGATAGCGATGCTGCTGGTGAGCTACGGGGTGTTTCACGTTGACCTTCATATCAACGGCTGGCTCCTGTTGTTCCTTTTGCTTGATGTCTTCACCTTCGTCGGCATCGGCATGATCCTCACCCGCTTTGTGCAGGAGGCGCAGAGCGCCGCCGCCGCCGCCAACGCCATCGTCTTCCCCATGATGTTCCTGTCGGGGAGCTTCTTCCCCATCGAGATGATGCCGGGCTTTTTGCAGACCTTTGCCAGGCTGCTGCCGCTGTATTACGTCAACGAGGGCCTGCGGGCCGCCATGGTATTTACCGACAACCTGGCCGCCCTGCGTTACGCCATCATAATCGGGGTTTTCGCGACCGTGCTCTTCACCCTGGGCATCACCGCCACTAAATGGGAAGAGGGCAAGTGACCCCGCAAGGAAAAGACGTGAAAATAAAGCTTATCGCCCCCCACGAGCAACACGAAGACTCCAGTAGTTTCAGGCTCCTGAGGATAAATTTGCCTTTGATCGCGGCGCTTACCCCGCCTGGCCACACGATTACCATTGTCGATGAACTTTTTGCTCCCGACGACCCTCATCAAGAAGTGGATTTGGTGGGTATCACCGTCATTACCGACATGGTGCCCAGGGCCTATCAGATCGCCGACACCTATCGGCAAAAGGGGGTGAAGGTGGTGATGGGAGGAATTCACCCCACCCTCTTACCTGAAGAAGCGCTGGGGCATGCGGACGCGGTCGTCGCGGGGGAAGCGGAGGGTGTCTGGCCCCGGGTGGTTGCTGATGCCGCCTCGGGGCAGTTGCAGCGGCTCTATGGGGGCGGCACCAAGACCGATCTCGCCGGTCTGCCCATCCCGCGGCGGGATCTCTTCCCCAGCCCCAAACACCGGGGTGCCGCTTCTCTCCATATCGGCATCGAGGCCTCCCGGGGGTGTCCGTACGACTGCGAATTCTGTTGCAATGCCCAGACCTCGGGACAGCACTATCGAGTCAGGCCGCCTCAAGAGGTGATTGCCGAGATCGAGGCGATTGATGCCTCCCGGTTCTTTTTCGTGGATGACGCCCTGGGACTGAACCGGGAGGCCGGGAAAAAGCTGTTCACGGACATGATCCCCCTGAAACGTCTCTGGATGGGGCAAGGCACCGTGTCGTTAGCTGAGGATCCGGAGCTGCTCAAATTGATGCGGCGTTCGGGGTGCCAGGGGCTGTTGCTCGGGTTCGAATCGGTCCAAAAAGACGCTCAGCATGAGATGAAGAAAATCAAGAACCTGAAGATCGATTTTATTGAGGCCATGCGCCGATTTCACGGCGAAGGGATCAGCATCCTGGGCGCCTTTGTGTTTGGCTCCGATCACGAAAATAAGGATGTGTTCGAGCAGACTTATGAGTTTATCGTCAAAGGCCGTCTGGATTGTGTCCAGTTGCGAATTCTCCAGCCTCTTCCGGGGACCCGGTTATATACGCGCCTCCTCAGCGAAGGCAGGCTGTTGGCCCCTGACTGGTGGCTGCACGGCTATCCTCCTGATACCCTCCTGTTTCAACCCCAGGGCATGACCGCCGACGAGCTCCTGAGCGGCTACGCTCGCCTGAACCGGCAAACCTATTCGTTCGACTCCATATTCAAACGGTTCTTTGGCATCAGCCCAGGGGAACGGAGTCTACGCGGTTGTCTGACCTACGCCGGCATCAATCTCTCTTACCGCTACCGTTATCTCAAAGGCCTGAAAAAGCCCCAGCCATTTCTCGCGGCTGCCAACGCCAGGGGCGAGTCCTAAAAAGGATCGTAGGCCGGGAAAGCGCAGCGCATCCCGCCTTTTGCATGGTTCAATCTCCAGACGCCGAACGTCATCATCCGCCGCCCACTCCAGGTTATAAAGCGGTTACCATAAATTCTTTCCACTTGGAGATTCTTAAATCCCCCTAAATCCCCCTTTTTCAAAGGGGGACTTTAGCAGCAATTCCTTATAGTTCACCCATTTTCTCAAGGGGGATTAGGGGGGGGATTAGCATGATGCCGCCATCGGAAAATACTTTTGGCAGACGCTATAAAATCCATTTTTCCCGTTCCGGTTTTCCTGGAACCGGCCCGGTTTCACTTAGCCTCTCTCTTCTCCCGGCCGCCTCCCGCCTCCCACCAGCGGTAAAGCCGAGGCCCGATAAGGCCGCACCCGGCCGCCAACAATGCTCCGGCGAAGAGATCGATGACATAATGATACCTCAGGTAGACCGTGGAGAGGATGAGGGCCGCGACGATGGGGCAAAAGAGATAGAAGAGTAGCCGGGCGTAACGATAGGAGAGAAATAACACGAGAAGCGCGATGGCGGTGTGTCCGCTGGGCATGCAATCCCATTGGTTACCCTCCACCGAATTGATGAGGCGGCTGACGAAATCGCCGATCAAATTGCCGTTGAGGGGAACCGACTGGAGGTGGGCCAGGGTGTAGCGCGGGCCAATCGCCGGGAAGAGCATGTAGCCGATGAAAGACAGATACCAACCCAAGAGCAGGACGAAGACCGCTAGATCGAAATCCCGCCGCGAATCCTTCAGATAGAGCGTATGGGCGAGTCTGGCCGGCAGGAAAAAATAACTTAAATAAGCCAGGGACAGAACGCCGGTGAGCCAGGGAACGATCCAGCGCTCCATCCACACCGTTGGATTGACCCCAAAGAGGAAAAAATCGATGCGGATCAACTGGGCATCGACGTCGGGACGGAGATACGGGCTCAGATCACCGAGGGATTGGTAAATGAGGATAATGTAGAGGATGGGGGAAAAATCGTTGATAAATCTCCCCACCCGGCCCATCATGCCTCGGTCGGCGCCCCATTTCAAGACCAGAAGGAGGCCGGCCACCAGGGCATAACGCCAGAGCAGAGACCGCCAGAGGGGAATCCGGTCCCGGCAGCAGAGCACCAACAAGAACAGCCCGATGAGAAAGACCAGGGTCAGCCCGTGAATAGGGTTGAGGCGTTTCATCGGGGGGAAATATATCCTAAACCGGAGGGGAAATCAAAAATTCCCGATCTCCGTTGATTCAGGAGGATGACCTCCTCAATGTGGGGCTTTCGGGACGGGAGCAGAGGCGGCGGGCAGGCCCAACAGCCCCTCCTTCCTGATCCCGCCGGGGTTCACCAGGTGCCCGGCGAGCTTGCCAAAGAGCGTCACCCGGGTCCAGGCCAGGGTGGGGACCCGTTCCGGATTGAGAAAGATAAAATACTGATCCGCGTCACCCGCGCTCGGAGCGCAACTGTTTACCATAACCTCTTGCCCCTGGGCGGTGGTGGTGCCGATGCAAAAGACCAATTCCTGGGGTTTGGGGTTCGGCATCATCATGACCCGCAGGCTGGCGCCGCCGGGGGCCGGACCCAGGGCGTTTAACCGAACATTATAAAACAGGCTCAGGAGGTCATAGACCGGGCCGGTCAAGGGAACTTCCCATTTCTTGATTTTCTCGCCGTTGTCAACCTGGCGCCAAAGGGTAAGCCGCTTATGGTCGTAGTCGAAACGGTACTCCTTGAGGATTTTTTGTCCGCCCTCCTGGAATTCTTCACGATACACCACGGGTTGCAGCCTTCCGTCCCGGTAAACCATCTCGCTCTGGTAACGTTCGGGCAGCCACCGGCTCAACAATTTCCACATCCCCTGGGCCGCGCCGGAAAACTCGGCCAGGTAATGTCCCGGCTGCAATTCCTTAAAAACCAGGTGAACCCGGGCCACATCCGACCACGGACCCAGGCTGATGCGATATTCCAGGTTTTCCCGGACCTTAGGGGCCGCGGCGATTGCGGCCGGGGAGACGGCGTGCGCCCCCGGCGCCAGGCCTAGAAGAACCATGATACTGATGAGCCAAATCCTTCCGATAGACATCAATTGTCCTCGCAATCTTGTTTTTAGCGACCCCTACCCTTTAATATAAGAACGATTCACGAGGTTGGGGGAACTAACTTCAGCGCCGGGCGGGTACGGGTATAATTGGCTATCTCCCTGAAACTCTCTGGCCGATAAGATCGCGGGCCACCTGCCCGGTCTTAAAGAGGAAGATGGGGCCGCCGACGATCAAATACCAGTAGAAGGTGTAAGTTCGCCACACCAACAGGGTAAAGGCGAGGGTCTCCCGGTCCAGGTAAGGGCTGAGAAAGGCCGCATAACCCGCATCCACCGTGCCGCCGCCCCCGGGCATGATCAAGATTTGGCTCCCCAGATTCAGCGCCCCCTGGACGAGAAACAGATAAGACAGGGGCACCGCCTGGCCCACCAGGTGGATAATGAAAAACAAGAGCAGGTAGCGGGGCAGCCAATAGCCCAGAGTGACCAGATAGAGGGCCGCATACCGGGGCCATGACATTTTCTTTAAGAGGCGCAAGGAACGGACACACTGGACTGTGGCCCGGGCCAGGCGGTAACGGTACCGGGCCAGCCGGGGCACCTTGCCCATCAGGCGGCCGAAGCCGATGGAGATCCGGCGATAGTGGCGCCCGAGGTTCCAGACGAGCGCCGCGGCTCCCGCCACCACCAGCAGGACTACCACCACCAGGTGCAGCACATCAGGCTGGGCGCCGACCTCGAACAACAGGATGAGAGCGGCCAAGGGCATCACCGTGACATAAAATACCAGATCGGTCACCACGATGAGGCCCTCCAGGCCGACGGCCTCGGGCACCCCTACCCCCAGATGGTGGAACAGGAAGATGTAGGTGGCGGGCATGCCCACTCCCCCTGGAGTGGTAACCCCGGCAAATTCAGCGGCAGCCGTAGTAAAAGCCGCCTCCCGCCAACGCATCCGGCGTCCGCCGACCCCCATGAGCATGCGAATACGCCAGGCATTGAACCACCAGCTAACCAGCATCAGCAACGCGAATAAGAGGGCGGCCCACCAGGAGAGGCGGTCCAGAAGCTTGAACTGGCCCAATCCTCCCAGCGCCAGGGGCAGAGCCAGGCTCAAACCGAGACTGGCTGCCAGCAGCCAGAGCCAGGATTTTTTCAGGCGCATGGGTTTGGTCTCAGGTGCGGCGGCTTTCCGGCTCGCGGCAGAGGCTTCCGGATGCCGTCAAGGGGTTGCGGCAGGTATTTCTCTTCATTGCAGGCCGGTACCACCGCGGACTGCATCAGAAACTACACACCTTGCCGATACCGATGATAAAGACGCCATTGAAGCAGGCCGACCAGGATGCTTACCTCCAGATCAGCCAGCCAACGACAGGCCCCAATACCCCATATCCGCGTACGTTAAGGCAACATTGCCGGATGAGCTGCGCTTGAGCATGGGCCGTGACTGCGTCTGTGGCGTGCTGAAACGTGGCGCGAGGAGCGGTCTTCCCCAAGAGATCCTCTGCCCAAGCAGCCTGTTACTGGAAAGCCTAATAAAAATAATCATTTTTTCTGAAAAATCCAGGCAGCCACGATCCGGTAAGGTAACCAGGATGCCCCAGTGCCCGCTAACTGCGTGCAGCTTGTCACGAGCAAAGCTCCTCAACGATTTAGGACTGAGTGGGATAGGAAGATAGTCAGGATCTTATGATAGGCTCTTGGAAGCCTCAGTGAACGCGGTCACTGCCTTGAAAGCTTCATGGACTCAGCTTCGGCGCGAGCGGCAGGGTGATGGTTAGATTTGGTTTCTTAACAGGAAAGGCGGCCCGGAGGCCGCCTCTTGATTGCTCAGAAGTCACAGGGGCAGAAGTGCGACTGCGCACCTCCGGCCGCCTGGGCTCTGTTAATGCCGGTAACCGCCGCCACCGCCGCCGCTTTTTTGTTGCGGTTTAGCTTCGTTGACGGTCAGAGGACGCCCGTCTAACTCCTGGCCGTTGAACATGGAAATGGCCTTCTCGCCTTCCAGTTTGGTTTCCATCTCCACAAAGCCGAAGCCCCGGGGCTGACCTGTCTGCCGGTCGGTGATGATCTTGGCCGAGAGGACTTCGCCGGCCTCGGCAAAAAAAGCCTCGAGCTGCGGTTCGGTGGTCACATTGGCCAGATTACCTACGTATAATTTCGCACTCATATCTTCTCCTAGTTGGTCTTGCCGGGATGAACTTACCGGCGTCTTTGGCCGGCAGGTCTTTCCCATCCGTTGGGGCAAAAAAAGCCAGAACTCCGAGGGCCATGAGACCATCGGAATTCTCGCTATCAGGCTTTCTGGTTTAGAGCTTTACCACGTTTTGGGCCTGAGGTCCTTTAGGACCCTGAGTTACCTCGAATTCCACCGATTCTTCTTCCGCCAGGGAGTGAAAACCTTCGCCCTGGATGGCGCTGTGATGCACGAACACATCCGGACCGCTTTCCCGAGTGATAAAGCCAAAACCCTTGGAGTCGTTAAACCATTTTACTGTTCCAGTTTCCTTCATGATGAAACCTCTTCCTCGATGCTGCAAAGATATACCCGCCAAAAAAGCAGGGCGCACAGCAGTCAGGCAAAAAAAATCGGCCGGGGAGACTTAGCAACCCGTCCGATCATTGTCCAGGACTTGTGGCCCGGCTTTCAGTCTGACATGCTAAACTTTTTATATTTTACAAGAAAATTAATCAAAGTCAAGCTATTTAAAATAACATTGGACCCGCTCATAGAATAAAGACTTGAATTAGAAATTAATATATACGGAAAATGGATTGATTGCAGCCGCCAATCCTGTGTTTGTGAAAATAAGAAACAATAGTAAGAAATGTCATTATTTTACAGGTGCTCATTATAGTTATCCATTTAATACACAACCGGCAATAGCAGTTATCCGCTATCTTGAAATCGTTTTTTAATGACAAAACACTAATTTTGTGTCAAAGTTAAGATCAGTGAAAAATTAATGAAAAGAGATTTTGCCTAGTCGATCAATGGGTCACTCCGAGCGTCAGCCTGAGGTAAGGTGATTTGACGACTCCCGCCAAATCCAGCCAGTCCGTTTCATGGCCGCGGCTCAGGCGCAAAAACCTGCCCCCTGCACCCGAGACAACCATCGATAAAAAGAAGATACATCAAAGGGTTGCTGAAACACCCCCCTTGGGAGATCTCTCGAGGCCTGTCACCTTGCTGCACAAAGTTTTAGGGATTCATAGCAGCCGCCTTGCACCACAATTCAAGCGTCTTGCAGCGGATTTCGAGTCAGTTGGCCGAGTAGCTCAGATAAAAGGGAGACCTCAAGGATGGCGTTGAGCAGCGAGAGCCCTCGTGAGCCCTTGCTCCGCCTCGGGTCTTATCTCACGGGGGGGGACTTGGGGCGGAAGTACGCCGGCGACGACCTGCCGTTGCGATCGGAGTTGTTCAGCGCCGAGCAGATGGAGCAGCATGGCAAGACCCTGGCGGTCTCGCACCAGTTGAGTTCGGGGCGCCCCGGGGACCGGTTGCTGACACGGCTGGCGAAGAATGAAGGCCTCCTCATTGGAGTCCGCGGCCTGCTGACTGAGGCGGTCAAGGCCAACCGCCGGATTACACCAGCCGGGGAATGGCTGCTCGACAACTTTTATCTGATCGAAGAGCAGATTCGCACCGCCAAGAGGCATTTGCCCAAAGGCTACAGCCGGGAACTCCCTCGCCTGCTGAATGGTCCGTCGGCCGGGCTGCCCCGGGTGTATGACCTGGCCCTGGAGACGATCTCCCACGGTGATGGACGGGTGGATCCGGAAAATCTCAGCAGTTTCCTGACCGCCTACCAGACCGTCACCACCCTGAAGTTGGGGGAATTGTGGGCTATCCCCATCATGCTGCGCCTGGCTCTGATCGAGAATCTGCGACGCGTGGCCGCCCGGATCGCCGCCGACCGGACCGACCAAAACCATGCCGATTATTGGGCGGACCAGATGACGGAGATCGCCGAGAGCGATCCGAAGAGCCTGATACTGGTGATCGCCGACATGGCGCGGTCGAACCCGCCCATGGTGAGTTCGTTCGTGGCGGAGCTGACCCGCCGGTTGCAGGGGCAGGGCCCGGCCCTGGCCCTGCCCCTCACCTGGATCGAGCAGCGACTTGCCGAAAGCGGGTGGACGATCAAGAAGTTGGTAGAGGCGGAGAACCAGCAACAAGCCGCGGATCAGGTCTCCATGAGCAACAGCATCGGCAGCCTGCGTTTCCTGGGGGCGATGGACTGGCGCGCCTTCGTCGAGACGCTGAGCGTGGTCGAGCAGACCTTGCGTACGGATCCTCACGGCGTCTATGGCCAGATGAGTTTTGCCACCCGTGACCGCTACCGCCATGTCGTGGAGAAGATCGCCAAGAGCAGCCCGCACTCCGAAAGCGAGGTGGCGCGCCAGGCGATCCAATTGGCGCACGAGGGCGCGGCCAAAAACGGCGGCGATGACCGCACGGCCCATGTCGGCTTTTACCTGATCGACAAGGGATTGGCCCAGCTCGAACCGGCCGTGGCCAGGCGCCGCTCTTTCTTGGAGGCGCTTTGCAGAGTGGGTTGCCGGTTTCCTTTGCTGCTGTATGTGGGCGCGATCACGCTGCTTACGGTAATCGTTGGCGGCAGTTTCCTGGCGGAGGCCCAGGCCGGAGGGGTATCCGGCTGGCCGCTGGCGCTGATCGCCATCCTCGCGCTTTTAGGCGCCAGTCATCTGGCTATCGCCCTGGTGAACTGGCTGGCGACGTTGCTGGTGACGCCAAAGCCACTACCGCGCCTGGACTTCTCCACAGGCATTCCCGCGGCCTCGAGGACCCTGGCGGTGGTCCCGACTATGCTCACGAGCCCCCAGAGCCTCACGGCCCTGATTGAGGCGCTGGAAGTCAGGTTCCTGGCAAATCGGGACGAGCACCTGCACTTCGGCCTGCTGACTGATTTTCGGGATGCGGACGCCGAAACCCTGCCGCAGGACGAGCCGCTCCTGAAGCTGGCCCGGCAGGGAATCGAAGCGTTGAACGAAAAATACCGCAACCCCAAAGGCGATATTTTCTTCTTGTTTCATCGCCCTCGCCGCTGGAATCCCCGCGAGCGGATTTGGATGGGTTACGAGCGTAAGCGCGGCAAGCTCGCGGAACTGAATTCCTTGTTGCGCGGGGGTTCCAGGGAGTGTTTCTCACTCATTGTCGGTGCGACCGCAGTCTTATCAGGCGTGAAGTACGTGATCACCCTGGATACCGACACGCAACTGCCCCGGGATTCGGCCTGGCAACTGGTGGGAGCCATGGCGCACCCCTTGAACCGGGCGCACTACGACGAGGGCAAGCAGCGGGTCTGTGAGGGTTACGGCATCCTGCAACCCCGCGTAGCCGTGAGCCTGCCCGGCACGAACCGGTCGCGTTATGCGCAACTCTGGGGGAGTGATCCGGGCATCGATCCCTATACCCAGGCCGTTTCCGATGTTTACCAGGACCTGTTCCAGGAAGGCTCGTTCATCGGCAAGGGCATTTACGATGTCGATGCGTTCGAGCAGGCGCTCCATGGCCGCTTTCCCGAAAACCGGATACTCAGCCACGATCTTCTGGAAGGGTGCTACGCCCGGGCCGGGTTGTTGAGCGATGTGCAGCTCTACGAGGAATATCCCTCGCGCTATAGCGCCGACGTGAGCCGCCGGCACCGTTGGATTCGCGGGGATTGGCACATTGCGCGGTGGCTGCTGCCGGGGGTTCCCGGGCCTGGCCCACACCTTCAGAAGAATCCGCTCTCGGGTCTATCCCGATGGAAGATCTTCGACAACCTGCGCCGCAGTCTCGTGGCCCCGGCGCTGACGCTCCTGTTGCTCCTGGGCTGGACGGTCCTGCCATCAGCCTGGTTTTGGACCTTGTCGGTGATCGGGATCATCCTGATTCCTTCTTTGATGAGCTCTCTTCTGGATATGTTCCGGAAACCGGGCGATGTGCTTCTGGGCCAGCACCTCGCCGGCATAGGGCGCTCGACCGTCCTGCACCTGGCTCAGGCTGCCTTCACGCTGGTGTGTCTCCCCTATGAGGCATTTTTCAGTCTGGACGCGATCATCCGCACCGGCGTCCGGATACTGATTACCCACAAGCGGCTTCTCGAATGGAATCCGTCGGGCGATTCGGGTCGCCCCGGCCGCGGGGAACTGGTCGGCTCCTATCAAACGATGTGGGTCGCCCCCCTTATCGCTTTGGCTGCCACGACCTACCTGGCGTTGTCGAGGCCTGCCGGGTTATGGGTGGCTGGGCCCATACTGGGCCTCTGGTTGGCTTCGCCGGCTATCGCCTGGTGGATCAGTCGACCGCTCCTGCGCCGCGCCGCCAGGTTGACCGCCGACCAGACCCTCTTCCTCCAGAAGATTGCCCGAAAGACCTGGGCGTTCTTCGAGACCTTCGTCGGTCCGGAAGATCATTGGCTGCCACCGGATAACTATCAGGAGCATCCCGTGGCCAGGGTGGCGCACCGCACCTCGCCGACCAACATGGGACTGGCGCTTCTGGCGAATCTATCCGCCTACGACTTCGGCTACATTTCAGCCGGACGGCTGGTCGAACGCACGGCGAACGCACTCCACACGATGGCAACTTTGGAGCGCCACCGCGGCCACTTCTACAACTGGTACGACACGCAGTCTCTGCAGCCTTTGTTGCCCATCTACATTTCCACCGTGGACAGCGGCAACCTGGCGGGCCATCTGCTGACCCTGCGGGCCGGCCTGCTCGCACTTCCCGATCAGCCGATCCTGGGGGGTCGCTGGTTTGACGGTCTGAATCACACCTTCAGGATTGTCGTGGACGCGGCCGCGGGAGCCACTCCGGCCCCGCTGGCCCAACTGCACAAAGATATGGCCTCAGCCGCCGAGGCCCCGCCAGCCACCTTGGCGGCGGCGCGGCTGTGCCTCGAGGGGCTGGCGGCGTCCGCCGAGGCGATGGTCCGCAGCCTCGACGCCGATCCCGAGAGCCAAGTGCGGTGGTGGACCCAGAGCTTGCTCCGGCAGTGCCGGGATGGACTCGATGAGTTGACCTTTCTGGCGCCATGGACCTCGTTGCCGGCTTCGCCGGGCAATCTTGGCGAGTTGCCGGGTATCGGCGAGATTCCGACGCTCCGCCAATTGGCCAGGCTTGAGGTGGATCTGCTGCCGACCATCGCGCCTCAACTCGCTTTGGCGGTAACGCCCGAGGAGTGCGCCCGCTTTGATAAGCTTCAACGCCTCATCACGGAGGCCAGCCGCCGGGCCGGCGCCAGGATTGCGGCTATCGAAGAACTGGCCCGGCAATCGAGCGAATTTGCCCGTATGGAGTATGATTTCCTGTTCGACAAGGCGCGTCACCTGATGGCTATCGGCTACAACGTAAGCGAGCGCCGCCTGGACTCGAGTTACTACGATCTGCTGGCTTCGGAGGCGAGATTTCCCACTTTCGTGGCGATTGCCCAAGGGCAGTTGCCCCAGGACAGCTGGTTTGCCCTGGGACGTCTCCTCACCACCGTGGGGGGAGAATCGCTGCTCCTGTCGTGGAGCGGGTCGATGTTCGAATACCTCATGCCGCTCCTGGTAATGCCGACCTACGAACACACGTTGCTCGACCAGACCTGTAAGGTGGCAGTGGAGCGGCAGATCGAGTATGGCAAGAAGCGCGGGGTGCCCTGGGGCATTTCAGAATCCGGTTACAATGCCATCGATATTCATCTCAACTACCAGTACCGCGCCTTTGGCGTGCCCGGCCTGGGACTCAAACGCGGCCTGGCCGAGGACCTGGTCATCGCCCCGTATGCCTCGGCGCTGGCCTTGATGGTGGCGCCCGAGGCGGCCTGCTCGAATCTCGAACAACCTGACCGCGGCGGGGTTTGAGGGGAAATTCGGCTTCTATGAAGCGATTGACTACACGCCTTCGCGCCTGCCCCGGGGCAAATCGAGCGCCGTGGTGCGGTCCTTCATGGCCCATCACCAGGGCATGAGCTTCCTCTCCCTGGCCTATCTGCTCCTGGACCGGCCGATGCAGCAGCGTTTCGAGTCGGACCCCTTGTTTCAGGCGACCTTGCTGTTGCTCCAGGAGCGCATTCCCAAAGCCACGACGTTTTATGTGCACGCCGAAGAGATCACCGGTGCACAACCGGCCTCCAGTGTTTTGGAGACCCCGCTGCGAGTTTTCAACAGCCCCGATACGCCGGTACCGGAAGTGCAGTTGTTGTCGAATGGCAGGTATCATGTGATGATCACCAACGCCGGCGGCGGTTATAGCCGCTGGAAGGATATCGCCGTTACTCGTTGGCGCGAAGACAGTACCTGCGACAACTGGGGCACGTTCTGTTACCTCCGGGACGTGACGAGCGGGGAGTTCTGGTCCACCGCCTATCAGCCAACCCTGAAGCGATCCGGGAATTTTGAGGTGATTTTCTCGGAGGGGCGAGCCGAGTTCCGCTGCCGGCAACAAGACTTTGACGCCTATACCGAGATCGTGGTTTCGCCCGAAGACGATATCGAGTTGCGCCGCATTACCATTACCAATCGCGCCCGAACTACGAGAGAGATCGACGTCACGAGTTACGCTGAAGTGGTCCTGGCGCCGCCTGCTGCGGATGTATTGCATCCGGCGTTCAGCAATCTCTTTGTGCAGTCCGAGATTATCCGCCACCGGCAGGCCATCCTCTGCACCCGCCGGCCCCGCTCCCTCGACGAGCCGGCGCTCTGGATGTTTCACCTGATGGCGGCACATGGGGCGGAGATTGGCGAGGTTTCCTACGAGACCGACCGTATGGAGTTCATCGGCCGGGGCAGGACCGTCGCTGATCCGGAGGCAATGTGCGGTTCAGCAGCGCTCTCGGGCCATGAGGGCTCAGTGCTGGACCCGATTGTCGCCATCCGGTATCGGCTAAAGCTCGAGCCGGGAGCCTCGGTAACGGTCAATGTGGTCTCCGGCGTCGGCGAAACTCGCGAGACGTGCCTGGGCCTGGTGGAGAAATACCAGGATCGTCGTCTGGCGGATCGCGTCTTTGATCTGGCCTGGCCGCATAACCAGGTGGTTTTGCGGCAGATCAACGCCTCAGACGCCGACGCGCAGCTCTACTGTAGCCTGGCGAGCTCGGTAATCTACGCCAATGCTTCGCTCCGGGCCGACCCGAGCGTCCTCGTCAAAAACCGCCGGGGGCAATCCGGTCTTTGGGGCTACTCCATTTCCGGCGATTTGCCCATCGTGCTGCTGCAGATAGAAGATCCGGCCAACATCGATCTGGTGCGCCAACTTATACAGGCCCATGCGTACTGGCGTCTAAAAGGACTGGCGGTTGACCTGGTGATCTGGAACGAAGATCACGCCGGTTACCGCCAACTTCTCCACGACCAGGTTATGGGACTCATTGCCGCCGGGGTCGAGGCCAGCGAGATAGACCGGCCGGGCGGCATTTTCGTAAGATCCGGGGACCAGATATCGGAGGAGGACCGCATTCTGTTCCAAACGGTGGCTCGCGCCATCATCACCGATAGCCGGGGCTCGCTGGGAGAGCAGCTCAAACGTCGGGGCCAGTTGGAAGTAACCGTGCCGCCCCTGACGCCGATCCGAACCCACCACGCCGCCCCCCTGGGGACGGCCGATTTTTCTCGCGGCGATCTCAAGTTCTTCAATGGACTGGGCGGATTCACCCCGGACGGCCGCGAGTACGTCATTACCACCGCTCCCGGGCAGGTGACTCCGGCGCCCTGGGTAAATGTGCTGGCCAATCCGCACTTCGGCACCGTCATCTCGGAGAGCGGCGGCGCCTATACCTGGAGCGAGAATGCCCACGAATTCCGCCTCACTCCCTGGGGGAACGATCCCGTAAGCGATGCGAGCGGAGAAGCCTTCTATATCCGTGATGAAGAGACCGGCCACTTCTGGTCCCCCATGCCCCTGCCCTGCCGCGGCGCCACGCCCTACGCCAGCCGCCACGGATTCGGTTACAGTGTTTTCGAGCACACCGAGGACGGCATCAGTTCCGAGGTGTGGGTTTACGTGGCCCGGGATGCACCGGTCAAGTTCACGGTGCTCAAAGTGCGGAACGTGTCGGGGCAGCCGCGCCGGCTCTCCGCCACGGGCTACTTGGAATGGGTTATGGGAGACCTGCGGCCGAAAGCGACCATGCACGTGGTCACCGAAGTCGACCCGAATAGCGGGGCGCTCCTGGCGCGCAATCCCTATAACACGGAGTTCGCCGACCGGGTCGCCTTCTTCGCGGTGGATGCTGAGATCCGGACCATAAGCGGCGACCGGACCGAATTCCTGGGGCGTAACGGCACGCTTCGCAGTCCGGCGGCGATGACCCGGTCGCGGCTTTCCGGCAGGGTGGGGACCGCTTTGGACCCCTGCGCCGCGCTTCAGGTTCCCTTTGAACTCAGCCGACGGGCAAGGGCGTGAGATCATCTTCACGCTCGGGGCCGGGCGCGGCGTCGATGAAGCCAGAAACCTGGCGCGCCGCTTCCGGGGACCGACTGCCGCCCGGGAGGCTCTCGACGCGGTCTGGCATTATTGGAATCATACGCTCGGCGCGGTGCAGGTGGAAACGCCCGACCCGTCCATCAACGTGCTCACGAACGGCTGGCTGTTATACCAGATTCTGGCGTGCCGCCTTTGGGCCCGAAGCGGCTTTTACCAGTCAGGGGGCGCCTTCGGTTTCCGCGATCAGTTGCAGGACGTCATGGCGCTGATCTATGCTGAGCCGCAGTTGATGCGGGAGCAACTGCTCCTGTGCGCCTCACGCCAGTTCCAGGAAGGAGATGTGCAGCATTGGTGGCACCCCCCCCTGGGCCGGGGCGTCAGGACCCATTGCTCCGATGATTACCTCTGGCTGCCGTTGGCGGCGTGCCGCTACGTCCTGAACACCGGGGACACCGGCGTGTTGGCGGAGCCGGTCAACTTCATCCAGGGCCGCCCGGTAAACGCCGAGGAGGACTCGTATTACGATCTGCCCAGTTGGTCCAGAGAAGCGGCCAGTTTGTATGACCACTGCGTGCGAGCCATTCTGAGGGGCCTCAGGTTTGGCGGGCACGGCTTGCCGCTCATGGGTTCCGGTGACTGGAATGACGGCATGAACCTGGTGGGCGCCCACGGAAAAGGTGAAAGCGTCTGGTTGGGCTTTTTTCTTTATGAAGTGCTGAGGCAGTTCACCAAGGTTGCCCGCTCCCGCGGCGACATCTCCTTCGCTGAGCGTTGTGAAAAAGAAGCGGCCGGGCTGCGCCGCAATATCGAAGCGCATGGCTGGGACGGCGAGTGGTATCGCCGCGCCTACTTCGACGACGGCTCACCGCTGGGGTCGGCGCTCAACCCCGAGTGCCGGATCGATTCGATTGCGCAGAGCTGGTCCGTTCTCTCCGGTGGGGGAGAGGCGGCCCGGGCCCGCCTGGGCATGGAAGCCGTGGATCAGCGTCTGGTGCGCCGGGAACAGGCGCTTATCCAGCTTTTAGATCCGCCGTTTGACAAGTCGGAGTTGAATCCCGGCTACATCAAAGGCTACGTCCCCGGGGTGAGAGAGAACGGCGGGCAATACACCCACGCGGCAATCTGGGCGGCCATGGCCTTTGCGGCCTTGGGCGACCGGGCCCGGGCCTGGGAACTCCTGTCCATGATCAACCCATTGAACCATGCCGAATCTCCTGAGGCGATCGCCATCTACAAAGTAGAACCCTACGTCATGGCGGCCGACGTCTATGCCCTGTCGCCGCATATCGGCCGCGGTGGCTGGACGTGGTACACCGGGTCTGCCGGCTGGATGTACCGGCTGATCGTGGAATCAATCCTGGGGCTGAGGCTTGAGGTTGATAAGCTGCGGTTCACGCCATGCCTTCCGGCGGATTGGCAGGGCTTCACCATGCACTACCGCTATCGGGAGACGGTCTACCACATCATGGTCCAGAGCGCGCCGGCCCAGGATGGCGATACGCATGTGACCGTTGATGGCGTTGAACAACCCGATAACACTATTCCCCTTATTGACGACCATCAGGAACACACGGTCGAGGTGAGAATCCCCGTGGGGCGCAGTTAAACGAAACCTGAACCACGAGCAGAAAATAGCCGACCCTATTACTTACGAGTCGGCCATCTCCGGCCCCGGACTGGTTGTCCTTTTTGTCTTGCGGCGTTAAGAAGGATTTTATGCTATCCTCTCCTTGGGACCATGCGGCCCCCCGGGCCCAGATTACGCCACCGGCAACGTGCCAAAACCCGGCCGGTTGGCAAACGCTATAAGGGAGCGCTTCACTATCCTTCGTCCTGACCAGACTGAAAAGTCGAATAATTAAAGGAGAAAGCTATGGGAGACAAAGGTAAGAAGGATAAAGGCAAGAAGGAAGCCAAAAAGCCTAAGAAGGACAAACCGAAGGGCGGTCCAAAAGAAAAGCCCAGCAATAAGTAGCAGGTCAACCCATGTACAACGGCAGGCCACATCGGCCCGCTCTTATTCACCTTAATTTTTGTTTATACCTATTCTCCTGAATTGGGCGAGTTACAGATAAGGAAGTCAACCATGAGCAAATACATGCAGCTCACAGTCAGTGTTAATTCTTATTATCAAAAAAACCTGGGAGATACTTACCCAAATCTGGCTCGTCGTTTAAAGGCGTTAGATTCGGGTCTGGTGGAACAGAATCCTTCACTCTATGCGGTAGCGGGGCAGATTGATAAACTTCTCTATAAGTTCGATGGTACGCCGGTCAGAGATGTCCTTTTGCGGCATAAGGAGAATCTTAGGAACCTTCATAAGAATATTGAAAAGGATATAGCCGACTGGAATCTTGCCCAGGCTGATCGGCTCCTCTATGAGATGGAGGATGTCTTTGACAAGATAGAATCTGAGTTGGGCTAATCATTGGTGACAGATCTCATTTTCGGGTCCGGCCAATATAGAAAGCGCCGGCCAAATCCGCTTGTTTAAGCCCCAGACTTTTTAGCCTGAGGTATTTCCCGGTCCGACTGTCTGCTATCTTCATTTCAGCGTCTACGGGGACTTTCAAATAGAACGATCCAGCCTCAATCATTGCATTCCGCAAGACTCGCGCTCATTCACAAGCATTATCGCCCGGCGCTTCTCATACTGAGTTGCAGTCAAAAACTATTCATGATTATGTCATTCTGAACGGAGCTGAGCTTCGTGGAGAATCTCGGCGGCTTAAAGAAGAGAGATTTTTCGCTGCGCTCAGAATGACAAAAAATAGTCCTATGATCGCTCATTGGTATAACCAGACTGATTTTCCTCATGCTAAAATGACGGAAAGGTTCTCTGGTTGCCGGGATAAATCGGCACAAAGATTACGACATAAGAGGCGGTTTTGAAACGTAAACTTAGCAATCCATTAGAATTATTGCAGTTACTTGAGAAATCGAACTGCAGAAAATGCGGGGAAAAAACTTGTCTTGCCTTTGCCTCAGCAGTCATGATGGGAAAAAGAAAGCTCCATGAATGTCCGCAGTTGCCTCCGGAAATCGTGGCCCAATTCGTCGAAGAACCTGAGGACCGCCAGACCAGTGAACCGGGCTTTGAGTACCTAGCAAAATTGAAATCTGAAATCGCCCATATTGATCTGGCTTCGGCAGCAGAACGAGCAGGTGGCAGTTTCTCGAATGGCAGACTGACCTTAAAAATCCTGGGCAAAGACTTCAGCGTGGACTCCCAGGGGAATATTTATGCTGATATCCATATCAACCCCTGGATAACGGTGCCATTTCTTAACTACATTCTCCATGGGGAAGGACTCCCGGTTGCCAACAAATGGGTATCGCTTCGGGAGTTAAGAACGGGAAGGGCCCGGTATCAAATGTTTCAAAGGCAATGCGAAGAAGCCATGCAGCGGGTGGCCGACATCTATCCCGATCTCTTCAAAGACATTGTTCAGCTGTTCAGCGGCAAACGGGTGCCAAAGCACCTCGATTCAGATATCTCAGTGGTTTTACACCCCTTTCCTAAAGTTCCCATCCTAATTTGTTATTGGCTGCCGGATGATGGCTTAGATTCTGTCCTGCATGTTTTCTTTGATGAAACAGCCGACCGAAATCTCGATACCGACTCTGTATTCACCTTGGGAACCGGACTTGCCACCATGTTCAAAAAGTTTGTCTTACGGCATGGAGGAGCGTCATGAGCGCCGTGAGAGAGTTGGTTACTCCTATCAGATAACCGCTTTATCAGGATGGGTATCTGTCGCATCATACGGGTCAGATGAATATTCTCAGGCTAGGGAATAAGTTCGGGATCGGCATGCATGCGAGGGCAGGACCCAGTGGCTCTACCAGGACTCAATCGCGAGGGCGGCTTAATAAAATCTTGTGTCCAGAAAACCGATGCGGTACAGAAACTGATACGGCAAAAGGCGAGATGTACTTCGCTTTTCTGCACTGCGGGGTCAATGGGCTCTACGCCCTTATCATCAGACTCGAAAAAATTGATGATATGACCTGAAAGACCCTATGGGTGCTTGGGGTATGGAGATGCCAGCAATCCGGGGAAACGTTCGGATGCGCCGGCATATCTCACTCTGCGGGGCGTCTGGACACCCCTTTTTAGTATTGTATGGGGTGGGAAATTTGCATCAAAATGGTAGGGACCAAGCAGCCAAAATCGGGGACAGAATGTCCGGCGCTATACTGCTCCCCTTGGGGCTGAGACATAAAGTTAAGCGAGTATAATGTCTCAGGGGGTGAGCATGAAACGCCGTAAGATTGATCCGAAGACCAAGATGGCGGCAGTCCTGGAAGGGCTCAGAGGCGAGAGCTCCATGGCAGATATCTGCCGCAAATACCAGATCAGCGAGAGTCTGTACTATCGTTGGTGGGACAAGTTCTTGGCAGGCGGCATCCAGATTCGAACTGGAGAATAACGGTTTTGCAGTCCAGAAATGGTTGCTTAAAACCAGAGCCTACCATCAAGTGAATTCTGGTCAAAGCGCACATGTATTCGGTTCATGCTGCAAACGTGGCTACGGGCTTCTCACGGCTTCTGAGCAGCCGATAAATCGTCTGGTTTAAAGCAAGATTTAGAGTTGCGGCAGAACAGGGGGTAAGGGCGGTCGATTCAGTGAAATCGGTCCGATGCAAAAATCACCACGATAAAGCTTTGACCAAAATTTTGAAAATTGACTTTATAAGGCAAAGGAAAAGACAGTGTTTGGAAAAAATAATTTTCAGAGGGTGCTTTTTTAGCACTAGAGGGTGTAATTTTTAGACCTTGAATTCATACATATGCGTCATCTATCTTTAAAAAGAACGAAGAGGAGGACGAGATATGAGCTGCTTAATATGCCATCAGCCCGTTAATGGAGTATGTTTAGAAGTCCATTTTGGCCGGAAAGGCGGGAATAAACAGGCCCATATCGGATACGGGTGCAAACAATGTATACCACAATGGGCTGTGAAGTTCTATGTGAACCATAGCCGATCAGGCTCTGAGATTCATGTAGGCCATTGCTCTAAATGCTATTATGGCTTCGGGCCATTTTGGCTTCCTTTGGGGCAACCTCGTGCAGATAGCGACTGGGAGGGTCCATTTGATACCATTCAGACTGCAACTTTGGCCGGGAGCTACCCGACAGGTACCCATAATTGCTGCCCATAATTCCCGCATTCAGGTTATCCCTGGGTTATTCCTGATAAAAAATGGGGCCAGCCTCATAAGCTAACCCCTTGATTTCACTGGAGCCGGCACGGGGGGTCGAACCCCGGGCCTGCTGATTACGAATCAGCTGCTCTACCACTGAGCTATGCCGGCTTTACCCGGCAAATTTTACACTGGTTCCTCGAATTTGCCAACCTGCAATATCTTCTTTAACGGCGTAAGGCTCCTTAGACCCTGCCGGTCATGGCTTGGCCGGGAGGTAAAGCCGGGTTCAGAAGAGCCTGGAGGCGTGAGGGCGCGGCCAGCCAATTTGATGAAATTCCTCGGATAAGTTTCTGAACCAGACTTGTTCCGTGCCGGCGCCCAATATCAGTAAACCGCCTGAGGATTGCGGTGGCTTTGGCACGCGAGGCGCGGTCAAGGCGGGCCATTAAACCAGGAGGGCCAGAGCCAGCCGTTCAATAAGGCCACGGTTTTCCAGTCTTTCCCGCCAGAGTGCGGTGATGGCCGTCACTCCAAGGTAAGCCCCGGATATGGCCCCCGCCATTGCGCCCAGGGTATCCCGGTCACCGCCGTTGAGCACCGCGCCCAGGAGGCAGTCCTCGAAGGAGTAGGGCCGGGCCAGAAAAGCATAGAGGGCAAACGGCAGTGATTCGTGGATCTGGACCGATTTCCCCAAGATATTGGCGGCCTCCGGTCCGGGAACTTCACCCTTCAACAACGTCCTGACCAGGGACAATTTCTCTTTGATCTCCGAGGTCTTGGCCAGTGTGAGCAGGCGTCTCAAAAAGGAGTCCCGGGGAAAAGGTTTTTGCGGGTCCAGGCGCAGCGCCAAGGCTACTGCGGCGGCCTGGACCCCGGCCCCATCCTGGGCCAGGGGATGTCCGTGGGTAACTGCGGCGGCGGCCACGGCATGGTCATATAAGTCCGGGGCGTCGTGAAAGAACAGACCCAAGGGCGCCACCCGCATGGCTGCCCCGTTGCCCTGGGAGCCCTGGCCCTCGAACAAACTCCCGGCTGCCTCCTCGTAAGTGAGTCCCGACTTTTCCACCAGTTGAAAGACGGTGGGCGGCCCGGAAGCATACCCCCGCCACGGTTCTCGGTTGAAATGGCGGTGAAAAGTCCGACCCAGGTGCTGGGGGTCCAGGCCCCCCCGCTCTGCCAGGGATTCGGCCAGCCCGATGGCCATAGCCGTGTCGTCGGTATAGCGCAGGACGGGGGCGGCGGCAATGGCGGCCCGGAGCCGGCCCTCTTCCGGGAAGCGGAAAGCCAACTCCCCAATGGCATCCCCCAGGGCGCTGCCGAGCATGCACCCCAGGTATTTGCCCCACAGCTCGGTTTTGGTCCCCTGCATAAACCCGGTCTTCCCCTTCCTCTTCGAAGTGAGTCGGTGGCGCGGCAGCAATCAGCGCTCCGTCCCTGTTAAGCTGCTGGCCCTTCCTCCCGGCAGAGTTCCCGAATGATCAACCGGTTGATGGCGTCCCGGCTTTGACGGTAGACCTCGAGGCTGCCGCCGTAGGGGTCAAGCACCGGCCGGAGAAGCACTCTGCCGGCGAAAGCCGCTGGGAGGCGCCCTCTCAAGGAGTGTTCGGAAAGATTGACCAGGAGGCTATACTCGGTAAGGTCAAGCTCTTCCAGCCCCTTGGAGCGCAGGCCCGCCGGATTCACGCCCATCTCGGCCAGGACCCTGAGGGTCTCCGGGGCTACAGACCCCAGAGGGTTGAGGCCGGCGGAGGCCGCCTCCCAGCGATCCCCGCACCGGTGCCGGGCCAGGGCCTCGGCCATGATGCTGCGGCAGGAGTTTCCCAGGCAGAGGAAGAGGACCTTGGGTTTCGGCATGGCGACTGATCTCCCGCACAGGCGAGACGCCTGTGGCGCCACTCTGTCTTTTCAGGCCGCTTGGAGGGGATGGACAGGGGATTTTTCTGCCAGGGGGTCCTCCGGCCTTCCCCGTAACTGGCCTCTTACCCGCTTACCACCAGTACCGCTGCCCCCTGGATCTCCCCCCGGCGCAGGCGGTTTAGGGCCTCGTTGGCCGCCTCCAGGGGAAAGGTCTGCACCTCGGTTCTGACCGGCACCCGGGGGGCGAGTTGGAGAAACTCCTCGCCGTCGGCCCGGGTCAGGTTGGCCACCGAGCGGACCACCCGCTCCCCCCAGAGAAGGTCGTAGGGGAACGACGGGATGTCGCTCATGTGAATGCCGCCGCTGACCACGACCCCGCCTTTGGCCGAGGCCCTCAAGGCCGCGGGGATGAGCGAGCCCACCGGCGCAAAAATGATTGCCGCGTCCAGCTCCTCCGGGGGCCTGGCTTCTGAACTCCCGGCCCATACCGCCCCCAGCCGCCGGGCGAACTCCTGGGTTTCGTTATCCCCCGGCCGCGTGAAGGCGTAGACCTTTTTTCCCTGGTAGACCGCAATCTGGATGGTAATGTGGGCGGCGGCCCCGAACCCGTAGATCCCCATGCGCTCCCCGGCGTTACGGGCCATGCGGTAGGAGCGGTAGCCGATCAGCCCGGCGCACAAGAGCGGCGCCGCCTCAGCGTCGCCATAGGCCGGGGGCAGGGGAAAACTGTAGCGCTGGTCGGCAACGACGTAGTCGGCGTAGCCCCCGTCCAGGGTGTAGCCGGTGAACCCGGGGTTATCGCAGAGGTTCTCCCGGCCTTCCCGGCAGTAGCGGCAGGCGCCGCAGGTATATCCCAGCCACGGCACCCCGAGGCGTTCCCCCACCTTAAACTGCCGGACTTGACTCCCGGTGGCCACCACCGTGCCGACGATTTCATGGCCCAGGATCAGGGGCAGCTTGGGGTGGGGCAATTCGCTGTCCACCACGTGCAGGTCGGTGCGGCAGACCCCGCAGGTGTGGACCCGGATGAGCACCTGCTCCGGACCCGGTTGCGGCACCGGGACTTCCAGCCATTTCAAGGGCTGCCCCGGCTCCTCCAACACCATGGCCCGCATCTGGTCGGGAATCTTCATTGGGAGCGGCCTCCTAATCTGTATTCGTCGCCAAAAGTTTTTTTGCTTCTTCTCCCGCTGGCGGGAGAGGGGATAAGAGGAAAGAACTTTGGGCAAACGCGACAAATTAATTCAATGGATCTCAAGCTCAGGTTGGCTGGCCTCGATTTTACCCAAAACAAACCGGGCCACCTGCTGATCCATCATCTGGCTGCGTGCTTTGAAAAGATGAGTAAGGCTGGCAAAATTCACAGCCCCATCTGCTACCAAGATAGGGGTCGCTTTGTAAGGGCGTTGCAGTTCACCACTATCCACTCGATGGTGACTGAAACCGGTTTGCTTATGCCAGGTTAAGGCGTGTTCATCGCCGGATTTGTCGTAACAGAGCTGGAACCCGACAAATTCGCCTCTTTTGCCAACCCAAACCATGAGATCGAAATAGTCGTCGGCAAACCAACGACGGCGGGGCTCTCCCGAGGCCTGCCGAACATTCGACAATTCCCTCAGCATGGGATACTCCCTTGGCCTCTCGGTCAAACGGCTTCTCGCCTTCTCTCACCAACCATAAGGATTTCTGAGGACACCATCAAGCTAAAAATGCGCCCGTGGACAAAATCCTGTTATGCGGTTGCCCCAGGGCCGGGGGAACCCGCCGGCGGCAGCCAATCCGGCCTGGTTGCCCGGTCCGGCGAATTGTGCTACAAGAAATCCATGCACCATAGCTATCTTATAAGATGGAGTCTTCCATGAGCGGTTTCAAGACCATATCCCAAGACCTGGTGGCCGGGCTAAACCTCACCTATGAACCCGTGGGCGTCACCCTCTACCGGGAAACCGACCCTCTCCCCACCGACCTGCCGTTGGCCCAGGAAAACCTGAAGAGTTACTGCCAGGCCCTGGCCCTGGCCGGGAAAGGCCGCACCCTGCTTTTAGCCAAGGAGCAGATGGGCTGCAAGCTGGGCACTTCGGTGCTGGGGTTCGAGACCAACCCGGAGGCCTTTCTGGATGACGGCGTCCTGGAGAAATACGGCGTGGGCCTCTACGGCACCGAAGAGGCGTCCGCCGCCACCATCCTTAACTCCACCTACCTGGAGCCCGGCAAGACCCGGACGGCGCTCATTGCGCCCCTGGGCACCTTCCAGGAGCCGCCCCAGGTGGTAGTGTTCACGGCCGACAGCGAGCAGGTCATGTGGCTCCTCTACGCGGCGAACTACGATAAGGGCGGCCGGATGGACCTGCCCCAGTCGGGGGGGCGCTGGGGGGCTGCGCCGATATCACCGCCCTGCCCCTGCTCCAGGGGATCGTCAACGTCACCTTCTTAGGGCTGGGGTGCCGCCTGAAGTCGGGCCTGGACGCCTGCCACCTGATGATGGGGGTCCCCGGGAACCGCCTGGCAGCACTGCATCGCCACATCATGGACATGGCCAAGCCCATCGCCATGCTCAACAAGGCCCGGGGCGGCGCGGGGACCTGAGGCAAGCCCGATAATAAGGCTTCCTATACCGGATGGCGAGCCGATGGCAACTAGAGGGTTTAAGATGTACTAGTCGAGATTTGACCAGACAACCTCTCCATCATGGCATAATCCCATCGGACACAATATGCACCACTCGGGAAAAAAATGCTTTTTCAACGAAAATTTTCCTATCTTGCCCTCAAGGAGAGGATTTGGCTTTAAGGACAGAAACCTTGGGGAATTTTTCCCGGGCAAAGAGATCCCCAAAATCTTTCATGACCGCATCGTGGACAGCAAAAACAGTCGGGCCATTTAATCGGAACAGGTAATCAATGCAGGATTGTTACGAGGCTAATTTATCTTCAAATTCCTGCATGGTTTTAGGATATTCCTCCATAGAGGAATATCCTAGAGTTTCGCCATCATTATTTACCACCCCGCACACACCACACATATAAGCTGTTAGTCTTTAGGTCTATGTCCGTTGAGCCGGCGTCGAAAGCCACCCGCATGGCGTAACTGGTAAAGGGGGATCCAGTCGACGACCAGTAGCGTTGGGTGGACAGGTCTCCCAGGACATGTAAGAACGGGTTGTCCACCGGCAAGGCGGGTCTAGCCTGGCCATAATCTATTAAGCTCTGTAGTTCCTTAATATTGGGCAGACGCCAGTCACCCGCCTTGGAGCCGTCCGTGAGGTCAAAATCGCCAGACTTCAGATCATTGGCCGCGCTCAGAGCGTCGGCCCAATTTTTCGTGTCGAAAGCATTGGCATCTTTCATCCAAATCAGCCTGGTCAGGTTATCAGTCACGGTGCCGTTGCCATTGTCGGTAAACCGGGGAGTGGGCCAGGCCACGCCCTCCTGCAAGGCCCCATCATCTCTGGTGCCATAAGAGGAGGTCTGACCGGTCTTGGAAACTAAGGCAGATTTCCCCCCGCCCCCTATTACATAAAATCCATCCTGAGCACAGGCTGCACTCCCACCGACCAACGCCAACAACAATGACAGGAAAATCAACAGGACTCTTCTCATAACCGTTCTCCTTTTTCGGGAATGGTTTGATCCCTCTCTATTATGTGGCACGCTTGCTGCGACTCTCCCACATCGCTGATTGGGACTTCTTTTCCCGGATTGCAACCATACCCCTCCTTGTTCCCAAGGGAACCCTTTTCGTATTAGTCACCATAGCACAA
Organism: uncultured delta proteobacterium; assembly: GCA_963848565.1. GTDB lineage: Bacteria > Desulfobacterota > Desulfobaccia > Desulfobaccales > 0-14-0-80-60-11 > 0-14-0-80-60-11. The sequence continues at coordinate 49,497 of CAWKEQ010000035.1, forward strand.
CTTGATCAGAAAGTATTTCATTCGAAATTTAATAATGCGCAGCCGAATCCATTTTACTCATTCCTCAGCTGATAGAGGAGTGACGCTCATTGGTTTGCCAGGGTGAGGTTGTCGAGTTCTGGTATTGATGCGTACATTAAGAAATTAAAACAGGCGGTTGATATGGTTATCATATTTCGAACACAAATCTCCACAGATTGTAAACTATACTCACCAATATCAGATTTAATCTGATCTCGATTTGATGATTGGCAGCTCAAATCTTGGTCATGGCAAATTGAGAGGCAGGAGAATCAGCGGTTTAACTCCACCGGTCCGGCATTATCTTTTGGTTTTCTTCCGGCCTTCGCCGGAACGGAGGGGCTGAGCGGGCCTGAGGACATTTTCCGCTACCGGGACCAGCTCCTTCAGGATCTGTTCCCCCCGGTTATCCTCAATCATGGACACGAGGATATAGCGGCGCCAGCCCGTATCCCAAACCAGGACCGAGTCGGCATGGAAGCCCCGGACCTCCCCGGACTTGCGGTACAGGTGGTTAGGGGGCACGGCTTTCCCCAGCACCGCGACGAACTTGCCGGGAAGGTCCGGAAACGCCAGGACTTTCAGCATCTGGCGCGAGGACTCCGGGCTGATGAGCCTGCCGTAGGCCAGCAGATAATAGAAACGGCAGAGCTGGTAGGCCGTGGCCGTGAAGGACAAACCCGTCAGGGGCTCGGGATTCTTGTCGCCGCCGGCGGCGTAAGTGGCCCCCAGCCAGATGCCTCCGCCCTTCCGCGGGTCGTAGAAGCGGTAGCGGCGATCACTGGCCAGGGCCTCGATTTTCCTCAGGCCGATCCGACGGATCACCTGACTGGCGGCGTGGTTATCCGAACGGCGGATCATCTCGATCAGGTCCCGGTGGACCTGGGGGGTATCTTTCAGGGCGCCAGCGGCGAAACCCTGGTAAGCCGCCAGCAGGACCATGAGCTTCGGCAGGCTGGCGCCATACATCATGGTATTGCCGTTCACCTGGGCAAAACGCGGCGCTTCGGGGTCGGACAGGTCCACCAGGCCTACCGACATTTTGCCGGCGCGGATCAGGGATAGCCAGGAGCCGTGCTCTGCCAGGGCCTGGTCCAGCCGGATTTGCAGCCCCTGGTCCCCCCGCTGGGACAGCGGCCGCCAATCCGGGCCGGACGCCTCGATCGGGAGGTGCGGGGTGGCGGCGCCGGCCGGGTTCAGGCCGATCACCACCCCCCCCAGTACGGCCAAAACGATGGCGGCAAAAACCTTCACCCAACTCTCCACGATCAATTCGGGTTGTCAGCGAGCACTTTGGCTTTTTTGGCGGCGAACATGAGGTTTGAGGTGCGCACCCGGTGGCGGTAGTCAAACCCAAAGGGCAGGGGTTGAACCTCCTCCTCCCAATAAATAGCGGCCATATCCGGCTGATAGCAATTGCTGAAGAGGGCGATGGGGCCGGTATAGGTGCCGTAAAATCGGAGATTCCACACGGCAGGGTCGAAGTACCTCAGGGGGATGCCCGAATCACCTTGCAGCACGCAGAGGCTCTGGTCCAGAATGAACTGCCGGATGGCAGAAAAGTAGGGCTTGAACATTAAATAAGAAGCGGCTTTGGTGAAGGTCGTCACCGGGCCGAAGCTTTTCAGGAAAGAGACAAACTGCTGGTTGCGTTCCAAGGAGTCGTTCCGGAGATTAAACTGAAAGTAATAGAGAGTCTGGTTTTCCGTCGAGCCCGGGCTGGTAAAGACGATCCGCACCCCGGGAATGCCGGTGGAGGCAGGCTTCGCACCCAGAGCGGGGGACTCGGCGATGGTGCCGTCCTGGTCCATAGACCAATACTGGACGTCAAGGACCCGGGCCTGTTCCCTGGCCAGAAAAAACATGAGGACCGGGAGAGTGCCCTTGAGTTCACTTTTGCCTAAATGGGATTTCATCTGGTTCGTTTTGAAAAAATCCAGTTGGAGCAGGTCGTAAAGGGAACGTTGCAGGCTGGCAAAAAAATTCTGTTCCCGGCAGTCAGAAAAATCCGGGATCACCCCAACCGGTTCCAGAGCGATCAAGAGGTAAGTTTTGGCATGAGGAAACAGGGCAAAAACGTTGGCGAAATCAGGGCCGCTGAAGGGATAAAACACGGTGGCGGCCGAGGCGGCGCCCAGTTCCTGGGAAGCCCACTGGCGCATGGGTGAAAGACGCGTCCGGGTGAAACTCTCCCAGTTACGGTCGAAAAACTTGGCATGCCTGACCCAGGCCGGCTGGTCCTGACAGGCAACCAGGGTGCTCTGGGGGTTGCCGATGCCAGCGATGAAGAGGGCGTAATCATTGTAAGCCGGGAGGCTTTTGTCAGGCTGGCCGGGCTTTGGGACGGCACACCCTTCAGGGGTACAGATCGAATCCGCACCGGCGCCCAATGCCGGGACCAATCCCAGAGCCAGGAGAAGCAACATTGTGGCCAGGCCGAACAGGTGGGCTTTCCGCATCAACGTTTCCCTTCGATTTTTCTAGGGTATGAATTTATTAATAACATTTTCTTGAGATCTCCAGGGCCCTGCGGCCGCCAGCAGCTTGTACAACAGGAGTCCCGAGGCCACGGTCAGCAGCCCGAACAGCGAAGGCAGAGGCCGCTCGATGACCAGATAACAGATCATCCAGCCGTAGAGCACGAGAAAAATCGCCGGGGTCACCGGGTAGCCCCAGGTCTTAAAAGGTCTTGGCAAGTCCGGGTGCCTGAGGCGCAAGACGAACACCCCCAGTACCGCCAGGGAGGAGAACAGGGCCAGAGTGAACCCCACATAGGTTAATACCGCATTAAACGTCGCGGTGAGGGTCAGGAAAATTGCCACCAGGGCCTGGAGGATAATGGCAAAGACCGGGGCCCCGCTGGCATTCCGTCTGGCGAAGAACCGCAATCTGGGCAGGTCTTCGCTCATGGTTTGGGTCACCCGGGGGCCCACCATGATGAGGGAACTGAGGCTGGAGATCAACGCCAGACAGATTAAAACCGTCATTATGGCACCGCCTCTCGGCCCGAAAATGGCTTTGGCCGACAGGTAGCCCACGTCGATTTGACCGGAAAGCTGGCCCATGGGGACGGTATAGAGAAAAACATAATTGATCAGGCAATAACAGACGGAAACGAAGGCCGCCCCCAGAAAGAGAGAGATCGGCAGATTTCTCTCCGGCCTGAGAATCTCACCGGCAATGTAGGACGCGGAGTTCCACCCGGAGTAGGCATAAAAGACGTAGACCAATGAGATCGCAAAACCCGGGCTGAACACTGATCCCAGGTCGCCACGGGATGGCACCAAGGTAATATTTTGGGGAGTCGTAACCGAGAAACCCAAGACGATAAACGCCAGGATCAGGAGAATTTTTCCCCCGGTGAACAGGTTTTGAAAATGGCAGCCGAATCTCACATCCGTCAGATGCACCAGGGAGAGAATCACAATGATTGACACCGCGATGACCGTCTTGTCAATGCCCGGGAAGATAGCGCCGGCGTAGACCCCCAAAGCGATGGCTGCCAGGGCGATGGGAGCCGCAAACCCGGCCACCATGGAGACCCATCCCGATAGAAAGCCGATGGCGGGATGATAAATATTGGAGAGATAGGTGTACTCGCCGCCGGACCTCGGCATCATCGCCCCCAGTTCCCCATAGCACAGGGCTCCGCAGAAGGCGCCCACCCCTCCCAAGACCCAGAGCATAAGAACCGCGAAGGGAGAGTGCAGGCTGGCGACCTGGAAGCCCAGGGTAGTGAACACGCCGATCCCGATCATATTAGCAATGACAATGATGGCGGCGGAGAACAGGGTTACCGGCCTTCTCTTATCGAGAGACCCTGCTATGCCGCCCTTACCCTGGTCAGTCAACGCTCTTTCCACCTCGCGCCCCGCCCTGCGTCAGGTCAACCTGAGGCCGGGCCCAAAAATGCTTCGGCCTTGCCCTCCGGACACCTTGGCTGCTGGATCGATTTTATCTGAATCAGTCAGTTAAGGAACCCAATTTTTCTTTCCCCCCAGACTTTCCAAGCAATCCAGGCTCCGTAATCGTTTCGATTGCTCAACCGGGAACTTCGGGGGCGCCGCCGATGATGGTAAAACCAGCACCCACCCCACCCCTTACCTCAAGCCTCCCCCAGCCGGCCAGGGTCTGGGGGCAGGTCCGGGTCTCCCCCAGGTTGCTGAGATGGAAACCGAGGGAGTGCTCCAGGACCCTTATATCCATACAAATAAAGAGGTTGGGTCTTTTGTGCTTGCTTTCCGAAAAATATTATGTTAGCAATACAATCTGTGGCACAATCTTTGCCCAATCAGCTGCCAATAAGTTAGGTCAACCTGCCGACACGCCTTCTGAACGACACCCGTCTTCTTTCTTCCGTTGGTGCCTGACCTTAACTAAAAAATCGAAACCTCAGGAGATCAACTATGCTAAAAACATTGGTTATATTTCTGCTCTTAGCTATCCCAGCCGCGGCCCAGCCCTGGCCCCAAACTCCGCCTCCCATAGGCAATCTTTTCTTACCGCAAGAGTACTGGAACTATATCAAGGAAGCCGCAGAAAAATACCACATTTCACCCTACCTCATCCAGGCGGTATGCGCCATTGAATCGAGATATGATAAGGACGCCAAATCGGGTCACTGCTTTGGCCTGATGCAACTGCATCAGGACACCGCCAGAAAGTACGGGGTGGACGCCCACGACCCCCGGGCCAATATCATGGGTGGGGCGGCAGTCCTGGCCCATCTGATGGAAAAATATCACGGAGACATCAGGAGAGTGTTGCACACCTATAACGCTTCCTGCACCGCGGCCTATGAGCGCGAAGTCATCCGGGCTTATAACCAGGCCCAGCATTTCGAAGTAACTGCCTTGTCTTGGGATAGGCATAGTAAGAACTAGGCTTGCCATCCAGTCCCACTGCTCAATCGGATTCCCCCAGAGATAATCAGTAGGGACAGTTCGCCTCGTGCGGGGGATGGCGACGGTTAGCTGGAAGTTCCGGTCTACCGGCGACCACACCGGCAAGTTTGTTGGCCCTGCATGAATCTCCCCCTCACGTGTGTCCCTTGAGAAGGGGACCACACGTGAGGGGGCGGGCCAAATCCGCATCACATACTGCAGCACCCCGGCCATCCTGACTGTACTCTCGTGAATACACCCTCAGGTGTGGATGGCGATTGGCGCGGGAAGCGTCGCCCATCTAGCGTTTGGCATAAATTCTTTCCACCTGGAGATCCTCAACTCCCCCTAAATCCTCCTTTTCCAAATTGGTATTTTACCAGCAATTCCTTATAGTTAACCCATTTACTGAAGGGGATTAGGGGGGGTTAGAATGATGCCGCCATCGGAAAATACTTCTGGCAAACGCTATAATTGGGAGACCCGGCAAACCAAGGGCGTTGAGACGCCGCCAAGGATTGCCGGCCAGCCCAACCTTGGCGGTCCGGGCGCGGTTCAAACCCAGCCTTCCCGGCAAGATCTGGTTCCAGGGTTATGAAACCAACCCTGGGCCGCATTGCTCAGGCCCTGAGGATGAACCTGTCGGCCTCAGTTCTCGCTACGGCGACATGGAGTACTTCTGCTCGCCCTTGGGGACGTACCATTTGATGAAGTTGTAGTCGATCCCGGCGGGCGCGGGTTTGATGCCCCGGAAGCGGCGGGCGATGGCCGGCAGGGCATCGGGGACGAAGAGGAAGGTGTAGGGCTGGTCCTCGGCCAGGATCTCCTGGAAGCGGAAGTAGGCCCGGCGCCGTTTTTCCCGGTCAAAGGTGTGGCGGCCCTCCGACAGCAATGCGTCCACTTCGGGGTTTTTGTAGCCGATGACGTTGAGTTCCCCGGGCTTGGTCTTGGTGGAACTCCAAATATCGAACTGGTCCGGGTCCAGGCCGGTGTTCCAGCCCAACAGGATGGCCTCGAACCGCCCCTTCTGGATGAATTCCTTCAGGAAGGAGGCCCACTCCACCTGCCGGATCTTCACCAGGATACCTATGGCCCGGAGCCGGCTCTGAATGATCTCGGCGGTGCGTTGCCGGGTATCGTTCCCCTGGTTGGTGAGGATGGTGAAGGCAAAGGGGTGGCCGTCTTTGGTGAGGATACCGTCGGCATTGGGGGTCCATCCGGCCTCGGCCAGCAAAGCCTTGGCCTTGGCCGGATCGTAGGGGAATTTGGGCACGTTGGGGTTGTAGTACCAGGTGCCGGGTTTATAGGGGCCGGTGGCTTCCTCTCCCAGGCCCATGAGCACCCCTTCGATGATCTCCTTTTTATTGATGGCATGGGTCAGGGCCTGGCGCACCCGGCGGTCGGCGAAGCGGGAATCGTTCAGGTTGTACCCCAGATAGATGTAGGAAAAAGGCATGTAACGATACTTTTTATACAGCCGCTTAAACTTGGGGTACTCAGTCTGGCGGGTATACTGGATGGCATTGAGGTTCATCCGGTCAAGGTTGCCGGCCTTGAGCTCCATGAACATGGTGGCCGTGTCCGGTTTCACCTGATAGATGTAGCCGTTGAGATAGGGGCGGCCCTCAAAATAGTTGGGGTTGTAGGCCAGGGCGATCTTTTCCCCGGCCCGCCATTCCTTGAAGATATAGGGGCCGGTACCGATGGGGTGCCTTCCTAAGGGCGACTTGGTGAGGTCCTGGCCAGCCAACAGGTGCTGGGGCAGGATGGCCAGGCCCCAGGAGCCCAGGGCGGGGGCAAAGGGCTGGGGATAGGTGACCCGGAAGGTGTAATCGTCCGGCGCCTCCGCCTTTTTCACCTGGAGATAGTCCCCGGAATAGGCGGTGGGGGTCTTGGGGTTCACCATCACCTGGTAGGTGAACAGGACATCTTTGGCCGTGAAGGGGGCGCCGTCCTGCCACTTGACCCCATGGCGCAGATGGAAGGTAATGGTCAGCCCGTCCGGGGAGATGTCCCAGCTTTCGGCCAGGTCCCCTACCAGGTTGAGGTTGCCGTCATACTTCACCAGGCCGTTATAGACCAGGGAGTTGATGCTGGCCGAGGCCGCGTCCATGGCCAGGGGCGGGATCAAGGTGCTGGCGTCGCCGATGGAGGCGTCGATGAACAGGTCGCCGTAGGCCGGGCCGGTATCCGGGCCGCCGTAGCGCTTCTCCTCCTCCTGGGCCTTGCAGCCGGCGAGGAGCGTGGCCATAAAAACTATCAGAAGCAGGAAAACCAACCACTTCCGCCCATCAAGCTCCTGGTTTGCCAAACGGGATCTCATTGCCTTACCTCAAGTGGCACAGGCCGCTGGCCTGTGTGCCCAGGATAGAAAGCCTGGGCTCCAAAAATTTCATCCATACCCGTAGGGACGGGTTTGAAACCCGCCCCTACAGTGAGGACAACATACTTCAGGGAGTCGAGGCCAGATTTTCTCTTGCCCCAGCGCCGCCTTTTGGATACATTTAACAAAGTCGGGACGTGGCTCAGCCTGGTAGAGCACAGCGTTCGGGACGCTGGGGTCGGAGGTTCAAATCCTCTCGTCCCGACCATACTCCCGAGGCGGTAATCAGAAGATTGCCTGTCGTCGTGCGTTAAATCAGCTTCTTCCCCCAAACGGAACCTTCACCCCTGAATATCCCGCTTCATCTGCTCGAACTCGTCTTTGCTGATTTCCCCTTTGGCGTAGCGCTTTTTCAGGATATCCAGGGCGGTTTCATCCCCAAATCCGCGGCCGGGTATCCAGGTCCGGCTGGAGCGGCGGCGCCCGAAGATGAAGTAGAGGCACAGGCCGATGATGATGAGCCAGAAGATGGGCATGAACAGGGGAAAGACCCACCAGGTGTGCCATTGCCAGTAATGTTCGGGGTACATGGCTGACCTCGGTTTGGCACAGGCTGGAAAGCTTGTGCCACCGGAAAATCTCAGGGGCGACCCGGCGGGTCGCCCCTGCTAATGGGATTGGGGGTGGGGGCGTGGGGGATTTTTCGTAAGGTAAGGGCTTTTGCCCTCAGCCCCCTTCCCCACAAATTTCTCTCTCTCCTTACCGCCGGCGCCAGCGGGGGCCGGCGGCGGTGTCGGTGATCTCGATGCCCCGGGCCGCCAGTTCATCCCGGATCTGATCCGCGGCGGCCCAATCCCGGCGCTGCCGCGCCTCTTCCCGGGCCGCCAGCTTCGCCTCGATCTCGTTATCTTCGGTCTCCGCCGGCGGCGCCAGGTTCATGACGCCCAGGACTTCGTCCAGTTCCTGGAAACGGGCCAGGATGGCGGCGGCGGCGGCTGGTCCCAGGCGGCCGTGGTCGATATCGGTGTGGAAATCCCCCACCGCGGCGAAAATGGCCGACAGGACCCGGGAGATGTTGAGGTCGTCATCCAGGGCGGCGATGCACTCCTTTTTCAGCAAAAAGAGGCGCTCTTCGATGGCCGGGGTGAGGGGAGCGTCACCGGTCATCAATGCCAGGCGCTCCAGGAAGTGGTCCAGGCGGGTCCGGGCCACCGCCGCGGCCTTGAGATTGGTGTCGCTCACGGCCAGGGGCTTGCGGTAGTGGGCGGCCAGGAGGAAGTAGCGCACCTCCTCGCCCCGATAGCCCTGGGCCATCAGGTCCCGGACCGTGATCTGGCCCGCTTCTTTCAGGGGACGGCCGTCCTTGAGGACCCGCTCGCAGTGGAGCCAGGCCCGGGCCTCAGGTTTGCCCGTGGCCGCGGTGAAGATGGCGTTTTCGTTTTCATCGTGGGGAAAGAGCGATTCCACGCTGCCCACGTGAAAATCCACGGTTTCTCCCGGGTGTTTCAGGGCGATGGCGGCGGATTCCAGGTGCCAGCTGGGCCGCACCTGACCCCAGGGGGTGGTGTAATAGAGGCCTTTTTTCAGTTCCGCCAGCTTGGCGCGTTTCAGCAAAGTGAAATCCCGGGGGTTTTCTTTGGCATACTCGTCCAGGTCCACGGTTTTGCCCACCCGGATTTTGCTCAGGTCTATCCCGGAAAGGCGCCCGTAGTCCTTGAAACGTGAGATGTCGAAATAGACTGAGCGCAGTTTTTCATAGGCGTAACCCTTCTCCAGAAGCTTCCGGGTGAGGTTGACCATGTCGTCGATGTGGTCGGACGCCAGGGGGTAAAGAACGCCGCTCTGGATGCGCAGGGCTTGCATGTCCCGAAAGAATTCCTGCCGGTAGTGCCCGGTGAATTCCTGCAAGTTTTGGCTTGCGGCCGCGGCCCCGGCCATGGCCCGGTCGTCCAGGTCGATGAGGCTCACCACCTGCCGGATTTTGAAGCCCCGGGAGCTGAGGTAGCGGTGGAGCAGGTCGGCCACCGCCAGGCGGCGGGCTACCCCCAGGGAGAGGTGGCCGTAAAGGGCCGGGCCGTCGGCAAAGATGGTGGCCTCACCGGCGCGCCGGGGCTCGAAGGCCTCCTTGGCCCGGGTCAGGGTGTTGTAGAAGTGGAGGGTGGGGGCTTCCTTTTCGGTGAACAGGGCGGTGGAGAGGTAGCGTTCGCCGCTGTCAGGGGCGATGGCCACGATGAGGCCGCGGTCCATCTCCCGGGCTTTGCGGATGGCCACGGCCACCGCGGCCCCCGAACTCATGCCCAGGAACAGGCCTTCCTGGCGGGCCAGGCGCCGGGCCGTCTCATACCCCTCTTCGTCCTCGATGTTGACGATCTCGTCGGCCTTGGTCTTATCGAAGATCCCCGGTTTATAGGATTCCTTCATGTTCTTCAGGCCCTGTAGCGCATGGCCCAGAAACGGCTCCACACCCACAATGCGGATGTCGGGATTGAACCGCTTCATGCCCTCATAGACGCCCATGAGGGTGCCGGTGGTGCCCATAGTCACCACCACCATGGTGACCTTGCCTTCGGTCTGCTCCCAGATCTCCCGGCAGGTGGACTCATGGGACTGGGGATTGAAGGGGTTGTTGAACTGGTCCGCCAGAAAATATTTGTCCGGATTTTCCCGGGCCATCCGATAAACCACTTCAATGGCCCCGTCGGTCCCTAGGTGCGCCGGGGTGAGCAGGATTTCCGCCCCCATGCCCTTGAGGATGCGTTTGCGCTCCAGACTGGCGGACTCGGGCATGGTCAGGAGCAGGTGATAGCCCTTGACGGCGCAGACCATGGCCAACCCGATGCCGGTATTGCCGCTGGTGGCCTCGATGATGGTCTTCCCCGGGGTTAGTTCGCCTTTAGCTTCCGCCGCCTCAATCATAGCCAGGGCCGGACGATCCTTGATGGAACCGCCGGGATTGAAATATTCCAGCTTGACGTAGATCTCCACCTGGGGATGGGGGTTGAGACGGTTCAGGCGGACAATGGGGGTCTGCCCGACAAGTTCCAGTACGTTATTGGCCTTGCGCAGCATAGCGGGATTCGAACTCCTGGCGTTGGCGGTGGCGCGCCGTATTGAGGACTATTCCTCCTGATCCGCAGCGACACACTCCCCCGGGTTCTCCATTTCTTCGGCCAGATAATTATTGACCAGGTTAATCAGGGAGAGGATGAAAAACCGGCGGGCCTCCGGCGCGTCATGCATCACTTCCATAAGCCGGTAAATCAGGGCCAGGACTACCAGCCCCGCCTGGGACGGCGAAACATCCTCCTGGTTGAAGCGCTCCAGGATTTCATTCACCAGGGGACGGACTCTCGCCTCCATCTCTTCATCGGAGGCAAAGGCCGCGTTATCGATTTCAGTCATGGATTGGTCCTTGGGGGTTTCCTAAAACTCTTTAATTATAGGGGAAAATCTACCATATTCCCAAACGGTTTGCAAACCCGGGGAACCAGGGGTGCTCCCGGTTATATGAGGACCCGCAAGTCTTAGCGCGGTCCCTCCGGATGTTGGCGAAGAGCAACTCTGACGTAGCAATAATTCGGGTGATTTTTCGGCCGTTGACTGAGAATGTCGCATGAGGCCCGTTCCTCCCCACCTCTCGGGGCCTGGCGTTATGACAGTCTCATTTTTGGGGAACGCCCCAGGACTTCCGCCTCTGAGGCTTTAGGAGGGATTTGCAATGCCCATTCCGGCAGAAGCCCACCGAGGGGCCCCTCATTTTTCTCGGCTGACCGAATGCCTTCAACCAGCGCCGCGGCAAAGGCCAATCCGCCCTCTTAACCTCTGCGTAGCAAGGCTATAAGTCCGGATTGGCATGGCTTATGGAGTAATGTCCTCGGGGATAGTTATAGATTCAGGTATCTACGACCACCCGTCTCATCGGGGTTGGAGGGACTTAAGGGACGGCCACGGCAGATTCCAGCCGGCCCAGCCGCTCGTCAATCCGGGCCAGGGAGGCGGCCAGCTCTTCCGTAGGGGCCTGGGGACTAAAGGAGGGGTTGGCGACCCACCAATCTATCCCCAATTCTTTGGCCTTGTCCACTGAACAGATCACCAGGCGAATCTGCAAGGTGAGGAGTTCCACTTCCACCAGCCGGATCTTGATATCTCCGGCGATGACGATACCCTTGTCCAGGATGCGTTCCAGGAGATCCGCCAGGTTGGTGCTCTGAATGGAACTCTGGATGCCTTTTTGTCTTTCCATGTGCGGTTCCTCCTAGAGGAGTTTGCCCAGGGGGCCAAGGTCGATATTCAGGTCTTCTTCTTCCAGCCCAAACTCTTGCCGGAGTCTGTCGATCTCTTGTGCCTGCTTCATAAAAGTTACCCCCAGCCGTTCGATCTGCTCGTCCGTAAGGGAACCGGCCTCGATGCGCCTGATTCCCTGGCGCTCCAGCAGTTCGTGCAGCAGTTTCACCAGGGTCAGGACCAGTTGTCCCAGGCTGTTCTTGAGTTTGTCCTGGTCCAGATTGATCCGGGGAGGCTGGCCACCGGCCCGGGGGGGCGCCATGGAGGCCCCGCCTTGCATTATTTTGGCAAAATCGCCCAGGGCCTGGGACTCGACTTGCCCCGGTTCCGGCAGTTTCATCATTGGACTCCCTTGTCGAAAATATTCGGACCCCGCTGCCCCTCCTGGAGCGGCTTGAGTCCCTTGGCTGTTTCCATGGAGGCCAGGATGACCTGGAGCCCCAGGTAGACCAGGTCGATATCGGCCACGGAGATCATCACTTCTCCAAAGAGCACCGCACCCTTATTGAGGACGCGGTCCAGGGCTTCACACAACGACACATCTTTGCTCTCCAGGCGGGCGGTTGCACCCATCATGGGTTCCGGGTACAGCTCCCCCAATTCCGGTTCATCTGCCTCCGGGAAGGGGAGAGAGACCACCTCGGGGACCCGGGGCGGAGCCTCCGGGGCTTCCGGCCTGCCGATGAAATAGCGGCGATCTTCCGGGGCCAGGTCTCGCAGGTCGGCGCCACAAGCCGGACAAATCCGGGAGGGCAAGGGTATCTTAGCCTGACAATGAGGGCATATCAGCAGCAGCCCCATGGTGGTTCTCCATTATGCCGAGACGGTAGAGGGCCTGTCCCAATTCACCCAGGCACGTCAGTCCCCGAGGCTCGGTCTGGCGATAGATGACGGTTTGATGGCGGCCGGGAAAGGTTTGTTGGAATTTATCCTTCATGAGGGCCTCCCGGCGGTTCAGGGCAGTACACAGGGGACAATCCCAGGCCGGAGTGGCCAGGTTGAGCAACAGCACCGGCACCGGCACCCCCAGCCGCCCGCAGGCCGCCAGCAGGTCGCAGGTCTCCTGGAACGCCATTTCCGTAAGGATGCTCACGGCATAGAGCGCTGTCCGGGCCGGGTCTTGCCACAAGTTCCTCAGAAGTTTCAGGTTTCGGGAAATTTTGACTAACTGCTGAGAGAGAGTCGGAAACCGGAAAGTCAGCTTGTACTTCAAGAGCAACCCGAAAAAGGTCTTGAGCCACTGGTCAACCAGTTCCGGCAGTTCCAGGAGGCGGAGCAGATGGCCGGTGGGGGCCGAGTCCAATATGAAGATATCGTAGCGGCCCGTCTCCAGGAACTCCATGGCCCGCACCAGGGCTATGATCTCGTCCAGCCCGGGAGGAGACAGATCCAGCATCCGCTCCATTACCCGGCGGTCAAAGGGAAGATCGAAGTTTTCGAACGTGGTTTGCAGGAAATTCTCCAGCTCCTGTTGATACTGCTTCTTGAGAGCGGCGAATTCTCCGGGGGCGTCGATCTCCATGGCGGTCAGGCCCGGGGCGAGGCGCACCGGCCGGGGGCCAATGTCCGCTTCCAGGCAGGCGGCCAGGGAGTGGGCCGGGTCGGTGGAGAAGAGCAAGATCTCTTTGCCTGAGAACTCCTGGGCCAGGCGCACTGCGGTGGCGCAGGCCAGGGTGGTCTTGCCCACGCCCCCTTTGCCGGCGAAAATCAGATAGGTGATCCCGGAAGACGGGCAGGGGGGCGCGGCCTCCACCCGGGGCGGCAGTTCCAGGGGTGCTGCGGGCCGGACCGGCAGCGCCTGATCCACTGCGGCGGCCCCATCCCAAAAGGTCTCCAGGAGCGAGCCCCGCATCTCCTGCGGGGACAGGGGCACGCCCCACCAGGCATATCCGTCTGAGGAGGCGTCGCTTAAGAGCTCTCTTAAAAGCTGCCCTTGACGCCGCCGCGCTTCGCCGCACAGGGAGCAGGAATTCTCCGGAAAGAGGCGGTTGACCACCACCTCCCTGACCGGGATCTGGAGGCGCTGAAGTTCCCCCAGGAGATTCCGGGTCTCGCTGATGACGAGATCTTCCGCCAGCATCACCGGCACAAAGCGGCAAGACCGGGGGTCTTGCAGGAGACCCTCCATCTGTTTCACCGCGGCGGCCAAATCCAACAGAAATTGGTCCAATTCATCCCGCTGATATGAACCCCGGAAACGCTGCTGCATGAATCGGTGCTTAGCCAATAGGGCATCCAGGGCCTTGAGCCAGGTGCGGATTAAATCCGGCGTGGTCAGCAACCGCAGCGTGTGCCCCGTGGGAGCGGTATCCAACACGATGAGGTCGTAGGCCCGGGACTCCGCCCATCCGGCGATGGACAGCAAAGCCATGAGTTCATCCAGGCCAGGCAGGGAGAGGTCCAGGAGGCGGCGAATATCCTCTTCATCCAGGAAGGTGCCCCGGGCCGCGATCTCGGCAAACTTGCTGCGGTGCTTGGCCTTGAAGGCATCCACGGAATTCTGGGCGCTAAACTCCAAGACCGTTAAATTGTGGGGGGGTTGAAAATCGCCGAGGCTGTCGGCCAGGGAGTGGGCCGGATCAGTGGAAACCAGGAGGTAGGGGCGTTGGGGGAACCGGCTGGCATAGCGCAGCGCCGCGGCCGCGGCGCAGGTGGTCTTTCCCACCCCGCCTTTGCCGCCGAAAAAGAGCAGTCTCAGACCGGAATCCTCTAGAAAACTGAGCACAGCCGTTGCCCCCATGAGAGTAGTAAAAGGCGGTATCATGCCTGCCGGGGGTGGCGTCTGCCGCCTCAAGCGGGAAAAGTTTTGGCGACCTCAGCAAGGCTTCTCCAGGCTCACGGCGTCGCGTCCGCGGCCACCAACTGGTTCATATCCTGTCTCCCTGGCGCTTGGGTTTAACCTGCCGGCGTTGATCGGGCCTCGTCGGTCAGGCGAAAGTGACCGGTTTCTCCCCGGGGGGGATTTTCTCCGGCTCGATCTGGCCCTGGAGCCCGGCTTGGCCGGCTTCTTCTCAGGCGCGGCCGCGGCCTGCTCTTCCAACTGCAACCGGTCCAGGCGGTCCAGAAGCACCTTCTCCTGGGCGTCAAACTGCGCCTCGGTGATCCGCCCGGTTTCCAGCTTCATGTAGAGTTCACTTAAGGCCCCGGTGATGGCCTCGCTCTCCCCGGCCAGTTCCTTTTCAGCCGCATCGTGAATCTCCCGGAATACCCAGAGCACGCCTTTAACCGGAGACAGCAGCAGGTCATCGATGAGAAACATCAGATCTTCCTTTGCGGGGGTTTACCGCCGGAGGTCCAGTTCCACGAAATTGTGGGGGGCCCAAGGGCCGTTGTAGTCAAACGTATAATTGTTGTCGAACAGCTTGGCCGCCTCGAACACGCCCTCTTCGAAACGCGCCTGGGTGTTGCGTCCCACCAGGCAGGCCAGGCTCATCACCTCGCTTTCGTTGCGGCACTTGTTACGCTTGATCTCCCGGCAATAACCGGACAGGATCTCCTCCACCTTCTCGGTAAAGGCTTCCCGGTCCTCGTTCAGGAGGTGGTCGAATAGGCGCCCCAGCTCGATCTTGTCTTCCTGGGAAGGGTTTTTGTAGGGGCCTAGAAAGCGATCCCGGGCGGTCCGCAAGTCCTTATGGGTATTGACAAAAAATTCAAAGATATTGGGAACATCCCAGGAGACCCGCAGACCCATTTCTACCATCCCGGCCACGCGGTGGAGCTGCTTGAGGAAGGCCTCGTGGTTGCGGGACAGGATCTTCTGGATGGCTTTGGGACCGTCGGCGATGATGCCGAAGGCCATGGGGAGCATGGCGTCGGCCCGGGACATCAGTCCCTTGAGCACCGCCTGCTGGGCGGCCAGATGCCGCCGTTCCGGGCGGATCCGGTCGTTAACTACGTCGCTCACCACCGCGGCCACCTGGCCGTTGGCGATGGTGTACACCGGAGCCCCGTCAATCCCGGCAAAGTTATAAGTCGGCTCCCCGGGAGCGGTTACTATGGCGTATAAGTATCTGCCACTCTGTGCTGCTGCAGGCGCTGCCATATCTTTCTCTCACGTCAGGAGGAACCGGGGCTCTAGGCCCGCAGATCCAAGATAGTCCAGCATTACGATAACTTCCTTCACCTGACCCGGCCTGAACGCTCCTCAGGGGGTGGCGC
This sequence comes from uncultured delta proteobacterium, assembly GCA_963848565.1. GTDB lineage: Bacteria > Desulfobacterota > Desulfobaccia > Desulfobaccales > 0-14-0-80-60-11 > 0-14-0-80-60-11. Next base: position 65,166 of record CAWKEQ010000035.1, read on the forward strand.
CGCCTTCCATCCGCTTGGACCTGGCGTGC